>JAKQOW010000036.1 GCA_029565065.1 Acidobacteriota bacterium | reverse complement strand
GACGGCGAAGCGGGCTCGCGCCGTGAGGCTGTCCACGACGCCCAGGAGTTCCCAGGCGCGTTCCAGGTCGTCCCGGCTCGCCCGCAGCACTTCGGTGAGCTGGGCCAGGATCTGCTGGACGATCTCCTGCTCCCGGTCGCGCAGGCCGATGAACCGGTTGTTGTGGGAGACCATGTCGAACGGTTCCAGAAACACCGTCAATCCGGATGAAGAGGTGCCGTGGACGATCCCCTCCATGGCGCCCTGCCCCTGCGACTTCACCGGGATGACGTAGCGGTTGTTGCGGACGGTGACGTAGCTGTCCTGGAGAAGGCCTTGTCGGGCCGCCCGGTCCAGGATGCGGGCGTATGCCTGCTGGATGCTTTCGTTGAGGTCCCGCAGCTGGCGCCGCACGGTGGCCAGCTCCGGTGACGCGCGATCGGGCACTTCGCCGCTGGGATCGAGCTTGTCCTCGATGAGCCGGATCGTGGAGTGGAGCACCGGGAAGCTGCCGCCCAGCTCCCGCAGCGGCGACTCCGGATCCTCCACTGCGTTCAACGCCCGGGCCGTCTCAGCCGCGACGGTCATGAGCTGGTGGATCACCAGGATATCGCCCGGCTCCAGGACGATTCCCTCGACATCCAGGAGATTCAGCACCGATCGTGCGTCGCCCAAGCCGCTGAAGTTGAATCCCTCGCCGCGTTCCAGCCCCTGGCGGATCTCGCCAACCAGCATGTGAATCCGCTTCAGCTCCTCCGCCGAGGCCAGTGGCGCCAGTGCGGCGATGTCCCGCCGGCCGCCTTCAAAGGTGGCCAGGCCCGCCAGCAGCTCCAGCAGCCGGCCGAGTTCCAGGTTGGCCAGTGAATCGTCGGTGAAGCGCATGGGGTGCCTATTTGGCCTCCAGCCAGTTCGCGCCGTCGTGGATGTCCACGACCAGCGGCACCTTCAGCGGCGCCACGCCCTCCATGGCCTCACGCAGGATGCCGCGGAGGCGATCGACCTCCTCCACGGGACACTCCAGCAGGAGTTCGTCATGCACCTGGAGCAACAGGCGGGCCTGCAGGCCGCTGCCCTCCAGGCGTCGGGCCAACCGGATCATCGCCAGCTTGATGATGTCGGCTGCAGCGCCCTGGATCGGTGAGTTGGCCGCGATGCGCTCGCCCGTGCTGCGGACGTTCCAATTGGAGTTCCGGAGTTCGGGAATGGGCCGGATCCGGCCGAACATGGTGCGCACCGCACCGGAGGAGACGGCATCCGTCAGATTCTCGTCCAGCCAGCGCCGCACGCCGGGATACGTGGCGAAGTACGACTGGATGAAGGCCTTCGCCTCGCGCTGGGGAATCTTGAGATCCTGGGCCAAACCAAAATCGCTCTTCCCGTAGAGAATGCTGTAGTTGATGATCTTCGCCCGGCGCCGGTATTCGGCCGGATTGGCCTCGGCGGCGGCACCGAACACGTCGCGGGCCGTCTGGGTGTGCACGTCCTGGCCGCCGCGGAAGGCGGCCAGCAGCAACTCGTCGCCGCTCAGGTGGGCCATGATCCGCAACTCGATCTGGGAGTAATCAGCCGACACGAGACGCCAGCCGGGCGGGGCGACGAACGCCCGCCGGATCTTCTGCCCCTCCTCGGTGCGGATGGGGATGTTCTGGAGGTTGGGATTGGTGCTGGACAAGCGACCGGTGGCCGCGACGGTCTGGTTGAACGTGGTGTGCAGACGTCCCGTCGCAAGATCGACCAGCGGCGGCAGCGCGTCCACATACGTGGACTTGAGTTTGGTCAGCTGCCGGTAGTCCAGGATGCGGGCCGGCAGCGGGTACAGCGGGGCCAGCGACTCCAGCACCTCAACCCCGGTGGAGTACGATTTCGTCTTCTTCGTTTTCTTGGACGAGGGGAGTTGGAGCTTGTCGAACAGAATCTCGCCGAGCTGTTTCGGCGAGTTGATATTGAATTCCTCGCCGGCCAGCGCATAGATTTCATTCTCCAGCCGGACGATCCGGCCGGCCAGTTCAGCGGATAGAGACTCGAGCCAGGGCACGTCGAGCAGGATTCCCGTGCGTTCCATGCCGGCCAGGATGGGCAGGAGCGGCAGCTCCACCTCACGGTAGATGGTTCCCAGTCCGGCCTCCTCCAGCCGCGGCAACCACTCGGCGCAGGCCGCGTGAATGACCTCCAGCCGCGCCGCCAGCGGCTCGACCAGAAGCGGCTCGCTCTCGGCTGCCGGGGGGACGCTCCGGCTCAGTTCCAACGCGATCCGCTCCAGGGAGTGATCCTCGATATGGGGCCAGAGCAGATAGTGGATCAGCTCGGCATCATCCACATGTCCCTCGAATCCGGCTGGAAGCTGGTGCTCCAGCGCAAGCCGTTTCAGGCCGTGGAAGCGCTTCGACGACGGCCCCTCCAACCAGGCCTGGATCGCCGTCTGGTCCCGCCGCCGGTCCAACGACAGGATGTCCGCATCCCCGGCCGACTGCGCCAACGCGCGATCGGGGCCCCAGACCATCATCGCAACGGGCAGGAGTGGTTGGCTGGCACACATTCGGCGCAGCTCGGCGCCACCGTCCAGCAGGCGCGCGGTTGGCGCGGCAGTCGCCGGCCGGCTCGGCAATTCCTTGAGCAGACTGCGAAAACCGAACCGGGTGAACAGATCGCGCAGATGTTCCAAGTCGGGTGTTCCGGTGCGCAGGTCGCCCCACTCCCACCGCACGGGCACCCGGCGGTCCAGCGTCGCCAGCGCCCGGGAATCGAGCACCTGCTGGCGGTGCTGGCGGAGGATTTCGCGGATGCGCTTCGGCTCCACCTCCTCGAGGCACCGGTAGCAGGTATCCAGGTCGCCGAAGGCATTGAGCAGCTTCCGGGCGTTCACCGGGCCGATCCCGGGCGCTCCGGGGATGTTGTCCGACGTGTCGCCCATGAGCGCCAGCAGGTCCACCACCTGATCCGGCTTCACGCCCATTTTCTCCAGCACCTGTTGCGGACCGTACGCGATGTCCGCCTTGGTGTCCAGGACGGTGACGCGATCGTCCACCAACTGGTACATGTCCTTGTCCGAGGTGACGATGCTGACCGTGAACCCCTCGGCCTGGCCGCGATCGGCCAGAGTGGCCAGAATGTCGTCCGCTTCGAAGCCGTCCTGCTGCAGGATCGGCACGCGGAACGCCGCGCACAGCTCGTCGATAAACGGTAGCTGCAGGGCGAGCTCGGGCGGCATGGGTTTGCGGGTGGCCTTGTAGCCGCTGAACGCCTCATGCCGCCGAGTCGGGGTCCGGGATTCGGCTGCCGCCGCCATGTAATCGGGATGGTGCTGGGCGACGATCCGGTTCAGCATGCTCACAAAACCGTACAACGCGTTGGTGGGAAAATCATCGGTGGTGCTGAGCGTCGGGATGGCGAAAAACGCCCGGTACACCTGACTCATGGTGTCGATCAGGAACAGCGAGGGGCCGGCCATGGGCGTCACCTCTCGAACAGTTTTTTCTGATTGTCGGGTAAGCCGGCCGGCACGGGTCGGTCCAGGTAGCGGTAGGCCAGTGCGGTAGCCACGCGCCCCCGGGGTGTCCGGTCGAGGAATCCCTTCTGAATCAGGAACGGTTCGTAGATATCCTGGATGGTATCCTTCTCTTCCTCGGTGGCGGCGGCCAGCGTGTTGATGCCCACCGGACCGCCGCCGAACTTGTCCACGATCACCTCGATGAGATGGCGGGTGACATCGTCCATGCCGCTGTCATCCACATCCAGCATGCGGAAGGCGGCACAGGCATTGTCGCGGTCGATGGTGCCGTGGGAACGGACTTGGACGAAGTCGCGGACGCGCTTGAGCAACCGGTTGGCGATGCGCGGGGTTCCGCGGGCCCGTCGGGCGATCTCCCGCAGCCCGTCCTCCGTCGCCGGGACGTTCAGGATGCGGGCCGAGCGCTGCAGAATGATGTACAGGTCGTCGTCCTCGTAGAATTCCAGCCGGTGGACGATGCCGAACCGGGCGCGCAGGGGCGCGGTGAGCAGCCCCAGCCGGGTGGTGGCGCCGATCAGGGTGAACGGCGGCAGCGGGATGGGCACGGAACGGGCCGAGGGCCCCTCCCCGATGATCAGATCGATGGAGGAATCTTCCATGGCTGGATACAGGATTTCCTCGATAGTCGAGTGCAGGCGATGGATCTCGTCGATGAACAGGATGTCCATGGGCTCGAGATTGGTCAGGATGGCCGCCAGGTCGCCCTTCTTTTCGATGGCCGGACCGGACGTCGTGCGGAGGTTCACCCCCATCTCGCTGGCGATAACCACAGCCAGCGTGGTTTTGCCCAGGCCGGGAGGGCCATACAGGAGGGTGTGGTCCAGCGCTTCCTTGCGACCCTTGGCCGCCTCGATGGCAATCCCGACGTTCTCGGTCACCTTGCGCTGGCCGATGTAATCGACAAACGCCCGGGGCCGGAGCTGCACCTCGAGGAGTTCCTCCTCGGTGCGGTTGGGATTGAAGATACCGCGGATTTCTTTCATGTTACCGCTTCATGACGTGCCGCAAGGACTTACGGAGGAGGATCTCGAACGCCGCCTCGGGCTGGTCCCGGTACGCCTGCTGCACGGCTTTCTCGGCCTGGGCCTTGGGATAGCCGAGGTTGACCAGGGCCGAGAGCAGGTCGTCCATGAGCGCAGGCGGCGGTTGGCTCTCCGCTCCGGACTCCGCGGCTGGCCGGGTGCTCAGGTAGCGGGACAGCTTCTCCTTCAGCTCGTAAATCAGCCGCTCAGCCGTCTTCTTGCCGATGCCGGGCACGGTGGCCAGGCGCGCCGCATCGGCGGAGGTCAAGCTCTCCAGAACGGCTTCGGGCTCCATCCCCGAGAGCACCGTCAGGGCGATCTTGGGCCCACAGCCGCGCACCGAGGTGATGGCGCGAAAGATATCCAACTCCTCCTGGCGGCTGAAACCGAACAGGGTGATCTGGTCATCGCGGACATGCGTGTGCACGAGCAGCTCCATCTCTTCGCCCGGTCCCGGGAGCAGATAGAATGTGGACAGCGGTATATGCACCCGGTAGCCCACCCCATGGACGTCCAATAACAGGACTTCCGGTTTTTTATCCCTGAGCGTACCCTTGAGGTAGCCGATCAATCAATCCTCCGGCGATTCGTAACCGCCACCTAATCCATACAGTCCGGGGTGGCTCAAACTGAATCTTTATACTCTAACAGGTCCGCCCGATCAATCACATTCCGGCGGGGCTCCGTCAGACCGCCGGCGGTACCAGACGCGGACCAGAAACAGGCCGCAGGCCGGGGCGGTGGGTCCCGCGCGCCGCCGGTCCCTGACGGCAAGGATGCCGGGGATTTCCGCTGGAGTTCGCTTCCCCCGCCCTACCTCGAGCAGCGTGCCCACCATGTTCCGAACCATGTGGTGCAGGAATCCGTTGGCCTCGACCGCAAAGGTGATCCGCGGCCCCCGTCTGGCGATCTCGCACCGGTAAACTTCCCGGACGTGATCCTCCTCGGCGTCGGCGTGGGCGCAGAACGATGTGAAGTCGTGGCGGCCCAGGAAGCTGCCGGCGGCCTCGGCCATCGCGGCCACATCCAACGTATGGAACACCCGGTGGTAGTAGGGTTCGTGGAATGGATCGAGAATCCGGCCGTTGAACACCTGATACCGATACAACTTGGACCGGGCCGACCGCTGGGCATGGAAGGCGGCCGGCGCCCGGGTCGCCCGCAATACCCGGATGTCAGCAGGGAGTCGACTGTTCAGGATCAGCGGCAAGCGCTCCTCAGGAAGCCTGGCCGGGGCCCGGAAGCTGGCCACCTGGCCCATGGCATGGGCACCGGCGTCGGTGCGCCCCGAACCCACGAGGTGGATTTGCTCTCCGTAGAGCAATTCCAGGACCGCCTGCACGATTCCCTGGATGGTCTGCCGCCCCGGCTGGATTTGCCAGCCGGCATAGCGGGTCCCCACATATGCGATGTCCAGTCGGTAATTCGGCACGCGCCACCATGCGGTCGGGTCGGTCCCGGAGCGAACGCACCTTCCTTTATTTCTTACTGCCCGGTTTTTCCACCGGCACTCCGGCTGCGCAGAGTGGACAGCGGCTCTGTTCGTAGGCCGGGAAGTCCAGTTGGACCAGCGAGAAGAACGGAACTCCGAAATCAGCCTTGCCACGGCTTCGGTCGGCGATGGCCCCCACTGCCGCCACGATGCCACCGGCGGCTTGCACCAATGCCATCACCTCTTTGACGGATCCACCGGTCGTGATGACATCCTCGACCACCAGGGTGCGCTGCCCCGCTTCGATGGCGAATCCCCGGCGCAGAGCCATGGCATTGCTGGCGTCACGCTCGGCGAAGATATTGGGCACGTTGGCCTGGCGCGCCACTTCGTAGCCCATCAACACACCGCCCAGAGCCGGTGAGATGACACAATCAAACGTAATGCCCGCCATCTGTGTCTGTTTCACCAGATCCGCGCACAAATCCGCCGACGGTCTGGGAAATCGAAACAGCGCCGCACATTGAAGGTAATGGCCGCTGTGCAACCCGGAGCTTAATTTGAAATGACCGGAGAGAAATGCGCCCGAATCCCGCAACACGTTGAGAACACCCGCCTGCTCCATCAAGCACCTCCGCTTGTTACGACCGGCATCACAATATTGAACCCAGCCTCGGGAAACATGCCGGAAATTGAAGGTTTATTATAAAAAACAATATCGATCTTTTGTAAAATTTTTCAATTATTTCCTTGACAAAATTGCGCGTCCTCTGTTAATTAAACTACATAAACACTTAATTAACAGACAGGTGAACACGAAATTCCAACGCAGAGGAATTTATGCTGTTTAAATCAAAACAAATTGTCGGACTCGACATCGGTTCCACCTCCGTGAAGATTGTTGGACTAAAACCCGGCAAAAAGAACGAGTTTGAATTGGTGCACCTTGGATTGGAGCAGCTGGCGCCCGACACGATCGTGGACGGCGCCATCATGGCCAAGCTCCCGGTCGCCGAAGCCATCAACCGAATCTACAACTTGCAGGGGATCAAGGTCAACCATGTCGCCACGTCGATCTCCGGCCACTCCGTTATCGTCAAGAAAGTCAACCTCCCGGCCCAAAGCCCCGAAGAACTGTCCGAATCCATCATGTGGGAAGCGGAACAGTACATCCCGTTTGATATTTCCGATGTGAATGTAGACTACGAGATCCTCAAAAGCGTTCCGGGCACCGGAACGATCGAGGTGCTCCTGGTCGCGGTCAAAAAGGAGAAGATCTCCGACCACACCAGCGTGATCAACCTGGCGGGCAAGGTGCCGTCCATCGTGGATATCGATGCATTCGCGCTGCTCACCTCCTACGTCTACAACTACCAGCCGACGGGGCAGACGGTCACGGCCCTCCTCAATATCGGCGCCAGCATCACCAACCTGTGCATCGCCAAGGGCACCGAACTCCTGTTCACGCGCGACATCTCCATCGGCGGCAACCAGTACACGGACTTTCTGCAGAAAGGCCTCAGCATCAGCTTCGAGGAAGCAGAAAAGGTCAAGCGGGGTGCAGCCGTGGGCGGCGTGAATGAGGCCGAAGTCCATCGGATCATGGACTCGGTCTCCGAGATCATCGAACTGGAAATCCAGAAAACCTTCGACTTCTTCAAGGCCACGACCACCACCGACCGGATCGACCGGATGATCCTGAGCGGCGGCGCGGCCCGGACCCGCGGCCTGTCGGAGCATCTGTCTCAGAAGTTCGAGGTTCCGGTCGAGATCTTCAACGCGTTCAAGCGGATCACTTACAATCCTCAGAAATTCGATTCTTCGTTTATTAACGATATTTCTCCACGAGTTGCCATCGCTGTCGGATTGGCAATGAGAAATACGGAGGACAAATGGTAAAAATCAACCTGTTACGCGAGCGTTCTGTCGAACAGCCCGTCCCACGGGCACCCATCGAGCCGAAACCCATTCAGGCGATTTTGGTGATCGCTGTCCTCGTGGTCGCCGCGGTAGCTTTGGGGACGTGGTATTGGTGGTCCAAATACAATCAGCTGCAGGAAAAACGCCAGCAGGCCGTCGAGTTGCAGCAGGAAGCGGACCGGCTGCAGAACGTTCAGGAAGAAGTGGAAAAGTACGAGCGGATCAACAAGATTCTGGAAGAGCGGAAAAAGGTCATCGAACAGCTGAAAGAGAACCAGAGCGGCCCCATCGCGATGATGAACGGCCTGATCCAAAGCCTGCCTGCCACCGAACCTAAACTGTGGATCGAGAACATGACCCAGACGCGCGACGGCGAAGGTGAGACCACGCACATCGTGGGTTACGCATATGAAGTGAATGCGATCGCCGACTTCTACTCCAGCCTCAAAAGCCAGAACTATTACTCCTTGATCGACTGGCTCTACTACGACAAGAGCAAGCTGCCGATCAAGTTCGAGTTTGACTGTCGGAAAAATTTTGCGAAACCCGCCGAGGAAGAGGCGCAAAATGGCTAAAACAGGTGAAAAGAAGGGCGGAACGTCCATGCTTTTGCAGATCGCTCTGGTGATCCTGATCATCGCGCTGAGCTTCTTCGTCTTGAAAATGTATGTGTTCGACAAGATGAACGACGAACTCAGCAAGCTGGACGGCCAGATCGCCGAGCTGGATCTGAAAGTTAAGAAAGCCCAGGCTTTCCAGCAGAAGAAGGCGCTCAACGAACAGATCTACAATTCGCGGCTGGCCGAGTTGGAACGCGAAAAGAAGATCCTGCCGAAAGAGCGCGAAACGGACGAACTGGTCCGGCGCCTGGAGAATCTGGCCCACGAATCCCGGGACCTGAAGATCACCCTGTTCCGGCCTGACAAACCCGTTGATCACGAGTTTTACTACGAATGGCCCATAACCATTAATTGCGAGGCCAGTTACAGTTCCATCGGACAATTTTTCGAACAGGTGGCGAACTTCGACCGGATCTTGAACGTGTACAACCTCAAGCTTGAATCCACCACTCAGGGCTCCGATGCCCGCCCCACCCTCAAAGCGGGTTTCATCGCCAGCACCTTCGTGTACACCGGCGATGCCACCGAGAAAATCCAGTAGAAGGGGAACGGCCATGAAGCTGATTCAATGCATCTTTGCCGCGGGCTTGCTCTTGATGGTTCCCTCGATGCTGGTGGCCCAACAGGATACCACGTCGGATAAATCCGATGTCGTGGTGGTCAAGAAGACCATCCGTTTCGAAATGATGGGTCGCCAGGATCCCTTCATCAACCTGGACGTCCAGAAAATCGAGCGTCAGAAAAACGCCGAGGCACAACTGGAACCTGTGCCCTCCTTCGAGGAGCGGCAACAGCAGTACCCGGGCGTCCGGGGCATGCTGATCAAGGAACTTGCGCTGAAAGGCATTGTCGCCAAAACGGACGGCAACGTCGCCTATTTCGAAGGCGTTGACAAGAAAGCCCATTTCATCCGACCGGGTGACGATCTGTTCAACGCCAAAGTCAAGCAGATAAAGAAGGACGGCGTGGTCTTCGAAGAGTTCAAGCGCTATCTGGACAAGCGCGTCGAGAAGAGCGTCGTTTCGGTCGATCTCCATGAGTAGAATGCAAATAATTGTAATAAGGAGGCATTTGATGCGGTCCAATAAATTGCTCCTTTCGCTGTTGATCATGAGTGCATTGGCCACTGTGTTCGCGATCGCTCAAAGCGCACCGGCCGGCGCCCAGACGCCCAGCGAGTTGAATGATGTCCAGTTCTCAACTCGCGACGGGATCTTTGAACTCACGCTGGTTGGCCAGAACCTCGCTGAATTCCGCAAATTCAGGCTGGCCGATCCCTTCCGCCTGGTGGTCGATCTGCCCAACACGGCGACCCATTACAACAAGAACGTGTTGCACGTGAACGGCGAGATCGTCCAGAAAATCCGGGTATCCAAGTTCAACAACGACGGCCAGGGCACCATCCGCATCGTGCTGGACCTGAACCGGGACGTGCGTGACGTGCAGGTGCTGCCGGTGGCGGAAGGATTGAAGATCGCGGTGGGACAGGAAACCCTGGTCCGGACCGATTCTGCGCCGGCGGCCCAGGAGATTCCGGTGGATGTCATCTCCACCCAGCCTGCCGCTGCAGCCGCCACCCCGCCGGCTGCCTCCACCGAGGCGGAGATGACGGACGCCAGCATCGTCCGGATCCCCGAGCCGGTGGTCAAGCCGAAAGCGTTGGAGAGCAAGCCCCTGGACAACACGCCGTCACTTGTCTTGGGCGAGGCGCCGAAAATGCTGCTGGCCAAAGCCGGCCCGGCGGCCGATGCCGTGAATTACGTCCAAGACGACGCACAGCAGACGGTGCAATACACCGGCGAACCGATCACCCTGGACATCAAGGAAGCCGACATCGTCGACTTCTTCCGCCTCATCAGCGATATCGAGGGACTGAACATCGTCGTCGACCCGAGTGTCTCCGGAACCATTTCGATCAAGGTCGACAACGTGCCGTGGGATCAGGTGTTCGACCTGGCGATGAAAAACAACCGCCTGGCCAAGGTCATCGAGGGAAACGTCGTGCGCATCGGCACTCTGGATGCCTTCAAGGCGGAAGAGAAGTCGCGGGAAGAGTTGAAACGGGCCCGTGAAACCGTCACGGATATCATCAAGCTGAATTACGCCACCGCCGCCGAACTGCTCGACAAGCTGGTGCCCATCCTGACCGAGTCGGGCGAGATCAAGACCGACGCCCGGACCAACTCGCTGGTCATCCGGGACATCCCGGAACGGATCGCCGAGATCCGCAAGCTGGTCAAGGCTCTGGATGTGGCGGAACATCAGGTGGAAATTGAAGCCCGGATCGTGCAAGCCAGCCGCGATTATGCCCGCAGCCTGGGCGTCCAGGTCGGCTTCGTGGTGGGCAATCTGGAGCGGATCACCATCGGCGGCCCGAACACCTATGGAACGATCGGCGGCTCCCGGCCGTCCCAAACGCCCAAATCGGCCTACAACGCCGGCAATGGCGCCACCGGCCGCGGCGCTTCCACGGGCCAGGCTTCCGAGAACGCCGCCGTCAGCGTGGGCACGGAGGGGAACAACCGGACCGGCAACTACAACTGGTCCTTCCCCGCCGCTCAGGCCACCAGCGGCATCGGCATTTCCGTGGGCAACATCCTCGACACCTTCCTGCTGGACGCCTCGCTGACCGCCGCCGAAAGCAGCGGCCTGGTGCGAGTCATCAGCCAGCCCAAGGTGCAGGCGCAAAACAACCGGCAGGCCATGATCGAGCAAGGTCTCCAGTTCCCGGTCCAGGTTGTGGAAAACAACACCATTTCGGTGCGCTTCTTTTCCGCCTCGTTGAAGCTCAGCGTACTGCCGCAGATCACCGAAGAGGGCACGGTGCTGCTCAAGATCACCGTGGAAAACAACCGGGCCGACTTCGTCAATACGGTCAACAACATTCCGTCAATCATCACCAGCATGTCCTCCACCGAGGTGCTGGTAGCGGACGGCGGAACCACCGTGATCGGCGGCATCCTGATCGATTCCGATCAGACCAACAACGACAAGGTGCCGCTGCTCGGCGACATTCCGATCCTGGGGTACGCGTTCCGCCGCGACACCAAGTCCAAGGAGACGAAAGAAATCCTGTTCTTCCTGACGCCGAGAATCATCCGCTGACCCGACGGACGCGTAGATGAACCTGTTCAGAGATACAATCGAGGAGATGGTCGCCCGTGTGGAGGGCGCCCTCCTCGTTCTCATTGTCGGGGTGGATGGCATCATCATCGATCGGGCCGTCCATCCCGATCACCTCAAGGACGGGCTCAATTTCGATCTGTTGGCGGCGGAGTACACTTCCCTGCTGAAGAATGCCGTCCGCACTGCCGAGGATGTCGAAATCGGCATGCTTCAGGAGATGACTATCTTCACGGAACAGCTCCATTTCCTGATCAAGATGATCACCAGCGAGTACTTCTTGATGTTCATCCTGCAACCCGGTGGCAATTTCGGCCGCGCCCGCTACGAGTTGAAAAAAGCCAAGATCATTTTGGAAAAAGATTTTCGGATTTAGGCCTACCGCATCGGCCATGCATCCAAGGGAACCGCGCGCCGGTTCCTTTTTTTTTAGCCGTTTGACAGCTTGAACCGGCCGGTGATACCATCAACGGACAAAATCCGGACAACAGGTAAACGCCGTGGAACTGAAAGAGTTAAAAGAAATATTGAAGATGATTTCAAGCAGCCAGTTCGAGGAATTTGAACTGAAGAATGGGGACTTCTACCTGCGCACCCGCCGCAGCGACAACCGCTCCACTGCACCCTCGGCAAGTGCGCCGGCGCCGATCACCGCCGCGCCGGCGTCCGTCCCGGTGCTGGCGACTCCCGGAACCGAAGCGGCTCCGGCCGACGCTAAGGCCCACCTGGTCAGCTCGCCGCTCATCGGCACCTTCTACCGGGCGCCCAGCCCGGGTGCCGAACCGTTCGTCCAGCCCGGCGATCGGGTCAAGCCCGGGACCGTGCTCTGCATCGTCGAAGCGATGAAAATCATGAACGAGATCGAATGCGACGTTGCCGGAGTCGTCGAAAAGGTCTGGGTGGAGAACGGCGAGCCGGTCGAGTACGGCGAGCGTCTCTTCACCGTCCGCCTGGACTGATTGCATGTTCCGAAAAGTACTGATAGCCAACCGGGGCGAGATCGCCGTCCGGGTGATTACCGCGTGCCGCGAACTCGGAATCGAAACCGTGGCCGTGTACTCGGATGCGGACGTCGACGCCCTGCACGTCCGCCTGGCGGACGAGAAGGTGTGCATCGGCCCTGCGCGCAGCGACCGCAGTTATCTCAACATCCCGGCCATCATCAGCGCCGCCGAGATCACCAACGTCGACGCCATCCACCCCGGCTACGGCTTTCTGGCGGAAAACGCCCGGTTCGCCGAGATTTGCGAATCCTGCAACATCAAGTTCGTAGGCCCGCCCGCCCCGGCGATCGCCCTGATGGGCGACAAAGCGGCGGCCCGCCGACGAATGGCCGAGGCCGGTCTGCCCATCGTTTCCGGCAGCGACGGGCTATTGCCGGATGCCTCCGCCGCCCGCCGCCTGGCCGACACCATCGGCTATCCGGTCATTCTCAAGGCGACCGCGGGCGGCGGAGGCAAGGGCATGCGCATCGTCCGCTCGGCGGATGAGCTGGGTAATATGTTTGCGCTCGCCTCGGGCGAAGCGGGCGCCGCATTCGGCAACGCCGGCTTGTATGTGGAGAAATACATCGAAAATCCCCGCCACATCGAATTCCAGATCCTGGCGGACCGGTTTAACCATGTGATTCATGCGGGCGAGCGGGAGTGTTCCGTCCAGCGGCGCCATCAAAAGCTGATCGAGGAAGCACCTTCACCCCTGCTCCGCGCCGACCAGCGCCGCACGATCGGCGAGCAGGTGACCCGTGCCATTGCAGCCGTGGGATACGAAAGCGCCGGCACTGTTGAATTCATCGTCGATGCCGCGGGCTGCTTCTACTTTATGGAAATGAATACACGAATCCAGGTGGAGCACCCCGTCACGGAGATGATCAGCGGCCTGGACCTGATCCAGCAGCAGCTGCGCATCGCCGCCGGCGAGCCGTTGGGCCTGGCCCAGCGTCGCATCCGCTTTTCCGGCCACAGCATCGAGTGCCGGATCAACGCCGAAGATCCGCGGAGTTTCCGTCCCTGCCCCGGCCTGATCACCGGATGGTGTCCGCCCGGCGGACCGGGTGTCCGGATCGACACCTTCGTTTCCGCCGGCTACCGGATCCTGCCCTACTATGACAGTCTGATCGCCAAGCTGATCGTCTGGGGCCACGACCGGCAGGAGGCGCGCGTGCGCATGCTCCGTGCCCTGGAGCAGTTTGTGGTGGAGGGGGTGCAGACCACCATCCCCCTCCTCCAGCGGGTGCTGCGGGATGACGATTTCGTCCGCGGCGAATACGACACGCACTTTCTGGAGCGGTTGCTGCCACGCTGGGCCTGATCTGCCGGCACCGGCGGGTTTGAGATCCGGATCCGCAGGAGATGACGATGGTCGGCGGCTTGAACACCTGGGGGTGGTGCTTCCTGACAGCCGGATGGGGAAGCATCTTCGCCTTGACCGCGTTCTGCGTGATCCGGTTGATCCGCGCCCGCCGTCGGCAGCCGGAGACGGCGACTGGCCCCCAGCGGGACTACTGGGCCTCGCGGATCGGGATGATCCTGGCCATGGCCGGCAACGCCATCGGTCTGGGCAATTTTCTGCGTTTTCCGGTCCAGGCTGCCTCCAATGGCGGCGGGGCCTACCTGATCCCGTACTTCTGCGCGTTCCTCCTGCTGGGCATCCCGATGATGTGGATGGAGTGGGCGATCGGCCGGATGGGCGGCCAGCACGGGCACGGGTCCACCCCCGGCATGTTCGCCCTGCTGTGGCGTCGTCCCGCCGCCAAATATCTCGGCGCACTGGGCGTCTTCCTGCCGCTGGTCGTGGTGGTCTATTACAACGTGATCGAATCGTGGACCTTGGCGTACACCTGGTTCTCCGCCACCGGCCGGTATTTCGGCCATGCCTCCCGTGAGGCGATGGGCCAGTTTCTGCGGGGCTTTCAGGGTGCCGAGAGCAACGCGTTCTTCCAGTCGCCGGCCACCCTGATCATCTTTCTGGTCATCACCCTGGGGCTGAATTTCATTTTCCTCTATCGCGGCATCTCCCGCGGCATCGAGGTGCTGGCCAAGTACGGCATGCCCCTGCTGTTCGTCTTTGCCGTGATGCTCGCCATCCGGGTGCTGTTCCTGGGCACTCCCGATCCCATCCACCCGGATTGCAACGTGGCCAACGGGCTGGGCTTCATGTGGAATCCGGACTTCAGCCGCCTGGGCGACGCGTCCGTCTGGCTGGCAGCCGCCGGCCAGATCTTCTTCACCACCGGGATCAGCATGGGGATCATGACCACCTATGCGTCGTACATCCGCCGCGATGCCGATCTCACCCTGAGCGGATTGTCCACCGCCACCACGAACGAATTCGTCGAAGTCATCCTCGGCGGCACCATCGCCATCCCCGCCGCCGTCGCTTTCTTCGGTCTGGTCGAGACGCAGGAAATCGCCCGCCAGGGCGCCTACGACCTCGGTTTCCAGGCGCTGCCGGTCATCTTTCAGCAACTGCCCATGGGCGAGCTGTTCGGCGCCGTCTGGTTCCTGCTCCTGTTCATCGCGGGGATCACCTCGTCCGCCGCACTGACCCAGCCTGCGATCGCTCTGCTGCAGGATGACCTGGGCTGGAGCCGCCGTCGGGCGGTGCTGGTCGTCTTCGGCGTGCTGTTCGTTTCCGCTGCGTTGGTGGTGCTGTATTTCCGCTATGGCTTCCTGGACGAACTGGATTTCTGGGCCGGCACCTTCGGCCTGGTGGTTCTCGGGGCCAGCGAGAGCATCCTGTTCAGCTGGGTGTACGGCATCCGCCGCGGCTGGGAGGAGATCACCCGCGGGGCCGAACTGCGCATCCCGCAGGTGTTCCGGTTCGTCATGAAATACATCACCCCGATCTACCTGCTGATCATCCTGGGCGTCTGGCTGGTCCAGGATGCGGTACCCAAACTGGTCATGCAGGGCGTTCCCACGGAGCGCCAGCCGTACCTCTGGGGCGCCCGGGCGCTGCTCTTCGTCATCGCCCTGCTGACCCTGATGATCATCCGGATCGCCTGGTCCCGGCGGGCTCGGCGTGAGTCCGAACGGACCATGTCCCGGTAGTTCGGAGAACCGGCGAAGCCCCCTGCTTCCGCCCCTGCGACCAGGCTAAAAGCTGCGCCATGAGGTGAACTTTCACCCTCCTGACCGGATCTATCTGTGTGCTGATTATGGAGGTGGCACCATGAGACTGCGCGTCCTGATCACCCTGACGATATTCTCTCTGGCCGCAGTCGGCGGCGTGCTGGCGCGGCCCCGGAGCGCTCCCCTGGTGGACACCGCCCGCCGTGCCGACAGCGCGGTGCTGGCGACATGCACCACCGCCCGCGTGGTCCAGGCCGGAACCGGGGGTATGGTTTACACCGTGTACGAATTCAGCCGGCTCGAAATCCTGGCCGGTGAGCCGTCCGGTGCGACCTTCGCCCTGCGGGTGGCTGGCGGAACCGCCGGCCGGTACCGCGTCGTGCTGCACGACGCACCCCGCTTCCAACCAGGGCAGTCTTACCTCCTGCTCCTCCGCCGCACCAAACGGGACGGCTCGCTGCTGGTGGCCGGCGCCATGAACGGGATCGCACCGGTACGCGCCGCCGGCGAATCCGGAAAATGGGAAATTGCCCTGAGCCGCCGGCAGGTCGCGTCCACCGACGCCAAGGCTGCGAGCCCGGACCAGACAGCCGCCGCCTCCGGTTCACCCTCATGGCGCCGCCTGGATGATATCCGGCCGCTGCTTCAACACGCCATCGGGGAGGTGGCCCAATGAACGCACGCGCCGTCACCCGCTGGTTCGTCTTTTTGTTGGCCGCGCTGTGGACCGGCTCCATCGATGCGTACGTGCACCAGAGCGGCGTGTCCAGCGCCGATCACCGCACCCGGATCGTCCGGTGGGCGCACCCGCCCGTCGATTTCGTCCTTGACGCCGGCACTCTGGCCGGCGGCGACGGACTGCCGCTCATCGCCGGCTCGCTCGACACCTGGGACAACGTCCCCACCGCCCTGCGCCTCGGTGGCGAACTGTTCATCTACACCGACGTCCCCGATTTCAACGAGGACAATCTGGGCATAGACTATGGGATCATCGGCGACGAGATCAACGAGATCGTGTTTGACGAAACCGGCGGGGTCCTCGAAGCCCTGGGGCTGGATCCGGAAACGGTCGCCGGCGTCGGGATCACCGTTGAGGATGCCGCCTCCCAGGAGATCGTGGACGCGCTGCTGATCCTCAACGGCACCTTTTCCTCCTCGCCCGATCTGGATCTGGAAGCCACCGCCACGCATGAGCTGGGCCATATCTGGGGCCTGGGACACACGTTTGTGGGCGCCATCAACACGGTCAACGGCGAGCCGGGCGCCGATCCGATTCAGCCTCTCTATATTCCCACCATGTACCCGTATACCAATCCCGAGGACGACCGGTTCGGCCGCTCCCTGGAATTCGACGACACGGCCGGCATCTCGGCCCTCTATCCCGAAACGACCTATGCGCCGCCCTACCACCTGCCCTTCGTGCTGGAGACGGGCGCGCTCAAGGGCCTGGTGCACTACCGGCACATGGTCCCGGTGACCGCCGCCCATGTGCGTGCCATCATGAACTCGAACCCGAACATCCAGGTCGCCGGGCTGTCCGGATATGCCGGCGACGGCAGCGGCGAGTTTCGCATCGCCGGCCTGCCGCCCGGCGACTACCGGCTGGTGGTCGAGGGGATCGACGGCCGGGACGACATCACCGCGGCCACCATCGAGGACGACGGCATCGGCGCATGCGCCATCGACGGCTTCAGCGAGATTCCTTCCGGCATGTCCACCCATGTGTCCGCCGGCGAGGTTGTGACCGGATTTCTGTTCAGCATCAACGAACTGCCCCTCGCCGACGATGACGCCGTCGAATTCGGTCTCCCGGACGGCTTCACCTTCGACTTCGCCGGTGTGTCCTGCCGGCGGATATTCCTATATTCCAACGGGATCATCGGATTCCACCGGTTCGAGGATCCTGATCCCGCCTGGACACCGGCCGGTCCCGATCTGCACACCTTCCTGTCACGGCCGGCGGCCCGGATCGCGCCGCTGAATCTGGATCTGGATCCGCAAGGAAACGCGGACCGCCGCGTGTCCCTCTCCGCGGCAGCCGGACAGCTGGACTTCAGCTTCGATCAGGTCCGCGTCAAGGCCACCGGCGGATCCGCCACGTTCACCACCCGGCTGTACACCTCCGGCGACTTCCGCATCGAGTACGGGGCAACGCCCGAGACGACCGCCCTGGTGGGTTACACGGCCGGCGTGTTCGCCACCGGCGGGCAGGAAGCGGCAACCGATTTCACCGCCTCCGCCGGCGGCACGGTGCCCAGCGGTCGCTCGCTGGCCATGTATCAACTGGTCTCGGCCGACGCCCTGGGTGATACCGCCCTCACCTTCGCCCGACCCGCCGCGGATCCGTTTCCGGTCCGAAACCGGCTCATCTACCCGTGGCTCGCCCACAACGAGTATTTCACGCTGGGGATGGCAGTGGTGAGCAATTCGCCCGACGCCTGCCGCCTGCGGATCACGGCCGTCGGCATGGACGGCCGGCCGCTGCCGGTGGTGCCGCCTTCCGAGAATCCCCGCTACGTCACGCTGGAGCCCTACACCCAGTTTGTTTCCCTGATCGGCCCGATGTTCGCCTTCGACGGCGGCACCGCCGACGGCTGGGTGCTGGTGGAGACGGACAATCCCGATCCGTACGGAATCCAGGGGTTCTTCCTCGCCCAGAGCTTCTTCGGGGGCATCCTCGATTCCATGGACGGCGCCGTGGCCTCGCCAGAGACCGGGACCACGCTCCTGTTCCCCAGGTTTACCGGTGAGACGAACGAGTTCACCGAGGTGACCATCGTCAATCCGAATCCTGCGGATGCCGGCATCGCCCTGTACGTCTATTATGAGGACGGCACCGAGGAGACGGCGGATGCGCTCATCGGCCCCAACGGCGCGGCGGTGTGCAACCTGACGGGATCCGGCAGCGCCTACGTCCTCGTGGACGCCACGGAGCCTGTCACTGGATTCGCCATGAATTTCAACACCGCCGGGTCGCTGGCGGGACAGCCGGCGCGCTTCCTGTGGGAATCGCGGGGCGAGCAGGTTTCCCCGTTCTTCGTCTGGTCGCAGAACGACTATGCCTCCCGGCTGGACCTGGTCAACCCGAACGACGGTGCCGCCACGGCCACCGTGGCGCTGTTCGACTCCGCCGGACAACCGGTGGGCGACGCCGTCCAGGTCCAGTTGGGCGGGTGGTTCAACGCGCGGCTGGACATCACGCCCGACGTCTTCGGTTTCAGCAAGGCCGCCAGCGCCGACGGCTGGGTCCGTGTGACCGCCGACCGCCCCCTGCTCGGGACCATGACGTTCGGTGATCCTGACTTCCAGTTTTCTCAAGCCAGCCTCCCCCTCCTCGGCCAGCCCACCCATTACACCATCCATTCCCACCTGGCCCAGGGCATGGCCGGCGGCGTCAATTATCTGACCGGGCTGGCGATCCTCAGCCTGGACGGCGCGAATGACGTCACGGTGGACGTTTACAGCCCGGCGGGCAGTCTGGACTACGGCATCGAAACGACCCTGGATGCCGGTGAACGCGGGCTCGGATTGCTCAGCGAGTGGATGCCCCAGGGGCCGTGGCCGCGCACCAGCGGCTATCTGGCCGGCACCGCGGACCGCGGCATGTTCGCGTACGAGATCTTCAATACGGTCAACGAGGAGTTCTTCGCCGCCGTCCCCGCCCAGAAATACTTCCCGGTCCAGGAAGAGGCCGACGACGCCGACAACGGCTGGCCCGATTATGCCGAGCCGATCGACGGTTATCCCATCGAGGTCCGCGGCCAGCTGAGCCCCGCCGATGCCGGCTACTTCCTCGTCGACCTCGGCGATGGATTTGTCGACGAGATCGAAGACCTGTTCGTGTTCACCGCCCCCCGCGACGGCTGGTATCTGTTCGCGTTGTACCCGGACCACCGGTACTGCGACGTGGATCTCTACGTGTTCGATTCGGAGTGGGTGATCGTGGGCGATTCCGCTTACGGCGTACCCGGGGTGGAATACGTGGAGATCGAGCTCCAGGCCGGAACCTACGCGGTGGGCGTCAGTCTGTTCGACCTGGGCTGGTTCACTTCGGGCGGGTATCACCTGGTCGTGGAGCCGGACGCGATCCCCTGACAGCCGGCGCCGGCCGCTTTCGCAGCCGATGGCGGCGCTCGATGGGTTGATCCGCCGTGCGACGGATCACGGCCGGAGCATCTCGAGGATTTCTAGAAATCGCGTGTGAAAGTCCCCGCCGGCGGCAGCCATGGCCGCGGAGATCCCTTCCCAACCGGGATTGGCGTTGACTTCCAGCACCCGCGGGCCGTCGGGCCCAATGATGATATCCACACCGGCCAGATCCAGCTCCAGGGCAGCGGCGGCGCCCCGGGCCAGTTCCACGACACCGGCGGAGGGCTCCACCGCTGTAACAGTCGCGCCCAGAGAGTAATTGGTCCGGAAATCCCCCCCCACGGCATCGCGCCGCATGGCGCCGACCACCTGCCCAAGCAGGACCACCACCCGCGTATCCCAGGCCGGGCCCGCCGCGGGGGTGATGTATTCCTGAACCAGAAGGATTTCGTGCCGGTCCGTCGCCCAGCGCGACCGGAACACCGCCTCCAGCTCATCCGCCCCCCGCACCAGCGCCACGTCGCGCCCCTGGGAACCCATGTTGGGCTTGACGATACACGGCCCGCCGCCGAGCAGCCGGAAAGCCTCGGCCAGGCCGTCCCACGTGCGCGCCACCAGGGTGGCCGGGACCGGCAAGCCGGCGGTTTCCAGAAGCTGCAGCGCGGTGATCTTGCTTCGGGCCGCCTGGATGGCGGCGGTGGGATTCAGAAAATCCACCCCCTCCGCTTCGAGCAGCTCCAGGATATAGCAATCGCCCCGGGTCAGGGTGCGCAGGTTGAGACGCGGGATGACCAACTCGGCCTCCAACAGCTCCCGTGCGCCCGGTCCCCAGAGCAACCGGCCGAGGCGGCCGCCCACTCCGAGTCCCAGTTCCCCGTGCCGCACCAGGGTGCACGCGTGTCCCCGCGCATCGGCCCGTCGGCTGAATGCCACCATGCACGGGAGGAATGCCTCCTCGCTCAAGGTCGTGCTCAGAATGGCCAGTCGCATGATGCCTCCTCTACGGTCACTTTTGGGGCGGCTCCGGCGGCAGTTTCAACGGAAACTCAAAATAGATCATCTCCTCGCGGGTATCGGCGTTGTAGATCTCGGCGATGTACAGGTTGGCCCCGTCGAAGATGCCCAGACCGGTTCCCAGCTTGAAGAATACCAGCCCGTGGACCGTCTCGCCGGGTGCGATGGTCGGCGCGCCGAACGCCTTGTTCTTCATGGCCTGAATCAGTTTCGCCTTCTTGCCCTTGCCGGCCATCCGGATGATGTCCACGGGGGGAATGCCGGTGCTGGGTGCCGATCCCACCTGTCCGTCCGGCTGAAGCAGGGCCATGGCGACGCTCTCCCACGGCAGCGCCCGGATCATCTGGCCCTGCCGGTCCAACACCGCGAAGCCGGACGCCGCGATGACCACCGGGTGGTCGGCGCCGTTGTGGGCCGCCACCAGCACCGGGACGATGCCGAGCTGAAAAAGCTCTTTGGAATCGAACAGCTCGCGGATCCGGTTTTCGCCCGCATAGGGGATGGCGCCGATCGTCACTCCCTGCGACTCCAGCCACGCGGGGCATGCCTGCGGAGCCGGCGCTGGAAATGGCTGCTTATCTTCGGCCGGCACGGCGATCGTCAAAGCGGCGGCAAGCGCCCAGCCGATCAGGTGACGCAGGCACATAATGCCTCCAATACGCGGATCATTACCCGGTCTTGCCGGTGGACATCCCGTCCGACTCCCGGTCGCGGCGGAACAACCCGGCCGACACCGAATATTCGGGGATCATCTGGAACGCCTCGCTGAGAGTCACCCCGAGGTGGGTCTCCGCACCCAGCAGGTCGAACAGGGTGCGCTGGTCCTGCAGAGCCGGCCAGATCGGATAGCCGGGGCTGTACCGCACCACGCCCGCCCGCGGCAGGCCGAGTTCGGCCAGCACGGCGACCGTGGCCACTTCCGCCAGCTCGTCGGCCAGCTCGGCGGCGATCGTGGACAGGATGTAGCCCTGCAGATAATCGCCGCCGTCGAAGTGCTGGCGCACGGTTTCGCTGACCGTCCCGCCGAGTGTCACCACGAGCAGCGGCAGCATCGGTTTGCCACCGCACCGGATCAGGCGGGCCCAGCAGGCCGGCGCCAGGCTCAGCGGCAACCGGCGGCCACTGTGGACGATCGCCAACTCGCCGTCGCCGGCCTGCGCCAGCTCGAAAAGGCCGAGAGCGGCCATGGGCGCAACCAGCGCGGAGTGGCCGAGTTCCCGCAGCAGCTTTTCACCCGTCCGCAGGAGGCTCTCGTAGAATCCCTTCTCCATTCGGGCTCCGGCCATGAGCTTGCGGCCGCATTGCTTTTCAAAGTTGAAGTCGCGGATCATCCGCGCGACGTCCACGCAGAACACGCGCACGGCGGGATCGAGACGCGGCGTGGCCGGAACCGGCGCGGCCTCGACGGGCGCCGTCGCGGCGGGCGCTTCAACGGCTGCGGCTGACCGGCACTCTTCCGTGAACCGTCGCTGGCGATCGCGGCGCCGCGCCGGATCGGCCAGCTCCTCGGCCAGACGCAGTCCGTGAAACGCGTCCCGGCCGTAGAACACACCGCCAGGATACGCTTCCCCGTCCAGCCGGCCCAGCTCCCGGGCGTACGCATCGCTCACGGCGGCGCCCCCCACGAGCACCGGCACCTCCAGGCCGTCCCGGTGCAGCAGCTCCACCACCCGCCGCATCTCCCGCGACGTGGAGACCAGCAGGGCGGACAACCCCACCATGTCGGCCGCCCCCTCCCGGACGGCGGCAAGGATGCGCTCAGCGGCCACGTCGGCGCCCAGGTCGGTCACGTCGAATCCGTTATGCGCCATGAGCATGCGCACGAGGTTCTTGCCGATATCGTGCACGTCGCCCTTCACCGTGGCCAGAACGACCCGCCCACGTCCCGCCGCGTTCTGGAAGGGGAAATGCCGCTTCAGGTGTTGCAGCCCTTCCTGCGTGATGGCCGCCGACTCCAGTACGTACGGCAGCGGCAGGCCCCGCGATTCCATCAACCGGCCCACTTCCGCCATGGCCGGCAGGAAGACTGTTTCGATGAGCCTCTGGGGCGCCGTCTGGCGCGCGGCTTCTTCCAGCCGCGGCAAGAAGTCGTGCCGGTCCCGCCGGACGATCTGACGGCGCAGCTGTTCCGGCAGGGTCAGCGCGTCCCCGCCGGCTTCCGGCACACTCTCGGTGAGCAGCGGCTCGTGGCCGATCTCCAGGACCCGGTGCAGGGCGTCCGGCCGCCGGTTCAACAGCAGGTCCTCGGCCAGGTCCCACCGGTCGGCGGGGATCTCGGTGCGGTGCAGCAGCTCCATGGGATTGAAGATGGCGAAGTCCAGTCCGAGCGCGCCCGCATGGTGCAGCAGGACGTTGTTCAGCACCGGCCGAAACGCCGCCGGCAAGCCGTACGACACGTTGCTGACGCCCATCACGGTGAAGCAGCCGGGCAGCTCCGCCTTGAACAGCCGCAGGGTCTCCAGGGCCTGTCGCCCGTTGTCGCGGTCCTCGGGCTGTCCGGTCCCCAGCGTCAGGATCAGCGGATCGAGGATCAGTTCCTGGCGGTCCAGCCCCGCCGCCGCCGCCAGTTCGCACAACCGCCGGGCGTTCCGCAGTCGTTCCTCCGGCTGGCGGGGCAAGCCCTCGCCCGCCAGGGGCAGGCAGACCACCATCATGCCGTGACGGCGGGCCAGGGCCAGGATCTCGCGGCACTTGTCGATGTCTTCGAGATTGCACGAATTGAGTACGCCCCGCCCCTGCAGCCGCCGGCACGCCTCGCGCATGGCGTCGAGGTCGGTGCTGTCCACCATCAGCGGCCGCGGGGCGTTGAGGCTCACCTGCGGGATGACCTGCCGGACCAGCTCCATCTGCCGCTGGACGTCGCGAGTGGCCAGGTTCAGGTCCAGCACCCGCGCACCGCGCTCCACCTGCATGCGGGCCAGTTGCACGACCGTTTCCATGTCGTTGGCGTCCACGGCGTTCCGGAACTTCCGGCTGCCGTGGTAGTTGAGCCGCTCGCCCACCAGGATGGGGCGCGGCGTGGTGGCCAGCACCATCGCCTCGAACAGGCCGGTGAGCGCCGGCACCCGCTCCCGCGGCGCTTCCGGCACCAGCGGCGTGGCGGCCATCTCCGCGCGGAGGGCGCGGATGCAGTCGGGGTCCGTGCCGCAGCAGCCGCCCAGCGAGCGGAATCCCAGCCCCCGGAATGCGGCGGTTTTGCGGGCAAAATCCGCCGCCGGCAGATCGAACACCGGCCGTCCGCCGACGTTGCGCGGCAGCCCCCGGTTGGGCATCGCCAACAGCGGCGCCGCCACCAGCCGGCGCAGCTCGCCGGCCAGACGGTACATCTCGTCCGGTCCCATGGAGCAGTTCAGGCCGATCACGTCCACGCCGAGATGGTCGGCCACCAAGGCCGCGGCCGCCAGCTGCGTCCCCAGGAGGAGGTTTCCCAGCGCGTCGGTGGAAAAGCTGACCACGAGCAGGGCGTCGCACCCGGTCTGGACCATGGCGTCCCGGCAGGCCAGGATCCCGGCCCGTGTCTCCATCATGTCGTTGCAGGTCTCCAGCAGCAGGAGATCCACGCCGCCCGCCAGCAGCGCCTCCGCCTGGACGTGGAAATTCCGGTAGAAATCCTGGAAGTCGGTGCGCCGCTCGATGGAGAGCAGCCCCGTCGGCCCCATGGATCCCGCCACCAGCGCGCCCGGGAAGGCCGCCGCGGCCTCGCCCGCCAGCTTGGCCGCCGCCAGGTTGACGGCCCGGACCTGCGGCTCCAGGCCGTGCAGCCCGAGCTTGTGGGCGGTGCCGCCGAAGGTGCATGTGGTGACGACGTCGGCGCCCGCCGCCAGATAGTCGCTGTGGATCTTTCGGATCGCTTCAGGCGCCTCCAGCACCAGCCGCTCCGGACAGTCGAAGGCGGGCAGCTGCCCGCGGCGGGCGTCCAACAGGGTGCCCATGGCCCCGTCGAAGAGGAGCCCCTCGGCCCGCAGGGTGGTGAGCAGCTCGGTGCACGGGCGTCTCATCGCCGGACCTCCGCGACCAGGTCGCCGAGGACCTGGTACCGGCCGAGCGGGATGGAGAACTGGACGCCGCGCACCTCCGCGACGGCCATCAACCGGCGCACGATGTCCGCGGTCATGGCCAGGCCGGCCTTCTGCTGGTCGGCTGGATCCGAATACCGGCCCAGTTCCTCCAGGATCCGCCGCGGCACGTGTATCCCCGGGATTTCCGAGCTGATGAACTCCGCGTTGCGCAGCGAGACCAGCGGCCAGACGCCGGCCAGCACCGGCAGCCCGAATTCGGCCGCGCGCTCCACGAATGTCAGGAATGGCTCCACGTCGAACACCGGCTGGGTGATGATGAAATCGGCACCGGCCAGGACCTTCCAGCGCAGGCGCGCCAGCTCCCGGTCCAGCGGGTCGGCGAACGGATTGGCCCCCACGCCGATGAAAAAATCGGTGGCCTCGTCCAGGGCGTTGCCGCCCACGTCCCGGCCCCCGTTGAGGCTGTGCACCAGATTGACCAGGCCGATCGCGTCCAGGTCGAAGACGCCGGTGGCGCGCGGCAGGTCGCCCACCACCGGCGGGTCGCCGGTGATCAGCAGCAGGTTGCGGATGCCCAGCGCCCAGGCGCCCAGCAGGTCAGCCTGGATGCCCAGGATGTTCCGGTCGCGGCAGGCGTAATGCAGGATCGCTTCGACGCCCACCTGCTGCTGGATCAACACCGACAGGGCCAGCGGCGACATGCGGGCCGTCGCCCGGGGGCCGTCGGGTATGTTGATGGCGTCGACGCCCATCTCCTGCAGCGCATGGGCCCGCGCCTGCGCCTTTTCGCTGCCGGCGCCCTTCCCCGGCACCAGTTCAGCCAGGCTGATCCGCCGGCCGGCGGCCAGACGCTGGGACAAGCGCGACGGCGCCCGGCCCTCCGCCTTCTGCGGCGCCAGGGGCGGTTCGGCCGCGGTCCCGGCGGGACCGGCATCGCTGCGGCTCCGCACCACCTGCGTCCACTTGCGTCGGGCACGCTCGGCCCGCACGCTCTCGCACATCGCCCGGATGTGATCGGGCGTGGTGCCGCAGCAGCCGCCCAGGAGGGTCACCCCCAGGTCGAGAAAGCGGGGCGCCGCGCGTCGGAAGTCGTCGGGCGTCGAGACATAGAAGGTCCGGCCGTCGAGCTGCCGGGGCCGCCCTGCGTTGGGCATCACCAGGAAGGGACGGTCCACCAGGGTGCGGGCGCGCTCCACCAGGCTGAGCATGGCGTACGGCCCGGCGATGCAGTTCAGGCCCACGCCGTCCACCTGGTCCAGCGGCAGCTCGGCGAGACAGCGCTCCAGCGGCGCCTGGTACCGGGTCAGGCCATTGTCACCCACGGCGAACGACACCAGCAAGGGCAGGTCGGTGAGCAGCCGAACCGTCCGCACCGCCGCCGCCGCCTCCGCCGGCTGGCTCATGGTTTCCAGGATCAGCAGATCGACGCCCGCCTCGACCAGGCAGCGGACTTGTCGCTGATAGAACGCTTCCACTTCGTCGACACCCAGTTTGCCCAGGGGCTCGATGAGCGCGCCCAGCGGCCCCACGGAGCCGGCGACATACCCCTGGCGCCCGGCGGCTTCCCGGGCCAGGCGGACTCCCGCGGCGTTGATCTCCTCGAGACGGTCCGCCAGGCCGAAGCGCTGCAGCCGAACGGCGCCGGCGCCGAACGTGTTGGTCATGAGCACCTCGGCCCCGGCGGCGACGTAGGCGCGGTGCACGCCCAGCACCTGAGCCGGCTGGCTCAAGTTGAGCAACTCGATGCAGGTATCCATGGGTGTGCCCTGCTGAAAAAGGTACGTGCCCATCGCGCCGTCCAAGAAGGCGAGGTGCTCCTTCTGGAGGAAGCGGAGGATATTGTCAGCGGGCATCGGCGGACTCCTTGCAAACGGCTCCGGCGCCGGGGCGCGGCTCAGGCGGTCGTGTCATCGGCCGCCGCCTGCCGGTGGGGATTCAGAAATTTGTGATACAGCAGCAACCCGGCGACCGTGGCGGCGCCGATCCCGGCGAAAATGAGCCACAGCAGCCGCGGCTGGTTCAGGCGGTCGACAAACCGGACATAGAGGTTGGCGCCGAGCACCCCGGCGATGCTGGACCCGATCACGCCGTACAGCGACAGGTAGCCCATGTACATGGCCACATGCGCCCGCGGGGCGATCTGGCCCACATAGCTGAAGAACTTCGGGTGGGCGGTCATCTCGCCCAGCGAGAAAACGATGTTCCCCAGCACGAACACCCAGATGTGGGGCGAGATGGCCAGGATGGCGAATCCGGCGGTGCCCAGCACGATGCCGGTGATCATGGTGGGCAGGGCGGACCGCTTCTCGAACAGTTTGGAGATCACCAGCTGCAGCGCGATGATGGTGCCGGCGTTGATCACGGTGACGTGCTCCACGTCGAAGCGCCAGCGCCACGCCACACCCAGCGCGGCCAGCGCCGAGTTGACGAGATTGTCCAGCGGCGCAGCGTCCACATACGCCTTGACGTACCAGAGCACGGAATCGAACATCTGGAAGTAGAGGACCCAGAAACCGGAGTAGATGAAGATCATCAGCAGGAAGCGGAAGTGGTCGCGGAAGCGCGCCGTGTCGGCCAGATCCATCCGGAACACGCTCAGGATGGTCAGGTAGACGCAGGAGCACAGGATCCGGGCGAACAGGGTCAGGCCGGGCAGCAGCCAGATGCTGCCCAGCATCGCCGCCACCACCAGCCACGGGATGTACCGGCCGGTGGTCGCCGCGCCGGTCTGCAACCGCTCCCGCAGAATCACCGCCAGCAATGCGGTGGCGAAGAACAGGAACAGAAACAGGAGGAAGAACGGCCGGCGCGCGGTCGCGTCCAGCGCCTCGCGCAGGGCGCCCCGCTCCACTCCCACCAGCAGCGGCTCGGCTGCGACGCGGTTCAGCGCCGCCGTCAATACCGCATCGTCCGGTTGCCCGGCGCGCACTTGCAGGTGGTAGCGTCCGGGGCCGGTGCGACGCAGATCGGCCTCCGCGGCCGCCTCGCCCGACGGGCCGTCTGGCTGGCGGCTCACCCGCAACACCGGCCGCTGCTCCGATTCCTGAAGGATTTGCAGCAGCGCCGCCCGGTCCAGCCGTTGCCAGTCCAGCCGCACCCGCAGTTCCGTCACCAGGGCATCGAGGAAGGCCGGCTGGTCTGACGGCTTGAACACATCGAGGCGGTACAGCGGCCGGCCGGCTTGGGCGGGGTTGGCGCCCGCCGCCTGCAGCCGGAAATCCACCGGATTGGACTGGTCGCGCCGCACCGCCACCAGCAGTGTCTTGCCCCAGCGGGTGTGGGGCACCGCTTCGACATAGATCTCGGCTTCGGGCGGCGTGGCGTACTCGTACACCGCCCACGCGCCAAACGCCAGCAGGCCGACGGCGACTCCCATCGCCGCCGGCAGGGAGCGGCGGGCCAGTCGATGAACCATCACGACGGGCGAAAAAACGATTTCGAACGCGTTGGCCAGCGTTTGCACCAGGCTGGCCCGCGCCGCCGAGCCCTCCGTGGACCGGGCCGGTTCGCGGAAAAAGAGGGCCATGGGGATGAGCATGGTCCCGGTGCCGATGGCGGCGGCGATGATCACCCAGTGCCAGCCGTAGCTGTTCTTGAGCCACGGCACCAGGACCAGCGGGAACAGGAACGCCCCCAGATTGATGGACCAGTAGTAGATCCCGAAGCCGAGGGTGGACGTCTCCTTGTCCGTCACCCGGGCGATGGTGCCCGAGATGATGGGCTTGAAGGTGCCCGCGCCGAGCGCCATCACGACCAGCGCCAGGAACACGTAGGTATAGGTGGTGAACTGGCTGGTCAGGAAGTAGCCGGTCCCCAGCAGGGCGAAGGCGACGGTCAGCGCCTTTCGGTAGCCGAACCGGTCGGCCAGCGCGCCGCTCACGATGGGCAAAAAGTACAGGATCGGCTGGATGACGCTCTTGATGACGCCCACGCTCTCCTTGGGAAAGAACAGCACGTCGGTGAAGTACACCGACAGGACGCTCATCATCCCGTAGTACGACCCGCGCTCGAAGAACTCGAACAGGATCACCAGCCAGAACAGTCCGGGGAATCTGCGGCGCCGGGCCGGCCCGGCTGGTTCCATCTGTTCCATCATCGACGGCCCTCCCAAAGGGCGACATTTGGCCGAATATACCGATTTTCAAGATGCAAAGCAAAAATTATATCGCCACGGCTCCTGTGCATTTATTGCAAACCCTGCCCGGCACTTTGCGTATAATCGGTTTCTCAGCACACTCCGGAGAGGGAACACATGCGCCGTTTTTCCGACCGACTGGTTTTCGCCGCTTGTCTGGCTCTGGGGCTGGCCGCGGCGGTGACCGCCACCCCGGCGTCAACCGACATCCTGCTGCCCACGCAACCGGAGGCCACCGGCTTCCGCAAGAGCAACCATTTCGACGACGTCACGGCATACATTCGCGAACTGCAGGCCCGTTCGGACAAGCTCCGGGTCGAAATCCTGTTCCACACGGCCGAGGGCCGGGAGGTCCCGTTGGTGGTGATGGGCGACCCCCTGCCCGACTCGCCGGCGGCCGCCCAGGCCGACGCCCGGCCCGTCGTCTTCCTGCAGGGCAACATCCACGCCGGCGAAGTGGAAGGGAAAGACAGCCTGCTGATGCTCATGCGCGACCTGCTGCTCGGCGACAAGCGCGAGCTGCTCCGCCGAAACATCTACCTCGTGCTCCCCATCTTCAACGCGGACGGCAACGAACGGATCTCACCGCAGAACCGCAGCTACATGCCCAATCCGGAGGAGGGCGTGGGCCTGCGGCACAACAGCCAGAACTACGACCTCAACCGCGATTACATCAAGACCGACAGCCGGGAGGTCCGGGCGGCGATCGCGCGGATCATCCTGCCGTGGGACCCGCTGGTGTTCGTGGACCTGCACACCACCGACGGCTCCTACCATCAGGAGACGATCACGTACCTGTCGCCGCGCGCCCCCAACTGGGACGAGGGCATCAGCGGCTTTCTGTGGAACCGCCTCTACCCCGCGCTGACCGAGCGCCTCGCCGCCCGGGGCATCTCCCTGTTGCCCTACGGCGACTTCGTCGACGACTTCAAGCCGGAGCTGGGCTGGAGCACGCATCCGCCCTCGCCGCGGATGGGCGTGGACTATGTGGGTCTGCGCAACCGATTCGCGGTCCTGGTGGAAAACTACGCCTATGCGCCGTACGCCACGCGGGTGAAGCACTGCTATGAGTTCGTCGCCGAGCTCATCGAGTACGTGGGCGCTCACGCGGCCGAGATGAAGGCCCTGACGCAGGAGGCCGACCGGCGGTCCGCCGGCTGGGCGGCCCTGCCGGCCACGGAGCGGCCGCCGCTCAGCCTGTCGGTGGATTCCGGTCCCCAGGACGGAACGCTGACCATCCAGGGTTTCGCCTGCTCCGAGATCATCGACTCCCGCGGCCGGAAGCGGCCCAAGCCGATTCTCGACCAACCCCGCACGTACACCGTGGCGTATCACGCCCGCTTCACCCCCCAGACCACTCGGCCGCTGCCGGCCGCCTACCTGCTGAGCACCGGCTGCGAGACGGTGGTGGCCCAGTTGCTGCGCCACGGCATCCGCGTGGAGCGGCTCACGGCTCCGGCCCGGCTGACCGCCGACCAGTTCAAGACCGCCACCCTCAAGGTGAATCCATGGGTGGTCGAGGGTCACGCCGACCTGACGGTGACGGGCGAGTGGCGGCCGCAGGAGTTCGAGGCGGAGGCCGGCTGGTTCCTGGTCCCCATGGACCAGCCGCTGGCCCGGCTCATCGCCTGCCTGATGGAGCCGGAGCATCCCGACAGCCTGGCCGTCTGGAATTTCTGGAACAACTGGATCACCCGGCAGTGGTACCGGGATCTGCCCCCGCTGCCGCTGTACCGGCTGATGGAGGCGCCGCGGCTGCAGACTCGGCGGGCGGAACTCAGCGACGTGGTTTACTGACGCCGGCCGTCCCCATTCCCCCTGCCCGACACCGCTCATCCCCCCAGGAGGGGGACGTTGAGGATCACCCCGTGTGCCACCGGCAAGCCGGACGGCGCCGGTCGGGAGGGATCCAGCCGGACATGCCCCATGTTGGGACAGAACGCGCCCAACTCTTCCAGCCAGCGGGCCAGCCGGCGCAAACCGGCGGCGGCGGCCACCACCCGCAACCGGCGGCGGAGCGCCTCGGATTCGAATCGTGACGCCAGCTCCAGGATCCGTTCCGCGTCGAGTCGCCGGCGCTGCCGGGCCAGGATGGCCGCCACGTCCGCCTGTTCCATGAACCGGCCCGGGGCGGCCACCGCGTCCACCAGAGCGCGCTCCGGTGAAGCCACGCGAAACCGTCGGCCGCCGTCGCAGAGTTCCCGAATCTCCAGGGCCCGGCAGGCGAGACCCACGGCGTGCCGGCGCACCTCGGCGCCCGGCACCTCCAGTCTGCGGGTGCGGTCGGCGGCGACCACCAGGTCCAGCCGGTTCAACGGCCCCGGCAACAGACCGGCCAGTTGCAGCGCCGCTCGACCCGTGAAATATCCGGTGGCTCCGGCGGCCAGCGCATGATGCAGCACGGCGGGCAGCGCGCAGGCAATCCCCTGCCGACGCAACACGCCGCGCGCCTCGATCCGGACCAGACCCGCGGCCGCCCAGTGCCGGCAAGTCTGCCAGGCAGCGTCCCGGGAGAGTCGCGCCGCGGCGCGGAATTCCGCCAGCCCGAACCAAACCGGCATCGCGGCCAGAATCTCTTCGCGCTGCTGATAGACGGAATAGACCATGGATCAGTGACTTTCCCGACCGATTATTTCAAAACCCGTCTTTAAAAACAATTGAATCTTACAGCGCTTCGTGGCAAGATAATCCGTTATTGGCGACACTGTCCGCGAGGTTGTATTCATGAACCGTATACCTTATATCGTGTTGATTTTAATCGTCTCCGCAATCTTCGTTCCCGCCCAGGTCGAGGAGCGCTTCCAGTACGGACTGAAGTTCGGCGTCGTCCAGAACCAGTTCGAGGCCATCCCCGATTCACCCCTGAATCCGTTTGAATCGCTTGAGATCGACGGCCGCACCGGTTTCATGGCCGAGGCGTTCTACGACTACCAGCTCCTGCCCGACAAGATGCCGCCCCTGCACATGACCTTCGGGTTGGGCTACAAGCTCCTGATCATGCGCGGCCAGTTCATGACCGCCGGCGACACCCCGGTGACCGGAGACTTTCACAACTATTTTCACACCCTGGATTTCCCGGTGGGCGTGAAGATGGTCTTCAAGCAACTCAACGGGCGGCCCTTCGTGGGCGCTGGTCTGCAGATGGACGCCATCGTCGGAGAGACCGTGAGTTCCGGCGGCACCCATGGGACGGCTGACGAGACGCTGCCGGATTTCGAGACGATCCCCGACTACCGGACGCGCTTCAACACGGGGGTTTATTTCAACGCGGGCTTTGAGATCCCCTCCACCAATTATTTGTACGTCTTCGAGTTCCGTTACATCCGCTGGAGCCGTGACAACTTCGACGCCGAGACCTCGTTCTACGAGCGCAGCAACGGCGAAATCCAGTGGACGTTCGGAGTCAAGATCCGCTGAGCGCGGGCCGGGCGCCCGGCCTGCCGCATCCTTTACTTGATTCATTTCCAGTGAGGCATTCATGAGAATCACTACCATCGGCGTGTTGGGGTGCGGCCAGGTGGCGCAAGGGATCGCGCAGAACGTCGCCCACGCCAAGATCGACGTGATCCTGTGCGACGAACAGGAGAGCTGGCTCCGCGGCGGCGTCGCCGGCATCGAGCTCGCCATCGATAGCGAGATCAGTCGCTGGGGACTGACCACCGGCGACAAGAAGGCCATCCTGAAGCGCATCAAAACCACGACGAACCGCCAGGATCTGAAGGCGGCCCAGATCCTCATCGAGGCCAAGGGACAGACCTTCGAGGAGAAGCGGGATCTTTTCCTCGAGATGGAGTCCATCTGCCCCGATACCACCCTGTTCATGACCAACACCACCACCATCTCGATCTCCGACATCCAGCGCCACCTCCACCTGCCCGAGCGCCTCATCGGCCTGCACTTCATCCTCCCCATCCCCGCCAGCGTCATCGTGGAGGTCGTGAAGGGGATCCGAACCTCCGACGCGGTGGTTCAAGAGACCAAGCGCCTGATGGATACCCTGGGCAAGCGCGCCATCGAAATCTACGAGTATCCGGGCTTCGTCACGTCCCGCATCATCCTGCCCATGATCAACACGGCGGTCCAGGTCCTCATGGAAGGCCTCGCCACGGCCGACGATATCGACGACGCCATCCACCTCGGCTACAACCTGTCGCTGGGCCCGCTGGCGCTGGCCGACCAGATCGGGATCGACGTGGTGCTGGATTCCCTCGACTCCATCTACCGCAACCTCGGCGATCCCACGTACCGGCCCAGCCCGCTGTTGCGCAAGATGGTCCGCGAAGGCAAGCTCGGCCTGAAGTCCGGCGAGGGCTTCTTCAAGTACGACGAACGCAGGCGGCGGATCGCCAAGGCGTAAAGGGGTGCAGTCATGATCGTTCTCACTCTGAACTGCGGCAGCTCGACGGTCAAGTACAAGCTCATCAACACCGCCACCCAGAAAAACCTGGCCGTGGGCAAGGCGGACCGGGTAGGCATGATGGGCGCCATCATCGACGTGGAGCGTCCCGGCGGCGAGAAGATCGTCCGCGAAACCGAACTGCTGGACCACGCCATGGCCATCTCGGCGATCATCCGCCTGCTGGTGGAGCCGGAGTTGGGCATCCTCAAGAGTCTGGACGAGATCCAGGCGATCGGCCACCGGGTGGTCCACGGCGGCGAGACGTTCACCGGCTCGGTGCGGATCACCGACGCCGTGGTCCAAACTCTCAAGGACAATATCCAGCTGGCGCCGCTGCACAACCCGCCCAACATCGTGGGCATCGAGGCGGCGATGGCCATCCTGCCCAACGTCCCCATGGTGGGGGTGTTCGACACCGCCTTCCACACCACCATGCCGGAGCACGCCTACATCTACCCCATCCCGTACGCGCTCTACAAGAAGTACGCCATCCGACGTTACGGCTTCCACGGGACCTCCCACTTCTACGTCGCCCGCCGCGCCTGCGAGATCCTCAAGACCAAGGCGAGTGAAACCAACCTGATCACGCTGCACCTGGGGAACGGCGCCAGCGCCACCGCCGTCCAGGGGGGGAAATCGGTGGATACCACGATGGGTTTCACCCCGCTGGAAGGGCTGGTGATGGGCACCCGCTGCGGCGACATCGATCCGGCCATCATCATCCACATCATGGACCAGGAAAAGATCTCCGTCCGCGAAGCGAACAACCTGCTCAACAAGTTCAGCGGCCTGATCGGCATCTCCGGGCAGTCCAGCGACATGCGCGACCTCGAGGACCTGTATCAGAAGGGCGACAAGCAGGCCCGGCTTGCCATCGACATCTACGCGTACCGGATCAAAAAGTACATCGGCGCCTACGCGGCCGCTCTGGGACAGTTGGACTGCATCGTGTTCACCGCCGGCATCGGGGAAAACAGCCCTCTGATCCGGGAAAAATCCATCGAAGGGCTGGATCGCCTGGGTATCAAGCTGGAAAAGAAGCGCAATGACGGCCTGCGCTCGAAGGAAGCCGTCATCTCAACCGACGACTCTCCGGTCAAGGTGCTCGTGGTGCCCACCAACGAGGAATTGGTCATCGCCATGGATACGGCCGAGATCGTGTCCGGGAAAAAATCTACTTGATTTTCCAGAAACATCACATATAATTATGACAAATAAGCGAGATGCCTATCTTGCTTATTCAACAGCCTAAGCCCTAGCTCCCCCCTGGCTAGGGTTTCTTTTTTAGGCGCTTATTTTCAATGATTTAGATAAATATGCAGCGGCTCCCGCGGCGTTTGGCTTCGGCGGGTTCAGGTGCGCTGCAGGCCGAATTTCTTCATCTTGCGCCACAGCGTGGTGCGGTCGCAACCCAGGGCGGCCGCTGCGGCGGTGATCTTCCAGTTGTTGCGATGGAGAGCCTCCAGGACGCGCGCTCTCTCCCCGGCAGGCGGTGGCAGCCAGGAACGCGGCGGAGACGCCTCAGCCGCCTCTGTCCTCAGTGAAGGGGGCAGGCTGTCGGTGGTGATGACCTTGCCCGCGGTGCAGGCGTAGCCATGCTCCAGCACGTTCTCGAGTTCGCGGATGTTCCCGGGCCAGGGATAGCGGGAAAACACCTCCAATACGTCCGGGGAGATGGTCTTGAGTTCCTGTCCGAGTCGTTCGGCCAGCTCCCGCGACACCTTCCCCACGATGCCCAGCAGGTCCCCCGGCCGCTCCCGCAACGCCGGCAGGTGGATGGGGATCACGGCCAGGCGGTAGTAGAGGTCCTCGCGGAACTTCCCCTCGCGGACCATCCGCGGCAGGTCCCGGTGGGTGGCGGTGATGATGCGCACGTTCACCCGGATGGTCCGGTTGGACCCCACCCGCTCGAATTCCTGCTCCTGCAGGAAGCGGAGCAGCTTGACCTGCGTGGCCGGGGGCACATCGCCGATCTCGTCCAGAAACACGACGCCGCCATCGGCCGCCTCGAATTTCCCCGGTTTGTCCTGCACCGCGCCGGTGAAGGCGCCCCGGACGTGGCCGAAGAGCTCCGATTCGAGCAGGGTTTCCGCCAGGGCCGCGCAACTGATTTTGATGAACGGCCGGTTCCGCCGCGGGCTGAGGCGGTGGATTTCCTTGGCCAGCATACTTTTACCGGTCCCGCTCTCGCCGGTGATCAGGATGGTGGAATCGGTGTCCTGGATCCGCTGGACCAGCGCCATGATCTGGGCCATGCGCGGATCGAACGCCACCAGGCTGCTCTCCGGGTTCTCGTCCGGCGCCTGTGCCAGCAGCTGGCGCAGCACGCCCAGGTCGCGGACGCTCTCCACGCCGCCAGCTATGGCCTGGCCGGGTTCCTCGAAAACCGCCGTTGAAAACAGCAGCCGGACGGTCTCGCCGTTCCGGTTGGTCACGGCGCCCTCGATGTCGTGCAGCGGCACGCCGCTCTCCAGAGTCCGCTTCAGGGGGCATGCCTCCTGGCAGAGAGAGCTGTTGAGGATCTTGTAGCAATACTGCCCCGCCGCCTCCGCCGCCGTGTAGCCGGTGATCCGCTCGGCTTCGCGGTTGAAGCTGGTGATGCGCCAGTCGGTGTCGATGGTGTAGATGCCGTCGGGGACGGAGTCCAGGATGGCCTGAAACCGGTTGCGCTCGTCGCGGGCGCGGCGGCCCAGTTCCTCCTTGTCGCGGAGCAGCTCATTGAGATGCCCCACGTCGCGGATATTCTCCACCAGGCCGGCCACGGTGCCGCGCGCGTCCACGACGGGGTTGGAGGTGAGGCAGATGCGCCGGCCGGCGTCGCCCCACGGGCCGTCCAGCCGGATGTTGAACTGGCGCTCGGCCGCCCCCCCGTTCAGGATTCGCTGGAACGGGCAGTTGTCGCGGCACGCCTCGCAGTTGACCACCTCCGCGCATGGGCGCCCCAGCAGCTCCTCGGGCCGCAACCCCAGCATGGCCAGAGCCGAGGCGTTGGCGCGCACCACGCGCCGCTCCCGGTCCACCACGACGATGGCTTCCTGGATGGCGTCGATGACGGCGTCGGAGCCGATGGTGGTCGGCATGGCGGCCCGTCGGTCATTGCTTGGGCGCGGTGCCCGGTGCCGCATTGCCCGGGCCGCCCTGGCGGATCATGTTGTCGATGACCGCCAGCCGCTGTTTCACCGTCTCCAGATCGATGGTGGTGGTGTTCGTCGCCACGAGGCGCGACCAGTAGTCCCGGGCCGCTTGGAGGTCGTTGGCGCCGTGCAGCATGATGATCCCCAGGTTGTAGAGGGCCTGCGGATGATTGGGGTCCTCCTTCAGGACCGACTGAAGGCCGGCGACGGCGGGCTCCAGCTGCCCCACGTAGTACCGGGAGGTGGCCAGGTCCACCCGCGCCGACAGGTTGCGCCCGTCGAGCTTCACCGCCCGCTCGTAGCAGGTGATCGCCTGGTCGAACTGCTTGGTGTCGTAATAGATATTTCCCAACTGGATGAGCGCCTCGAGGTTGTCCGGCTGTTTCTTGATGGTCGCTTCGAGCTGCTGCACCTGCTGCTGAAACTCCGCCATCTGGGCGTCAGCCTCCGGCGAGGAAGCCCCCGTCCCCGCAGCCGGCTGCGCCCCGGCGGCCGCCGGCTCGGGCGTTGCCGGATTCGGGTTCGCCAGTTGGTGGGTGAAATAGCCCGCCACAAATCCCACCACCAGTCCCACCACCAGGAAAATGACCACCTTTTTGTCCATCATATGCTCCTGCTTAAGAATCGGCTGCTTATTCTAATATACAAATCAGGATGAATTGATTACAATTTCGCTGGTTTGGGTTCGCGCATCATGACGCCAACAGCTTACATCCAGCACATCGAGATCAGCCGGGACGCCTACCGGCACAACCTGGACACCTTCCGGCGCCTGTTGGCCCCCGGTTGCCGGCTGATGGCCGTGGTCAAGGCGAACGCCTACGGCCACGGTCTGCTGCCCATCGCCCGGCTGGCCGCCGAAGCTGGCGTCGACTATCTTGGGGTGAACTGCGTCGAGGAAGTCGCCGCGCTGCGCGCCGGCGGCGTCGGCACCCCCACCGTCATCCTGGGGTACGTGCCGCTGCACCAGCTGGGTGACGTCGTGGAGCTCGGCGCGGAGCCCGTCCTCTACAACCTTGAATCCGTCGACCGGCTGCAGGCGGAGTCCGCCCGCCGCGGCCGACGGTCCCCGTTCCATCTCAAACTGGAGACCGGGGTCCACCGCCAGGGCGTGATGGAAGACGCCTTGCCTGCGTTCATCGAGGCCGTCCGCCGGTCGGACCACCTGCAGCTCCAGGGCGTCGGGATGCATTTTGCCAACATCGAGGACACCACCGACCACTCCTTCGCCCTGCTTCAGCTCGCGGCCTTCCGGCGGATGGCTGCCGCCCTGGAAGCCGCCGGCGTGTCGCCCCGGCTGCGGCACACCGCCTGCTCAGCGGCGACGATCCTGTTCGCCGCCACCCATTTCGATCTCGTCCGCGTGGGCATCAGCAGTTACGGGTTGTGGCCGTCGAAGGAGACCTACCTCGCCGCCATCCTCCAGAACCAGCAACCGCCGGTGCTCCGGCCGGTGCTGACCTGGAAGACGCGGGTGGCGCAGATCAAGGACGTCCCCGCCAACGCCTACGTCGGATACGGCTGCTCACACCGGACCACCCAGCCGATCCGGCTGGCGGTGCTGCCGGTGGGTTACGCCGACGGCTACGACCGCGGTTTGTCGAATCAGGCGCACGTCCTGATCGGCGGCCGGTGGGCGCCCGTGCTGGGGCGCGTCTGCATGAACATGACCATGGTGGATGTCACCCACATCCCCGACGCAGCGGTGGAATCCGAGACCGTCCTGCTGGGCAGTCAGGGTGACAACCGCATCACCGCCGACGAACTGGCCGCCCTGTGCCACACGATCAACTACGAGATCGTCAGCCGCATCGGCGCGCAAATCCCCCGGCTGGTTGTGTAGCGGCCCGGCCGTGCTATAATCGGCGGCAAACCGACCCGGACAAGGGGCGCCATGACGTTCAAGTATTTTCTGAAATTCGTCCTGCTGCCGCTGGTTGTCATCGCGGCGGTGATTTTCCTGATCTTCAACCAGCCCATCATCCGCTACTTCTCGTTCGACCGCATCTTCGACAAGCTCGTCGCGCACCGAGGCGAGGCCGTGGCCACGGATTACGCGGACCAGATCATTCAGATGGGCGCGGAGGCCGAGGAGCCGCTCATCCGCCGCTACCAGAATTCCACCAAGCTCCAGGACAAGTATTACGCACTCTACCTCCTGGGCCGCATCGGCGGCGGGAAGGGAGCGCCGGTGATCCTCGAGGCGCTGCGGCACGAATCACCCTCGGTGCGCTGGGGGGCGGTGCGCGGCCTGAAGTACATGATGAAGCCCGAGTATGTGTCGGCGGTGAAGCCCCTGCTCGGCGACCCGGTGCGCGAGGTCCGCTACGACGCCGCCGCCACCCTGGGGCGCGCCAACAGTCCGGAGAGCCTCCGGGCACTCTACGAGCTGGCGGGCCGGGAGCGTGACAGCTACGTCTGGTTCCGGGCCTGGCTCTCGCTCCGCTACCTGATGCCGGTGGACGGACCGGTCGTGGAAAAAATCCGTTACAACAAGAGCATGCAGCAGATCCCCGCTGAAGAAGTGAACATCGAGGCGGGCTACACCTACTTTTTCGTGAAGATCCGGCAGGGCGACGCCGACATCCCCGTCAACGTGCCGCGCAAAGTGTACGCGGACGTCAAGATCGGCGACCGGCTGGTCAAGCCTGCGGAATCGGAGGACTTCCAGATCCGGCCGGCGGAGACGAAATAATGATCCCGCCACAGCCTCCGGTGCCCGCGCCCATCCGCCGGCCGCTGATCCTCGGGGTGACCCGCTCCCAGATGGCGTTCGCCTTCATCGCCGCGGTGGCCGTGTACCTGATCATCACGCTCCTGATTCCGGCGCTGCTGACCCCCGTCTGGCATGATTTGACCTGGCGAGACGTGCTCACCTTCGCCACGCTCGTGGCGACCTGGGTGGGCATCGCGGGTTACAACCGGCTGCACCCGGAGGAGGAAGTCCGCCTCAACCTCACCGACTGATTCACGGCGCGGCTTCAGCGCCGCGCGTTTTTCGGCAACTCCATCCGTCAACCCGGGTGATGTGGCAGAGAGGGCGTCCGGCCGCGGAGCGGCTCAGGGGGGCAGTTCGCCGGACCAATCCGGCCGCAGCATGCCCTGGTTCTCCCGGGCCGCGCGGGCCGGATCGGACGGCACGGTCTGCCGCACCATGATCAGCCGGATGGCCTCGAGCGGCGTGTCAGCGGCGCTCACCCAGAGCGGCAGCAGCCCCCAGTAGTCGCTGTAAAAACCTGCCTGGGCGGCGCGGTTCAGGATGCGCACGGGAAACCGGCTGCGCACCTCCAGCGTTTCCAGCTCAAAGCCGTACGCCGGCGACTCGTACGGAGTATCCCACGTGGGCGCGGTGAGCACCGGTTTCACGAGCAGGTCGCCGGGGACCGGCCGGCCGTCGTAGCGGAGAATGGTTCGTCCGCCGGCGGCCAGCGCGTAGTATCGCAGTTGCCACTCCCCGGCCACCCAGATGCGGTGGTCCGCGGAGCGGTACTTGCCGAAGATGTCACGCACGGCCTGCCGGTAGCCCCGGGCCAGCTCCAGGTCGGCCAGGGCGCCGGCGCACGCCACCGCGACGTGCAGGACGATGATGGCGTTGACAACACTCGGCCGGCGCAGCCAGGGGGAGCCGCCGGCCCCGGCGGCGTCGACTCGCCCGTTCAGGGCGAGGGTGAAGGCGGCAACGAGCGGCGGCACGAGCCAGAGCTGATAGCGGGCCGCCCCGTGCGGAAAGGCGACCACCGCGACCAGGGCCAGAAACAGGATCCAGGCGCCCACTGTCCACCACCGTGCGGCGGTCGGTGGATCCGCCGCTCGGGCGGCCGCTGCGGCTTCAACTCCTCCCTCGATCAGAAAGACCGCGCCGGCGACCGCCAGAACGGCGATGGCGGCCTGGTGGTAGTATCCGGCCTCCGGCAGCGCGACCGCGGCAACCAGTCCAACCAGACAGACCGCCAACAGGTACAGCTTGCCACGGATGCGGTGCAACCGCCAGACGAGGATGCCCGCCGGCACCACCAGGGTGCCGCCCACCACCAGCAGGTTGTACAGGACGCGCCGCGTCATGTCGGAGCTCGGCCGCGCACTGAACTCGCCGAGAAAACGGATCATGTCCTGCACCACGAACCGGTGGGTCATCACCTGGACCAGCGTCAGCCAACCGGCCATGGCCAGAACCGGCGGCAGCGCCACCAGGAGCACCTGGCGGAGCGGGCGGCGGCCGAACAGGCCGCAGCCGGCCGCCGGAAGCAGGTAGAACATGGCGCTGAAGGACGTCCAGACCCCCGCGGCCAGGCACAGGCCGGCGGCGAGCAGCCGGCCGGGACGGCCCGTCTCGAATCCTTCCCAGGCCAGGACCACCCCCCACAGGCCCAGCGCCAGCGTCGGCACATCCATCATGATGGTGTGACTGGAGATGAACACGACCGGGGCGAAGAACGCCATCAGGCTGCCCACGAGCGGGGGCAGCCGCAGCAGCTCGAGAAACCGGTACATGGCCGCGACGAACAGCACGGCGAAGGCGATGAAACCGAGGTGGATGGCCGCCTCCGGCTCCGCCCCCCCCAGCCGGTCCAGCAGGAAGATGTAGTAGCAAACCAGCGGCGGATGGGAGTGGGACATCATGTCCGACCAGAGCTGCCCCTCCCAGATGGCGGGCTGCAGCAACGGCAGGAAGGGCTCCCGGGCCACGTTTCGGGCGACGTCCAGGTACACTCGGTCATCGATGTGGAAGGGCATCAACAGCGCGAACGGTACCTGGATCAGCGCCACTGCGGCCAGCAGGAGCGCAAGCTGGTGCCGGACGGGCGGAGAACGGCGCATGCGGCTATCCCCTTGCAGGAGTGAGGCGATGATAGCCCAACTGCCGCGCCGTTTCCAGTCCTTACTGGCGGCGGATCATCTCACCGGTGCGTGGTTTTCGTAATGGATGACGTAGGAGTGGTTGATATAGAACGTCGGCTGGCTGCCCGTCACCAGGGGCCGCGCATACACGGTGAAGAAGGTGGTGGTGCTTTCGCCGCTGAAGACGTAACCGTCGAAGGTCGCGCTGCCGCTGCTGAATCGGCCGTCGATCAGGTTCATCTGGGTGAGGGTGGCCAGTGGAGCGAAGCTGCGTGGGCTGGTCTTGGCGGTGTACGCCACCTCCGCAGCCGCGATGTTGCGCAGTGTGGACTGGGCGGCCACGGACTCGGCCGCTCGTTTCGATTCGATCAGGTAGGGTACGGCGATGAATACCAGGATTCCGATGATCACCACGACGATCAACAACTCCAACAAGGAGAAACCCCGTTTGTTCATATGGCGACTCCTGCTTTATTTCTAGCAAATCAGGTACCACTGTCCAAACCCCGCCCGACGCTCTGCAGAGTGGAAGCGGGGTGACCGGCGACAAGAAAAGTCAGCAGAGCTGACAAAAAATGGCAACAGCCGCGCCGACGCCACACACTTTCCTGTTGCCGCCTTCCGGTCGCTGTGCTAGAATTTCGACTTTCTCAGCGGGCGTTTTTCCCCCGAAATATGTCGAAAGGAGAGGCGGGCTATGAAGGTTTTCGACACGGACAAAATCAGAAATCTCGTGTTCATCGGCCACGGGGGCTGCGGCAAGACATCGCTGGTCAGCGGCATCCTGTTCCACACCGGGATGACCACCCGGCTGGGCAAGGTGGACGAGGGCAACAGCGTCACCGATTTCGATGAAGACGAGATTGCCCGCAAGGTGTCCATCCGCAGCGCGCTGGCCTACTGCGAGCACGACAAGCACAAGATCAACCTGCTCGACACGCCCGGCTATATGGCCTTCGTCCAGAGCGCCCGGGAGGCGGTCCGGGTGGCGGACACGGGCGTGGTGGTGGTGGACGCCATCGCCGGCGTCGAGGTCCAGACCGAAAAGGTGTGGAGCTTCGCCGACGAGTTCGCCCTGCCCCGCGTGATCGTGATCAACAAGATGGACCGCGAGAATGCCGATTTCGAGCGTGCCCTGGCCAATGTGCACGAGACCTTCGGCCGCAGCGCGGTGCCGGTGCAGATTCCCATCGGACAGGCGAAGGACTTCCGCGGCATCGTCGACCTCATCGCCGAGAAGGCCTACCTGTTCCAGGCCGACGAGTCCGGCAAGTACAGCGTTGCGGACATCCCGGCCGACCTCAAGGACGAAGCGACCGCCCGCCGCGAGGCGCTCATCGAGATGATCGCCGAGAGCGACGAAGCGCTGATGTCGAAGTTCTTCGAGGAAGGTTCCCTCCCGGAGGAGGACCTGGTGGCCGGTTTGAAGAAAGCCATCCTGGCCCGCACCCTGGTGCCGGTGTTCTGCACCGCGGCGACGCAGAATTTCGGTTCCGCCCAGCTGCTGGACGCCGCGGTCAAGTTCCTGCCCTCCCCGGCCGACCGGGGCGAGATCGAGGTGATCGACATCAAGTCCAAGGAGCCCATCAAGCGTAAAGTGGGCGCCGAACAGCCCAGCGTGGCCTACGTTTTCCGCACCATCGCCGACCCGTTCGCCGGCCGCATTTCGATTTTCAAGGTGTTTTCAGGCACCATCCAGTCCGACACCTCGGTGTACAACGTCAACGCCGAAACACAGGAGCGGCTTGGTTCCCTCCAGGTGATGCAGGGCAAGACGCCGGCGCCCATCTCCGAGGCGCGGGCCGGCGACATCGTGGCCGTCGCCAAGCTGAAGGCCACCCAGTCGGGACACACCCTGGCCGACAGCGCCAAGCCGGCCTTGCTGCCCCAGCTCAAGTATCCCGAGCCGGCCATCAGCTTCGCGGTGGAACCCAAGAGCCGCGGCGACGAGGAAAAGATCAGCAACGCCCTGGCCCGGCTGCGCGAGGAAGACCCCATGTTCACCTTCCAGCGCGACCCGCAGACCAAGGAGCTGCTCGTGTCCGGCTCCGGCCAGCTTCACGTCGAGGTGACGGTGGAGCGCATGAAGAGCCGTTACGGCGTCGAGGTCCTGCTCAAACAGCCCAAGATTCCGTACCGGGAAACTATCACGGCGAAGGCCGACGTCCAGGGCCGGCACAAGAAGCAGACCGGCGGCCACGGCCAGTTCGGCGACTGCAAGATCCGCATGGAGCCCCAGGAGCGGGACGCCGGCTTCTCGTTCGTGGATGAGATCTTCGGCGGCTCGGTGCCGAAGCAGTACATCCCGGCCATCGAGAAGGGCATCGTCGAGGCGTCCGAGCGCGGCTTCCTGGCCGGCTACCCCGTTGTCGACTTCAAGGTGACCCTCTACGACGGCTCCTACCACGATGTCGATTCGTCGGAAATGGCCTTCAAGATCGCCGGCTCGCTGGCCTTCAAGAAGGCGATGGAAGTCGCCCGGCCGGTCCTGCTGGAACCCATCATGAAGGTCGAGATCTTCGTCCCGGAGGAGAACGCGGGCGACATCATGGGCGATCTCAACTCGCGGCGCGGCCGCGTCCAGGGCATGGAGTCCCGAGGCCACCACACCGCCATCCGCGCCCAGGTGCCCATGGCCGAGATGCTCACTTACGCGCCCGACCTGACGTCCATGACAGGCGGCCGCGGGTCCTACACGATGGAGTTGGCCGGGTACGAGATCGTGCCGAGCCAGATCCAGACCAAGATCGTGGAAAAAGCCCGCCAGGAAAAGGGCGAAGAAACCGAATAGCGCCGCCGGTTCGCCGAGGGGCTCCGCAGCCACCCGGCACGCCGTGACGGGTGACTCATCATGTGGCCCGAGCTTTTCAGGATCGGCTCCTTTGTCATCTCGCCGTATGGCTTTCTGGTCGCCGCCGCCTTCGTGGCCGGGATCTGGGTGGCTGCCCGCCTCGGCGCCCGGTATGAGGAGATGGACAGCCGTATCTTCTGGGACTTCGGCCTCGCGGTGGTGCTCGTCGCCCTGGTGGGGGCCAAAGTGCTGATGGTCTTCACCGACCCGTTTTATTACGAGAATCCCGCCAACATTTTCAGTCTGGATTTCCTGCGGTCGGCGGGCGTCTTCTACGGCGGGCTGATCGCCGCCCTGGCATGGTCGGCCTGGTACTTCCACCGCCATCGCCTGCCCGGCTGGCGCGTGGCCGACGCGTTCGCGCCGGGCATCGCCGTGGGCCATTTCTTCGGGCGCCTGGGCTGTTTCACCGCCGGCTGTTGTCACGGCCGGCCGGCCGGCGGCGCCATCGCCGTGACCTTCACGGACCCGGGCTGCATGGTGGAACCCGACTATCTGAACGTGCCTCTGTACCCCACCCAACTCATCGAGTCACTGGGCAATCTGCTCATCTTCGGATTTCTCCTCTGGCTGTACCGCCGCAAGCGATTCGACGGGCAGATCATTCTGATCTACCTGGGCCTCTATTCGATCTTCCGCTTCAGCGTGGAGTTTCTGCGGGGCGATCTGCGCGGCTGGATCCTGCCGGGCTTCGTGTCAACGTCCCAGTTCATCGCCATCCTGCTATTTTTGGGCGCCGCCGCGGCCTACTGGCGGCAGGCCCGCCGTCCGGCGGACCCGGCGGCCTGATTCCCCCGACCCCGCCCGCCGCTTCACCCGCCGTCCGGTTCTTGACCCGCCGGATCGATTTAATTTGGCGATCGTTTCACCTTATAATAGAATCCGTACGATCCCTTGACCCACATCCTGCCCCAGGCGAGGTGTCACCATGGCCGAACCATCGTTCAACGCATACGAAATGGCTCAGCGGCAATTCGACGGCGTGGCCGAACAGCTCGGGTTGGACCGCGCCGCGCGCGAATTGCTCCGCCGCCCGCTCCGCGAGTACCATTTCACCATCCCCATCCGCATGGACGACGGCACCGTCGAGGTGTTCCAGGGCTTCCGGGTGCAGCACAACGACGCCCGCGGGCCGTGCAAGGGCGGCATCCGTTTCCACCCGCAGGAGACCATCGACACCGTGCGCGCGCTGGCCATGTGGATGACCTGGAAATGCGCGGTGGTGGACATCCCCCTGGGCGGCGGCAAGGGCGGCGTGATCTGCGATCCGCACAACCTGTCCCAGCGGGAGCAGGAGCAGATCTGCCGCGGCTGGGTCCGGCAGGTGGCATACAACGTGGGGCCGCTGCAGGACGTGCCGGCGCCCGACGTCATGACCAACCCCCAGCACATGATCTGGATGCTCGACGAGTACGAGCGCATCCACAACCGCAAGCTGCCGGGCTTCATCACCGGCAAGCCGGTGGACATGGGCGGTTCGCTGGGCCGCACCGAAGCCACGGGCTACGCCCTGATCTACGTGCTCCGCGAGGCGCTCACCGAGATGGGTCTGGCGATCGCCAACACCACCGCCTCGTTCCAGGGTTTCGGCAACGTGGCGCAACACGCCATCCGGCTCTTCGAGGAGTACGGCGGCCGGGCCGTCTGCGTGTCGTGCTGGGACCAGAACGACAACCGCGCGTATGCCTTCCGCAAGCGGGACGGATTCCGCCTCGCGGAGCTGCAGGACATCACCGACCGCTTCGGCGGCATTGACAAGGGTCGCGCCGGCGAACTGGGCTACGAGGTCCTGCCCGGCGACGCCTGGCTGGAACAGGACGTGGACGTGCTGGTGCCGGCGGCGATGGAACACCAGATCACCAAGGAGAACGTGCCGCGCGTCTCCAAACAGGTCAAGGTCATCGCCGAGGGCGCCAACGGGCCCACCACGCCGGAGGCCGACGCGGTCATCCGGGAACGCGGCATTTTCATGATCCCCGATTTCCTGGCCAACGCCGGCGGCGTCACCTGCAGCTACTACGAGCAGGTGCAGAGCAACACGAACAATTACTGGACCCGCGACGAGGTGCTGGCCAAGCTGGACACCAAGATGACCGACGCCTACCTGAAAGTGTCGGCGCTGGCCCGCGGCCAGAGCCTGTACATGCGGGATGCGGCGTACATGATCGCCATCCAGCGGGTGGCCGAGGCCTGCAAACTGAGAGGCTGGGTCTGAGGCGGCCGCCCCGCCCGGGGAGACGAGCATGAACCGGTCCACCGACAATCTGGGTCAGGCTCCCGCCGCGGACCCGTCGCGCCCGCTCTCCTACGAGCAGCTGTTCACCGCGCCTCTGCAGAAGCTGATGCCGTACAAGATCCGCCAGGTCCTGCTGGTGGCCAGCCTGTACGATTACTTCATTCTCGAGGAGGACGGCCGACTCTCCGACCTGCTGGGACTGGCATACAAGCAGCGCGACCTGGGGTATGTACCCATCCTGCACCGCGTGTCCGGCAGCCAGGCCGCCCTCGAAGCGCTCGGTGAGGCACACTACGACCTGGTGGTCAGCATCATGCGGATGGGGGACATGGACCCCTTCACCTTCGGCCGCAAGGTCAAGGAGGCGCAGCCGGACGTGCCGGTGGTGCTGCTGGCGTTCAACACGCCGGAGCTCCAGCGGCTGATGGAGCTCAACGACCGCCAGAGCGTCGACCAGATCTTCGTGTGGCAGGGCGACGGGAAAATCCTGTTGGGAATCATCCAGTACATCGAGGATCTCAAGAACGCCCGGTCGGACACGGAGAACGTCGGCGTCCACAATCTGCTGCTCATCGAGGACTCGCCCCGCTTCTACTCGGTCTACCTGCCGACGCTCTTCGAGGAGCTCTGGGACCAGACAAACGAGCTGTTGCAGGAGGAGCTGACCTTCGAACAGCGCGTCCTCCGCCAGAAGGCGCGCCCCAAGGTCCACCTGGCCAACACCTATGAACAGGCCGAGGCGGTCTTCGACTCTTTCCGGGACAATCTGCTGGGGGTGATCTCCGACGTTCAGTTCCCACGGGGCGGTCACGTCGATCCAGAGGCGGGGCTGGACTTCGTCCGGATGGTGCAGCGCCGGTCGCCCCACCTGCCGGTGTTGCTCCAGTCCAGCGAACCGGAACTGGCCGAGGCGGCGCAGCGCCTGGGCGCGGGGTTCCTGCTCAAGACGAGCCCCACGCTGACCGCCGATTTCCGCAAGTTCCTGCACGATCGGTTCGGATTCGGCGAGCTGATCATCCGGGACGACACCGGGCGCCCCGTCGCGCGGGTCAACCGGCTGTCCGCGCTCATGGGCGTCCTCGAAACGGTGCCCGACGCCGTGCTGCTCCGGCTTGTCCGGCAGGGCGAGTTGCGCCGCTGGCTGGTCGCCCGCACGGAGTTCCGGCTGGCGGAGCGCTTTGACCTTCCGGCAGCCGCCGGCGGTGACGACCCCGGCGCCATGCGCCAGCGCCTGCGGCAGGAATGGGACGATCATCACCGCCGCATCCAGCGCGGCGGCATCGTGCGGTTCTCCCGGAGCATGTACGACAGTTACTGCCGCTTCATGCGGCTCGGGCCCGGCTCGCTCGGCGGCAAGGCCCGCGGGCTGGCCTTCTCCGACAAGCTGCTCAGCGAGCATTTGGCTGAAGACGCATATCCGGGCGTCCAGATCGCCATCCCCAAGACGCTGGTCATCGGCACCGACGTCTTCGACGCGTTCATGGCCCGGAACGAGCTGTGGGAGTTCGCGGCGCGGGAAACGTCGGACCGTCTCATCGTCAGCCGTTTTCTCAACGCCGACCTGCCGCCCACGATCGTCGGCGACCTGCGGGACTTGGTCCGCTACGTCAAGGTGCCGCTGGCGGTGCGATCCTCCAGCCTGTTGGAGGACGCCCTCTACCAGCCGTTCGCCGGAATCTACGCCACCAAGATGCTCCCGAACAACCACACCGAGACCGACGCCCGGTTCAAGGATCTGGCCAACGCCATCAAGCTGGTATACGCCTCGACATTCTTCCGCAAAGCCAAGGCCTACATCGAGTCCACCAACCACCGGATCGAGGAAGAGAAGATGGCGGTGATCATCCAGGAGGTGGTGGGCCGCCTGTACCGGGACCGGTTCTACCCGGATTTTTCCGGCGTCGGCTGTTCCTACAACTATTACCCGGCCGGCTATGCCCGTCCGGAAAACGGCGTGGTCAGTCTCGCGCTGGGTTTGGGCAAGACCGTCGTCGACGGCGGGGCCGTGCTCCGGTACTGTCCGGCCTACCCGCGGGTGATCCCCCAGTTCGGCACCATCAAGGACATGCTGAACCACTCGCAGAAGGACTTCTATGCCATCAACATGAAGGACTTCTACTCCCGGGCCTACGACGACGAGGACCAGTACCTGGTGCACCTGCCCCTGCAGGCGGCCGAGCAGGACGGCGCGCTCAAGTATCTGGCCTCCACCTTCGCGGCGCGCGAAGACCGGGTGTACGACGGCACCAACGCCGCGGGTCCCCGGATCATCACCTTCGCCCACATCCTCAAGAACGAGGTCATGCCGCTGTCGAAGATTCTGATCCAGCTCCTCCGGCTCGCTGCGGACGCCATGGGCTGCCCCATCGAGATGGAGTTCGCCGGCACGCTGGATCCCGCCCGGGGCCTGCCCGCCCGGTTCGGTCTCCTGCAGGTCCGGCCCATGGTGGTCAGCGACGAGCTGGTGGCCGTGGATCTCGGCGGGCTGGATCCCGCGGCCACGTTCGGCTTCAGCACCCGGGTGCTGGGCAACGGGATCTTCCGCGAGATCGCCGACGTCGTGTACGTCAAGACCGAGAACTTCACCGCCGCCGACACGCCGCGCATCGCCATGGAAGTGGACCGGCTCAACCAGGGGTTGCGCGAGGCGAAGCGGCCGTACATCCTGGCCGGCCCCGGCCGCTGGGGCTCATCGGACCCGTGGCTGGGGATTCCCGTGCACTGGGGCCAGATCAACGGGGCCAAGGTCATCGTCGAGGTCAGCCTGCCCCAGCTCAACGTCGATCCGTCGCAGGGTTCCCATTTCTTCCAGAACATCACCTCGCTGCGCATCGGGTACTTCTCGGTGCCCATGAATCCGGAGGACGGCCGCATCGACTGGGACTGGCTCAACGCCCTGCCGGCGGAGCAGGAAACCGAGCACCTGCGGCACGTCCGGGTGGCCCCGTCGCTCGAGGTGCGCATTGACGGCCGGATCGGGCACGGAGTGATTTTCAAGACGGCGCGGCCCGCGGAGTGACCGCACGCCAGGGAGGAACGCGCATGACCGATTCCAAACCGGACCCCAAGCCGGACTTCCGGCCGGAGCCCCGGCCGGAAGCCAAGCCGGAGTGGCGGGTCATCGTCGACCTGCTGCGGGAGACCAACCCCATTCTGCTCAACCGCATCAGCCGCAAGATGATGAACTACCTCTTCAAGCGCAACATCAAGGATGTTGCCGGTTTCATCGAGCGGCTGCGCGCCGAAGGCGAGAAGGTCTACGCCGCGATGGGCTTCAACCCCAACGAGCCCGCGCCGCGCTACGACCGCAACGTCTTCGAGCAGTTCGCCGATGAAATCTTCCGCATCGCCAACAACGAGCTACTCGACGAGGAGATCGGCCGGATGCTGCGGCTGTGGCTGCGGCACGAGCAGGCGCGCTTCCTCACCCTGGCCGCTGGCAAGCGGGACGTCCAGCTCGGCGAGGTGACCGACGCGGTGCACCGGTTCAGTCTCATGCCCGACGCCCAGCGCAGCCTGTCGCCCGAGGAGAACCAGGGTCTGCGCGTTGCCCTGATCCGGCGTTTCTACAGCGAAAACCTGGACTACATCAACACCACCAAGAAGCACGTCGACGTGGCCGACTTCGCCGACATCCTGTCCCGGACCATCGGCCCGGCCTCCGGCGTGGGCAAGCTGGGCGGCAAGGCCGCCGGCCTGTTCCGGGCCGAGTCCATCCTGGAGTCGGTCAAGCAGCAGAACGTTCTCCTGCGCAACGTCTGCACGCCCAAAACCTGGTACGTGACCTCCGACGGCATCATGGATTTTCTCAACTACAATGCCCTGGAGGAGATGCCCAACATCAAGTACCGCGACCCCTCCGAGATCCGACAGGAGCATTTCTACCTGGAGCAGATCTTCAAGAACTCCGCCCTGTCGCCCGAAATCATCGCCGGACTCAGTCTGGCGCTCGACGACTTTGGGGAGCGGCCCCTCGTGGTGCGCTCATCCAGTCTGCTGGAGGACAGCGCCGGCTCCTCGTTCGCCGGCAAGTACAAGAGCCTGTTCGTCGCCAATCAGGGCAGCAAGAAGGAGCGCCTTGAGGGGCTCGTGAACGCCATCCTCGAGGTGTACGCCAGCGTGTTTTCCCCCGATCCGCTGGAGTACCGCCGCGAGCGCGGCCTGATCGATTTCCACGAGGAGATGGCGGTCCTGATCCAGGAGGTGGTGGGCCGCCGCGTGGGCAAGTACTTCTTTCCCGCCTTCGCCGGGGTCGCTTTCAGCCGGAACGAATTCCGCTGGTCGCCGCGGATCCGCCGCACCGACGGGATCATCCGCCTGGTGGCGGGGCTGGGCACTCGGGCCGTCGACCGGGTGGGCGAGGACTATCCGGTCCTGATCTCGCCCGGCCAGCCCAACCTCCGCGTGAACGTCACCCCCGAGGACGTGCTCCGTTACTCGCAGAAGTACATCGACGTGATCAACCTCGAGAGCCGCCGGTTCGAAACCCTGACTTTCGACCGGCTGCTCAAGGAGCTGGGCCACGACTTCCCCGCCCTCTCCCAGATAGTGGCCATGTACCGGGAAGGTCAGATCGTGCCGCCGGTCGGCGCCCTGATGGACCTGAAGTCGGGCATCCCCCTGATCACCTTCACCAACCTCATCGAGCGCAGCCCGTTCATCCCCGAGCTTATGGCCATCCTCACCATCCTGGAGAAGGAGCTCGGTTTCCCGGTGGACATCGAGTTTGCCTGCGACGGCGACGTCCACCGGCCCTACCTGCTGCAGTGCCGGCCCCAGAGTTACGGCGCCGGCGCCATCACGAACGTGTCGATCCCGACGGACATTCCGGGCGACTCCGTTCTGTTCACGGCGAATCGCTACATCACCACCGGTCAGATTGACGGAGTGGAGTACATCGTCTACGTCGATCCCATCGCCTACGACGCTATCAGCAACATGGACGACCTGATCCAGGTGGGCAAGGTGGTGGGCGAGCTGAACCACCGGCTGCCCACCCGCAAGTTCATCCTGATGGGGCCGGGGCGCTGGGGGAGCCGCGGCGACATCAAACTGGGGGTCCGGGTCACCTACAGCGACATCAACAACACGGCCATGCTCATCGAGATCGCCCGCAGCAAGAAGGGCTACGTGCCCGAGCTGTCGTTCGGCACCCATTTCTTCCAGGACCTGGTGGAGGCCAACATCCGGTACCTGCCCCTGTACCCCGACGAGCCGGGGCTCGTCTTCAACGAGGCGTTCCTGAAGGAGTCCCCCAACGTCCTGCGGCGGGTCATGCCCGGCACCGATCCGCTGGAGCACATCATCCAGGTGGTGCACGTGCCCAAAGCCACCGAAGGCGCCACGGTGTCCATTCTCATGGACGGCGACAATGAGAAGGCGGTGGCGTTCCTGACCCGGAACGGCAAATAGCGGTTCCGCCCCCCGGATTTGAAGGCAAAAACAGAACAGGCGGCCCGAAGGCCGCCTGTTTGCGTTTTGGGAAGGAGAAGGTGAGCTAGACGACGCCCTGGGCCATCATCGCCTTGGCCACCTTCAGGAAGCCGGCGATGTTCGCGCCGTTGACCAGGTTGCCCGGCGTACCGTACTCCTCGGCGGCCTGGCTGGCCTGCTTGTAGATGTTCACCATGATCTGGTGCAGCTTGCTGTCGGTTTCCTCGAAGCTCCACATCAACCGGGAGGAGTTCTGGCTCATCTCCAGGCCGGAGGTGGCGACACCGCCGGCGTTGGCCGCCTTGCCGGGGCCATAGAGAATCTTGTGGTCAATGAACAGCTTCACCGCCTCGGGCGTGGACGGCATGTTGGCGCCCTCGGCCACGGCGATGCAGCCGTTCTTCAGCAGCGCCTTGGCGCCCGCCTCGTCCAGCTCGTTCTGGGTGGCGCACGGCAGGGCCACGTCGCATTTCACGTTCCAGATGCCCATGCACCCCTCGGTGTAGGTGGCGTGCTTGTGGATGCCCACGTAGTCCTTGATGCGGCGGCGCTCCACTTCCTTGAGCTGCCGGACGGTGTCCCAGTTGACGCCCTGCGGATCGTGGATGTAGCCGTTGGAGTCGGACATGGCCACGACCTTGCCGCCCAGCTGGGTGGCCTTCTGGTGGGCGTAGATGGCCACGTTCCCGGAACCGGAGACGACCACGGTCTTGCCGTCGAACGAGGTGCCCTTCCCCTTCAGCATCTCCTGGCAGAAATAAACGGTGCCGTAGCCGGTGGCTTCGGTCCGGGCCAGGGAGCCGCCGTAGGTGAGGCCCTTGCCGGTCAGGACGCCGTGGAAGTTTCGCGTCAGCTTCTTGTACTGGCCGAACATGAAGCCCACTTCCCGTCCGCCCACGCCGATGTCGCCGGCGGGGACGTCGATGTCATCGCTGATGTGGCGGAACAGCTCGCTCATGAAGCTCTGGCAGAACCGCATGATCTCGTTGTCCGACTTGCCCTTGGGGTCGAAGTCCGACCCGCCTTTGGCGCCGCCCATCATCAGGCCGGTCAGGCTGTTCTTGAAGATCTGCTCGAAGCCGAGGAACTTGATGATGCCGATGTACACGGAGGGGTGGAAGCGGATGCCGCCCTTGTAGGGGCCGATGGCGGAGTTGTACTGGACGCGCATGCCGCGGTTGACGTGGACCTTGCCCAGGTCGTCCACCCACGGCACCCGGAAGATGATCTGCCGCTCGGGCTCCACGAGGCGTTCCAGCAAGCCGGCTTCCTGGAATTCGGGGTGCTTGTCGATCACGGGGCGCAGGGAATCCAGCACCTCGTGTACCGCCTGGTGGAATTCGGGCTCCCCGGCGTTCCGCTTTTTCACCGCTTCAAAAACAGCTTGGATGTAATCCATACGACCCGACCTCCTATTGAAGAAGAATTGAACAGAAATGATTTTCAAGTGTTCAAACAAACGATTTATAGCAGATGATTTTCCATCAAGTCAACGAATTCGGCGGCGGTAATAAAAAAAAAGCCGGCTGAGGCCAGCCGGCTGTTCGGAGACACTGTGTCAGAGAGAAACGCTTAAATCCAACCCCGCATGCGGCAGGCCTCGGCCACCCGCTGGATGGAGATCATGTACGCCGCGTCGCGCATGTAGACGCCGCGGTTCTTGGCCAGCTCGGCCACCGCCAGGAAGGCGGAGGTCATCTTCTCGTCCAGACGCTGGAGCACCTCGTCTTTCGTCCAGTAGTAGTTCATGTTGCACTGGACCTGCTCGAAGTAGCTGCAGGTCACGCCGCCGGCGTTGGCCAGGAAGTCGGGGATGACAAAAATCCCGCGGGACTTGATGACCGCGTCGGCTTCCGGCGTGGTGGGACCGTTGGCGCCTTCGGCGATCATCTTGACCGACGGCTTGATCAGCTTGACGGTCTCGGCGTTGACCTGGTTCTCCAGGGCGGCCGGGATCAGGATGTCGACATCCTGCTCGATCCAGGCGTTGCCCGGCAGCACTTCGTAACCGGCCGCGGCGGCCTTCTTCTTGTCGATGCCGCCGAACCGGTCGGTGATGCCCAGCAGGAAGTCCACGTCGATGCCGTCCTTTTTCTTGAAGGTATAGGAAGCCTGGTCATGCTGGTCCCAGCAGGACACGCACACGACTTTGCCGCCGTACTGGTTGAACAGCTTGACGGCGTACTGGGCCACGTTGCCGAAGCCCTGCACGGCCGCCGTGGCCTTCTTGATGTCGATGCCCAGCTGCTTGCAGGCTTCGCGGACGCAGTAAATCACGCCGTACCCGGTGGCTTCCGTCCGGCCCTGGGAGCCGCCCATGCCCAGCGGCTTGCCGGTGATGAAGCCGGGCAGCTTCTCGCCGCGGATTTGCTCGAACTCGTCGAGCATCCAGAGCATGTGCTGGCCGGAGGTCATCACGTCGGGCGCCGGCACGTCGGCCAGCGGGCCCACGTTCTTCCACACCTGCCGGATCCAGCCGCGGCAGATCTGCTCCTGTTCCCGCTGGGACAGGTTGTGCGGGTCACAGATCACGCCGCCCTTGCCGCCGCCGAGCGGGATGTCCACCACCGCGCACTTCCAGGTCATCCACGTCGCGAGGGCCTTGACGGTGTCGACGGTCTCCTGGGGGTGGAACCGGATGCCGCCCTTGGCCGGGCCGCGGGCGTCGTTGTGCTGCACGCGGAAGCCACGGAACACCTTCACCGATCCGTCGTCCATCCGGACGGGGATGCTGAAGTGATACTCGCGCAGAGGCCAGCGCAGCATGTCACGGGTCGCCTGATCCAGGTTGAGCTGGTCGGCTACGTGATCAAACTGTTTCTGGGCCATCTCGAACGCATTGAAGGACTTGTCAGCCATGACTATTACTCCTCGAACAGAGATATTTCATTTGAAACCGTTGCGGCCGCTTCAGATCACCGGGCGTATTCACAGCGGACGGCGGCAAAAATGGCATTATAGGCTGTATTTCAACATTTGTCTAGAGCTTAATAAATATCGAAATTATTAATCCGCGGCGAAAGTCTCCATCTCGACGGCCTGGTGCGCATCGCTCCCGCGGGTGGCCCGCAGGCCGAAGCGGCGTGCCAGTTCGCGCATCCGAGCCACAAACTGGTCTTCCTCCACCCGACTGGGGAACTCGACGGATCCGCGATAACGGTACTCCACCTCCAGCCCCGTCATCCCCCAATCGCGGCACGCCGCCACGAACGCCTCCAGGTCGAGGTCGCCATTGCCGCTGCAGAAACCCGGATGCGCCAGCGCCGCCCAGCCGCCCGCGGCGCGGATCAGGGCGATGGCGTCCGCCACGGCGGGCTTGGGCACTTCCACGGGCAGGCCCACGGTTTCCTTGATCCAGCGCTTGGCGGTGCGGTAGTCCGGGAAACGGCCGTCAACCAGGAGAGGCTGGATCAGGTGGGGCATCATGCAGGTGTCGCGCCACGGCCGGAAGACGGCCGCGGCATCCAGGGCCGGTGCGCCCAGGGCGTCGTTGATCCGCCCCACCAGCGCCTGGAGCCGGTCGCGACGCAGTCGCTGCACCTCACCGAGATAGGCGGTGAGGCCGGGGTGAACCGGGTCCAGCTCGTAACCGAGCATGTGGATTTCCACCCCGCCATGGGCGCTGTCCAACTCAACGCCCGGCACCAGCCGGATGCCGGCCGCGGCGGCGTCGCGGCGCACGTCGCCGAAGTGAATGTACGCGCCCACCGCGTCATGGTCCGTGATGGAGATTTCGTCGATGCCCAGCCGGGCGGCGGTGCGGAAAATGTCCGTCGGCAGCCAGCGGCCGTCTGAAACTTCGGTGTGCAGATGGTAATCTTTACGCATACATTCTTCCATCCGAGGAGTGTGTTATTATACTGTCAGTGAAATGAACATTCCACCCGGTAAGTTGGAGGATACCATGAGCCGACGGCATGTATGGCTGAGCGTTTTCGTCATCGGATTGTTGGCGTTTTTACCGATGACGGGCGCTGTCGCTGCCGAGAAGAAGCAGGAGAAGGTGGGCGGCGGATTGAATTTCTTCTCCGAAGAGCAGGAGAAGTCCATGGGGAAGCAGTATTCCGATGAGCTGAAGACCAAGCTGGACCTGGTGCAGGATTCGTTCGTCCAGTCCTACATCAACCAGATCGGCCAGAAACTGGCCCAGAATTCGCTCCGTCCGGATATCGGCTACGAGTTTCAGGTGGTCAACACCGGCGAGATCAACGCGTTCGCATTGCCGGGAGGCTATATCTACATCAACCGGGGTCTCATCAACACCGCTGGCAGCGAGAGCGAGGTCGCCGGCGTCATCGGCCATGAGATCGCCCACGTGGTGGGCCGCCACTCCACGAACCAGATGTCCAAGCAGCTGCTGCTCACGGGCCTCGTGATGGGCGCCGGCATTGGCGTGGGTGCCAAGAGCGAACGCTGGGGCGAGATCATCAGCGCCCTGGGCGGGGTGGGCGTCGCCCTGACCAGCATGAAGTTCAGCCGCGACCACGAGCGCCAGGCGGACAAGCTGGGCATGGCCACGATGGTCCAGTCCGGTTACGATCCCGGCGGCATGATCAGCATGTTCCAGCGGCTCAACGCGGAGAGCATGAAGAAGGGCTCCACCGCCATGGCCTTCATGAGCACCCATCCCCTGCCGGCGGAGCGCGTCAAGAACATGGAGGCGGAGGTCCGCAGCCAGTACGCATCCGCCGCCTCCCTGACCAAGACCACGCGGTCGTTCGATCTGGTCAAGGAGCGCATGGCCGCCATGCCGATGCCGCCGCCGCAGCAGGAGAAGACCCTCTCGGCCGCGCTGGCATCCCTGGACCAGGATGGCCGCGGCCAGGCCGCCGGCGGGGCGGCCGCCGCGCCGGCCAGCAAGCCCGTGTACACGGGCCGCAAGGCGCTGGCTCTGCCCGGCGACACCGCCTGGCTGGACACCGGCATCGACCTCGTCCCCGGCCAGGTGGTGGAGATCATGGCCAAGGGCCAGGTATACTACAAACGGAACAGCAAGGTCTTCTGCGATCCTGACGGCGCCCCGGGCACCGCCAGCGGATTCTGGAAACCCATCTCCAAGGCCAACACGGGCGCCCTGATCGGACGGATCGGCGACAACCCCGGCGCCTTCGTCATCGGCTCCATGTGGGTGTTCCAGACCAACGTCGGCGGGCGCCTGATCCTGGGCATCAACGACGACAACGCCACGGACAACCTGGGCGGCTACCAGGTTTACATCCTTGTGCGCTGACGCGGAGGCATCGTACACGATCGAAGCTCACGGCGGCGACGTGGCCCTGCGGCTGTGCGGCGCCGACCTGGCGGAGCTGGCCGCGCATGCCGCCGCGGGCCTGGGCGCGGTGATCACCGATCCCACGCAGATGGAAAGCGGCGAGCGCCGCGTCATCGAGCTGGACGCCCAGTCGCCCGAAGACATGCTGGTCCGACTGCTCAACGAGCTCATCTACCTGTTCGACACCCAGGGATTTGTCTGCACGCGGCTGGCGGTGCGCGCCGCCACCGGCCGCCGCCTCGAGGCCGAGGCGCAGGGCGGGCACTTCGACCCGGCGCGGCACGAGGTGCGCGGCGTGGTCAAGGCGGCGACGTACCACGACCTCGCGGTGACTCGCGGCGCCGGGCGGCTGCACGCCCGGATCGTGCTCGACTTGTGACGACGAGGCGCCCCATGGGCTTTCAGATCGAGGACATCATCGCCGGCATCGAGCCGGTGGACGCGGTCACCTGGAAGATCCCGCGCCATGGGCCCATGCGCGTCGATGCCGTCTTCTACGCCTCGCCGTCCCTGCTGGAGTCGCTGCGCCACGACCAGAGCCTGCTCCAACTGGCCAACGTGGCCACCCTGCCGGGGATCCGGATGTTTTCCCTGGCCATGCCAGACATCCACTGGGGCTACGGCTTTCCCATCGGCGGCGTGGCCGCCTTCGACACCGCCGACGGCGTGGTCAGCCCGGGCGGCGTGGGGTACGACATCAACTGCGGCGTCCGCGTGCTCGCCTCCCGGCTGACCCGCCCCGAGGTCGTCGACCGGATCCGCGACCTGGTCGCCGCGATGTTCCGCAACGTGCCGTCGGGCGTCGGGTCGCGGCGGAAGGACCTGCGTCTGGACGCCAAGGCCGAGCGGCAGGTGCTGGAGAAGGGGGCCGAGTGGGCAATCCGCCACGGCTACGGCGACGCGGAGGACCTCGACTGCATCGAGGACCGCGGCGCGATTCCCGACGCCGACGCCGGCCGGGTCTCGGAGAAAGCCCGGGAGCGTGGCCGGACCCAACTCGGCACCCTGGGCTCCGGCAACCACTTTCTCGAAATCGGCTATGTGGACCAGGTGTATGACGAGGCGGCGGCCCGCCGGCTGGGCCTGTTCATGAACCAGGTGACGGTGAGCATCCACACCGGTTCGCGCGGACTGGGCTACCAGGTCTGCGATGACTCCATCGTCGCTATGAAGCGGGCCGCGGCCAGGTATGGCATCGAGCTGCCCGACCCGCAGCTCTGCTGCGCGCCGGTGGCGTCACCCGAAGGGCGGGAGTACCTCGCGGTGATGGCCGCCGCGGCCAACTACGCCTTCGCCAACCGCCAACTCATCACCCACTGGGTGCGCGAGTCGTTCCAGGAGGCGCTGCGCCTGCCGCCGGCCCGCCTGGGCCTCCGACTGGTGTACGACGTCGCCCACAACATCGCCAAGATCGAGCGGCATCTCGTGGAGGGGCGCGAACAGACGGTCTGCGTCCACCGCAAGGGGGCGACGCGCTCGTTCGGCCCGGGCCACCCGGCGCTCCCCGAGGCGTACCGCGATATCGGCCAGCCGGTGATCATCCCGGGCGACATGGGCCGCTGTTCATACATCCTGGTCGGCGCCGAAAAATCCATGAGCGCCACGTTCGGCAGCACCTGCCACGGCGCGGGCCGGCTCCTGAGCCGCCACGGCGCCATGAAGGCCGCCAAGGGCCGCTCCATCGACGCCGAGCTCCGCGAGCGCGGCATCCATGTCATGGCTGCCTCGCGGGCGACGCTGGTGGAGGAGATCCCCGAAGCCTACAAGGACGTGACCGAGGTGGTGCAGACCGTTCATGTTGCGGGGCTGAGCCGCATGGTGGCCCGCCTGCGCCCGATGGGAGTGGTCAAGGGATAGTTAGGAGATAGGAGTTGGGAGCCCGTGCTCGTCATCGTAATTCGTAATCGTAATTCGTAATCGTGATCGTAATCGTGATCGAACCGTTTGAATGTTTGATGTTGGAATGTTCGCAGGTTCGCAAGTTCCAGGTTCTCAGGTTCCCGGACAGTTGATGGTTGATCGTTGATGGCTGTCCGTGTCTGTTTCCCGTCTCCCGATTCACCCATTCACCTATTTACCGATTCACCGTCTCCCTTCTGCCCAATCACAAATGAAAAATGACAAATGTCCGATGACAGATGGTTTTCTCTGTGTCCGCTGTGACCTCTGTGGTGAAAGAATCCACCAACCCGCCCGCCTTCACGGCAGCACGGCAATGGAATAAGCCGCGATGGCGCGCAGCACGGCCGCCAGAATGTATCCGGCGCCGACGAGCGCGACAAGGAGCGGCTCGAGCTCGCGGACGGTGAACGCCCACACCCGTCGCAGCGCCGGCCCGCGCCGCCGGCGGGCCAGCACGGCCAGCGCCGCCGCTTCCTGGCGGTCTGCCGTCAACTCCGGCAGGTCCAGGAGCGGCAGTTCGGCGAGCCGCCGGTTCAGTTCCATTTCGCTGAGAGGGGATGGTTTCGATTCCATGGCGGCCTCCGTGTATCAATCCATGGCGCCCAGCAATTCCGCCAGCCGGGCGCGAGCGCGGGACAGCCGCTGACGGAAGGCGTCCGGCCGCATCCCCAGCACCCCGGCGGCCTCGGCCGGCGTCAGCCCGCCGGCCGCAACGAGGAGCACGGTCTGCCGGTCCGTCGACGGCAGGCGCCGGAGAGCCTGTTCCAGGGAGCGGACCGACTCCGACTCCGCCAGCGCCTCCAAAGGTCCAGGTCCCGGCGCGGCGTGGAACTTGAAAACGTCCAGCTCGCCCAGCCGGTTCGAATCGAGGTTGCGGTTCCGGAGATAGCTGACGAACACGTTGCGGGCCACCCGGAACAGCCACGGCGCCAGCGTCAGCCCCGCCCGCGGTTCGGGCGGGTGCGCCGCCAAACGGAGCCAGACTTCCTGGAGCAAGTCCTCGGCCACGTCGGATCGTCCGCTCAGGCGGCAAAGGAACGTGTAGAGGCACGGCCGGTAGGTGCGATAGATCTGCCGGAAGGCCGCCTCGTCGCCGCCCCGCAACTCTGCGAGCCAGTGCTGCTCCCGGTCCGCGTCTACGTCCATCGCCATACCATAACGCGGAAAGCGCCAGCGCGTGACAACAAATTTCTGGTGTCACGATACCTCGGTCTCGGCGTTATTTGTATCAAACCAACTGCGCGGAGGTCATCATGCACATCGGCTTGCTGGGTCTGCTTCAGCTCGCGATCGTCCTGGTTCTCACAATCTGCTCGCTCGGCGTGGCCATCTCGTTCGCCGTTCGCCCCGCTGAGACAAAACTGGCTATCCTGCGCCCCCTGTCGCTGGGGCTGGCATTCGGCGCCGTGGGCATGTTTTGTGCCGGCTCGGCCAACACGCTGGCCTTCGCCTCCAACGCCGGGCTCACGGATGCGTGCAACGTGCAGATGCTTCTGGGCGGATTTGCCGAGGCGTTGCTCCCCGGCGCTGTCGCCTTCTCCGCCATGGCCGTGGCGTGGGCCCTGGCCGCCGTGGGCTTCCATCGGATGAAGTGAGACGAAACTCGATGCGCGTCCCCTTTCGTGCTCGTAATCGTAATTCGTGATCGTAATCCGTCATCGTAATTCGTAATCGTGATCGTAATCGTAATCGAGGCTCGAGACTCGAGGCTAGAGGCTCGTTCCCGTAACGCGAACATCGGACTTCGGATATCGGAATTCGGAAATCGGACCTGGGACCTAGGACCTGGGTTCTGGGTCCTGGATTACAGAACCCAGATCCTCGTAACGATTCACCGACTCACCGAGTTACCCATCGGTCGGTCTCCTCCGATGCTGCGGCCGGCGATCACTCATCCAGCGACGGCAGCAACTTCTGGCGGCCCAGGGCGACGCGGAAACCGTAGGCGGCCAGGGCTGCCACCACCACGGTCCCCAGCCAGCCCTGCCAGGGGACCCAGCAGCCGACGGCCGCGAACACCGGCGCCGCCGGCTCCAGACTGTTCACCAGCAGGCACACGGCGAAGGTCAGGAGCCCCCACCGCACCAGCGACATCGCGAGCAGCAGCACCACCGCGAAACCCAGCGGCGCCAGCAGGAGCTCGCCGCCGCTGAACAACTGGGGCACGAAGACCAGCAGGGTGAAGGCGACGGCAGCCAGCCAGTCCCGGCGGAGCACCAGCCGGAGCACGAAGAGGATGCCCGCAATGAACACGCCGTTGGACATCGCCAGCACCGGCAACCCGGCCAACCAGCCCAGCCCTTCGGCGACTGAGACGGGAAACACCCTGGAGTCGAGCAGCGACGTGGCCGAGTCCGTCATGTCCAACCAGCCGGGAAGCGCCGCGCTGACGCTGTTGAAGAGCCAGATCCCCAGGCCCAGCAGAGTCCCCGTCAGCACGTCCCGGCCCACGAGCGGATCGCGCCAGCCGCCCGCCAACAGCCGCGACCAGCCGATGAGCACGTTGGGCCACCGGCGCCGGACATACGGTTCGATCCCCAGGTACACGGCCCACACGAATCCGGCCTGCCCCATGGCGATGGCGATGCCGGCGAAAATCCAACCGGTAACGCCGCCGAGCGTGGCGGGCATGCGGGCGATCAGCACCCAGTTGGCCAGCAGGGAGATGCCAATGATCGCGGCCACGCGGAGTGCACCGCGCCGGTCACCCCGCCCCGCCCGCAGATTGCGCCGGACCAGGTACACGCCCAATCCCATCAATCCCACGAAGATCATGATGTTCACGGAACCGTACAGCCAGCCGGCGGACTGTTCGGACCGATCCGCCCCGGCGGGTTTTTCCCACGGACCGGCCAGCGTGAACCAGACCACCCGCCCGTCGAAGGCGGCAGCGGCCGCCCGGAGGGGCTTCGCACCGGCCGCCGGGTGGGCCTCGATCCACTCGCGGCGCGCGTCGGCGGCCACCGGTGGAGTCAGCGTGGGCGGCACCTCCTGCCACGCGGCTGGATCCAGGCCCGCCTCGCGAAAGAGGGCGCTCCAGTCAACCGGCCGGACCGCCGCCGCCGGCTCCACCCGGACGGGCGGCACCGCTCGAAACCGCATCAGCCGGCCTTGCCCGTCGATACGGACGTCCACCATCCCGGGATCCGTGTGGGGGGGCTGGGTGTCGCTGACGCCGGTCTGGAAGGCCGACAACCTGAAGGAGCGCGGCGTCTCCCGATAGTGCAGGGTCAAGGTGCCGGGACGCGATCCCGGCAGCATACGCCGTTGCGCCGTCGACGGTCCCGCCTTGAGGTGGTATTCGATAAAGTCCGTTTCCGTCTCGCCCCACGACGCCCGGTCGCTCGGAACCGGATAACCGAACGTCTGGGCAATCTGCCGGCACCGGTCGGCCAGCGCCTCGGGTCCCATGGCCAGGCGGGCCAGCCCCTGGGTGCTGCCCAGCGGCCAGAGCAGCGCCGCGGCGGCCAGCATCACCGCGATCGCGGCCAGGAGGACGACGGCCACCCACGGCCGCAGGGTACCCTCCGCGCCTGCGGCGGCCACCAGTTCGGGTGACGGCGTTTCGCCGGCGGCCAGAGCCGCGGCCAGTGGATCGCCACCGGGCAGAGCCGCCATCACCTGGGCCACCGACACCGGGCGGAGGGCCGGATCTTTCTCCATGCACCGGGCGATGACGCGCCCCACCGCCGGATCCAGATCCGGCACCAGGGTGGACGGAGTCGAAGGTGTGCTCTCAGCCTGCTGCCGCTGCATGTCCAGGTACGTCGTCCCGTCGAACGCGCGGTGGCCCGTGAACACCTCGTAGAGCACGAGGCCCAACGCGTAGATGTCGCTCCTGACGGTGGCCTTTTGGCCGTCGAACAACTCCGGCGCCATGTAGGCGGGAGTACCGGCCATTTCGTCGCCGCCCTCCCCCGCCAGCAGGGCCAGGCCGAAATCGGTGATCCGCACGGTGCCCCGGCCGTCCAGCATGATGTTGGCCGGCTTCAGGTCGCGGTGCAGAACCCCCTTGTCGTGGGCCGCCGCCAGGCCGGCGCAGAGCTGCCGCGCCACTTGGAGCGCCTTCTCGCCCGGCAGCCGCCCGATCCGCTTGAGCAGCGATCCGAGATCCTCACCGTCGACCCGCTCCATGGTCAGGAAGTGGCGCCCCTCGGCCTCACCGATATCGTGGACGCGGCAGACGTTGGGATGGGTCACCTCTCGCGCCAGCCGCACCTCGGATCGGAACAGCTCCAGCAGCCGCGGGTTGGCCTCCAGGTCGCGGGCCAGGAACTTCAGGGCCACCGTCTGGCCCAGCTTCAGATCGTCGGCCCGGTAAACCTCTCCCATACCCCCTGCGCCCAGCCGGGTTACGATCCGATACCGGTCGGCGAACACGGTGCCCGGAGCGAATCCAGGATCCACCGGCGCTTTCGTTCCCCCGGCCGACCGGGACGGACTACTTCCCGATTGATAGGGGACCGGGGACAGAGTGACAGACAGCACCTCGTCTCCGCCGTTCATCACCCGGACCGCGATTACGGCTCCGCACGACGGACAACTCGCGGCGTCTTCCGGCACTTCGGCGTGGCAGGCAGGACATTGCGGCATGACGGCTCCCTTTTCGCCCCAATGGCATGTGGGATTGGATTCGTCGTCGATCGGGATATCCAGAAGATTGTAGTGAATTTCACCGCCGACGCAACGGGATTTCAGCGATTGTTTTCGGGGCGAGAGGATAGATAACACAGGCGATGGCGGCGGCAGCGCGCGAGCCGTTGGCACAGGAAGGGGGATGGACGGGCCAACAGTGAACGGTGAACAGTAAACGGTGAACAAGCGGGGGGACGAGCCTCTAGCCTCGATTACGAGCACAAATTACGATTACGAATTACGATGACGAATTACGAGCACGAAAGCGGAACGAGCATCTAGTCGCGAGCTACGTCTTCCGTGTTGTGCCCGCTCTCCCTTTTCAAGATCGCGCAGAACATGGCCGGCAGGTTGTCCCGGTGGGGCAGAACCTCGAAGTAGTCGGGTCCGGCGAAAGGCTTGAGCGCGTCGGCCGGGAGCCAGAAGTTCTTGGCATGCTGCCGGGCCAGATGGTCGGCCGGCTTCACCAGGGACCAGTCGGGATGGGTGCGGAGAAACCGGCTGACGACCTTGTGGTTCTCCTCCCGAAACAGCGAGCAGGTGACGTAGGCGAGCAGCCCGCCGGGTGCAGCCAGCGGCGCCGCTTCCTCCAGGATCTCGAGCTGCTGGCGGTTGAACCGGTTCAGGTCGCCGGGCTGCAGCTTCCACCGCAGCTCCGGCTGGTGGCGCAGATTGCCGCTCCCCGAACAGGGAACGTCCAGCAGCACCAGGTCGAACCGGCCGGCGAGGTTCCGGATCTCGCGTAGGCCGCCCAGGCGGACGTTGCCCACGCCCTCGCGCCGGGCCCGGAGCTGCAGGTTGCGCAGGCGCCAGCCCTGGGCGTCGTGGGCGTGCACCTCACCCCGCCCCTTCATCAGGTGGGCCAGCAGCAGTGTCTTGCCCCCCTCGCCGGCGCAGTAGTCCAACACCCGCTGGCCGGGCTTCGGGTTGACGTAGAGGCAGACCAACTGCGACGACACGCTCTGCAGGGTGAAGCGGCCCTCGCGGTAGCCGGGCTGGGTGAGCGGATCGAAGCGGTGGTCCGCCCGGATCGCCAGCGGCGCCACCGGATCGGGGGTGCAGCGCGCGCCCGACTCGGCCAGACGCGCCAGCAGCTCTTCCCGGGAATTTTTCAGCGGATTGACCCGCAGCACCGCCTCCGGTTGCCCGTTGTTGAAGCGGCAGAGCTTGAGCACTTCCTCCGGCGAAAGACTGCCCAGCCATTTCCGCACCAGCCAGAGGGGATGGGAGTGGAAGCGCCACAGATGCTCCAGCGGCTCTTGCTTGAGCGACGGGAACAGCCGGCCGGGCGGATTGGCATCCAGAAACTCGACGAACTTGCGGACGCGCGACTTGGGCCGCAGCAGCGCCTGCACGTGGCGGTCCACCGCCAACAGGTCCCGCTTCTCCCGCTGCTGGCTGGTGATGACCAACCGGATGTCCATGACCGATTCGTCCTTGCCGGGATGCTCGGCCGCGAACGCCTCGAGCTGGGTCCAATACCGGTTTTTGAGCTGAACGGCCCGGTACAGGGTTTCCCGGATCCAGCCCCGCTCAGCCGCCGACAGTTCCCGGCCCCGCAGCACGCGGCTGAGCGCGTCCCGCAGATAGGCCCCTTCCTCGAGCACGGCCTGCAGGGCGGCCTGCATCTCCTTAAGCGTCTGAAGCGTGATCACGACTCACCTCGCTGCCGCCGGCGGCGTCCAAGAACCGGTCGGCGCCGTCCCGCGTATCATTCTAACAGAGAACGCCGGCGGCCCCAATGCCCGTCCGTCGCCGGCGCCGGGATTGCGCTCCGGGGTGTTTCCAGTATAATGGAGGAATCCCGCCCGCGGGATTCTTTCCGGGAGGAAGTTACGGTGACGGTTCGGCATCATCTCCTGCTGGCGCTTGCGGTGCTGGCCATCTTCTCGCCCGCCGCGGCGCCGGCCGCCGCCGGCGCCGAGCCGGCCATTCCGAACGTGAGCCGCCGCACCCTGCTCAATGACATGACGGTCGCGGCCGTGCCGCTGCATCAGGACCGGTTCGTGGCGCACCTGCTGGTGGCCAGCGGCGCTGTCTTCGATCCCCCGGGCAAGAGCGGCACCGCCCACCTCACCGGCCAGTACCTGAAGTTGATCCTGCGCCAGCGCGCCGAACTCGAATGGGCGCCGCGCGATCCGGCCCAACTCCCCCTGGTCTTCGACGACGCGGTCGACGCCGACGGCATCCGGCTCACCGTGTCCGGCCCGCCGGCCATGCTGGAGACCGCGGTGCGGTTGCTGGCCGACACCGTGATCCAGCCCGCCTTCGATCCCGGAACGTTCCGGACGATACGCGACGCGGTCCAGCTTGAGGACATCCGCCTCGAGGATCAGCCGCGGGAGGTGGCCGGCCACGAGTGGCAGCGGCTGGTGTTCGCTCCCTTCCCCTACGGCAACCCGCCGCGCGGGACCCCGCAGACGGTGGGGTCGATCGAGCTGGACGACGCCATCCGGTTCTTCCGCCGCTGCGTGACCCCCAGCCGCTCCCTGCTGCTGATCTCGTCTCACGCGGCGGCGCCCGAGCTGCGGCGCCTGGCCAGTCAGTACTTCGGCCCCTGGATCAAGAGCGAGGCGCCGGACTACCAGTTCCAGCCCCCCCGCCCGGACCCGGCGGTTCGCACCCAGGCAGTGCGGCTGCCCGGGGCCGCGACCGCCTGTGCCGTCATCGGGGCCGAGAGCGTCCGCCGCAAGCACGAGGACGGACTGACCGGCGAACTTCTTGCCCTGGTTCTGCAGCAGCGCCTGCAACCCTGGCTCACGGAGCACCCGGGCGTCGAGGCGGCCGCCGCGGCCGAAGCCCGCATGCTGCGCGGCGCGTTTTGCATCAGCCTCAGCGGCGATCCCGCCGGGCTCGAACCGACGGCGGCGGAGGTCCTGCGTCAGCTCCGGGAGATCGCCGCCGGCCGGTTCTCCGAGGAGGAATTTCAGGAAGCCCGCGGCCGCCTGGCCGCCGAGCGGAGCCGCCGCCTGGCCGATCCCGACACCCTGCTGCGCGAGCTGCTCGAGGTGGAGTGGTTCCGGCTGGGCACCCGGCATCTGGCGACGTTCGACGAGCGGCTGGAGCTGGTGATCAAGGAAGACTTGCGGTACTTCGCCGGGCACTACCTCGCCGACGAGCGGCTCAAGGCGGTCCTCGTGACGGGCGGAGACGTCCCGCCGGCCGCCTGGCCGGCCGCCCTCCAGCCGGTCGCCGCCCGGACATGGGGTCAGGACAAATGACGCCCCCCAGCGCCTCCCTCCACGTGGACATCGACCTGCGCGTGCGCTACGCCGAGACGGACCGCATGGGTGTGGCCCACCACAGCGTGCATCTCGTCTGGTTCGAGATGGGCCGGACCGAGTTCTGCCGCGCGGCGGGATTTTCCTACGCCGACCTGGAACGCCTGGAAAACATCTACCTCGTGGTCGCCGAGGCCCGCTGCCGGTACAAGGCGCCGGTGACCTACGACGATCCGATCCGCGTCCGCACCCGCCTCGACCCGGTGAGCGCGCGGCTGCTGCGGTTCCGCTATGAGGTGTTTCACCTCGGTCCGGATCGCCTCGTCGCCGAAGGGGAAACCACCCACGTCCCAGTCGACCGGGCGGGCCGCCGGACCACCGTTCCGGCGCCGTACGCCACGATGCTGGCCGCCTGGAGCCGGCCGGCCGACGCCAGCTGAAGGGGAACCGCCATGCCTGTCGGCAGCGAGTCATTGTCCTGGCGCCAGCTCAAACGCAGCCCCCTGTTCTGGCTCCTGGCCGGCGGCATGGCGCTGTACTGCCTCGCCACCGCCCTCAGCTTCATGTCCGCCGACCTGTATGCCATCGGCCGGGGGGCCGCCACACTCTGCTTCCTCGCCGCAGGCGGATGGGCGCTGTACCGGCTGGGCCGCCGGCTCAAGGATCGGCTCTTCTACCGGGTGCGCAACCGGGTGATCTTTTTCTACCTGTTCACCGGCTTCCTGCCGCTGGCGCTGGTCCTGCTCCTGGCGTTTCTGATCGTGCTGATCTTCGCGAGCAACCTGTCGCTGTTCGTGTTCCAGAGCGAGCTCCGGAACATCAGCTTCCGCCTGCAGACGGTCAACGCCGCCATGGCGGAGATCCTCTACAACCATCCCGACAAGGCGGACGATCCCGAATTCCTGTTGGAAAATTTCCGCACCGTGATCGTCACCCGCGCTCCGGATCTGCCGGACATCTCCACCATGCTGTACCGCGTGGACGAACGCGGCACCATGCAGCACATCCTGCTGGACAGCCCCCTCGACTATCGTTCCTTCCAGAACGAATTCCTGCCTGACTGGCTGCAGGAGCTGCCCTACTCCGGCACCCTCATCAAGAATTTCAGCCTGTTCATTTACAGCCACAATCTCGTGCGGATCGAGGACCAGCAGTACTACCTCGACCTCTTCATCCCCTTCCGGGAGCCGCTGTTCAACCACCTGCTGGCCAACAGCAACCTGAGCGCCTTCGTCAGCATTTCGGAAACCGTCCAGATGAGCGGCACCCGCGCGCAGATGATCTCGTACCAGGCGTTCAACGGCTTCCGGGGGCAGAAGCCCGCCATCGTCACGCCCGAGGAGCTGAAGGATCACCAGCGCGCCCGGAGCAAATCCAACGACTGGTGGGATTACCCCATCAACTCGGCCAACACCTTCGACGTGACCGACTGGTTCACGTTCGACACGACGAGTTCGACGCAGCGGCGGATCTGGACCAACCTCCAGATTCCGCTGACGACCATCGTCCGCAACCTGGCCACGCGGACTGCCGTCAGCGAGGAGGTGGTCCAACTGCTGCTCTTCCTGATCTACCTCTTCGTGGTGCTCCAGGTGGCGTCGATCGTGGTGGGGATGTTCATCATCCGGTCCGTCACCCTGTCGGTGCGGCAGCTGTCCCTCGGCACCGAGGAGATCAAGAAGGGGAACCTGAACTACCGCATTCCCGTGAAGCGCTCCGACGAACTGGGTGAGCTGTCGAGTTCCTTCAACACCATGTCGGCCGGCATCGTCGCGCTCCTGCACGAGGTGGCCGACAAGCAGCGCATCAAGCGGGAACTGGAGATCGCCCGCGAGGTGCAGCAGAAATTCTTCCCGAAATTCACTCCCAGCGTCTGCGGCATCCAGCTCCACGGACGCTGCCTGCCGGCGCGAGAGGTCAGCGGTGACTTCTTCGATTACCTGCCGCTGTCGGACCGGCTGCTCGACGTCGTCGTCGGCGACATCAGCGGCAAGGGCATCTCGGCGGCCCTGTTGATGGCCAGCCTGCAGAGCGCCATCCGGGCCCAGCCGCCGCTGGAGCACGCGGCGGACGGCGAAAACGTCCGCCGATTGACCACACTCATGCAGGTGTTGAACCGCCACCTGTACCGGCTGACGACGCCCGAGAAGTTCGCGACGATGTGTTACCTGAGTTTTCTCGGCGACCAGGCACGCGTCCAGTACTGCAACGCCGGCCACGAGTCGCCGCTGCTGGTGCGCGCCGACGGCTCCGTCACCCCCCTCACGGAGGGCGGCACGGTGCTGGGCGCATTCCCCGAGACGTCTTTCGAGGTGGGCGACGTCCGCCTCAATCCCGGGGATCAGGTGATCACCTATACCGACGGGGTGGTGGATTCAGTCAACCGGCAGGGCGAGGAGTTCGGCGAGGAGCGCCTGGTGGATCTGATCCTCGCGGAGCGCCACGGCACGCCCGAGCAGATCGTGAACCGCCTGTTCGAAACGATCCGCACGTGGTCCGAGGGGAGCCCGCAGCACGACGACATCACCGTCGTCATCGCCCGACAGCAGGAGTGACCGGCGGTTCCGGCACCCGCCGGAACCGCCTCACGCGTCCTCCAGGACGCTGCGGAGCGTTTCGAGGAACGTGCGCACCGAGAACGGTTTTTGCAGAAAGTGAATCGCTTCCCGGACCAGCCCCTGCTCGGCGATCACCTCCGCCGGATACCCCGACATGTAAAGCACGCGGACGCCCGGCTGGATCTGGCGGAGCCGCTCATACAGCTCGCGGCCATTCATGCGCGGCATGATCACGTCGGTCAGCACCAGGTCGACGGGTTCGGATTCGGCCGCCATCAACATCAGGGCCTCGTCCGGTCCGGCGGCCTCCAGGACGCGGTAGCCGTGCGACCGCAGGATGTCGCAGACCATCTTCCGAACCATCCCCTCGTCCTCCACCACCAGCAGCCGCGCACTGCCGCGGCCGTCCGGTTCCTCCTCCGCAAGATCCGCCTCCCCCGAAGGCGGGGCCTCGACCAGCGGGAAGAGGATTCGGAACGTCGTCCCCTGGCCGGGTTGCGAGATGGCCTCGATGTGCCCGCCGTGCTGCTTGACGATGCCATAGACGGTGGACAATCCCAGCCCGGTGCCCTTCCCCCGCTCCTTGGTGGTGAAGAACGGCTCGAACATGTGGCTGAGGGTATCGGCGTCCATGCCGCAGCCGCTGTCGATGACGCTGATCGCCACGTAGGCGCCGGGGGGCAGCACGGCGTTGCCGTCGGCCAGGGTCGTGTTTTCCGTCTGCAGGATCAGCCGGCCGCCGCCGGGCATGGCGTCCCGGGCGTTGACCGCGAGGTTCATCACCACCTGCTGGAGCTGGTCAATGTCGCCCCGGATGTTCCCCAAGTCGGCGCTCAGGCGGAGGACGAGTTCGACGTCCTCGCCGATGAGCCGGCGCAGCATCTTGTGCAGATCGGACAAGGCCCGGTTCAGGTTCAGCACGGTCATGTCCAGGACCTGTCGCCGGCTGAACGCCAGCAGCTGGCGGGTCAGGCCGGCCGCCCGTTCCGCCGCATCCCGGATGTTCCTCACGTCGGCGAAGAGCGGGTCCTCAGGGTGCATGTCGAGCAGCGCCATCTCGGTGTAGCCGAGGATCGGCGACAGCAGGTTGTTGAAGTCGTGGGCCACGCCGCCGGCCATCCGGCCGATGATCTCCATTTTCTGAGCCTGCCGCAATTGGTCCTCCAACCGCGACCGCTCCTCCTCGGAATGCCGCAATTCGGTCACATCCAGGGAGATGCCGCCGATGAGGGGCGCCTTGCCCGCCCGTTGGATGATGAATTTACGGGTTTCGAGATGGTGCGCGTGGCCGTGCACGTCGGGGATGATCTCGGACGTGACCACGACACCCTCGGCCAGCACCCGATCATCGTCGGCGGCCATCCGGACCAGGTAGGGCGGCGTCAGACCGCTGCTTCCGGCTGAATCCGACTGATCGTCCACCCCGAACTGGAGCCGCAAGTAGTCATTGACGTACAGCAGGCGGTTGTCGGTGTCCTTGATGAACACGGCGGCGGGAATCTGGCCCATGAATTGGCTGAACCGCTGCCGGGATTCGGCGAGATCGGCTTCCGCCTCCCGGCGCTCGGTGATGTCCGACATGGTGCCCACCATCCGCCAGGGCGCGCCGTCGGGCCCCCGCAGGGTGACCTTGCCGCGGTCCAGGATCCAGCGGTGTCGGCCGTCGGCGTGCTGCAGGCGGTACTCGGCGACATACTGAGCTTTGTCGCCGGACAAGGTGAGATCCAGCTCCCGCTGGGCGCGGGGAAGGTCGTCCGGATGGACCCGCCGCTGCCACTCCTCGGGCGCCTGGCTGTTCGCGCCGGGTGAGATTCCCAGCATCTCCTCCCAGCGGCGCGAGCGGAACATCCGGCCGGCACGCAGATCCCAGTCCCAGACGGCATCGCCGCTCCCCTCGAGAGCGAACTGCCAGCGCTCCTCGCTCTCCCGCAGGGCGGCCTCGGCCTGCTTGCGGGTCGTGATGTCCCGCACGATGGCGATCTGGGTGTCGGGCTCCTCGGCGTTGAGCCGGTTGAGGCTGATCTCGGCGTCAAACGGCGTGCCGTCGAGGCGGCGATGCTGCCAATCGAAGAACAACGCCTCGCCGGCGGCGGCGCGGGCGATGTAGCGCGACGCCGCCTCGCTGGACAGGCTCCCGTCCGGCTGCCGCGCGGGGGAAAAGTCCCACGGCGTCCGGCCGATGATGGCCTCGCGGGAACACCCGTAGATCCGGAGCAGGCTGGCGTTGCAGTCGGCGAACCGGCTGTCGCGTAGCAGCAGGATGCCATCGGTGGCCGACTCGATGAGCGTGCGGTAACGCGCCTCGCTGCTCCGCAGGAGTTCCTCAGCCGAATGCTGGATGAAGGTGTATCCGAAAGCGGCCAGAAAGAGGGGCACCAGCACTTCCAGATAATCCTCGAAGGGGTCGAGGTTGCCGGTGATGCCTGTCCATTCGAGAAAATTGCTCGTGTACATGAACAGGGACGTGAGCAGGAAAGCCAGCAGCATGATCCGCGAGTCCTGGCGGAACACGCGCGACCACGCGCGCAGGAGGCAGACGATCGCCGCCAGCACTGCGAGAAGGGAGATGATGTCGGCAATATTGACGATCAGTTTCATGCCGACCGTCCCCGGCGCAGCAGCAGGCCGCACCAAACCGCCATGAGGACCGCATTGGCGGCGTAGCAAAGATGCTCCAGCAGATTGACCAGCTCGCCCCAAACCACGGCTTCCAGGTTGGTGAAAAACCAGCCGGCCAAGATGGCCAGCAGGGACATGAACAGGATGGACCGGTTCGGCAATTGCGCCAGTTGCCGCCGTTGGTAGAGCACAAACGCCATCAGGCCCATGCCCAACAGCATCACGATGACCTCGCTGCTCCGGATCATGTCCATCGGTTCCTCCACGCCGGGGTCTTCTGGCCGCTCGCCCGCCGAACGAACGCTCCGGGCCCGCTGGCGCCGGATGGGGCGGGGATGACGTCGTGCTGAAGCAGCTTATTGCCGAATCTTAACACGGGAGCGAGACGGGCTCAATCCACTGTCGGATTCTCCGGACCCGGCCGCTCGCCCCGGCCGGGCCGACGCCGCCCACGGCGTCAACGATGAACCGGCCTCTCAGGACCGCTCCGATTTGCGGAAGCAATGGACATCCAGGGCCGCCAGGTGGTAATAGTCCTCCACCTCGGCGAACATCTCGAAGTCCTCGGGCATCAGCATGCGCTCCTCCCCCCAGAATACCCCGCCCGGCCGCAGGAGCCGGACAATCTCGGCCACGAACGCCCGCCGGTCCTCCTGGTCGGTAAATAGCGGACTGTTCAAGGTCAGATGCGCCGAAACTGCCAACGCCGCGCAACCCGTCCGGAACGGGGCCGCCGCCGCATCCGCCAACACCTTCTTCCCGGCGTACCGCAGATCCAGCCGGGCAAACGCCGGGAAGCAGTCCACGGCCGCGATCCGGCAGCCGGAGTCCGCCAGCAGCTGCACCAGACGCGATCCCCGCCCCGCGCCGAGATCGAGAATCCAGCGCGGCTCCGGCGCCGCCAGCGCGGTCCGCATGTCGCCGGCCTGGATCACGCGACGGTACAGCTCCTCCAAACGGGCTTGGGCGCCGAGGTCCACGGCCGCGGCGTCCGGACCCGTCCACAGAATCTCATAGCTACGGCATACGCGGCGGAACGCTTCTCGGCGCGCGGTTTCGTGCATGCTTCCGATTGTGCCAGATCCGTCCCGGGGCGCAACTGCTTTTTCGCGCAACGTCATCCCGGCCGGCACCCGCGCGGTTTCAGCTTGATCGGCTGCGGCGGATGTGGTCTAATCCGCCGGTTGGACACGCGGCCATACGCCCATGAAAATCTTTCACTATCGGGACATCGCCCCCCAAATTTTCAACCTGCTGGTCCGGCGGCGCTTCCGCTTCCAGTTTGAGCTGATCCCTTACGAAACCAGCGGGCTGTCGTGCCGCAAGATCGCCAACCTGTTCCTGGCGGGCCTCAACCAGTACGCCCTGCCCCGCCGCCCCCTGGGCCGGCCGGTTTTCGCCCAGGTGGAACCGGCCAACTTCTGCAACCTGAGCTGCCCGCTCTGCCTCACCACGTCGGTCACCCCATCCCGGCCGGCCACGGTCCTGCCCTTCGAGACGTTCCGAACCTTCATCGATGAGCTGGGCGACTATCTGCTGCTGATCGTTCTCTGGAACTGGGGCGAACCGTTCCTGAATCCCGACCTGGGCCGGATGATCGCCTACGCCCGCGCGCGGGGCATTCTCACCCACTGCAGCACGAACGCCAACATGCGGCTCGACGACGCGCGGATCCGGGAACTGGTCGAGTCGGGGCTGGACACCCTCATCGTCGGCGTGGACGGCGCCAGCGAGGCGACCTATCAGAAATACCGCGAGGGCGGCACGCTGGCGGCGGCCACGGACAACATCCGCCGGATCCTGGACGCCAGACGGCGCTTGGGCGCCGACCGGCCGCGGATCAACCTCCGCTTCGTGGTCATGCAGCACAACGAGCACGAGCTGCCCATGGTCGAGGTCATGGCTCGGGAACTGGGTGTCGAATTTCTCACCCTGAAGACGGTGGACATGCCCGCGGTCCACGGCGCCGACGTCGACACCCGCTGGGCGCCCGGCGACGCTCGCTACCAGCGCTACGAATACGAAACCGGCACCCGGCGCCGCCGTGGCCGCGCCTTCCGCTGCGTTCGCCCCTGGAAGCGCGTCACCCTGCAGGCCGGCGGCGAGATCGTGGCGTGCGAGTACGATTACCGGAACGACGCCGCCTTCGGGACCCTCTCCCCGGACGGCTCCGTCGCGGCGATCTGGAAGGGTGCGGCCGCCGCCCGCTTCCGCGGCGCGTTCAACCACGGTGACAACGAGTCCCCGTTCTGCCGGGCGTGCACGTTGCGCGACCGGGTGGCCGAGGACTGCACCGTCGCGCGGATATTCTGAGCCGGCGTCCGAAGTCTCCCGCCACGAGGTGATCGGATCCATGCGGCAACCTGTTGTGACCGTCCTTCTGATGGGACTGGCCGTTCTGGTGGGCGGTCCCGCCCGGGGGGCCAGTCAAAAGGTGGTGGTGGCGGAGAAGTTCACCGCCACGTGGTGCCAGTACTGCCCCGGCGCCGCCCGCGGATTTGAGCAGCTCAAGGACGAGCACGACAGCACGGTCGTGATGATCGCGTACCACCATTCGGACGATCCGTTCACGCTCCCCGAGTTCACCAGCCGCCGCACCTACTACAATGTCGGCGGTTACCCCACGGCGATCTTCGATGGCGTGCTCCGAAAGGCGGGCGGTTCGTACGATGGAACGATGTATCCCGACTACCTGCCGCTCTACACTCAGCGCGCCGGCGTCGCCGCCCCCATCGAGATCCACCTCGACATGGAGACGATGAACACCGCCCGCATCACGATCTCGAACCACTCGCCGGCGACAGTCTCCGGAACCCTGCAGGTGGTGCTGGTGGAGCGTTTCATCCCGTATGCGTGGCAGAACATGACCGAACTCGACTTCGTCGCCCGCGACATGCTCCCTGGTGCCGCCGGCGAGAGTGTGACTCTCGACTCCGGCCAGACATTGATCACCAACCGTTCATTGGTCCTGAATCCCGTCTGGGTGCGCCGCAACTGCCGGCTGGTCGCCTTCGTCCAGGCCGCCGACCGGGAGATCCTTCAGGGCGCGGAGTTGGCGCTGCCGGAGTCCGTACCCACCCTGCGTGTGCTCCGGCCCGACGGCGGGGAGATCTTCACCGTGGGCGACGCCGTGGCGATCCAGTGGAGTTGGACCCAGGCGGTGGGCGACGTGCGGATCGACTATTCCCGCGACGGCGGATCGAGTTGGGAGCCCGCGGCCGCGTCCGTCCCCAATACGGGGACGTACCTCTGGCAAGTGCCCGAAGGGCCGGGCCACGACCGCCGTATCCGGATCCAGGAAACCGACGGCCTGCCCGTTGACGCAAGCGACGGCTCCTTCACGGTGCTCAACTTCGCCGACCTCACCGGCGACGGGCGTCAGGATGCCGCAGACCTGACCGTGCTGGCCCACGTCCTCGCCGGCAACTTCCCCGAACCATCCGCCGCCGATCCGGACGGCGACAGCGACTGGGACAGTCTGGACCTGCTGTGGCTATGTTACCGGATGGCCCACTGAGACCGGTCACCGAACGCCGCCGGATTTGATCCGTCGCGGCGCCAGCCGGTTCAGAAGCGGACGTACTTGTCCTTCCGGGCCTGGCACAACGGGCACTGGTCCGGCGGCTCGGTTCCCTCGACGGTATGCCCGCACGCCTCGCAAACCCAGACCGGCCCGATCTCGGCATCCCGGCCCGCTTCCACCGCCTGTTTCGCGCGGCTGTAGAGCTGGTGGTGAACAACCTCTGCATCCATGGCGCGGTGGAAGGCGGTCTTCGCCGCCTTCTCCTCCTGCGCATCGGCGGCGGCGATGTACGCCGGATACATCTCCTCGACTTCAAACGCCTCGCCGGCCATGGCGGCGCCCAGGTTGTCGGCGGTGCCGCCGACCCCCTTGAGCACGCGCAGGTGGGCCGTGGCGTGCACCTGCTCGGCGTACGAGGCCGCCGCGAACAGCCGGGCCACATTGGGTTTCCCTTCCGCCTCCGCCTTCCGGGAGAAGGCCAGATACTTCATGTGGGCCTGGCTCTCGCCGGCAAACGCGGCCTTGAGATTCTCTTCCGTCATCTTCTTCATGAGATCCTCCAGGAATGATTACAGCAATCGGTTCCGAGTATACGCATGGGTTTGAAACCGGTCAACTCCGACGTGATCGATCGCAGCCGTGATCCACTCAGAACGCGGGGCTTAGTTTTGTCTCCACCTGATCAACCAGCCGTGGCCATCCAAAATACTTGAATCGAATTTGATAAGGGACAATCAAATCTACCAATTCGGGTATAGATAATTCTGATCGGTCTATACCCATTCGAGATCGGTCACAGACATCACACCCATCGGGCCGATCCGCTCTGACGAGGAGGAATATCATGCACGTGCTGATAACCGGCGGCGCCGGTTTTATCGGTTCCCACATCGCCGCTTACCATCAGGCAAAAGGCGACCTGGTCCACATCGTGGACGACTTGAGCACCGGTTCGCTGCAGAACATCACCCTGCTCCTGAACGAGCCGAACGTCCGGTTTCACGAGGCCGACATCCTGGTCTGGCCGGAGCTGGAGCGGGCGGCTGCCTGGGCGGACCGGATCTACCACATGGCGGCGGTGGTGGGCATGCGCCGCGTGCTGGCCGAACCCACCAAGACTCTGGCCATCAACATCGCCGGCTGTGAGCGGCTGTTGCGGGCGGTGCGCGCCGGCGGCTGGCATCCCCGGATCATCATCGCCTCGACCTCGGAGGTCTACGGCGCCGGGGATCACGCCGTGTACAAGCACGAGCACTTCGAGGAGGACGCCGACCTGATCTTCCACTCCGGCTTCAACAGCCGGCAGAATTACGCCCTGTCCAAGTTCGTCGATGAGGCGCTGGCGCTCTCCTATGCCCACATGCACGGCTTCCAGGTGACCCTGACCCGGTTTTTCAACACCATCGGCCCCCGGCAGACCGGCCGCTACGGGATGGTGGTGCCGCGCTTCGTGGAGCAGGCGGTGGACGGCGCGCCCATCACCGTGTACGGCGACGGCAAACAGACCCGCAGCTTCATCGACGTCCGCGACACCGTCCGGGCTCTGGACCTGCTGGCCGGCCTGCCGGCCACCGCCGGCGAGGTGGTGAACGTGGGGAATGACCGCGAAATCTCGATTCTGGAGCTGGCCGAACTGGTCCGGGATCGCGCGGGCAGCCGGTCGCCCATCCAGTTCGTGTCCTATGAGGATGCCTACGGGGCCGGTTTCGAGGACTGCCGCCGCCGCCGGCCGGTGCTGGACAAGCTGCGATCGCTGACCCATATGTCGTTCCAGTGGACGCTGGAGGACACCATCGACGAACTCATCGCCGCCGCCCGCCGCAAGCGGGAAGAGGAAGCGGCCTGATCTCCGGAGGTGACTCATGGCCCAGTTCCCCTATTTGGTAATCAGCCCCAACGCCCTCCTCAGTCTCATCGGCTTCCTGCACGGCCCCGACCGGACCGTGCCCACCCCGGCCGAGGACTGGCGCGAGGCGACTGTAGACGTGGTGATCCCCGCCCACAACGAGGAAGAGCACATCGTGCCGTGCCTGGCTTCGGTACTGCGGCAAACGATGAAGCCGAAGCGGATCATCCTAATCGATGACGGCAGCGCCGACCGGACCTTCGATTACGCCAAGGCATTCTGCGAGGAGAACGGTGTCGAGCTCGTCGCCGTCAAGCGCGCCGCCGCCATCGGCAAGACACCCACCATCAAGCGGCAGGCCCGCGAATTCGACTCCGACGTCGAGTTCATCCTGGACGGCGATACCATCCTGGAGTCCGACAACTACATCGCGCGCACCGTGCAGGAACTGTACCAGGCGGTGGGCATCGCCAGCGCCTGCGGCACCATCCTGCCCATGCGGCGGAAGGACCGCCGAACCATCGAGCAGACCGAGCCCGTGCGCCGCTTTCGCGCCGCCCACCCCCAGTCGGCCATGTCCCCGCAACGGAGCTGGTGGCACCGGCTGGAGCAGGGCCTGACGGACATGTATCGCGACGTGCTCTACACGTTCCTGCAGCGGTTCGTCTACCGCGGCCAGATGATCTTTTTCGGCACCATGTCGAACCCCGTCGGCTGCGCCGTCGCCTACCGCCGTAAGTACATCCAGAACTTGTTCGACCACTACGAACCGATTCTCGGCGACGACCTGACCAATTCCGAGGACATCTTCATCGGCTTCGCCCTGCTGAGCGAAGGCTACCGGAACATCCAGCTCGACGACGTCTACGCCCGCACCCAGGAGCCCCAAGCCAGCCGTCTGCCCAAGCAGATCTACCTCTGGTCATCCTCGTTCTTCCAGAGCTGCTACTATTTCAACAACCTGCTGACCAGCCCGTTCAAGGCGTTTCGGCGCGCCGTCCAGCGGCGGAAGGCGAAGCAGTCCGGCGTGGAAAACAAGCGGCGGGTCCATGAGCCGTACCGCCAGCGGTTCGGCCGCGACTGGACCGACCGGTACGGTCGGCCCATCGGCTGGGTGCTGTTCATGTCCGCCATCGAGAAGATCGGCTTCCCGGCGGCGCTCATCGCCATGGCGGCCCTGCAGCTTTGGGAGCCTCTGCTGATCACCATCGTCGCCGAATCGTTGCTGGCGCTGGCCACACTGGCGCTCGTCACCCGCGGCCAGCGGCTGGCCTATGTGGGCAAGGGCCTGCTGGTGACACCCGTGCGCTACCTGAGCATCTTTTCCGATTTCTTCACGATGCTGCGGTTTTCGTTCGATTTGTGGATCACCCGGAACAGGAGTTGGAGAAAATGAAGCGACATATCTGGAACAGCCTGTGGATCATCCTCGCCGGGCTTCTGGCGGCGTCGCCCGCCACGGCGCAAGCCCCGCTGCCGGCCGAGGCGGTTCGAGCCGAACAGGCGGCGCGCTGGCAGGAAGCCGCCTCGATCTATCAAGCGGTGCTGGAGCAGGAGCCGACGCGGTTGGACCTCTGGCTCCGACTCAGCGACGTGTACGCCGCGATCCCGGACCGGGCGCGCGCCGCCGAATCCATCTGGTACGCCGTCCAGCTCCAACCGGCCGACGCCGTTCTGCGCGCAAAATTGTCCCAAGCGTACGCCACGGCCGGCGAGGCCGCGTCCGCCCTGCGACAGGCCGAGGAGGCGGTCCGGCTTGATCCGAAAAACGTGGACTTCCGTCGGAACCTCGGCCAGGTCCAGATCTGGAACGGCCGGTACACCGACGCGGCCGCCACCTACGAGAAGGTGCTGGCCGCCGCTCCAAACGACGCGGACGCCCGCCTCGGCCTGGCCCGCGCCCACAGCTGGGCCGGTGACTACGACCTCGCCGTGGGTGACTATCACGCCTTCCTGGCGGTACGCGACAATGACGCCGCCGCCTGGCTGGAGCTGGCCCGGACCGAGGGCTGGCGGGGCAACCACCCCGCCGCATTGGGCGTTCTCAACGAGTACCAGCGCCGCTTCGGTCTGACCGATGACTACTGGCGCCTGCGCGCCCGGCTGCTCGCCCTCGGCGGTCGCCCCACCGACGGGCTGGCCATCGCCGACCGGGGACTGGCGGAGCAACCCGCCGATTACGACTTCAACGCCGCCCGGGCCCTGGCCTTGGCCAACGGCCGCCGTCCCGCCGAGGCCGTGGCCCAGGTGCAGCGGCTGGACCAGCTGCCGGAGCGAGATCCGGAAACAAAGGGGATCCGCAAGTTCGTGCTCACCCCCCTCCGGTCCTTCATCCGGCCGTCGTTTTCCGTGGGGCAGGATTCGGATGATGTGGACATTCTCCGCCTCTCCGTCGAAGGCGGCTACTTCCCCCGCCCGGGCACCCTGCTTTTCGGTGGCTACGGCGCGTCCAACCTGGCCGCGCCGGCGGGGAGCGGGCTGGAGGATCTGAACGGTGCCGGGGACCTCTGGACCTCCCAGGGCTGGATCGGCATCGGTCACCGATTCGACTCCCATCTGGCCGTGGAGGGCCGGTTGGGCGGGCACCGCATCCACAGCGGCGACGCCGAGTTGACCTACCGGATGCGGGTCCAGGTCGATCCTTCGGACATGATCTCCGTCCTGTTCACCCGGGATGACAACTACTACGACGTTTCCCCACGGGCCCTGTCAGCCGGGGTGACCCGGCAGATGAACCAGGTCTCCGTCCGGCTCAACCCCGCGCTGGGCTGGTACGTGGACGCCATCGGCGGTTACGACACCTTCTCCGACGACAACAGCCGCTGGGAGTTCATCGTGGCGCCCCGCAAGTCCGTGCTGCGGCGGGAGCTGATGAACCTGGATCTGGGATTCCGCGGTTGGTGGCAGGGCTTCGACAAAAACCTGGACAACGGCTACTACGATCCCCGCCGCTATCAGCGGTACGCGGGCACCGCATTCACCTACTGGAAGGTCAGCGAAAACGTCGGGCTCAGCGTCGACGCCGCCTTCGGCGTCCTGAAAGACGACCTGATGGCCGAATTCCGGTTCGGCGGCGATGTCAACGCCGAGGCTTCCTTCGGGATCTTCAGCGACTGGATGGTGGTGGCCCGTGCGGGCTATGTCAGCAACAACCCGGCCGCCAGCGGCGCCTACGACGGATTCATCGCGGCGGTGTCCCTGACCCGCCGGTTCTGATCCCCGGCCGCCTGCGCGGCGCCCGTTGAACCGCGCCGGTGGCCGACCGTCGGGCGAACGCCCGGTCAGACCGGGTCTTTATCCGCCGCAAGCGCCGCGTACTGCTTGCGCAGATCGTTGTAGCGGCCGATGACCTCCCGCTCGTGTCGCACCTCGTCCGCGTACAAGCCCTCGATGGCCGCGCGGACCATGGGGTCCTCGCAGAGGGCCAGCGCGTCCTGGTACATTTGCTGGGCCTTGCGCTCGTCCTCCACCGCCGCCTTGAAGATCCGGTACAGTTTGAAGGTGTTCTCCGGCACCTCGTGCATCATCGCACCCCCTGGAATTGATCCGGCTCACCGGGCCGATGCCTGAAGCCGATATGGACTTCCGGCTCGCCTGCTACATCCGTCTGCTGACGAGCTCATCATAGCATACGCGGCCGCACGCTCGAAACCCACCCCGCCACTGCCGAGTTCCCCGGATCGCAAAGCTGGTAACAAATTGCATCACCCGGTGATGGATTTTGTGACTTTTGAAAGAGCTCAACCCGTTCGCCGGGATTCGGTTTCCACTGTCCCACACTCCACAAATTCCACCAACGTCAATTTAATCAGTAGATTGCACTTTGAACTACAGGCTGGGCAAACCCCGCGAGAACCTGCAACAATATCGTGATATTTTGGCATCAACTTTGCTATAGTTTGTTTTCACCCATTTCACCCCAAGGAGCGGATGTTGATGTTGACACGACTTCTTTGGTACTGCCTGTTGTGCGGATGTCTGATAACCTCGTGCCTGGGACAGGGCATGGTGATCGGCCACCGGAATACGGACCTGGCACAGATTCCGGAAGCTTGGCTCGATCTGGCCAAATCGAACCTTCACATCGCCTATCAGCACACCTCGCACGGCAGCCAGCTGATCACCGGGATGAACAGCCTGAGCGCCTATCCGCCTTTCGGGACCCGGTATGACTGGGATGATGCTGGGGCCGTTCCCGGCGCGCTGGATCTGGACGATTACGGCATCCCGGGTTGCGCCGACCTCAGCCAGGGAGACTGGGTGGACGGAAATGGCGACACCCCCTGGGTCGTGGCCACCCGCGAGTTGCTGGACAATCCGGCCAACAGCCACATCAACGTGGTGATCTGGTCCTGGTGCAGCATCAACGGGCACAACGCACCCCGCTACGTCACCAACATGGAGAAGCTGGTCAGCGAGTATCCGGACGTCACCTTCGTGTTCATGACCGGTCACGCGGAGGGCGAAGGAGAATACGCCTACCAGAATCCGGACACGGGCAACGGCAACGTCCATTTCAACAACCAGTACATCCGCCAGCACTGCCAGAATCATGGCCGGGTGCTGTTCGACTTCGCCGACATCGAGGCCTACGACCCGGACGGCGATTACTTCTGGGACCTGGGGCTGTATGACAACCTGGATTACAGCGGCGGCAACTGGGCCGCCCAGTGGATCGCCGCAAATCCGACGGCCGAACTGGCGCTGCTGACCACCGGCAACGGTGTGCCCGGCTACAGCGGCTGCAGCGGCTGCGCCCATTCGGACAATCCCGCCGCAGCCAATCTCAACTGCGTGCTCAAGGGCCGGTCGGCCTGGTGGCTCTTCGCCCGGCTGGCCGGCTGGGACGGCGACGAATGCCTGCCCGCCCCCTCCGGCCTCCAGGCCACGCCGGACCAGTACCAGCACCGGGTGCAGCTGACCTGGACCGACAACTCCAGCGACCCCGAGGAAACCGGCTTCCGGATCCAGCGCCAATACGGCGGCGGCGCCTGGGACGACGACTATGCCGAAGTCGCCGCTGACGTCACCGCCTACACGGACAACAACCACGGAGGCGGGCCTTTGCCCGACGGCACGTACACGTACCGGGTGGTGGCCTTCACCGCCGAGTGCGCCTCCGCCCCGTCTCCGGCTGACACCGCGGTGCTGGCGACGCAGCCGCCGCCCGCCCCGAGCGGCCTGGGCGCTACGTTCAGCGGCGTTCACGTGATCCTCAACTGGACCGACAACTCCACCATCGAGGATCACTTCGTGGTGGAGCGAGCCATCGACAGCGGCTCATTCGTGATTTTGGACGACACCCTGCCGGCCGACACCACCACCTACCAGGACCTCAATCCCGCGGTGTTGCACACCTACCACTACCGGGTGAAAGCCCGGAACGGCTTCGGCGATTCGGCCTACAGCAACGAGGCCGTCGTCTTCGTGCCCAACGAAAGCCACACCATCCGGCTGGAGGACACTTCCGAGGTCGAGGACGCCTTCCTGGATCCGACCCAGCCCAACACGAATTTCGGCAACACGGCCTACACCCGCCTGTACCATTTCATCATCCGGTTCGCGCTGCCGGCCGAGCTGCAGGGCCGGCAGATCGTGGCCGCGGCGGTCGGTTTCTATGGCTGGGGGCAGAGCAACTGGCAGCCGGGCCAATACATGGACCTGTACCGGGTCACCCACGCCTGGTCGGAGTCCCAGACCACCTGGAACAGCGCATGGTCCGGGCAGAGCTGGACCCAGCCCGGCGGCGACTACGGCGAGTGGCTGGGCCATTCGGAGATCACCCAGGGCTGCGACCACTGCTTCTATCCGGTCATTGACGTGACCGCGCAGGTCCAGCAATGGGTGGATGGCGTCGAGGACAACTTCGGCTTCCTGCTGGTCAACGACTCGGCCACCATCACCCAGCTCAAGGCCAGTGAGTACTCCGCCGGCAGCCGCTCGTACCTGGAGATCACCTACTCGGAAGCAACATCGGAACTGCCGGGCGACGCGAATCTCGATGGAACCGTGAACATTCTGGACGCGCTGGCCTGTCTCTGCCACTTCACCGGGCAGGCCGTCCTGACCACCCAGGGATGGGTGAACATGGACTTGGACGACGATTCCGCCGTGACGACGCAGGACCTGATGATCCTCTGCGGCTGCCTCAGCGGCGACCTGACGCTCTGAATCCGGCCGCGGCGGCAAGGGCTGGATCGGTTGTCTCACCTCGGGCGGGTGGATTGATTTGACGGCTGGCCGCAGGCGGTAAGGGGCTACGAGTGTCGGGTGCGGCGGTGAGCGGACATCACGGAGAATCACCCGGCCGGCAGCCCCGGCAGGCCCGCCCCATGGCCGCCACGCGGTCCGGGGCGCCGATCACGTATAGGACGTCCCCTTCCTGCAGCCGCAAATCGGCTGCGGCGGCATCGAGAGTCTCGGCGCCTCGCTGGACGGATGCCACGGTCACGCCGAACCGGTTGCGCAACCGCGCCTCCGCCAGCGTCTGCCCGGCCAGATCGGATCCGGCCTCCAGGCGCACCGCGGCGATGTTGATCTCGGGTCGCGCGGGCAGCGGCGCCGTCCCGGTCGACAGGCTGCGGAACATCGCGTATCCGGACGCGCGGATCGCCGCCACATGCTCCTCGATGGCGTCGCTGGGCACCAGGTAGTGGGACAGCACGCGGGTGAAGATCTCCACCGAGGTCTCGAACTCCTCGGGGATGATCTCGCTCACGCCCATCGCCGCGAGCGGCTGGACCTCCTGCAGGTACCGCGTCCGCACGATCAGGTGGACCGCCGGATGCAGCCGGCGCACGGCGGCGGCCACCGCCCGCGTGGCTGCCGGATCGTTGATGGCCACCACCACCACCCGCGCGGCGCCGACACCCGCGTGCTCCAGCACCAGCTCCCGGCTGGCATCGCCGAAGATGACGGGCTCGCCGGCCGCCTGCTCGCGGCGGACGGTGTCCGGGTTGAGCTCCGTCACGATGTACGGGATGCCCGCCCGCCTGGCCGCCGCGGCCACATTGCGGCCGTTGACGCCGAAACCCACGATCACCAGGTGATCCCTCAGGTTGCCGACGTCGTGCGGGAGCGCCGGAAAGCGGCCGGACCACGCCCGCTCCGGCAGCGGCAGGTGGCTGAGCCAGGCGGTGACACGGTCCGCGGCGGCCATCGTCAGGGGCGTGGCGGCCATGCTGGCCACCGCGGCCGCGAGAAAAAGCGGAAAGACCCAATCCGCCATGAGACCGTTCGCCTGCCCCACCCGGGCCAGGATGAACGAAAACTCGCCCACCTGGGCCAGCGCCAGCCCCACCCCGACCGATGCCCGCAGGATGCCGCCCATCAGCCAGGCGGTTACGCCGGCCAGCATCCCCTTGACGAAAATCACACCGATCACCGCCACGGTCACCAGGAGGGGATGCTGGACGACAAAACCGGTATCGAGCAGCATGCCCACCGAGACGAAGAAGAAGCTGGTGAACACGTCGCGCAGGGGGATGATGTTCCCCAGCGCCTGCAGGCCGTACTCGGATTCGGAGATGATGAGTCCGGCCAGGAACGCGCCCAGGGCCAGCGACAAGCCCGCCGTCGCGGTCAGCCAGGCCACGCTCAGGCAGACGGCGATCACCGCCAGCAGAAACACCTCGCGGTTGCGGGTGCGCGCCACGAGGTGCAACAGCCGGGGCACCGCCCAGCGGGCCGCCAGGACGGCGACGGCGATGATGCCGACGCCTTTGGCCAGGAGGAGGGCGATCGCGCCGACGCCACCGGCATGACTGGCGGACAGCAGCGGCGCGACCAGCATCATGGGCACCGCGATGATGTCCTGGAAGATCAGGATGCCGAGGATCATCCGGCCGTGGGGCGTGTCCACTTCGGCCCGTTCTTGCATCAGCTTCAACACCACCGCGGTGCTGCTGAGCGACACCAGCCAGCCGATGAACACCGCCTCCCCCCAGGGCCGGCCCAGGCCGACCGCGAGAGCGCCGGCCACGGCGGCGGTCAGCCCCACCTGGAGCGTGCCCCCGAGCAGGACGTAGCGGCGGATGGCCAGCAGCTGGGTCAGGGAAAATTCGACTCCGATGGTGAACAGCAGCAGGACCACGCCCAACTCGGCGAGATGGTCCACCTCAGCGGTGGTGGGCACCAGGGCCAGACCGCAAGGACCGGCGATCACCCCGGTCAGGAGGAACCCCACCACCGCCGGAATGCGCAGGCGGTGGCAGATGACCGCCACCGCGATCGCCAGCCCCAGGACGATGAGACCATCGGCCAGCACGCTCATCCGATGAACTCCAGGTCAGACGGTTCCATTCCGACCGCAGAATGTGCCCTCAGCATAGCGGTAAACGGTTGATTTGTCCGCACGAATTTTAATTGCCCGCGCGGATAGGAGCCCGGGGCCACCGCGGGCTGCGGCATCCCAGCCCCGCCCGGTGGCCGGATGGCGAGAATGATCCGTTCGGCCGGTTCCGTCTCGTCAGTCGGACGCTTCCGTCACGCCTGATGCGGGGCGGAGAAAATTTTCCACAACTTGAGGCGACGTGGGACATGAACACGTGGACGATGGCGATCACGCCGATGAGCACACCGTTTTTTTATTTCAAACAGATTATTCAATACCCCTCCCCGCAGACAATGCAATTCAACCCGCGGGAGCAGCAGGATTCAATCCCCGTATTATAAATAATAATTATTTTAAAATAATAATTATTGACTAATCATCTGCCAGTTGATAGCTTGATACCATGCACACCCACAAGTCTGAATCCGAGAGCCGATCCCGTCGCAGCCAGATGCTGGAGAAATTACGGGCGCGGGGTTTCCGCGTCACCCCGCAGCGCCTGGCGGTGCTCGAGGTGCTGTCCCGGAGCGAAGGCCACCCCAGCGTCGAGGCCGTTTACGCCAAGGTCCACGCCCGCTTCCCCACCGTCAGCCTGGCCACGATCTACAAGACCATCGCCGTGCTGAAGGAAATCGGCGAGGTGCTGGAACTGGGGTTTGCCGACCGGGGCAATCGATACGACGGCCACCGGCCGTACCCGCACCCCCACCTAATCTGCACGCGGTGCGGCGCCATCTTCGATCCGGACTTGAGCAGCCTGCACGACCTGACCCAGGAGGTCGCCGCGGAGACGGGCTTCCGGATCCTCACCCACCGGCTGGACTTCTTCGGGATCTGCCGGGACTGCCAGGGGAGCGACTGACGATCCGGCGCTTCAACCGGGCGTCCGACCCGACGGACGCCTGGCAGAACCGAAATACAGCTTTTTGAAATCACACATAGTAGGAGGTCAAAGTTATGGCGAAAGAACAGAAGAAGCACGTGCACCCCCACATGACCGGCGGCGGCACGACGAACCAGGACTGGTGGCCGAATCAGCTGCGGCTCGACATCCTGCACCAGCACTCCGCCAAGTCCAATCCCATGGGTGAGGATTTCAACTACGCCGAGGAGTTCAAGACTCTCGACCTGGCGGCCGTGAAGCAGGACCTGCGCGAGTTGATGACCCAGTCGCAGGACTGGTGGCCGGCGGATTTCGGCCACTACGGCCCCCTGTTCATCCGCATGGCGTGGCACAGCGCCGGCACATACCGCGTCGGCGACGGCCGCGGCGGCGGCGGCAACGGCAGCCAGCGCTTCGCTCCCCTCAACAGCTGGCCCGACAACGTCAATCTCGACAAGGCGCGCCGGCTGCTCTGGCCCATCAAGCAGAAGTACGGCCGCAAGATCTCCTGGGCCGACCTGATGATCCTCGCCGGCAACGTCGCGCTGGAATCCATGGGGTTCAAGAGCTTCGGTTTCGCCGGCGGACGCGAGGACATCTGGGAACCTGAAAAGGATATTTACTGGGGTGCCGAGACCAAGTGGCTGGACGACCAGCGCTACTCGGGCGACCGCGATCTCGACAATCCGCTGGCCGCCGTGCAGATGGGCCTCATCTATGTCAACCCGGAAGGTCCGAACGGTAACCCGGATCCGGTGGCCTCCGGCCGTGACGTCCGGGAGACTTTCGGGCGCATGGCGATGAACGACGACGAGACCGTCGCGCTTGTCGCGGGCGGACACACCTTCGGCAAGTGCCACGGCGCCGGACCTGCGACGCATGTTGGCCCCGAGCCTGAAGCCGCCCCTCTCGAAGAGCAGGGGCTCGGCTGGAAGAGCAGTTTCGGCTGCGGAAAGGGCGGCGATACGATCAGCAGCGGCATCGAAGGGGCCTGGAAGCCGCGCCCGACCCAGTGGGACATGGGCTATCTGAAGGTGTTGTTCAAATACGAGTGGGAACTGGTCAAGAGCCCGGCCGGCGCGCATCAGTGGCTGGCCAAGGACGTTGCCGAAGAGGACATGGTGGCCGACGCGCACGACCCGTCTAAAAAACACAGGCCGATGATGACCACGGCGGACCTCTCCCTCCGTTACGACCCCATCTACGAACCGATCGCGCGGCGCTACCTGCAGAATCCCGAGGAATTCGCCGACGCGTTCGCCCGCGCGTGGTTCAAGCTGACGCACCGCGACATGGGCCCTCGCTCGCGCTATCTCGGATCCGAGGTACCGGCCGAGGCGCTCATCTGGCAGGACCCCATCCCGGCCGTCAATCACAAGCTGATCGACGCCAAGGATATCGCCGCCCTGAAGGGTCAGATTCTGGCCACCGGCCTGTCCGTGTCCGAGCTGGTTTACACCGCCTGGGCATCGGCGTCCACCTTCCGCGGCTCCGACAAGCGCGGCGGCGCCAACGGCGCGCGCATCCGCCTGGCGCCGCAGAAGGACTGGGAAGTCAACCAGCCGAAGCAACTGGCGAAGGTGCTCCAGGCACTGGAGGGCATCCGGAGCGCGTTCAATGCGGCGCAGGCCGGCGGCAAGAAGGTCTCGCTGGCCGACCTGATCGTCCTGGCCGGTTGCGCCGGCATCGAGCAGGCGGCGAAAACCGCCGGCCACGCGGTGACGGTGCCGTTTGCACCGGGGCGTATGGACGCCTCTCAGGAGCAGACCGATGCGGCTTCGTTTGCCGTGCTCGAGCCGGTCGCGGACGGCTTCCGCAACTACCAGAAGGCCCGCTACGCCGTCACCGCCGAGGAACTGCTGGTGGACAAGGCGCAGCTCCTGACCCTGACCGCGCCCGAGATGACGGTGCTCGTGGGCGGGATGCGCGTGCTGAACGCCAACTTCGGCGGGACCGGGCACGGCGTCTTCACCCGGCGACCCGGGATGCTCACCAACGACTTCTTCGTGAACCTGCTCCACATGGGCACGGAGTGGAAGGCCGTCTCGGACGCCAAGGACCTGTTCGAAGGGCGCGACCGCAAGACGGGCGAGCTGAAGTGGACCGCGACGCGGGCGGACCTGGTCTTCGGTTCCAACTCCCAGCTCCGGGCGCTGGCGGAAGTTTACGCCTGCGCCGACTCCGAGGAGAAGTTCCTGCACGATTTCGTGGCGGCGTGGAACAAGGTTATGAACCTGGACCGGTTCGACCTCGCCTGATCGCAATCGTTCCGTCCCCATGGGCTGCGCCCCGGGCGGCGCAGCCGGCTGACCCAAAACAAGCGGGGCCTGGATGCCAGGCCCCGCTTTTTTATCCCGCTCGTGTCCGTTGCCCGCAGGGATCCGGGACCGGGCGGCGTTTGCTTGCAAAATGCGGTTCTTCTATTCCTTGGGCTTCCAAATCTTCCAGACGTTGCCCACCAGGTCGGGACCCACCTTGAGAGTGGGCTGGCCCGGTTCCCAGCCGGCGGGGCACACCTCGGCGCCGCCGGTGGCCCGGACGTGCTGGTAGGCGTGCACCTGCCGGATGGCCTCGGTGATCTTGCGGCCCACCGGGGGCGTCAGGATCTCGATGGCCTGGACGATGCCGTCCGGATCGATGAGGAAGCGGCCGCGCACGTCCACGCCGCCGGCCTCGTCGAAGATCCCGTAGATCGTCCCGATCCGCCCCCCGGCGTCGGAGAGCATGGGGAACGGGAAGCCGCCCGGCACCATCTTGGCCAGCTCGTGCTCCTGCCACATCTTGTGGATGAACCGGCTGTCGGTGCTGCAGGAGAGCACCTGGACGCCCAGCTTGCGGAATTCGTCGGCTTTGGCGGCGACCGCCGCCAATTCGGTGGGTCAGACGAAGGTGAAATCGCCGGGGTAGAAACAGAGCATCACCCACTGGCCCTTGAAGTCGGACAGCTTGATGTTCTTGAAGTTCCCCTCGTGGAAGGCCGACGCCTCGAAATCGGGGGCCGGCTTGCCGACCATCACGCTCACGGTCGCCTCCTTTCGCGGCGCTTCGCCGGCCGCCGGAACCGCCTCGGGTCCGGGCTTCGGGGCGATGGGCCCCGCCGCCGGCTGCACGCAGCCTTGTGGTTTTTTGTCCGCCATGTCGCCTCCTCGGAAGTGAGGTTGTGCACGCATCGGGCGTGTCGATTTTTCGACGGTAGGTTCATTATAAGGGAGGAACATCTGTTGTCCAATCCTGACCTCATCTGGGTGACAGGAATTTGAGCCCATCTCGTGTTGAGGCCGCAAATCCGCACGCCGGTTCGGCTGCGCCGCAGCCGCGGAGTTCAACCCATGATCGGGGGATTTCAGGTTCACCGGCTTGGTCAGGCACACAGGCAACCGGCGCAGGCCCAACTGCGCTTTGGATAGCGCGCGAGCGCTCTGGAGTGCGCAGGCTCGACTGCGCTCTGGATGGACGCGGGTCGCGTCTTTGGCTACCTTCCGATATTCGCACTCTCAAATCCGTAATCTGTTCCGGAATCCAAAGCGGCGTCCAGCCGCCGCACTCCAGAGCGCGGGCCGCGGCCGGCCCGCGCTATCTAAAGCCGGCGCACCATCTCGGCGATCCAGGCCGGGACGTACGGCGAGGTGCAGCCCTTGGAGACCGGGTAGTCGCGGTAGAGCCCGAGCGTCTCGCCGATGGCCACCGCCCGCCGGCGATGCTCGGGGAAGTGGATGCCGATCCCGCCGAGGCAGAAATTCATGGTCCACTGCGCGGGCGGCGGGGCGCCCCCCATCTCCGCCTCGAGCCGGTCCAGGAGCGCCGGCAGGTCGAGCCCGGCCGGATCCCGGGTGATCCGTTCGTAGGTCAGGCTCCAGCCGGCGCGCGCCGCCCACGGGTCGGCGTCCGCCAGCCACCGCTGGCGGAGCGATTCCTTCTCGGGATGTTTCTGGACCACGTAGGCGTTCAGCCAGTCGGCCAACTGGGCGAAGTCGCCGGAGCGCACCAGCCGGTCCACCTGATCGCGGGACAGTTCCTTCGGCTTGAGCAGCAGGACGGCCAGGAGCCGGGCGTCGATGTTCCCCGTTTCCCAGAGCGCCAGGGCGAGTGCATGGTCGGCCTTGATCGTCGCAGCGAGCTTGCGGATGTCGCCCAGCCGGACGCCGTACTGGTCGTCGCCGGCGCCGCTCTTGCGGTTGTGCTTCCGCACCTTCTCGTCCCCCATTGCCTCGAGCCGCGCCAGCGCTTCCTGGAGAGTCATGGCCATGGATGTGTCACTCCTTCAGTCTGAGTTGAGGACCGACGCCGGCGCCGCGGCGGCGCGCGCCGGGCGCGCCGCCGGATACTTCGGGTCATTCGCTTCCTTCCCTTGTGTTGACGAACTCGGAAAGATAAGGGATGCCGATCTTGATCACCTGGTCGATGGCGTCGTCCACGCGAGGGATCACTTTCGCCTCGGCCGCCGGCGCCGGGATGGGCGCCATCCGGGCCGTCATCTGCTCCACGGTGAGCGCCGGCTCGAACTTCTGAATCACCCACCATTCGTCCCGCTGGGTCCAGAGCTGCGGGAGTCGCGTGAGGTACTCCGGCTGGCTGAACTCCGCCCGGTCCGGCGACGGCGATTGGATGGACGGGATCACCGATAGCTCCGGATAGCGCCCCCACGTCGACCATCCGATCAGGACCGTGAACTCGTCGTAGTCCTTGGGGCTGGGGCTGAGCACGATCCAGCACTTCAGCGAACCGGAGACGGACCGGCCGAACGCCCGCTGCCCGGGCCACAGGTACACGGACTGCACCGTCTCCTCTTTGAATTCCGGGAGTCGCTCCTTCATCTGCTTGGCGAAATACTGCCGGAGCGCTTTCCCGTACTCCTTGCGCATGTCATGTCTCCATCACGTCTTTAATCCATCCTCAGGTAGGTTGCTCCAAGAGCGAGTGCGTCGGGCGCCTCATGGTCGGCGTGATCCTTACAGTCAGCTCAAAACATCAGACGTGTACAGATCGCACTCCCAAAATCAGGTATGGCCATATCGTTATCGTCCTTTACCATCTGAACCCATCCGTGTCAACCCGCACTGCATCTTCCCAACCATTACTGCGAAGACGACTGTTGTTGGAGTGGTAGCGGCGTCGACGCGGGAGGGGTCCTCGCGGCGCCTCACCTGAGATGACACGCCACTCCGTCAGCGTCTCTCAGCAACCGCCGGCTCACATTGATAGCATCACGACGAAGTCGTTCTGACCGCGATAGTATTGAATTGCATGGGTTCCATAAATACGACCTTCTGCCAGTCAACAGTGGCAGTTCACTGCATGCCTGGAACATATTGCAGGACCTAAAGCCGATAGTAGAAGAAGGTCCACGGCGTGCCGCAGACTTCGTGAACAACCTCTAGAAGTTCCTGGCTGGGTATGGCTTCGCTTTGATGGACGTTCCAGAAGGCAATGGCGAAGCGACCAAAACCGTTCGTGCCGCGCCAATCGAGATGCCAGGGTCTCCAGCTGCGCTGACAACCCGGACAAGTCCACTGGTATGTGCATTTGTTGTTACACCACGTCGAGACCAAGGCCGCCCAATCCTTGATCTCGAAGTCACACGAGGGACAGCAGGGGCTTTCTACGTTGCCCGCCCCAAGAAATTCGATAGCGTCGGTCGGTTGGCAGATTTCTATGGAAACGATGCTGCGACTGTCGGTGATGCGTGGTGTGAAGAAGGTGGGATCAATTGAAGTGAGGACTACGGACCGATGCGAATGGGCGAACGGCACGAGCGCTTCAAATCGCGGACCCTGAAGATAATGTGTCTTTCCGTAATACTCGATGGGCGGCCCGATGAGACCAATCTCAGAGAGGCGGATCCGTACCGCGGACACCGACGGTAGGCTTGCCATGGGATCGATGGGATGAAGAATAAGCTTGTTGTCAGACATGATATCTGCAGCTGCCTTCAAACGCCGAGAATCAACCGCCACGCGGCGCGTGGTCTGGTGGATTTGAAAGCTGTTCACTGGATTTGCTGGTTCGCGCTTACTCCTGTTTGAAGAGTGATATCAAATAGTCTTGCAGCTTTTGTTTCGAATCTATAAACCCTTGGACAATAGAATTGATCTGCGAAAGTGAAACGAATTTTGCTGGATCTGTAAAGCTCTTTATATTTTCTTTCATAATCAGAATTTCCAATTCCACCGGCTCATTCGAAAGATCCACGGCTATGTACGGAGCACCATTGTGCATAAAAAAATTTCTATGCTCATCCAACATTGCAAACCAATTTGCATTCCGGGTACTTTGAGAAAGTACATCATTTAAAGCTTTGCCAATCTTATCTTTATGTATCGGCCGGCCAATATGCGCCTGCAATAACCCAAAAAGATTCTTCATAAGTTCACAAACCGAATTGAGTTCAAAGAGCAGGGCATCGATATCAGCTAACAATGAGTACTTCAGATCATCATCGACAGGAAATGCGTATCCCCTAATTGCTTCAGTCGAAACATACTCGGGTCCGTGTTCTCTGATGATTCTATACAAGAGCAATGTGTTGGAATTCACCCGTTTGACTACCCGAGGCAAGATATTCAGTCGTAGTGAGACGTGTAATCCAAGACGGTACACTTCGGGCTGAAGATCGGTGGCTTTACCAGATTTCACAGCTTCATTCACAGCCGTCCAGATCGGCAAAATCCAGGGATCGCCCCCCAGTTCACTGATATGTAGCCACTTTGTTATCATTCCTTTCCCATCTGAACACTCATCCATCGGTTAAGCGGAGGGCCGCGCTGCGAGCCGTCCGCTGTAACTGTTTGTTAACCTATTATCTTCTCGCACCTATCATGCCGCAGACGTTTGCTGATAGAGATATTTCTGGAACCCGGCGAAGGCTTTGCTTATCTCTTCGGGCCGGCCGCCCAGGTCGGCAACGGCATCCGCCAGGGAATTGTGGTACTTGAGCAGGAGCAGCGGGGTAAGCTTTTCTTGATCGAGCTCTTCCACGCCGACCGTGATGTAATGCTGGAGCACGAAATCGAGGAACACCTTCTGCTTGTCGCTGAAACGGGTATTGATGTGAACTCTCGCATTCGCGGCGCGGACTTCACGCGTGACGGGCGGCAAGGCGTAGGCAACATGGGCGAGCACGTCGAACAGATCGCTCTTCTCGGCGTCGATGATCGTCTGCATCTCAGCCAGTTGGTCATGCCCGAAGCCCTTCTCGGCCAAGCCCTGCAATAACTTTTTGCGCGTGTCAGGCGCACTCCAAATGGCCCGGAGTTCGGCTTCGTCCTTGAAGAAGTACGGGAGCTTTCCGAAGAGCAGTTCCATGAACTGCTGCGCGGACATGGGCGTGCCGTCGGGATGCCAGAAGCTCGTCATCATCATGTGCTGGATGGTGCGCTCCTTGCCGTCCGCCAGTTTCACTTTCACCCGCTGGCGTTTTGGATATTTCTCCCTGGGTTCCCGCACTTCGCCTGCCAGGCTCGGTTCGTGCGGCGGATAGATCTCGTGCGGTTCCGGGGCCATCGGCTCGCCGTCCCACCCAGAATCGCTGAAATGCTCGTGCGCATTCACGAAGTCGTAGATCGTGAAGTAATCTTTGCCGTCATAGAGCCGGGTGCCGCGCCCGATGATCTGTTTGAACTCGATGAGCCGGTTGATGGGCCGCATCAGGACGATGTTGCGGATGTTCCGAGCGTCCACCCCCGTCGAGAGCTTCTGTGACGTGGTCAGGACCATCGGGATCGTCTTCTCGTTGTCCTGGAAGTCGCGCAAATGCTGCTCGCCCAGCTCACCGTCGTTCGCCGTCACCCGCTGGCAGTAGTTCGGGTCCTTGCTGGTCTTCAGCTGGTTGACGAGGTCGCGCACGGCCAGGGCGTGGGCCTGGTTCGCGCAGAACACCAGCGTCTTCTCGTTCTGGTTGATCAGATCCATGAAGATTCTGACCCGGTATTCCTCGCGTTTCCTGATCTCGATGATGCGGTTGAAGTCCGCCTCTTCGTACCGCTTGCCCTCCTCGATCTCGCCTTCGATCACCGTGTCGTCCGGCGTGTACACGTACTCGTCCAGCGTGGTCTGGATCTGCTTCACCTTGAACGGGGTCAGGAAGCCGTCGTTGATCCCGTCCTTGAGCGAATACATATAGACCGGCTCGCCGAAATAGCGGTAGGTGTTCACGTTCTCATCGCGCTTGGGTGTGGCGGTGAGGCCGAGCTGCACGGCGGGCGCGAAGTAGTCCAGGATGCCACGCCAGGTGCTCTCGTCGTTCGCCCCGCCGCGATGGCACTCATCAATCACGATAAAGTCGAAGAAGTCCGGCGGGTATTCGCCGAAATAGGGTGACGGTCGGCCGTCCTTGGGCGGACCACTCATGAACGTCTGGAAGATGGTGAAAAACAGGCTGCCGTTCTTCGGCACCTTGCCTTTCTTGCGGATGTCGCCCGGCTCGATCCGCACCAGCGCGTCCTCGGGGAAGGCGGAGAAGGCGTTGTAAGCCTGGTTCGCCAGGATGTTCCGGTCGGCCAAGAACAGGATGCGCGGCCGGCGCGTCGGTTCGCGGGAGAGGTTCCAGCGCGCATGGAACAGCTTCCACGCGATCTGGAATGCGATGAAGGTTTTCCCCGTTCCGGTGGCCAGCGTCAGCAGGATGCGCGTCCGGTTCTCCGAAATGGCCTGCATCACCCGCTCGATGGCGATGTCCTGGTAGTAACGCGTCGGATGCGAGCCGCCCTTGTCCTCGTACGGCACCGCCGCGAACCGGTCCCGCCAGGCGTTCTCCTCGGCAAAGGTCATCGCCCAGAGTTCGTCCGGGGTTGGGTAGGCGGCGATCTCGCCTTCCTTGCCCGTCTGCATGTCTATCGCGTAGATGCCCCGCCCGTTTGTGGCATAGACAAAGCGCACCTGCAGCTTGCCCGCGTAGTTCTTGCCCTGCGCCACTCCTTCGGTCAACTCTTGATCCCACGCCTTGGCCTCGATTACGGCCAGTTTGCGGTTGCGGTATTCCAGAACGTAATCGGCGGTCAGCGGCTTTCCGCGCCGGCCCAGCCCCTCGATGCGCCCCGGCGTGATGGGAAACTCCCGCCTCACGCGGCTGCCCTCCACGACGCCCCAGCCCGCCGCCGCCAGCGCGGGGTCAATGTGCTCGGCTCTGGTTTCGGCTTCGTTCATGCGTGAGATCTGACCTCATGATCGCGTAATGATCGGGCTTCCGAAAGTAAATAATGGCTCTTTGCACAGCGCCGCTTTCACCACAGCGGCAGATCCTGGATCTCGCTTATCCAGACCCTTGATGGCATCAAATTCCGCAGTCGGCTTGAGCGGCATTTCAACCACGGTGATCTTCAGGGTGGAGGGATTGCCGAGCAACGCATATAGATGCTGAAGGTCCGAGACATACTGATCGGTCGTCGCGGAACTCTCCAGCGGGGATGGATGAAAATGCAGATACACAAGGTGCGGCGAGAGTTGCAGATCGGTTGCGACAGCACACGCCGATGCGGCGCGATGCAATACTTGATATACCACATCCAAAAAGTCATCGACGCGCAAATCTCGTGTTGTAAACGGCTGGAGATATTTCAGCCAGCCATCAACCGTGGTTCGCGGATCAGCGCCGTCCGACTCTGGTTTGCTTATTCTTTTCGCCACTGTTTCATACCGAGGTTCTGTCCACTTCGCCTCAACGGCCCACACAGTTGAATCTGACATCAGCAGGGCGTCTGTCTGTGACGGATTTCCTCCAGGCTTTGGCGAGGCGATGCAGTATTCAAAGTGGACCGTTCGGTCAGGCGGCGTCCCCAACGACGCCAATAGCGAATGCCATTCAGGCTGACTGTGTTCAACGAGGCTCAGTAAAGGCACAGTGGAACGATACGGAGACTGTAACGCCTTCCCCGTCATTCGCTCACACAGCTTCTCAATTCCGGCTATCGGTTCTGTGTCGTAGCAGTATTTCTTCATATTCATCACAGTTCTCCTGCAAAGGCCAGGAGCAGCAGCGACTTCTTCAACGCCGCCAGCGCGGGATCAATATGCTCGGCTCTCGTTTCAGCTTCGTTCATGTCATCCCTTCATTAACTTGAAACTGACTTGGTAGCGATAGAAGGAAATGTTGGGTGTCATGCTGAGGGCGCGCCGGATTTTTTGATCGTCCTCGTGAGCGATTATCAACCCCCGCACTGTCTGTCCCTCCTCAGCCAATTCATCCTGGACGAAGCTCATGTAGCGGAGAGTCTGTCCGACCACCAGATCACTGGCCCGTCCCTTTTTCAACTCCACAACCAACAGATGTTTTTTGTCCTTGCTGATCGCGAGGATGTCCAACGGTCCTGTGTCGGTCTGGTATTGCTGTGCTTTCTCTCCGTCCTCCTCGTAAATTGTGTAATCTTTGCCGAGTTCGGTGTGAGACCAATTTTTGACGAGGAAATCCTCCAAATGCTCTTCTAATGCGAAAGCAGAGGCGTCCTCAACTGTGGTGTCGGTGGAAATTAGTTTCGGAGTTGAAACGCCGCCGGTGTGCTTTTCAATTTCATCGCGGTGCAGCGTGATGTTGCTCACCGTGCCGATTGAACCGGTGGATTTGCGCAGCGGCTCACTCATCGTGGCCCGGTCAATCATCACGTTCAGCCAAGTCACAGGCCGTCTATGGCACAAGTGCTTGCTGGGCTCATAAAAGTAATCGCCACTGATTTCACCGGCCCGGTATCTGCCCGTGCCGTCAGGACATAAGACTATATCGCCATTTTGCATCCCTTTGCATACCGTCCACAACGCGCCACAAGCTAGCCCTGCACCGATTTTTGTTTTCTCCGGATGAGCGGCGAGGAACACGGGAATAAACTGTTTATTGAAGGTGCGCCATTGATCGGGCAACTTTCCTTTCAAGTTCTGATCAGGGATGAAGCCGGCGGCAATGCAGTTCGCTGCAAAACACTCCTCGGCATACTTGCTCTTTTCACCCAACATGACTCGGTAGTAGCTTTTCATGTCACAGTTCTCCGTTAAACGCCTGATGTAGAAGCGATTTCTTCAGCGTCTCCAGCGCCGCCAGCTTCCGCTCGTAGATGGCGGCCAAGCGGCGGGTTTCGGCGGAGAGGGAGTCGAGTTGGGTGACAATCCGCCGCTGCTCCTGACTCGATTCAGGGAATGCAATAGCGATTTGCCTCAGATTGTCATTGTAGAGTCGCGATATGGTAGCGCCTTTCGTCGAGTTCCACTCACAGGCTCCGTAGAAGTGATACAGGTAGTCGTTCGACACCTGTCTTTCATCGTTATCAATCCAGACGATATTCGAGTCCTGAAAATATGCGGGTTCACCGTCGTATCTGACGCGTCGCCCGATTGTTCCCGACGCCGAGATAAGAATATCGCCTTTTTTAGGAAAGGGGTATCTCGCCCTGTATTCATTGTAGGTTTGGCTTGAAATGAATGCATCGGGCTCTTTTCCGAAAGTCCCAATCTTGTAGAATGGAATGTCTCCGGTCGCTGTCGTCTCCTCCTTGAAGATTCTCTTGCACATGGAGACCTTGCCGATTTTCCCCAACGTCTTCTCCACCCACCCTTCGCCCCGCTTGCTGAACACGTCATTCATGTGGCTTTCGAATAGGGCGCGGGCGTTCAGGAGGTTCTTTTCGGCGTTGGCTTGGGCGGTGGCCAGACCAGCAAAAGTTTCATCCAATACCCCCACGATCCGCTGCTGTTCGGGGAGCGGGGTAAACGCGAGCGGCAAGGCTTCGATTTCGGATTTGTTGATTGATGCGAACACTGCGCCTTCTTTCCCAGCAATCTCAGGCTGTAAGTGGAGCAACTGGTAGAAAAGAAAATCTCGATTCAGTTGTGTCCCGCAGCGTATCGCAGCTAATCCGCGCCCAATGCAGATTTCCTCGGTGGAAAAATTCACAGGGCCAACAGGTGCGCGGACGGACATCAAGATATCGCCCTGTTTGGCAATCTTGGTCGTCTGCGTTGTCCAAGTGGTGGGTGCCTCGATGAACTTTTCCCCAAAGTCCTTTTTACCTTGATAGAACGGAAGGCCCCGACCCTCGGAGTTATAGAACTTCCCCTCCGGCGATTGCCCGGCGACCACTATGCAAAGCTCATCGATACGCCTCGTTTCCCACCCCTTCTTCATTTCAGCAGCCCCCTGATCTTCTCCAGCACCTCAGCGCTTTCGATGTCTAGGACGGCGATTTCTTCCATGATCTCCTGCGGACTGCGGTGGGTCACGGTCTCGCCGCCGTTGGGGTTCTTCACGGAGAGGTCGAAAGTGGTCGGATCAATATAATTGGCGTCAACGCTCCAGCTCTTGGGTGAGTCGGCGAAGGTCTTCTGGAGCTGCACGAACTCGGCGAGGTCGTCATCATTGAGCGGGTTGGTCTTGCCGAGGCTGCGGCCGGGGTCGAGTTGGTAGTACCACACCTTCCTGGTCTTCGCGCCCTTCTCGAAAAACAGCACCACGGTCTTCACGCCCGCGCCCTGGAACGTGCCGCCGGGGCAGTCGAGCACGGTATGCAGGTTGCATTCCTCCAGCAGTTTCCGCCGCAGGCTTACGGAGGCATTGTCGGTGTTGCTCAGAAACGTATTCTTGATGACGATCCCCGCCCGGCCGCCGGCCTTGAGTACCTTGATGAAGTGCTGGAGGAAGAGAAAAGCCGTTTCACCGGTGCGAATTGGGAAGTTCTGCTGGACCTCCTTGCGCTCCTTGCCGCCAAAAGGCGGATTGGCGAGGATGATGTCGAATCGGTCCTTTTCCTGCACGTCGGCCAGGTTCTCGGCCAGCGTGTTGACGTGGAGGATGTTGGGCGCCTCGATGCCGTGCAGGATCATGTTCATGATCGCGATGACGTAGGCCAGCGACTTCTTTTCCTTGCCGAAGAAGGTGCGCTCCTGCAAGGCGCGGTCCTGGGCGGTGGTGCGCTTCGGGTTCTGAGCCTTGAGATATTCGAATGCCTCGCACAGGAAGCCCGCCGAGCCGACCGCCGGGTCGCAGATGGTCTCGCCGAGCTTGGGCGCGACCACCGCCACGATGGCGCGGATGAGCGGGCGCGGGGTGTAATACTCGCCGCCGTTGCGCCCGGCGTTGCCCATGTTCTTGATCTTCGCCTCGTACAGGTGCGAAAGCTCGTGCTTCTCAACTTGCGACGCGAAGCGCAGTTCATCAATTTGGTCAATGACCTCGCGTAGGTTGTAGCCGCTCTGGATGCGGTTCTTGATCTCGCCGAAAATCTCGCCGATCTTGTATTCGACCGTGTTCGGCCCGCTAGCCTTCTGCTTGAAGCCGTGCAGGTAAGGGAAAAGCTTGCCGTTGACGAACTGGATCAGGTCGTCGCCGGTTAGAGCGGTGTTGTGGTCAATCGAGCCATCCTTGCCCCTCGGCGCGGCCCAGGAGCCCCAGCGGTATGGTTTATCCAGAATGTGGGTGTAGGTCTTGCCGTTCAGGGCGGCAGCCGTGGCACGGTCGGCCTCCAGTGCATCGAGGTATTTCAGGAATAGCAGCCAGGAAGTCTGCTCGGTGTAATCCAGTTCACTGGTACACCCGGCATCCTTCCAAAGCACATCGTCAATATTCTTGAAAGCTTGTTCAAACATGGTCATCCTTACTCATATCACATTGGTCCTCATGTCGCCCCGAATCTCTTTCGGGCTAACGGCTGGCGCTTCAGCGCTGCGAGCGTAGCGAGCGTCCGCTGCAAGCGCTTGTTGGGCGTCTGGTCATGGTGATATTTCTCGACCTTGAACTGTCTCATTGCGGTTTTTGGGTAGCACTTTGGTCAATTGCTCTGCAAATTTCTCAACCCTTGCCACAGTCATTCCAAACAAATTACCCAAGTCGCGCGCCAGAGCGTCAGTTACCGAGCCATCCGCCAATATCATAAAGGTATGTGAGCGGTCTAGACCTAAAGTCTTGGACATCTTGGAATATTTTTCGATATGCCTTCTATAATCACCAGTTTTCGCTTCTAGCCAGAACACTTCTCCCTCTGCCTCAAACAACATATCCAGTTCAAAATCATCCCCCTTTGGCAATGAAATTTGAGCATTGCAGATATAGGAGAATTCAAGCGATTTGCTTCTGAGTAGCGAGACGGCTTGGATCTTGATGAATCGCTCCAACCATTGTCCGGAATAAAAATTCAATGCTCTGGGCGATGTGCTTGGGGTTGCATAAAGCTGATAGGCTGGGGATTTCTGATAGTAGTATGCTGTAAGAAAGGCGATGTTATAGAGATTTGTACACAGATTGGTTGTATCTGCAACGGTTTGTTGGGACTCGTTTCTCAGATTCAGACTGAACGGTCTCCCAACATTCATATTCGCCTTGATGGAATCGAGAACACTATTGACTGATTCTAGCCTGTTCCCAATGAACAAGGCTATCTTGTCGAGAGTTTCATCGCTCTCTTGCTCCTGAGGAATGGTCTTTATTGAAATCCCCCGTGAAGCAAGAAAGTCCCGCAGCCAGGTAATATCGTTGGTAGAAGGCGCAGGTTCTGTTGGTTCGGGAGCAATAGGAGGTTCTGAATCAACCAGACCAGACGAATCTTCTGATTGGTCTGGTCTGGCAAGCAAGTCTGCTATTCGCTCAAGCGCGATCGCAATTCTCTCAAGCAAGGTCGTAATTTCAGTTTTTTCTTCCAAATCGATACTCCGCAATGATGATGTCGTAAGCCGCCTAACGCTCCGGTTCAGCGGCGGGCCGCGCAGTGGACCATCCGCTGCAAGTCGTTGTCAGGCCACAGACAAAGGCTTGATCCGCTCGACCTCCCGTCCGATAGATTGGGCTGCATCCCAGAGGTCGACCGTACGCTGAGCATTCAGCCAGAACTCGGGGGAGTTGCCAAACAGACGCGAAAGCCGGAGCGCCATCTCCGGGCTGACCGACCGACGCTCGCGCAGCAGCTCATTCACGGTCTGTCGCGAAACGCCCAGCGCCGCCGCGAGACCGGAAGCCGTCAGGCCATAGTCAGGCAGGAAGTCCTCCCGAAGTATCTCCCCCGGGTGGATGGGGCGAACGATCTTCCGTCTCGTGTTCAGGATGCTCATCCCGCACCTCGCTTCAGTGATAATCCGTCACTTCAACATCGTAGGCAGCGCCCTCCACGAACCGGAAGCAGATGCGCCACTGGTCGTTGATGGTGATCGCATGCTGTCCTTCCCGGTCTCCGCCGAGTTTGTGGAGGCGATTGCCCGGAGGAACCCGAAGGTCATCCAGACGCGCGGCCAGATCGACGGACTCGAGCTTTCTTCTCGCCCGACGCACCATGTCTGGCGGCAATCGCCTGGACCGGCCGGTCGTGAACAGTTCCGCCGTATGCTTGTCAACGAAGCTCTTGATCACGCCTCAAGTGTAATGTGTCACGTGACAGTTGTCAAGTCCCCGATCGCGTTGCCTCACAATGGCAGTAGCGCCCGTCCGCCGGACGGGCGCCGTGACACTCGGCAAGAAGTGGCGGGAGTCTGATCCGTCCTTGCCGCGCTGCGACTCGAACCTGTGAGCGAATCGCTTAATCGTGCCTTGGGGACGGGCCGCGCCCGGCGGGCGTGCGGCCTACTGTTCGCTGTGACGCAGTCTACGGCACAGTAGCGCCCGTCCGCCGGACGGGCGCCGTGAAACTCGCTGCCGCGGGCGATGGAATGGTGTCGCGGGCTCCCCTGGTTTCGCGGGGTGGGCTTTCGCGCCGCTCCCTCCCGGTCGCGGTACCTCCCGCCTGCCCGCCGGGCGATCGTGCCTGTCATCGTTCACCGATTCTCAGGTTCACAGGTTCCAGGTTCTCAGGTTCCAGGTTCGCAGGTTCCAGGTCGCAGGTCCGCAGGTTCTCAGGTTCGCAGGTTCCAGGTGCAAGAAATGAATCGGGCAGAGGGTCCCGGCGGATCCCTCTGCCCGATTTACCAATTTTCCCCACTATTCACTGTCTACTGTTTACTGTTTACTGTTCACTGTTTGCTCCTCCCGATTCACCCACTCACCTATTCACCGATTTTGGGCTTCACCCCCATGTTCCAGAACGTGAACGCCCAGGCGTCGGCCTGGAGGTCGAGGCCCTTGGTGAGCGAAGAGGCGCCGTGGCCGGAGCGGGTCTCGACGCGGATGAGCACCGGGTCCGGGCCGGCCTGGCACGCCTGCAGTGCGGCGATGAACTTGAACGAGTGGGCCGGCACCACGCGGTCGTCGTGGTCGGCGGTGGTGACCAGCGTGGCCGGATAGCGCACGCCCGGCTTCAGGTTGTGGAGCGGTGAATACGCCTGCAGGTACTTGAACTGGGCGGGATCGTCGCTGGTGCCGTACTCCACGGTCCAGCCCCACCCAACGGTGAACTTGTGGAAGCGGAGCATATCCATGACGCCCACCGCCGGCAGGGCGACCTGGTAAAGCTCGGGGCGCTGGGTCATGCAGGCGCCCACCAGCAACCCGCCGTTGGAGCCGCCGGCGATGGCCAGCCGCTTCGACGAGGTGTACTTTTCGCGGATCAGGTACTCGGCCGCAGCGATGAAGTCATCGAACACGTTCTGCTTCTTTTCGCGCATGCCGGCCTGGTGCCACGCCTCGCCGTACTCGCCGCCGCCCCGCAGGTTGGCCATGGCGTAGACGCCGCCGCTTTCCAGCCAGAGCATCATCGTGGCGCTGAACGACGGCGTCATGCTGGCGTTGAAGCCGCCGTAGGCGTACAGGTAGGTGGGGTTGTCGCCGGAGAGCGCCAACCCTTTCTTGTGCACGATGAACATGGGGATCTTCGTGCCGTCCTTCGAGGGATAGAACACCTGCTTCGCCTCAAAGCCGGTCGAGTCGAAGGGGAGCTCAGTGCGGCGGAACAGCTCGCTCCGGCCTGTCTTCAGGTCGTACTTGAAGATCACCGGCGGATAGGTGAAGTTGGTGAAGGTGTAGAACAGGGTCGTGTCCTTCCGCTTGCCGTAGAAACCGCCCGCCGAGCCCAGGCCGGGGAGCTCGATCTCCTTCTCCAGGCGGCCGTCCAGGGCGTGCTGGTAAACGCGGGTGGACACGTCCACAAGGTAGGTGCAGAACAGCTTGCCGCCGGCGGTCGAGGCGCCGCGCAGCACGTCCTTCTTCTCGGCGACGACGGTCTGCCAGTTCTCCGGCCCGGGCCGGCGCGGATCGACCAGGACCACCCGGTAGTTGGGCGCCCCGTGGTCCGTGTGGACGAGGAAGCGCTCGCCCACGTTGTCGATGATCGAGTAGTTGTACTGGAATCCCGGGCAGAGCACCTGGAACTGGCTGCCCTTCCGCTTCAGGTCGCGGACGCGCACCTCGTTGCCGTGGGTCCCCTCGGAGCTGGAGATGATGAGGTAGCGCCCGTCCTCGGTCACGCCGGCGCCGTGGTAGCGCAGCGGATGCTCGGGGTCCTCGAAGACGAGGCGGTCCTTGGCCTGGGGATCGCCCAGCTTGTGGAAGTAGATCTTCTGGTTCTCGTTCCGGGCGGTGAGCTCCTCGCCCGGCTTGGGGGCGTCGTAGCGGCTGTAGTAGAAGCCGTTGCCGCGCCAGGCCGCGCCGGAGAACTTGACCCACTTCAGGTGGTCCGACAGCTCGCGGCGGCTGGCCACGCCCATGACCTTCAGCTCGCCCCAGTCGGAGCCGGCCGCCGAGTAGCGGACCACGACGTAGCGATCGTCTTCGGAGAAACCGGCCAGGCCGGCCCGCGTGGTGCCGTCCTTCGAGAGCGTGTTGGGATCGAGGAAGACCCTGGGCTCACCGGTCAGGCCCTTCTGGTAGTAGGTCACGCTCTGGTTCTGGAGGCCGTCGTTCTTTGAGAAGAAATAGTAGTCCCCGGCGCGGAACGGCGCGCTGTAGCGGGGGTAGTTCATCAGCGTCTCCAGCCGCCGGCGGATGGCGTCGCGGTAGGGGATCTGGCCCAGGTAGCCAAAGGTGAGGGCGTTCTGCTCCTGCACCCAGGCGGCCACGGCCGGGGCCTTGTCGTCCTCGAGCCAGCGGTACGGGTCGGCCACCTTGGTGCCGTGGTAGTCGTCCGTCTGGTCCACCGTGGCCGTCTTGGGATACTGAAGCGCCGGCGGATCCGCCGCCAGAGCGCCCAGGATGCCGGCGGCCGCCAGGACCGCCGTCAGCAGGATGCGGATAGTCGCGTTGCGCATGTCGCCTCCTCAGTCGAAATAAGGTTCGCGGGCCAGGACCGGCGCCGCGGAAACCGTTCCACGTATCTATACGCGCGCCGGCGGCCGGTGCCCGCGCCGCCGCGCGCCCGTCACGTCAGCCTTTCTCCTCCAGCTTGCCGCTGACCCGCCGGCGGGCCAGGAACAGCGCCACCGGCGTGATCATGGCGACGCCGCCGTACACCAGCCACATGGTCTGGGGATGGCGCAGCCCGTCGATGGGCACGAAGCGGGCCAGAAAGAAGCCGGCGTACAGGCTGGTGAGGATCTTGGTCAGGAACCAGGGGAACTGCCCCACGCCCACGTACTCGCCGGTGCGCCCGGCGGGCGCGATCTGGGTGATGAACTGCAGGAAGCGGGGCGACCACATCGCTTCGCCCACCGACATGATCACGATGTAGGCGACCAGGAGGTAGACGTTGGTGCCGAGCGACAGCAGGAACGTGGGGGCGGCCATCACCAGCGTGCCCAGCATCATCATGCGGTAGACGGGCACCTTTGTGGTGAGCGCGGCCACCAGCGGCGTGAGCACGAAGATGAGCAGCGGGCTGAAGTTGACGAAGAACTCCATGTTATCCCGAACACCCTGGCCGAAGCAGCGGTCCACGTACTGGGGCAGGGTCAGCCAGTTGTGGGCGAACAGCGTCTGCACCGGGATCAGGACGAAGACGAAGAAGGTGAACTTGCCGTCGCGCAGCGGATGCTGGCGCAGGTACTCGCCCAGGGTGCGCCGCGGCCGGCCGGTCCCCTCCGCCGCGGGGGGCGCGCCGGCGGCCGAGTCGCCGGCTAGGATCCGGCGGGCCCGCTCCACCGCGCGCCGGTTCAGCAGGAACGCCACCACCAACAGCCCCACCACGGTCAGGGCCACGTACACCCAGTACACCCCGAGGATGCCGTAGTGGATCTCGCCGCGAGGCCCGGGGCCGGCGGTGGGCGCGTGGGCCTCGAAGAAGGCGTTGGTGGCGGCGCGCACCCGGGGCGAAATGAGCCCGGGGAGGAATCCGCCCAGGTTGTTCACCGCGTACAGCATGGCGAAGCCCATGGCCGCGGTCTTCTCGTTCGTGAAGTGCTTGACGGCGGAGAAGATCGCCGGCTGGTACATCCCCCAGCCCACCACCACGCACAGGATCCCCGCCAGCGACACCAGGAACAGCGGCGACGCCGCGCCGCCGAACCACGGCAGGAACGTGGGCCCGGCCGCGAGCAGCGCCCGGCCGGCCAGGACGAACGCCATCGCCGCCACCAGCGCCCGGCGCACGCCCCAGCGGTCGGGGATGCTGCCGAGGAACAGCATGCCCAGGGTGATGCCGCCCGTGAGCACGCCCACCATCCAGTCGGCGGCGTGGTCGTCGAAGCCGAGGAAGTCGTTGTAGTAGATTGCGAGCAGGGCCAGCGTCCCGAAGTAGGCCAGCCCCTCGAGGCAGTAGCTCAGGTTGGCCGCCCAGAGCGCCTGGGGCGCCCGCGCCAGGTTCACGAACGGCTCCACGATCTCGCGCCAGGGGCTCTTCTTCTCGGGGATTTCGGGGGATTCCGCCATACCGCTACTCCTTGGGTGGGTTGTACGTGGTTCCGGCCGTTTGGTTCTGTCCACCGGCCGCGATTATTCGATCGTCGCGCACGCGCAGGAGCAGAGCGGCCGCCGCGGCGGCCAGCGCCGCGCCGAGTGCGAACGCGGCCGGAGCGCCCCACGCCTGCCAGACCAGACCGAAGATGAGGCTGGCCGGCAGCGCGCCCAGTCCGACTACGGCATGGTAGCAGCCGAAAGCCGAGCCGCGAAGCGCCGCCGGGGCCAGGTCGGCCACCCAGGCCTTCTCCACCGGCTCCGTCAGGCCGAAATAGACGCCGTAGATCATAAATGCGGCGATGAGCCCGGGCATCGTCGGCCCGGCGGCGAAGACCAGGTAGACGGCCGCGTAGACGGCCCAGCCGGCCAGCACCATGGGCCGCCGCCCCAGCCGGTCGGAGAGGCGCCCGCCGATGTAGGTGGCGGCCATCTTGACCACGTGGTGGAGCGACCAGAGCACCGCCACCCACGCCTCGGGCACACCCGACTGCGCCAAGCGGAGCAGGAGGAAGGCGTCGGTCGAGTTGCCCAGCGTGAACACCAGCATGGCCAGCAGGTACCGATGGAAGGGGCGACCAAGGCCTTGCCAGTCGCGACGCACGTCCAAGCGCGGCGGCGCCGGCGGCGTGCCCCGCGCCGGCTCCCGGACCCCCACGATAAGGGTCACGAGCACCGCCACACCGGGGATCGCCGCCAGGAGGAACACCTGTCCGAGTTTCAGCCCCGCACCCACCAGCAGCGCCGCGGCCGCGAGCGGCCCCACCACCGCGCCGGCGTGGTCCATGGCACGGTGGAAGCCGAAGGCGGCGCCGCGGATCTCCGGCGCGGTCACATCGGCAATGAGCGCGTCGCGGGGCGAAGTGCGGACGCCCTTCCCCACCCGGTCGACGAAGCGCAGCGCCAGCACCGCCGGCCAGGCGCGGGCCAGGCCGATGAGCGGCCGGGCCACCGAGGAGAGTCCGTAGCCGGCGAGGAGCATGGGCTTGCGCCGCCGCACCCGGTCGGCGAAGATGCCTGACACCAGTTTGAGGACCGCGGCGGTGGACTCGGCCACCCCTTCGATGAGCCCGATCACCCACGCGCCCGCGCCCATGGTGGTGGCCAGGAACAGCGGCAGCAGCGGGTAGATCATCTCGCTGGACAGGTCGGTGAAGAAGCTCACCAGCCCGAGCGCCACCACCGCCGCCGGCAGCCGCATGGAGTGGGGCGTGGGCTTGTTCATGCGGGGCGGGCACTCCGCAACCCGGATTGCATGGTCATCCTCGCGAAGATACCGGCCGACCGGCACAATGTCAAGGCGCATCCGAATCGAGGCTCGAGGCTCGAGGCTGGAGGCTCGTTCACGTCTTGCGGAGTTCGGACATCGGACATCGGACTTCGGGGTTCGGGGCTCGGAGTTCGGGGCTCGGGGTTCGGGATTCGGGGCTCGCTCCCAACGATCAACCATCAACGATCAACCATCAACTATCTCGGACCTGGATCCTCGGTGCTGGGTCCTTGTTCCCGGCTCCCAAAACCCGCTCTAGATCCCAGGTCTAAAAACCCAGGTCCCAGGTCCCAGACCCCAGGCTCCATCCTGCCATTCAACTGTCGATTGACATCGACCGGTGATTAACCTACATTTCGATTTAGAAACACCAGGATCGCCGACCAGCGGAGGTGCCGGGATGAGAAACAGGTCCGCCCTGTTCATCGTGTCCTGCCTGTTGCTTTGGCTGGGCGGCCAGCAACTGAAAGCCAACGAGCGCCAGCGCCTGGTGTTCAACGCGGCGGGCAACATCGGCATGACCGCACTGATCATCGAATACCAGGGAATCACTCCCGAAAATTCCAATTCCATCAACCTCTACATCAACACGGCCATCACCATGCTGAACCAGCTCGCCGACCAGTACTTCGATCCCCCTTTCGATTCCGGCCAGATCCGCCGGATCGTTGACTTGCTGCGGCGCTTCCCCCAGGCGACGGACAGCATGAACAACCGGCAGAAGATGGCTTATCTGGAGGGATGCCACTCCAATTTGAAAACGGCGATGTCGACGGTCTTCAGGTCCGATCAGGGCATCCAAAACTTTTCCACCTGCGACACATATGTCGCCGATCTCGGATTCCACAGCGGCCAGGCCGTCGCCGCCACCCAGGTGGGGGAAAGTATTCGCCTGGAGATGGCCAGAAGCGGAATCAATCAGGCCCTCAGCATGGGAACAATGGTGCGCGGTTCGCTCGGCTGTTCCTTTCTCACCGAGGCTCAGGCGAACAATCTGAATGTTCCGAACCTGAAAACCACTGGGGAATTCAACGCAATGATCCGGACCCTGGAAAACGATGTCCGGCTGGCCAGTCTAAACCTGGAACCGGGCTTCGATTCGCCCGCGACGAAGGGAACCTTGGCCGCAACCCAGCGCGTCGATCCGCCGCCATCGAGTCCGCCAACCATTCCAAATGACCTGACCGGCAGCTGGCGGGAGGGTTTGACCGTCATCTCCAGGGAAGGGGGATATTACGTCGCCCGAAAATATGACGATCACGTTCCGGATTATTACGTGGGTTACCACAAGGGGATCGTCTTCCTGAAATTCGCCGACCAGCGCGATGCTTCGGGCAATTATTACGGCCAGTTCTTCACTTTCCGGTACCGGGAACCGGGCATATGGGTCGATGCCGTCATCGAGCACACCTTCAAGCCCGAGAGAGGCCAGGAAACGTTGAAAGTGCATTATCTGCTTGATGGGAAAAAAGCGTGGATCGCCTTCTCGCGTTATCACCGACGGGAAGGCTCGACGCTGGGGAACGCGCCTTAGATCGAGGCAAAGGCTGAGGGCTCGCTCGCACCGTGCGGACATCGGACATCGGAAATCGGACACGGAAATCGGACTTCGGAGATCGGGTCTCGCGGTTCGGGGTTCGCGGTTCGGATCTTGGAGCTGCTCCCCACGATCAACGATCAACTATCAACCATCAACCGCAAGAACGGACTCGTCTCCAAATAGCCAATAAAATATTAGCAATCACCAATAACCAATAATCCGAAATGCCCAATGAAAAATGTCAGATGACCAATGACAAATGGTTCCCCGTGTGGACTCCGTGTCCACTGCGGTGATTCGGGGATTTGGAAATCAAACTGCGGGTCCGGCACCGTCCTGGGTCTCCCCTTCCACCTCCACCCGGTTGCGGCCGCGCGCCTTGGCCCGGTACAGAGCGGCGTCGGCGCGGGCCACCAGCCCGCGCCAGGGCGCGCCGATCTCAGGTCGCGCGGCGGCTACGCCGAGGCTGATGCTCACGTGGATCCGGCCGTGCGGGGCGTGCTCGTGGGGAATCGCCAGCCGCTCCACCTCGGCCCTGAGCCCCTCGGCCAGTCCGGCCGCGCCGGCGGCGTCCGACCCGGCCAGCACCAGGACGAACTCCTCGCCGCCGTAGCGCGCCACCAGGTCGCCGGCCCGCTTGGCGCCGGCGGCCAGCACCCCGGCCACCTGCACCAGGCAGGCGTCGCCGGCGGGGTGGCCGTAGTGGTCGTTGAAATCCTTGAAGCCGTCCAAGTCCACCATCACCAGTGCCAGGGGCGACTGCACCCGGGCGTATTGCCGCCACAGGGCGCCAAGGTGGTCGTCGAACCGGCGCCGGTTGGCCAGGCCGGTGAGCGGGTCCTCGGTGGATAGCCGCGCCAGCCGCTCGTTGGCCGATCGCAACTGGGCCGTCCGCTCGTCCACGAGCAGTTCCAGTTCCCGCTGCCGGGTCTTGAGCCGCCGCTCCCGTCCCCACGCCGCGCCGGCGCCCGCCAGGACCACCAGTCCGCCGACGAGGAACGGGAACCAGGGGGTCTGCCAGAGCCGCGGATGCTGGATCATCGCCACGCGATCCCCGCGCTCGTTCCAGACACCGTCGTTGTTGCAGGCGATGACGTGAAAATTGAATTCACCGGGCGGGAGGTTGGTGTAGTAGGCGATCCGCCGGTTGCCGGCATCACGCCAGGCGATGTCGTACCCATCCAGCCGGTACCGGAACAGGACTTTCTCCGGCGCCACCAGCGACAGTCCGGTGTAGTGGAACTCGAGGTCGTGCCGGCCCGGCGGGAGCACCAGCCGCTCGCCGGCCGGCGCGAGCCGGCCGTTGACCATCACCCGCTCCACGAACACCGGCGGCGGCGTCCGGTTGACCTGGATCTTGCCCGGGTCCACCACCGCCACGCCGTCGGACGTGGGGAACCAGATGCGGCCGTCGCGGGTGCGCGCCCCCGACGGTTGAAAGCCGCCGTTGCACTCGGCGGTCTTCATGCCGTCGGCGCTGCCGTAGGCCACGCAGGTCACCCGGGGGCTCCGTCCGGCGGCGAAGGCTTCCAGGTCGGCGATGGCCGCCCGGTAGACGCCGCGGTTGCAGCTCATCCACAGGCTGCCCCGGCCGTCGTCGGCCACCTCATAGGCGATGTCGTCATAGAGTCCGTGCTCGCGGGCGATCCGCACCACCCGCCCCGCCTCCAGCCGCAGGAGGCCCGCGCCGATGGTGCCGAGCCAGAGCACGCCCCGCTCGTCCTCATGAATGTCGGTGACGATGGCGTTGCCCACCTCCTCCTGGCCGGGAAAGCCGACGAACTCGCCGTCGCGAAACTGCCACAACCCGCCGTAGGTGCCCACCCAGAGCCGGCCCGACCGGTCCTCGTACAGCAGGTTGACCATGTCGGCCAGCCGGCCGGCGCGGCGCGAGAACGTGGTGATGCGCCCGCCCTCCAGGCGGTTGAGCCCGGCGCCGTTGGTGCCGGCCCAGATGACGCCGCGGCGGTCACCCAACACGCTGATGACCCGGTCACCGGACAGCCCCTCGCGCCGCGTGACGTGCGCCGCCACCCGGCCGTCGCGCAGGCGGACCAGGCCGCCGCCGTCGGTGCCCACCCAGAGATCGCCGTCGGGCGCCTCCCACATGGAGCGGATCAGGTCGTGGGGAAAGCCGTGGCGCACGTCCAGGTGCTCGATCCGCTCGCCGCGAAGGCGATTCAGCCCCCCGCCGTTGGTGCCGATCCAGATGTCGCCGCCGCGTGCCTCTAGCACCCCGATGATGTACGCGCTGGAGAGTCCCTCGGCGACGCTGGAGGTGGTGAAGCTGCCGTCGGCCAGCCGGACGAGCCCGCCGCCGTCGGTGCCGATCCAGAGGTTCCCTTCGCGGTCCTCGCAGAACGCCCGCGCCACCTCGTACGGCAGCCCCTCCGCCCGGGAAAAGACGGACCAGCGCCCGCGGGCCCGCCGGCACACACCGCCGCCGAACGTGCCCACCCACAGGTTGCCGGCCCGGTCCTCGAACACCCCCAGGATCCGGTTGCTGGACAGGCCGTCGCGGGTGGTGATCACGGCGAAGCGGTCGCCGTCCAGGCGGGCCAGCCCGCCGCCGTAGGTGCCCGCCCAGAGCGTGCCGTCGCGGCCGCGCGTCAGGCAGTACACGACGGGGTTGGGCAGGCCGTGCCGCTCGTCCAGCCGATCAAACACGCCGTCGCGCAGGCGGCCGATCCCGGCGCCATTGGTGCCGATCCAGAGTGTGCCGTCGGCGTCGGCGAGCAGGCTCAGGATGCTGTTGTGAGCCAGGCCGTCGCGGGTGGTGTAGGTGCGGAACCGATCCCCGCGCAGGCAGCTCAGGCCGCCGCCGTAGGTGCCGATCCAGATGGAGCCGTCCGGCCCCTCCGCCAGGGCGGTGACGATGTCGAACGCCAGCCCGTCGCGGGTGGTGAACACGCGGAAGCGGCCGTCCTTGAAGCGGAGCAGCCCGCCGCTGTTGGTGCCCGCCCACAGCGTGCCGGCCCGGTCCACCAGGAGCGTCCGGATGTTGTTGGTGGTCAGAGCCCGGGTGGTGAGCTTGTCGTAGACGCTGAAGCCGGCGCCGTCGAACCGCGCCATCCCCTCCTGGGTGGCCAGCCACAGGTAGCCCTGGCGGTCCTGGACGATGACGTTCACCGAGTTCTGCGGCAGCCCGCTCTCGATGTTCCACACGCGGCGGGAGTACTGGGTGATCAGCTTGTCCGGATCGAGGGCCGCCGGTGCGGCGGCGAGGACCAGGGCGAGCAGCACGGCCCCGCCGAGGCGGCCGCCCGCGAGCCGCAGACGGGCGCTCGGGCCGTGTTCCGGCCGGCTACCGTTCGAACGCCGCGATGGCTGGGCGGTCGTCTGGCTCATCGTTGGGCATGCCTCCCGCTCCTCCCCGCCCCGCCCCGGGCCTGATGACCGTTGTCAAATCGGCCTTGCCTGTTATTGTAACACAGCCCCCATCTGCAAAAACCGCTTGGCGAAACGGCCGGTTCCGGTACAATAGCCGGTTGACCCCGGGCGGCCGGCCCCGCGCCCCGGGTCCGCCGAAGCACCGATGAAGACACCGAAGGCCCGCACCTGGATATATCGCCTGATCCCGCTCGCTCTCCTGCTGGGCGCGGGGTTGCTTCCGCTTCGGGCGTCCATCGGAATCCCCGAAGTGGAAACGCACGTGCAGGCCGGCCGCTGGCCGGAGGCGCTGGCCGAGGTGGAGGCCCTGCGGCAATCGGATCCGGCGGCCTACCGGCGCGACCGGCTGTACCTGCTGCAGGCCTGGCTGCACGAATCGTCCGACCAGCGCGCGGAGGCGATCGCCCTCCACGCCGCCTGGATCCCCCGTGATCCCCTTTTCACCGACTACATGCTCATGGAGCAGGCCCGCCTGCACGACGCGGCGGGGACGCCCGTCGCAGCCCGCAAGAACTGGTACGCGCTGGTCAAAAGCCACCCGAAAAGCCCCTACACCCCGGACGCCCACTTCCTGCTGGCGGCCAGCTACCGCGACAGCGGCAAGCTCAAACTGGCCCTGCAGACCTTCCAGAACTGCGCCCACAAGTACAAGTCGCGCCGCGACGAGGCCCGGCTGGCGGCGGCCGGCATCCACGCCCGGCTCAAGCAGTGGGACGCCGCCTGGGGGCTGCTCTGGCCGGCGCTGGCCTCCGGCCGGGCGCGCACCGAGGCGGCCGCGGCGCTGGGCCTGCTCGACAGCGAACCGCTCATGAACCGGGTCCGCCAGTCGGAGGACCGCCTGGCCCGTCTGACGGCGGTGCTGGTGCAGAACCGCGAAGCCCGCCGGGCGCTCCCGCTGGCCGAGGAACTCCGCCAGCGCTTCCCCCAGTCGGCCAAGCGGCCGCTCTACACCTTCTGGGTGGGCCGTTGCCGCTTCCTCCAGGGGGATTACGCCGCCGCCGCCCAGTTCTACGAAGAGGCGGGACGCGCCGACGACGAGGACCTCCGGGTCCAGAGCCGGCTCGCCCTGGGCCGGACGCTCCTGCTGGCCGGCCGGGAAGCCGAGGCCCTACCGGTGTACGCCGCCGCGCTGGAGCTGGCGGACGATGAGGCCACGCGGTCGGACATCTATGCCACCCTCTACAACGTCACCCGCCTCACGGGTCCGAGCGCGGCGCCGCTCGGCTGGCTGCAGCGTGCCACCGCCGAATTCAGCGGGCGGGAGCGCCGGCGCTTCGAATATCAGGAAGCCCTGTTCCACCTGCGACTGGGAATGCCCAAGCAGGCCGTCCCCATCCTCGAGGCGCTGCTGCCGCAGCTCGCCGCTCCCGCCTCCGGCAATCTGCCGGACCGGCTCGAGGCCCGGTTCTTCCTCGGCCTCGCCCACGAGAGCGCGGGCGACCCGCAGCGGGCGGTGGAGACGTGGACCGCCGAACTGTACCACCGCCACAGCCAGTACGCGTTCCTGTCCATGGAGCGGGCCGAAGCCGTTCTGGCCGGCCGGCCGGAACTGCGGACGGCGCTCGCTGCCGCCGCCCGCACCCGGGCGGCCGACCTCGCCGCGCAGGGCGACCAACCGGCCGCCTACGAGGAATACGGCCGGCTGTATTTCCTGACCGGCGACGCCGCCGCTTGGCGGCTGGGCATCCAGCAGCTGCCCCGGTACCGGGAGGGGATCGCCGAGCTGGCGGATATCCCGTCGCTCCCGGCCGACGCCATGACCCCGCCCGCCGCATCCGCCGTCGATACGCCGGCGGGACGGCTGTTCCGCGCGCGGACCTTCCAGCGGCTGGGGCTGGCGGAGCCGGCCGCCCTCGAGTACAGCCGCACGCCGCTGGCGTTCGTGGCGCGGCACACCGGCGATTCCGAGCGCGACCTCGGGATCCGGCGCGCCGTGACGCTGGCCCGCCTGTTTGAGCGGGCCGGCGCCCCGCACCAGGCGTATCGCTGGTCCTACCTGGCCCTGGAGCGCTACCCCGAAGGCACGCCGCTGGCGATGATCAACCCGGAACTGCTCCGCCTCAGCTATCCGGCGCCCTACCAGGAGGACGTTCGCGCCGCCAACCGGGAGGCCGGCGTCGATCCTTACCTGATCTACAGCATCATCCTCCAGGAAAGCCGGTTCAATCCCCGCGCCCACTCCCCGGTCTCCGCCCGCGGACTCATGCAGCTCATGCCCGACACGGCCCGTGCGGTGGCGGCCCGGAGCGGCATCGAGCTGCCCGACGCCGGCGCCGCCCTGTACCAGCCGGGGCTGAACATCCGGCTCGGCGTCCGCTACCTGCGCGAGCTGCTGGACCGCCTCCAGTCCCCCGCCGCCGCGGCCGCCGCGTACAACGCCGGCCTCGGCCAGGCGGCGTACTGGACTCGCCTGGCCGGCCAGCCGGCCGACCTGTACCTGCCGCCGGAAATCCACTTCCACCAGACCCGCGGCTATGTGAACCACGTGATGGCCAACATGCGGCTTTACCGCCTGGTCCACCCCGAGCTCACCCGCCTCGCGGAACCCGCCGCCGCCGGACGCTGATCGGCCATTGTCTTTTGGCGCGTCTTTGATTATCATCGGTGAAATCCGTCTCCCGCTGCCGGAGGTACCATGTCCGCGTTCACCATCGAAACCGCCGCCCGGTTCGTCGACCAGACGGTCACGCTCAAGGGCTGGCTCTACAACCGTCGCTCCAGCGGCAAGATCCTGTTCCTGATCCTGCGTGACGGCACGGGCATCATGCAGTGCGTGATGGCCAAGAACAACGTCGCCCCGGACGTGTTCGCGCAGGCCGAGGCGATCGGCCTGGAGTCGAGCCTGATCGTCACCGGCCGCGTCCGCGCCGAGGCCCGCGCCGCCGGCGGACACGAGATGGACGTCACCGGCCTGGAGGTGGTCCAGGCGGTCGCCGACTACCCCATCACCAAAAAGGAGCACGGAACCGCGTTCCTCATGGAGAACCGCCACCTCTGGCTGCGTTCCCGCCGCCAGCATGCGGTGATCCGCATCCGCCACGCCATCATCAAGGCCTGCCGCGACTACCTGGACGCCAACGGCTTCACCCTGGTGGATACGCCCATCTTCACGCCCAACGCCTGCGAGGGCACCACCACCCTGTTCGAGACGCAGTACTTCGACGACAAGGCTTATCTCACCCAGAGCGGCCAGCTCTACAACGAGGCGACGGCCATGGCGTTCGGCAAGGTGTACTGCTTCGGGCCCACCTTCCGGGCCGAAAAATCGAAAACCCGCCGCCACCTGATGGAGTTCTGGATGATCGAGCCGGAGATGGCCTGGGCCACCCTCGACGACGTGATGGAGCTGGCCGAGAACTTCATCAGCCACATCGTCGCCTTCGTCCTGGACACACGCCGCGAGGAGCTCAAGGTGCTGGAGCGCGACACATCCAAGCTGGAGAACGTCCGGGCGCCGTTCCCCCGCCTGGCGTACGACGACGCCGCCAGGATGCTCGAGGGGAAGGGCACCGAATTCGTCTACGGCGGCGACTTCGGCGGCACCGACGAAACCCTGGTCAGCGAGGGATTCGACCGCCCGGTGATGGTCCACCGCTACCCGGCCGCAGTCAAGGCCTTCTACATGGAGACCGACCCGGCCGATCCCGGCAAGGCCCTCTGCGTGGACGTGCTGGCCCCCGAGGGCTACGGCGAGGTGATCGGCGGCGGCCAGCGTCTGGCGGACCTGGACAAGCTGCAGGCGCGCATCCGCGAGCACGGGCTGCCCGAGGCGGCGTTCCAGTGGTACCTGGACCTGCGCCGCTACGGCACCTGCCCCCACGGCGGCTTCGGCATGGGCATCGAGCGGTGCGTCGCCTGGCTGTGCGGCCTGGAGCACATCCGGGAAACCATCGCCTTCCCCCGCATGCTGTACAAGATTTATCCCTGACGACGAGACAACCGGGAGGTCAGCGCCATGAACCGTCAACGTGCCTTGATCGGACTGATCCTGATCGCCGGTCTCACCGCCACGGCGGCGGCCCAAATCCTGATGGGTGAAGTCGTCGCCGGCGACGAGGATTTCGGCTTCTACAACAACGCCGTGTTCACGGCCGACGGGCTGCTGGGGCTGATCACCGATCCCCAGAACTCGCGGGTGATCGTCTTCGATCCCTATCGCTGGACCGACAACATCCTCGCCTACATCGCCACCGGCCAGGAGCCGGCCGGCATTTACCTGACTCCCGACGGCCTGCACGCCTGCGTGCTGAACATCGACAGCAACACGGTGACCATCATCCGCCTCGCCGACTTCCAGACCGCCACCTACACACCGCCGGTCCTCACCGACTTCGCCTACTACAACAACATCGCCTTCAGCCCGACCGGCAACTTCGGCTTCGTCTGCGACGCCCGGACCACCGTCAACCAGATCTACGTGTTCCGGGTGACCACCGCGGCGGGCGACCTGCATCACGCGACGCTCTGGGCCAACACGGGCACCGGCCCCGCCCGGACGTACGTCTCCCCCGACGGCCAGCGCGCGTTCGTGCTCTGCAACGGGCGGAATGATGATGACCAGATCAGCGTCATCGACCTGTTCAACGAGCCCACTTTCGCCGTCCAGCACACCTTCGTGGTGGTGGACGCCGACTTCGACCGCACGGGCTCCGATTTCATTTGCCTCAACAACATCGTCTTCTCCCCCGACAGCCGGTGGGGCTTCGTCTGCGATCCCCAGTACAACAACGTGGTCGCCTTCGAAATCGGCAACTACACCAACCAGCCGCACCTGGACATCCCGGGCGAGGCCACGCCGGATGCCAGCCTCAGCCGGATCGCCATCACGCCCGACGGCGCCCGCCTGGTCGCGTCGTCGATCGTGCTGAACCGCCTCTACGTGATCGACGCCGGCTCGCTGGAACTCCTCCGCACCATCACCGACGCCCTGGGCTTCGCCGACTTCGACGGATACAACAACATCGCCGTGCTGTCGGACAACCGGACGGGCCTGATCCACTCGGTGGGCAGCGACGAGCTGATGATCTTCGACTGCCTGACCGGCGGCTACTCCTTCCGCGACACCGGCCCGGCCCCGGAGGACCTGGCCGTCTCGCCCGACGAGCAGTTCCTGGCCGGACTCAATGTGGGCCGCGCCCTGGGCGAGGACAGCACCTCCATCTTCTGCCTGGCGCCCGCCATCATCGACTTCCCGTTCTTCCGCACCGGCACCGGCGAGTTCACCGGCTACGGGGTGAGCAATCCCGTGAACGGCTCGCAGAGCCTGCTGATCTTCGGTTATGACAATGACGGCGAGCTGCTCGTCGGCACCAACAACGGCGCCGCCCAGCTCATGGAGCCCCTGACCCAGTTCTCCTTCATCGGCGACATCCAGCTCGGCCTGCCCGCCGGCACCCACACCGGCTGGCTCCGGGTGATCAGCAACAGCCTCACCGCCCGGGCGTTCTTCCTGAACACCAACCTGACCGGCGACTACATGGACGGCACGATCGCCACCGACGGCGTGTTCGAGGACTATACCGTCACCCACGTCCAGGAGCATTTCGACGACGGCGTCTACACCGTGCAGACCGAGCTGTTCATCCTCAATCCGTACGACGCCACGATCCACGTGGAGCTCTCGCTCCGAAACGCCACCGGGACGCAGATCGGCTTCATGGAGACGGATCTGGAAGGCCGGCACATGCTGACGGGCACGATGCACGATCTCTTCTTCCGCAACGAGAGCTTCCTGAACCTGGCCGACGGCTATCTCGTGGGGACCACCGACGACGGGTACGGCGTGGTTGGTTTCGCCATGATCCGCCACCTGAACGCCGGGGGCGGAGTCGTCACCGTTCACTCGGTCCCGCTGCAGTGGGATCCGAAAGTGAACACGCTGTACAGCGCCCACGTGGCCAGCGGCGGGGAACAGCCGGCGTTCATCAATCCGTACGATACCGTCTTCCACGTGATCAACACGGCGGCGGAGACGGCCCAGGTGACCCTCGCCTTCACCGACGACGCCGACACCGCCAGCACTTCAGCCAATTACACGCTCACCGCCGGGCAGCAACTCGTCGTCCCCGCCTGGCAGGCGTTCAGCCTGCCGGATCCCGCCACCCGGCCGACCTACGTGACCGGCAACGTGAAGATCACGTCCGATCGCGCCGGCCTCCTCGGCGACGTGGTGTTCGGCGACGGGCTGAACGCCCTGCCGGCCTTCGAATCCTGCCTGGCCCTGGAGAACGCTCCCGCGCGGCAGGCTGTTTTCAGCCACGTGGCGCACGGCCCGGTGGGCGACGGGACGCTGGTGTACTTCAACGGCATCAGCGTGTGCAATTTCAACGCCTACCCCGTGGACGCGACCGTCTGGATCTTCCGTCAGGACGGCACGCTCACCGGCACGCACGTCCTTCACCTGGAGGCTGACAGCCGCTACCTCGGGCTGCTCAGCAACATCATCCCGGCGGCGTGGCCGCAACTGGGCGGCTACGTGGTCCTGGATGCCACGGGACCCGTCGTGGCGTTCGAGCTGTTCCTGGATAACAATTCCCGGCTGCTGTCGGCCGTGCCGCGGAATTAGCGGCCCGCCCCCCGGCGCTCCCGGCGCCACGCCAGCAGGGTGTCCGGGACGTCGGTGATGAGCACCCAGGCGCCGAGATCGGCCAAACGGCCGGCTTCAGCCGGATCGTTAACCGTCCAGGCCAGCCAGGGGAGCGCCGGGGCGTCCCTGCCCCCGGCTGAGCCGGCGACCGCCAGGCGGTGGTCGAGGATCAGGCACGCCGGGCAGCCGGCCAGGCCGGCCAGCGGTCCAGTCGCCAGCCCCGCCAGCATTCGCCATCCGCCCGGGACCGCGCGTCCCACGATCCACCCTCGCGGCAGCGCGGGAAACATTCGCCGCACGATCCGCAGGGCCCGAAGGGAGAACGAAGAAAGCAGAAAGGAGCCCGGCGGAAGCAGCCGGGCGGCCGTCGCGGCTGCAGCGGCGGCCGCGACCGTGTCCTTGATCTCGATGTCCACCACGATCCGGCCGGCGCAGATGCCCAGCGCTTCGTCCAGCGTCGGAATGTCGATGCCATGGCGCGCCGCGGCGCCGCGGGCTTCGGCCGCGGTCATTGCCGCGACCGTTCGTCCCCCGATGGCGGCGTCATGGAAGACGAGGAGTTCGCCGTCCGCGGTCCGCCGGACGTCGAGCTCCACGAGGTCGCACTCGAGTTCGATCGCCCGCCGGAAGGCCGCCGCCGTGTTTTCGGGACGCTCGCCGCCGTGGGCGCCCCGGTGGGCGCCGATCAGCGGTGACGCGTCCGGCTGGCGCCGGAACAGCGGCGGTGGCTGCGTCATCCGTTCCCTCCGCCCGACGGCGCGGTGCTCCGGCCGGCCCCGGTCCCGGACCGCGGCCCACGGTGCACCCGATCGCCGTCAGAAGATCCAGCCGACCCCCGTGAACATGGTGAAATCGTTGTGCTCCACGTCGGGGAGCGGTCGCGAATCGTACCGGTTGAGCATGCCGATGTTGAATTTGAACATGCGATTCACGGTCAGGTTCAGCGTGGCGTCCAGGATCGTCCGGTATCGCGAATCGCCGGTCAGGTATGGGATGACCAGCAGGTTCTGGGTGAACGCGACGCGGTCATTCAGCTTCCAGTTCAGATGTCCCTCGAGCAGGGTGCTGCCGTCGCTCCGGTTGGACAGGCTGGGGTAGACCTCCTGGAGAAAACCGACGCCGGTGCCCACGTCCAGGCTCAGCGCCGGCCGGGCGACCAGGCTGTAACCGACGCCGGCGTTCCACGTGTGGCGCAGGTCGATCCCTTCCACTTCATCGTACTCCCCGCTCACCGAGCCGAACACGAAATACCGTTTCGGCAGCTTGTAGTCATACCGGAACGAACCGTACACCTCGTTCCGTGACGCGGCCTCGTTCAGCACGCCGTAGAGCGTATGGGCGCTGGCGGAAAACGTGTCGCGCTGCCGAGCGTAGCGCGCGGAGGTCCGCAGGTACAGATCGTCGGATGACGCGTTGCCCCGCGCCAGGGTATAGCCGAAATTGACCGCGCCGCCCCAGCGCTTCGGCCGGACTTCGTCCAGCCCGTCCACCCGGACGGCGACCGCGCGGAGATCCGTCGCTGGTTCGGCGGCCGCCGGATCCAGCTCGATGCCCCGAACCCGGGTCGGGGCAAGGGTGAACGTGTGGTCGCCGCTGGCCAGATGGAACACGCCGTCCGCCCAGCCCGTCAGCGTGGTCCGCAGCGTGGTGTCGTCGTCAAGCTGCAGCTGGACGGCGGCATTGCCCGTCACTTCGGCCACCCGCTCCAGCGGCAATTCCAACGACGGGGCGTAGTCGGTCCGGAGCGCCACCCGCGAGCCGTCCAGCGCCACAAGCGTGCCGGAGAGCACATCCCCGTTCTTCATCTTGACGCGAACCGCCTGGCCGGTCGCCCAGGCGGTCAGCGCCAGCAGCCAGGCGGCGAGCATCCACAGCGCGCGGCCTCTCACAGCGAAATCAACCTCCCAAAACAAGTTGTTCCGGCGCCGGCAGCGGTTCCACTCAACCCTCGGACGAACCGCCGGCTTCGGCGCCCGGGCCGGCCGCCGCCTCGAGCGGATGCGCGGTCAGCTCCAGCGTCGTCCCCGCCGTCCGGTCGGTCCCGTAGGCCAGCAGCGCGCAGCGCCACGCGCCCGGCGGCACGTCCACGCCCGGCGTCACGATGCAGTCCTCCACCGTCGCCCCGGCGCTCACGGTGTTGCGGCCCAGGAGCAGGCTGCGCGCCACCGCGGCGCCGGCGTCCACGACCACGTGTTCGCCGAACACGGTCTCGCGCACTCGGGCGGCCGGATCGAGCATCACGTTCCAGGTGGTCCAGTTGTCCAGCCCGCCTGCCCGGAGCAGCTCCAGGCTGTTGCGCAGGTACCGGCCGGGAGTGGAGAATTCCAGCCAGTCGCCCTCCGCGACGAACCCGCGCACCGGGTGGCCGGCCGCCGCCAGCGCGGGGTAAAGGTGCCGGATGGTGTCGAAGGGCCGGCCGTCGGGGATGAAATCCAGCACCCGCGGCTCCAGCAGATGGATGCCGGTGAACGCCAGGAGCGGATCCGCCCGCCCGTCCGCCTCGGCGAACGGCACGTAGCCGCCGATGCAGCCGTCGGCGTCCAGTCGCACGTGGGTGAACGGATCGCGCCGCCGGTTCGGCGTCAGGACCATCGTGGCCAGGCTGCCGCCGGCGCGGTGGGCGTCCAGCGCCGGGGCCAGGTCGATCGTGGTGACGATCTTCGCGTTGACCAGAAGGAACGTGCCGCGGCCGGTGAAGCAGTCGCGCAGCGGCGCCAGCGCGCCGGCGGTGAGCAGGATCGGCCCCGGCTCCTCGGAAAAATGGAACTGGAAGGGGCGACCGTCGTAGGCGGCCACCGCCCGGCGCACCGCGTCGGGCAGGTGATGGAGGTTGACGGCCACATCCTCCACGCCCCACCGGCCCAGCCAGTCGAGCAGGTGGTGAACCAGCGGCCGGCCGAGCACCGGCAGGCAGGCCTTGGGAATCTCGTTGCTGAGCGGACGCAGCCGCGTGGCGTAGCCGGCCGCGAGGATCATCGCCGCTGCGATCATGTTGGGGCTGTCTCCCCGGCAAGGTGCCGCCGCCATCGGCGGCGGCCGGTCCGGAGCATCCGGCGGCGGGCATCACCCCGCGACGGTCCGGCGGATCACCGGTCCGCGGACGCGCTTTCGGGTGTCACCGCGCTGAGCCGCTCCCACAAATCGGCATTGAGGATGCAGCCCGGATCGCCGGCCAGAATATCGCCCGTGTAGGCGTCCGCGCGGGCGCGGCAGCCGCCGCACACGGGACGGAATTCGCACACGCCGCAGTGGTCGCCCAGGAGCTCCCGGTCCGTCAACTTTTCGAAGTAGACATTGGTCTGCCAGATCTCCCGGATGCTCTGGTGCTTGACGTTGCCCACCACGCGGTGGGGGATGTAGACGCACGGCGTGACGTCGCCGTTGGGCTGCAGGGAACAGTAGCACCGGGCCGAGCCGCAGCCGCCGATGTACTTGGCCAGAACGCGGGTTTTGGACCCGGAGCCCGAACCGGCATGGCCGAGCGCCATCCGGCTCTCCATGTCGGCATACATGAAGCAGGCCCGGCCGAACTGCGGCGCCGTGCTCATGATGCTGATCTCTTTCCGCTGCAGCCGGCGCTCCAGGATTTGGAGCAGCTGTTCCCGCTGTTCGGGGTCCAGGTCGTGGATGTCGTTCCGCACCCCGCGTCCCACCGGGATGTAATTGAAGTGCACAAAGGTGGAACAGCCCATGTCCACCGCCAGTTGGATGATCCGGTCGGCTTCATCGAGATTGATTCGGGAGATGCAGGCGGCCAGCCCCACCCGCAGTCCGGGTGTCGCGGCGGCGGTGCGGATGCCGTCCACAGCGCGGCGCCAGGCGCCGGGTATGCCGCGAAATGCGTCGTGTTTGTCCGGATCCACCGAGTCCAGGCTGACCTCGACGTACTTGACGCCGTGTTGCACCAGCCGGGCGGTCATGTCCGGAGTCAGCATCGTGCCGTTGGAGGCGATGGTGACGTGGATTCCCCACTGCCGGCACCGCTCCAGCACCTCCCAGAAGTACCGGCCCATCAAAGGCTCGCCGCCGGCCAGCGCCAGGAAAGGGACGTACTCCCGGCCCATTTCGTCCACGACCTTCAGCTTCTGCTCCAGATCCAGCTCGTCGGGGAGCGGTCGGCTGCAGGCATCCTGATAGCAATGGATGCACTTCAGGTTGCAGGCCTGGGTGAAGTTCCAGACGATCATGAGGGGCATCTGGAATTTCTGCGGCACGGTCAGACCGTAAGCATGGATGCTGCGGAACGTGTTCACCAGCGCCCGCAGCGTGGGCCGGTGGTGGAACAGCTTGAACTTCACCATGTCGGCGTTGGCGCCGCGGGTCCGGATGAAGTGTTCGAACACCGTGTGCAGGGGATAGAACAGCAGCCGGTCGGACCGGGGCGCCGATTGATTGTCGTAGGAAAACATCATCCGTTCGAACAGCGTCCGGCGATCGCCGTTGCCGCGGCTGAGGAATCCGGCCACGCGCTGGATCCGCGGATCGAGCAGAAATTTCTCGATCTCGTTCTGTTGGGTCTTCAGGATCTCGTTATTCGTGTCGTTCATGGGGGTTGCTCGCGACGAGAACCTCAAAAATTTGGCGCCATTTTAACGGAACCGCTTCGACAAATCAATGGCAACTGCTGCCGGCCGCGGACTCCGGCCCGGGCGAACTCTCCCGTCCGCAGCCGACGGGCCTGTGCTATACTGCCACCTTTTCAGATCATGGAGGTGCCGCATGGTGCGACTGGTCGGGATCGGAATACTGGTGGCGGTTCTCGCCATCGCCGGCATAGCCCAACAGGCGGAGGCTGGTAACAACCCCAGTGACCAGATCATCCAGCTGATCCGGGAACACCGGTTGGCGGAGGCGGAGGCGCTGGCCACGCAGTGGGCGGAACGGGAGCCGGGCCCGGCGGCGTACTACGCACTGGGCATGGTCCTGTTCGAGAAACGCGACTACATGCAGGCGTACACGGTTCTCAATCAATCCCTCCAGGGCGCCGTCACCGCGCCGGTCATGGCCCGGACGTTCACCATGCTGGGTTTGATCGACTACCAGTTCGGCAACTACCAGGCCGCGCTCCGCTGGTTCGCCCAGGCGCGCCGGCTGCCGAGGCTGCCCGCGGCGCAACTGCGCCAGATCGAGGAGCTGTCCGCCAAGATTACGCTGGAGAAGGAGCTCGCCGGCTGGCGGAGTCGGCCGACCCCCCAGATCGTATTCCATTATCCGGAGCAGGCCGACATCGAGCCGGTGGTGTATCGCCTCCAGGGGGAGTACACGGCCCTCGTGCAATCCTTCTGCCGGGAACACAAACTGCCGGAGAATCCTCAAATCCACTTCTACTATTATCCCGACGAGGCCCTGTTCCGCCGTGTGCAGCCCGACGCCCCCCACACCTTCATCCTGCTCGAGGAGCAGGTCATCCACGGGTGGCCGGAGGCCCGCCTGCGCCACGAGTTCATGCACCTGCTGGTCTGGCGGATCAACCGGCGCAACTACCCGTCGTTTCTGATCACCGAAGGCCTCACCGAATACCTCAACCGGCGGGAGCAGCCGGAGCGATGGCATCAGCCGGCCGCCCGAATCGTCCAGGCCCGGGACCTGCCGACGCTGGCCGAGCTGGAGCGGATCGACTGCTACCGGAACAACCCGTGGGTGTTCGACCTGGTGTGCTCCTTCACGGCGTTTCTGGTGGATCAGGTCGGCTGGGAGAAGTATCTGGAATTCTGGAAACGCGGCCAGGGCCTCGACAAGGACTTTCCCGCCTGTTTCGGCGCCCCGCTGGCGGAGCTGTGGTCCCGGTGGGCGGCGGGGCTGAAGCAACTCCCGGTGAGCGAGATCTTGGTCTGGGGGAACTTCCGGGACGAGATCCTGACGCCCGGACTCTACGCCGACGGGGTGCGGATGCTGGAGCCGCGCACCGACCTGTCGCCCCTGGGCCGGCACATGCTGGCCCGGGTTCTGGCCGGCGCCAACCGGCCAGCTGACGCGCAGGCCGCGATCCGGGACTTCGCCGACCGTCCGGAGTCGCTCCGCGCGGCGCTGCCCGCCTCGGCCTGGGCCGACGGCCTGCTCCTGGCGGGGCAGCTCTGGGATGTCGCCGGCGATCGTGACCGGGCCCTGCGATTCTACGATGCCGTCACCGGCCTCACCGATTGTCCGGAATCGGCCCGGGCCGCCGCGGCCACGCATCGCCTCACGCCCTGCCGACCGCAGGATTTCCGCTCCCGGCCGGAGCCGAACGCGGTGGACCGCGCCGGCCACCTGATCCGGTTCTGGATCCAGACCGGCCTGTCGACCGACAGCCTGGCCGCCGCCATCAGCCAGGGTCTGGACGACGAAAAGATCGAACGCCTCAGCCACAATCTGGGCCTGGCGGCCCAGGGCGCGCAGCGGGAAGCCATCCGGCAACAACTGACCGGCAAGATTCCCGAAGACTGCCTGCGCCAGGTGCTGGCGGCCAACATCTCCGTCATCGATGTCTGGGAGTGCCTGGAACGGAAAGGTCTGCCGGTCCGGTTCCCGCCCGCGGCCGGCGGCCGGCCCTGAGACGACGCGACCCGGGCGGGGACGGCCGGATGACCGGGCGTCCCTGGCGAACGCCCTATCCTCCGCCCATCAGGTGGATGGCGTCCACGCGGTCCCCCTCGCGGATCACGAACGAGTCGTACTGGTCTTTCCGGATCACCTCGCCGTTGACCCGGACGAAGATCATCGGGAAGGTGAACTTCATCTGCTGCAGCATCTGACGGACGGTGAGTTGGCTGCCCGTCAAGTCGGTGTCTCGGTTATTGATGACCAGCCGCATGCCACACCTCTCGCTCATCCTGTCACGGTGATTATAACCGCCGGCCGAAGTCGGGCGCAAGAGGCGGAAATCCCGTTGACTTATTACACCCTGATCGATATTATAAAATGTCATTAAAAATGGAGGTTCCGCCCCCATGAAGTATCTCAAAACCTACGACGAGAAATGCATCGGCTGCAACCAGTGCATGACGGCCTGTTCCATGGCGTTCTTCAAAGAGGACATCCCCGCCAAGTCGGCCATCCAGGTCATCGAGAAGCCCGACGGAGGGTATCACCTGGTGGTCTGCGACCAGCAGTACCGCAAATGCGTCGATGAATGCCCCACTCAGGCCATCACCATCAACAAGCAGGGCGTGGTGATGATCAACAAGAAGCTGTGCATCAGCTGTTTCGCCTGCGTGGCCGTTTGTCCCATCGACGCCATGCGGCGGTGCGACGGCGTGTTGAATCCCTTCAAGTGCGTGGCATGCGGCGTCTGTGTCAAGGGCTGCCCCACTCAGGCGATCGAGATCGTGACCGAGGAGTAGCAACCATGAACAACACCAAGATCCACACCGACGTCGACGCCCTGAAGGCCCGGCACGTTCTGCTCAAGGAATTCCGCTACGAGCTCCGGCCGGTGGTGCGCGGCTACAACATGCGCACGCTGTATGTGAACGTCTCGTCGAACGAGATCCGGGAAAAACCGGTCTCCGAGGAAATGAAGCAGAAGTTCACCGGAGGCAAGGGTTTCGGCCTGAAGCTGCTTTGGGACGCGATCTCCGACACCACTCGCTGGAACGATCCCGAGAACGAGATCAACATCGCCATGGGGCCCATCTGCGGCAACACCAACTACCCGGGTTCGGGGAAATCGCTGGTGGTCTCGATCTCTCCGCTCACCGACATTCCCATCGACAGCAACGTGGGCGGCTATTTCGGCCCCTACCTGAAGTTCTCCGGCTTCGACGCCATCGAGATCCAGGGCAAGGCCGAGCGCGACGTCATCGTGTACATCGACGGCAACCAGGGGCTGATCCAGATCTTCGAGGCCCCCGCCGAAGCGGTGGACAGCCACATCCTGGCCGAGCAGATGGTGGAGCTGTTCGCCGACAACGATCTTGAGAAAATGCACATCTCCGCGGTGAGCGCCGGCCGCGGCGCCGAGCACGCCCTGATCGGGTGCCTGAACTTCTCCTTCTATGACCGGCGCCGCAAGGTGGCGCGGCTCAAGCAGGCCGGCCGCGGGGGCATCGGAACGGTGCTCCGCGACAAGAAGATCAAGGCGGTCGTGGTCAAGTATTCGGGCCTGTCGGGCAAGTCCAACGATCCCGCCGACCTGGACACGCTCCAGCGCACCGGCCTGAAGCTCCACAAGGAGATCATCGCCCTGGACGACCAGCAATGCCGGATGCGCCAGATCGGTACCGCCCACCTCGTCGAGATCATGGACGAGTACGATCTGCTGCCCACGCACAACTTCAAGTTCGGCCGGCACGCCGACTCGCCCAAAATCAATTCGCACGCCTTCTACGAGCTCGTCACTCACGGGCTGCCCGACGGCTGCTGGTTCGGCTGCACCATGGCCTGCGCCAAGGCGGCGGACGGCTTCGAGCTGGTGACCGGCCCCTACCAGGGGCAGCGCGTCACCGTCGACGGCCCCGAATACGAGACCGTGGGCGGCTGCGGCTCCAACGTCGGCATATTCAATCCCCGCGCCATCATGGAGATCAACTTCTACTGCGACACTTACGGCCTGGACACCATCTCCTTCGGCACGATGACCGCCTTCATCATGGAATGCTGGGAGAAAGGCGTGCTCAACGCCGAGCGCACGGGCGGCCTGGATTTCACCTGGGGGAACTGGCGGGACACGCTGGAGATGATGCACCAGATCGCCCGGGGCGAAGGGTTCGGTCTCATCGCCGGGCTGGGAACCCGGAAGATGAAGGAGTATTTCATCGATCATTTCGACGCCGATCCCCAGCTCATGCAGGACATCGGCTGCGAGTGCAAGGGCCTCGAATATTCCCAGTACGTTTCCAAGGAATCGCTGGCCCAGCAGGGCGGTTACAGCATGGCGCTCAAGGGCCCGCAGCACGACGAGGCCTGGCTGATCTTCATGGACATGGTCAACAACCAGATCCCCACCTTCACCGACAAGGCCGAAGCGCTTCACTACTTCCCCATGTTCCGGACCTGGTTCGGGCTGCAGGGCCTGTGCAAGCTGCCCTGGAACGACGTGGAACCCGCCAACAACGCCCAGACCGATGAACCGGCCAAGGTGCCGGAGCATGTCCAGAACTACGTCGACATCTACAACGCCATCACCGGCGGGAACCTCAACAAGAAGGAGCTGATCCTGCAATCGGAGCGCGTGTACAACTTCCAGAAAGTCCTCTGCATGCGACTGGGGCGCGGCCGACGCAGCGACGATATCCCGCCGTTCCGCATGATGGGCCCGGTCACCGTCGAGGAGTATGAATCACGGCAGGATCGGTACGATCAGCAACTGCGCGAAAAAGTGGGCGTCGATCCCGCCGGCAAGAGCAGCGAGGAAAAACTCAGAATCCTGCGCCACTACCGCGAGGAGCAGTACCAGCACCTGCTGAATGCCGTCTACAAGCGCAAAGGCTGGACGTCCGAAGGCGTACCCACGCCCGAGCATCTCCGCAAGATCGGCATGGATCTGCCTGAGGTCCTGGCCGTGGTGGAGCGCCACCTGCGCTAAACGATTGACCTGTCTCCAAAACCACAGGGCGGCCGCACCGGCCGCCCTGTTTTTTTTCAGCGATCGCACGACCGCTCACTCCACATCGTAGGCGCGGAGGAATTCCTCCAGCAGGCCCCACGCCCCCCGGGGCAGCAGCACGTGGAACCGGTCCCGGTGGGCCGGCCGGGCGCCGATGCCGACACTGAGTCCGCCGGCTGAACCGGCGATGGCGCACAGCTCCGTCTCGTCGGCGTTGTGGCCGATCACCAGCGGCGTGCGCCAGCCATGGCGCGCCGCTTCCGTCTCGTAGACTGCCGCCTTGTCCAGCGGTCCGTGGCAGATCGGCGCGGCCAGGCCGGCGAACCGGTCGTTCAGCCAGACGATGCGGTTCCCCTCGAGAAAGCGGAACGGGATCGGCTCCCCGCCCTCGGCCAGCGCCGCACTGAGGCCGTCGAGCAGGCAGTCGAGGCCCAGCGAGATGACGCCGACGGGCCGCCGTCCGGCCAGGCGGCGCAGGCAGGGCCGGACCTCCGGGTACACGGTTCGCCACACGTCCGGCATGACCCGTCGGAACGCAGCGCGCTCGATGCCCCGGAGCGCTAGCCCGTACAGGGTGTGGAGGCGAAGGTTCTTGCGGACCGGGTCGCCGGGCAGCAGCTTGAGCCCGTACAGACAGGCTCCCAGCGCGATCAGCCGCCCGGCGCGGATGACGCGCGGACCGGCCGGGCCACCGGCGCCCGGCGCATCCCGCAACAGGCGGTGGCCGAGGGCGATCTGGGCGTAGCCGGGCATCATGCACTCGTCCACGTCCAGGACAGCGACGTCCGCCGCGGCGAGGCGGCGCCGGAGTTCGGCGGCGTCCAACCGGCTCCGGACGCCGGGCATCACGTCCCGGTAAGTTGAGGTCAGGTCTGGGTGCATGGCCGATCCGCAGGTATGATAACGGGGGGACGGGATCGCAACAATATTTTTCTTTGTTTGGGCCCAGCGTTCTGTTTTAATGAGATTTCCAGCGCGCCCCGACCGTTTCAGATCGTCCTTCAGGAGCCACCGATGCCGGATCAACGCGTTCTCATGGGTAACGAGGCGGTCGCCTGGGGGTTGGCGACCGGCGGCTGCCAGGTGGTGACCTCGTACCCGGGCACGCCCAGCTCCGAGATCCTCCCGGCCGTCCTCGCCATCCGTTCCGAGCTGGGCGCCGAGGTCGCCGTCGAGTGGTCGCTCAACGAGATGGTCGCCTTCCAGGTGGCCCTGGGGGCTTCCTACGCTGGCAAGCGCAGCGCCACGATCATGAAGCAGGTGGGGCTCAACGTCGCCGCCGACGCGCTCATGAGTTCGGCGTACACCGGGTGCCAGGGCGGCTTCGTGATCGTTAGCGCCGACGATCCCGGCCCCTATTCCTCCCAGACCGAACAGGACACGCGCGCTTTCGCCCAGTTCGCCAAGGTGCCGGTCCTGGACCCGGCCACCCCGCAGGAAGCCTGCGCCTACGCCAAGCTGGCGGTGGCCCTGTCGGAGCGCTTCGAGATCCCGGTGATCCTGCGCCCCTCGCTGCGGGTGTGCCACGCCCGCCAGACCGTGTCGCTGGACACTGCGATCGACGCCTGCCCGCCGGCGGCGTTCGTCAAAAATCCCAACCGGTGGGCCGCCACACCGAAGTACCGCCTGGAGCTGCACCGGGAGCTGAACCGGAAGCTGGAGGCGATCCGCGCCCATATCGAGAGCGAGCGGGCGCTCACCTGGGCCGACCCGGGCGAGGGCGCCCGCGGCATCATCGCCGGCGGGGTGCTCCGCGGCATGATCCAGGACTGGGCGGCGGGCCGCGGCCTGTCGCTGCCCCTGCTCCACTTGGGCTGCGCCTTTCCGTTCCCCGCCGGACCGGTGGCGGCGTTCATCGGCCAGCACGAGCGGGTGCTGGTCCTGGAGGAGACGGGTCCGGTGATCGAACAACAGATCGCCGATCGCGGCCGCATATCCGGCCGCCTCGACGGCTGGGTGCCCGCCGAAGGGGAGATCGACGGCCAGCGGCTCGACGAGATACTCGGCCGGTTCCTCGATCGGCCTGCCGTGTCGATCACGGTCCCGGAGAATCCGGCCCCGGCGCCGGCCCGGCGGCCGACGCTCTGTCCGGCCTGCCCCCACCGCAACTCGTTCCACGCCATCCGCAAGGCGCTGCCCAAGGGCATCTACACCGGGGACATCGGCTGCTACACCCTGGGCGTCAACATGAAGGCGGTGGACACGGTGCTGGTCATGGGCGCCTCCATCGGCCTGGCCATGGGCATCCACCAGGCCTACCGCCAGGACGGCCGGGAGCAGCCCGTCGTGGCCACCATCGGCGATTCGACGTTCCTGCATTCCGGCCTGCCGCAGCTGGCCAACGCGGTGTACAACGACAGCCGGATCATCGTGGTCATCCTGGACAACGAGGTGACGGCGATGACCGGCATGCAGCCCGCCGTCTCCACCGGCGCGCGGATCGACGGCACGCCGGGCCGGCCGGTCCGGCTCGAGGAGGCCGTCCGGGGCTGCGGCGTGCGCTTCCTGGAGATCCGCGACCCCTACGCGATGGACGCGTGCATCGAGGCGCTGCGGGCGGCGCACGCATTCACCCGGCAGCCCGACGGCGGCGTCGCCGTGCTGATCTTCCGGCATCCGTGCGTACTCAACGATCCCAGGGGCGGCGTGCCCGTGAAACGTCCCGTGACGGTCGATCCGGCCGCCTGCACCGGCTGCAAGGTCTGCATGAACGTGTTCCAGTGCCCGGCGATCATCGCCACCCCCGACGGCAAGGCAGGCATTGACCGCCGGATCTGCGCCCAGTGCGGGAACTGCATCGCCGTCTGCCCGTCCGGGGCGATCCGGGAGCAGCCATGAACACGCCGGTTCTCAAGGAGGAGCGGGTGGACCACCAGATTCTCATCGCCGGCCTGGGCGGACAGGGCGTGCTCTTCCTGAGCCGGCTCCTGTACGCCGCCGCCCAGATCCAGGACCGGCCCGTCTTCACGTATGAGATACACGGAATGAGTCAGCGGGGCGGCTCGGTGTACAGTTCACTGAAGATCGGCGCCTTCCGCTCTCCCGTGCTGTTCCCGGGCAGCGTGGACACCCTGTTCGTGCTGGAACGCTCCGAACTGTATACCCACCTGCGACAGCTGCGACCCGGCGGACAGGTGGTCCTGAATCATCCGGATCCGGACGCACCGGAGGTCCGCCGGCTGGCGGCTGCCGGCTACCGTGTGTTTGTCCACGACGCCGATGCCGTCGCCCTGCGGCTCGGGCAGCCGCGCATCGCCAACCTGGTCCTGCTGGGCCGGTTCATGGACGCGCATCCGTTCGTGCTGACGCACGAGGACATCCGGCAGGCGTTGCGGCAGATTGTGAAGCCGGCGTTGCTGGCGGTCAATGAGGCGGCGTTCCTGGGGCAGGCGCAAGGGGAAAACAAAAGGGGGCCTGACGGCCCCCGCTAGTTGTGGCTGGTGATAAAATAACGGCTATTCGCCCGGGGAGATGGCGCCCACGGGGCAGACCTCGGCGCACGCGCCGCAATCCGTGCAGATATCGGGATCGATCTTGTAGATGTCGCCTTCGCTGATCGCATCCACCGGGCATTCCGGCTGGCAAGTTCCACAAGCCGTGCATTCGTCACTGATAACGTGTGCCATGCGAACCTCCTAACGCAATTTTGCGGGCTCAGTGTAATAGGCGACCGAAGCGAGTGTCAAGATGAATCTGACCCCTCCTCGAAAAAAGCGTAATGCGCACTACCAATTGATGTTAGCCCGATTCTCTCTCCCCACTTCCGGCTGGTGCGCCGGTTGCCGGCCCTCCGGTCGATGACCTGCCCGGGTGCGGGTCGACGAAAAAAAAGTGTTGACAGGTTCATAATAGTGAAGTAAGTTATACAAGTATTCGATCTGTGAAATCGCTTGACGGAAGATTTACATTCTTCGAGGTGGGGCCATGAAGAAAGTGAACCAGGATCGCATCTATGTGGATAGGCTTCTCCAGGGCGACGCGACCGCCCTCGAGGAGATCATGGAGAAGTACAACGCCAAGATTTACAACACCGCCTACAACATCGTCAAGAACCACAACGACGCCCAGGAAATCGCCCAGGATGTGTTCTTCACCATCTACCGGAAGATCCACACGTTCAAAGGCAACTCGTCGTTCTACACCTGGATCTACCGCATCACCGTCAACTATGCGTTCATGAAACTCCGCTCCCGGCGGAAAGAGAAGCACATCCCCATCGAGGAGTTCAGCCGGCCCGACGGGGATGAGGCGCTGCTCACCGCCATCATTCCGGACAAGCGGAAGTTCGCCGACGAAACGGTGATCGAGCGGGAGTTCATGGACAAGGTGCTCCAATCCATGGAGCAGCTCCCCGATAAATACCGCGAGGTTTTCCAGCTCCGCGACCTCAAGCAGTACTCCAACGAAGAGGTCAGCGAGATGCTCAACCTCAGCGTGGCGGCGATCAAGTCCCGCATCCACCGGGCCCGGCTCTTCCTGCGGGACCAGATTCAGGAGTACGCCACCCCAAGCAACTGACCGCACGGATGACCGCCGGCTTTCGAGGCTGCCGCACCACGGCAGCCTCTTTTTTTCATCGCCTGCGGGCGTGATATACTTAGGTGTCGACCCAAACACTGTCGTTGATCGGCCATCAGCGGCTTCGCACAACCGCACCCGGCAACACCGTTGCGGTCCGCACGTATACTCAGCCGGTATCATTTTTCATAGGAGGTTGTCATGAACGAGGAAGTGTCCTCGCCCGGTGTGGCGAAAACGTTCGGGATCATCCATTTGGTCTTTGCCGGACTGGGCGCCATCATGCTGATATTCGGCGTCATCAGCCTGGCCACTGGCGGCAGCGGCATGTCCTTTGGCGGCGACGCCCCCGGCGCCGAGGAAATCACGCAGATCCAGAACGATCTGATGGCCATACCCGCAGTCAAGGCGAACGTGTATATCGGCATCGTCGTCGGCGTGCTCATGACCGTCCTGCTCGTGGTGGCCGGGCTTCACCTGCTCAAGCACCAGCCGTCCGGGCGCACCCTCTCCCTGGCGTACGCCGGCATCGGCATCGCCTACACCATCATCTCCGTCGCCTTCAACTATCTGGCCATCATGCCGGCCGAGGTGGATCTCTACATGGCCAGCGGCCTGGACGAGAACATGGTCAACGCCATGGTGATGACCGCGAAATTCAAACCGTTTTTAGGCATTTGCTGCGGCCTGCCCTATCCCGTGATCATCCTCATCTTCATGCTGCCGGAAAAATTCGCCCGCAGCCTGACCGGGAGCGCCGCCGCGGCGGCACCCGAGGTGATCCCGCCGCCCAAGATCGACTGACCGCCGTCCGTCCTCTGAAAATGCGAATCGCCCGGCAAGCCGGGCGATTCTTTTTGCCTAGGGATAAGGTGGGGTGGCCGGCCTACTTGCCGCCCCGCTTGAGTTCCATGATCACCTGCTTGGCCACCGCCTTGAGCGTTTCCATGACGCCGACGCCCTTGATGGCCACCGCCTCGAAGATGGGCTCGTCCCGAACCTTGAGCTCCTGCACCATGTCGTCGATGTTCGTGATGTTGGGCAGGTCGCGCTTGTTGAGCTGCAGGACGTACGGGATGGCGTTGATGTCGAACCCGTTCTCCACGAGGTTGATTTTCAGGTTCGAGATGCTCTCGATGTTGGCGTCCATCCGCTCGTCCTGCGAGTCGGCGACGAAGACGATGCCGTCGACGCCCTTGAGGATGAGCTTGCGCGACGCGTCGTAGAACACCTGGCCCGGTACGGTGTACAGGTGGAAGCGGGTCTTGAAGCCGCGGATGGTGCCCAGGTCCAGCGGCAGGAAGTCGAAGAACAGGGTGCGGTCGGTTTCGGTCGCCAGCGAGATGAGCTTGCCTTTGGAGTCGGAGTTGGTGGTGTCGTAGATGTACTGGATATTGGTGGTCTTCCCGCCCAGGCCGGGGCCGTAATATACAATTTTACAATTGATTTCCCGCGAAGCGTAGTTGATGAAAGTCAAAGTCGGTCCCTTTTACCCGCAAAATCAGCTGGAAAACAGGTTGTCGATGTCCTCGTCCGTGATTTCGGCGAACGGTGAAGCGGTGCCGGTCTCCTGAGCCTGGCGTTCCATCTCCACCTTCTTGACGATCGTGTCGAAGACCCGCTCCAGCTCGATCGAGGCGCGCTTGACGCGCAGCCGGACCAGGCCGAGCGAGGACCGTTCGTCAAAAATGATAACCAGGATTACGCGCTTGCCCACCAAGGAGATGTGGATGTTGTCGCGTTCGCCCTCGTGGAACAGGATGGAGAATTCCTTCTCACCAATGAGCTTGGCCAGGCCGTCGGTGGCCGCGACATTGCCGGCGGTGAGGGACGCGAGCGAGGTCGTATCGAGGTTCTCGATCTCGCCGCAGGCCGCGATCTGCTGGCCGTTCTTGTCCACGAGGAACACCACCCGGGCATTGGCCTCCTGATTGAGGCGGCCCAGGATGGTCTTGATCTGCTGGTATTCCTCTTCGTACAGGACGATGTTCGAATGTCCCATCCGCGACTCCTCATCCCGTCTGACTCATTCGACAGGATCATCTTACACGATGCAATTCAGCCATTTCAACAAAATAAATGGCCTTCGCCCGACCGGTCCGCCGCCGAAACGGATCAATCCTCGCCGGCGGCGGCCTTCTTCTTTTTGATCCGTTCCATGGGATCGTCGAAGATGAAACGCATCGAGCCGATCTGCACGCAATCACCGTCCCGGAGGATGGTCTCCCGGATCCGCACGTCATTCACATAGGTCCCGTTGGCGCTGTCATAATCCTTCAGAACATACTGGTACTTGTGGTAGCCGATGCTGCAGTGACGCCGGCTGATGAACTCCTCGTCGGGGAACGCCAGCGTGTTGTCGATGCCGCGCCCGATGGTGCTGTCGCCGATGTTCAGGTTATAAATCTTTTCCCCGGTCTGCCCCTGCTCCGGCTGCAGCCGGAGCATGGCGGGAGTGAACAGCGTGGTTTCCTTGAGGATCTGGGGCACGGGGTGGTGGGCCAGGCGATGGGTGTCCGCCTGGTCGGGCCGCTCCACCAGGGCAGCCCCGGACGCGACCGGCGCCGCCGGCTCCGGAACCGCCGCTTCCGGCTCCGGTTCCGCCGGCAACCGCGTGCTTTCAATCAGGTTGCCGCATGACTCGCAGTGGGTCAGTCCCACCCGGCTGTTCTTGAGGCAGAACGGGCACTGGATGAATCCCGTCGTCTCGCCCGGCACCCCTTCTGCCTGAATCTCTAACTCGGCGGGCGGCGCCTCCAGGCCCTGCTGGGGAATATCCTCCGCCTGGACAGCCGACATCTCGGCCCTGGGCTGCGGAGGAGCAGCTGTCTCAACGGATTCCGGCGCCGGCGCATCCGCCGGGACCGCCGCCGGCGGTGCCGGGTGGACGGGCACCACGGCCGGCGTCGCCTCGGGCCGCGGCACGGGCGCTGGTTTTTCGGCGATCGCCACCGGCGGCGCGGCGGGCTCCTCGGCGCGCAGCGGCAGTCCGGGTTCTGGCGGAGCTTTTGCCGGCTCGGCTTGGGGCGCGTCAGTTCTGCGGGCGGGCGGTGCGTCCACTCCCTGAGGCGCCTGCCCGATCCCGAGTGTGATGATGGTCTTCTTGCGTTTGTTGAACAGCATGGGCTGCCTCCCACCCAACGGATGTCGCCGCCGTGTCATTCAGAAGTGTCATTTTTATAGACTACCTTACCGCTTCTGTCAAGCCTAGGCCGCGAGCGGGGTCAGATGGTACGGCGGCCGTCCGACTCCCGACCGAGGCGGGAAGTCCGTTGGTCGGAGTCCGGGGGGTATGTTATAGTGGGGAGGATTTGAAGGATCACCCATGATGTTTCGGAACGCTTACCTGCTAAGTTGGGTATGGCTGGCGCTGGCCGCCGGGCTGGCCTGGCTGTACTGGCAGTGGCGGCGGTCCGACGCAGCGCGCCGCCGGTTCCTGCCGCAGACACCGGGCCGGCGGCGCACGGGGATCGGGCGGGCGTGGCTGATCCCGGCCGCGGCCGTCGCCATCCTGATCGCCCTGGCCGGACCCAGCTGGGGCGACGAGGTCCAGGTCGTTTACACGAGCGGGCTGGACATCTACTTCGTACTCGACTGTTCCTACAGCATGACCGCGCGCGATGTGCCGCCGTCCCGTCTCAAGGCGGCCTCATTCCTCGCACTGAGCCTCCTCAAGGAGCTGCCCGGGGCGCGCGCCGGCCTGATCGCGTTCGCCGGCGGCGCATTCCCCGTCTGCCCCATGACCGCGGACATGGACATCATCGGCCGGCTGCTGGCCCAGATCAGCCCCGAGGTGCTCAACCGTCAGGGCACCAATTTCGACGCCCCGATGGACACGCTGTCACGGATGATCGCCAAGCGGGAGTCGGGCCGCCAGCTGGCGGTCGTCTTCCTCTCGGACGGCGAGTCCTTCAAATCGCCCTCGCCCCGGGTCATCGAAGCCCTGCGCCGGGAGGCCGTCAACCTGATCGTGGTCGGCATCGGCACCACCGATGGCTCATTCATCGAGGATCCGCGCACCCGCTTCCAAAGCTGGATCAAGGACCGCGACGGCCGGTACGTCCGCTCCCGTCTTCAGGAAGAGCACCTCACGGCCCTGGCCCAGTCCCTCGCCGGCGATTACCACCGGCTGGAAACCGTCGGAGTCACCGCGCGGGAAATTCTGAACGAGAACCTGAAAAACCAGGTGTCCGGCACCTTCGGCAAGGCCCGGCGGGCCCGCGACCGTTCGCCCTGGGCCGCCGGCCTCGCTCTGCTCATCCTCGGGGCCTTGCTCGTGCTGCGGGACCGCGAGTTTCGTGCGCCGGCGGCGGAAATGGCGCTCCTGGTGATCCTCCTGCCCGCCGCCCTGGGCGGCTGTGGCGACGTGAGCCGCTGGGCCGGGCAGATCGAGGCGGGCAACGCCTTCTACCGCAGCGGCGACTACGATCGGGCGGCGGCCGCCTACCGGGCCTCCCTGGAGGCATCGCCCGCCGGCAGCGAACCGCACGCCCTGGCCGCCGCCAACCTGTCCGCGGCGCTGGCCATGGGCGGCCGGCTCGACGCGGCCGTCAACGTCCTGGAGACGGCCGTTCGTCGGGATGGATCCGGCTCCCGCGCAGGTGACCTGCAATACAATCTGGGCTGCTGCCGCCATCTCCAGGGCCGGTCCGAGCCGGCCGCGGCCGCCTACCGGCTCGCCCTGGAGCGCGCCCCTGCGGATTTCGGGGCCCGCTGGAACCTGGAACTGCTGCTCCGCCACCGGGAACCGACGACGACGCCCACACCGCAGCCTCCCCCGCCGGACGAGCCGCTTGACCGGCTGCTGGATTCCCTGCGGGACCAGGAGCAGACCCGCATGCCCCAGCCACGCCATCGCCCGCTGGACACCAGCGGCCCATACTGGTGAGCGGACCTATGCGCACGAGGTTGTCTATCCCCTTGCTGTTGCTCGCCCTGGCCATTCCCACCGTTTGGCTGCGGGCCGACGCCGCCGCCGAGGCCAAACCCGAGGTGCGGCTGACCATCAGCAAGATGACGCTGACACCTTCGGACACGCTCAACGTCACCCTGCAGATCAAGGGCGTCAATCTGGCGGCCCTGTCCTCGCCTCAGTGGCCGAAGATCCCGGGCTGCATCCTGGTGGACCAGACCAGCTCCGTCGTCCCCTTCGGGATCGGCGGCAAGACCGTCACCCTGTTCCGTTTCGTGGCGTCTTACGTGCCGATGGAGAGCGGCGTCACCACCGTGCCCGTCATCGAGGTCCGATTACCGAACTTCCAATTCCGCTCCAAACCCATCGACATCAAGATCCTGAACACCGACGGCACGGAAAACCCGCGGCGCCTGGCGGCGGCGACAGCCGCACCCACTCTGCCGTCAGCCCAGCGGCGGGTGGACATCCTGCCCGGCGATGAGCTGAAGCTCATCGTCGAAGCCAGCACTTCGTCACCTTACCTGGGCGAACAGATCCTGGTCACCTACAAGCTGCTCACCAGCCGGGGGCTCGGGCGCAAGGCACTCCAGGTGAAAAAACCTGATTTCAAGCACTTCTGGGCCGAGCAGCTGCCCCTGCAGGCGGACAATCCCCTCGAGACCGTCGTCCGTCAGGGAGTCACCTATCATCAGCTCATCCTGGAACGGGTTGTGCTCTTCCCGCTGGAGACGGGCCAGTTCACCGTGGAGCCCGCCAGTTGGAAGATCCTCGGTGAATCGTCCGCGCCCGGCGCCGCGGTGGCTGAAGACAGGATCCTGAACACCGAGCCGCTCCAGTTCAGCGTCCGGCCGCTGCCCGCGCCGCCCGATGCCGCCCGCGCACGCACCGAGGTGGGCGCCTACCAGTTAGCGCTCAATTACGCCTCCGCCAAAATCAAACTGGGCCAGGCTTTTCCCCTGTACCTGACCATCAAGGGCTCCGGCAACATCCGCGGCCTGATGCCGCCGGAAATGCCCATGGATAACCCGGATTTCAACATCGTGTCGGTGCGCGCCGTCCACGCGAGCTTCCAGCCGTTCGTGGACCAGTCCGACAATCCGCCGCGGACGCGGTTCGGCGGCGAAAAGATCTGGGAGATCCTCCTGTACCCGAAGCGGCTCGGGCAGATCCACTTTCCCGCGGTGGCGTTCGTGACATTCGACACCGACCGCCAGGAGTATGTACGGCGGGCGACGGAGCCGGTGCGCTTCGACGTGCTGGAGCTGGACAACCCGGCCGCTTCGCTGGCCGACACCCAGGCGCCGGCCCGGGGGGCGGCGGCGCCCGCTCCTGTGCTCGTCGGCACCCTCGTCGCCCTGACAGCCACCCTGGCGGCGATGCTCGGCTACGGTGTCTGGCTCAGACGCCGTTCGCCCGGGGTCAAGGCGCTCAAGCGGCGGCCGCCGTCGGTGGATGCCGTGCTCAAGGAGGCCGAGGAGGTGGCCGCCCATCGGGGAGCCGATTCACTGTGGGACCTGCTGTCGGACGCACTCATCCGGTCCATCCAGGAAAGCGCCGGTGTGACGCCCGCCGCCCTGGTTCAGGATGAGCTGCGGGATGTCCTTCGCCGTCGCGGCGTCGACGCCGAGGGCGTCGACAGCGTCTTCCAGGTCCTGAACAATTGCGATGAGGCCCGGTTTGCCGGTGTGAAGTATGACGTGCCCGAGCGCACCCGGATGCTGAACCAGGTGAAGCAACTCCACGCGCAACTCAAACAGGCCAAGAGCACATCGGAGAACACCGCATGATCTCACTCGCCGCCGCCGTGATCCTGGGAATCGTCGAAGGACTGACCGAGTTCCTCCCCGTCTCCTCCACCGGCCACCTGATTCTGGCCGGTTATCTCCTCGATTTCAAGGGGCCCAAGGCCGCCACGTTCGAGATCGTCATCCAGATGGGGGCGATTCTCTCGGTGGTCGTAATCTACTGGCCGCGTTTCATCGGGCTGCTCCGCACCGATCCGGCCAGCCGGTTTTCCGGCTGGCGAGGGCTGCTGCTGCTCGCCGCCACGTCGGCACCGGCCGCCCTGCTGGGCTTGCTGGTCCATCGGCTGATCAAGACGCACCTGTTCACGCCCCTGACCGTGGCCGGGGCCCTGGCCGTGGGCGCCTTGGCCATCTTGGTCATCGAGGCCCGGCCGCCCGCCCCGCGCATCGCCAGCCTCGACGAGCTGGACTTCAAACAGGCGCTCGGGATCGGCCTGTTCCAGTGCCTGTCCCTCTGGCCCGGTTTTTCCCGGTCTGCCGCCACCATCATGGGCGCCATGATCCTGGGCGCCGGCCGCCGGCTGGCGGCCGAGTACTCGTTCATCGCCGCCGTGCCGCTCCTGCTGGCGGCCGGCTGCTTCGAGTTGGCCGGCAGTTGGAACCAGCTCTCCGCCGGCGACCTGCTGTTTCTCCTCGTCGGCTTCGTGGTCTCGTTCGCCTCGGCGTGGCTGGCGGTCAAAGGCTTCATCCACCTGCTGGGCCGCGCGACGCTCCGGCCGTTCGCCTGGTACCGCCTGGCGCTCGTGCCGCTGATTCTGATCTTCTGGCCGAAGGATTGACGCCCCATGAAGAAAACCTGCCGCGTCGTCACGGGCTTGCTGTTGGGGATCTGGATCGGATCGACCGGTTTCCCGCAGGGGTCGGTCGACGAAGTCCAGCCGGCCGTTCAGGACATCTACGAGTGTGTGCCGCCCGCGCTGGACGAACCGGACGACTTCTACCAGGTCAACCCCACCCTCCGCCAGCAGTACTACGATTACATGTCCCACTCGCTGGCGCCCCTGATCGGCGCCAACTCGCGCGAGACGGAAATGGCGGAGAGCGACCGGCTGATCTTCCGCGGGCGGTTCCGGATCTACATCAACGATCTGCTCAACACGAACGCCAAGCTCGTCACAACCGCACGGGAAGCACTCTATCTCCGGTTGTCGCCGCCGGAGCGGTACAAGGAGTATCCCGTGAGCGGCATCTTCGAGGATATCGACAAGCTCAGCGGCGGCCTGGCCAACCGCCTCAGCTTCCTCCTGCCGATGCAACTCGACGACCAGTTTGACCGGAGCAAGATCCGGCGCCGCTACAACGAGATGGCGCGCAAGGGGCAGCAAAACGCCATGATCACGCTCCTGCTGCACCGGGTCAGCGCGTTCGAGCGACGATTCTGCAACCTCCTGTTTCCGCAGACCCACACCGTCTCACTCGACGAACTGGCCGAGCATGGCACGCCATTGACCGATATTCAGGAAATCCGCGAGATCGCCCGCACGCTGCACCGGACGTTCCCGAAGAAAGGCTTCCCCGCGGGTTTCCACACCGATTGACCGGGCGCCCGCCGGCGCCCCACAGGCGGACCGATGCACGTTGCGCCACCGCTGCGGATTCTGGCTCTTGACACCACGACGCCCGTCCAGGCGCTGGCCACGGCCGAAGACTCGGCGATCCGTGGGCGGCTGGAGCTCCGCGCCGACACCCCGCACGCCGAGACGCTGCTGGCCAGCGTCGACCGCGTGCTGGCGCTCAGCGGTTGGCGCCTGGCGGAGTTGGGCGCCGTCGCCGTGGTCACCGGCCCGGGTTCGTTCACCGGCATCCGGATCGGCATCGCCACCGCGCTGGGACTGGCGGACACGCTGGGCATCCCGGTCGTCGGACGCAACGCCATGGAACTGCTGGCCCGGCACCCGTCGCTGTCGGACGGCCCGGTGGGGGTCTTCCTGGACGCTCGTCGCGGCCACATCTACGGGGCGGTGTTCCACCGTGACGGCGAACGGCTGACCCTGCGCGCGCCATACGGCGAACGCGACCTCGACGCGACGCGAGCGGTGCTGGCGGCGCATCCGGGCGCGGCGCTGATCGGTTCCGCTGCGTCCCTGATCCAGGGGTTCCACGAGCCGGACGTGACCGCCGAAACTTTCCCAGCCGGCCAACACCCGCTGGGGCCGGTCGACATCCTCGCCGTGGAGATCGGCCGGGCCGGACCGGCGGCGCTCGCCGGAGCGGAGGCGCCGGAGGCGTTCTACATCCGGCCGCCTGACATCCGCCGGCCGAAAACCACCGGCTGATCCGATCATGCTGGCCCACCGCTTCCACCGCACCCTGGACGTATCTGCCGCCGCCGGCCTCCGCCGGATCGCGGTCCGTACCGGGCTGACGCCCCCCACGCTGAACCAGATCCATACCCTCCGGCGCCATCCAGCCACCCGCATCCGCCTGCTGCTGGTTCCCCTGCTTTCGCGACATCCGGTGGGATTCATCCTGTACCAGGTGATCCCGCCCGAGGCCGAGATCTTCGACATGGGCGTTTTGCCGGAATTCAAGCGGCGCGGCTTCGGCGGCTGCCTCCTGCGCGGCGCCCTGGCCGGTCTTTCCGCCGCCGGCGTCTCGGTCTGCCATCTGGAGGTCCGCGTCTCAAACCATCCGGCGATCGCTCTGTACACCCGCCACGGCTTCACTCCGGATCGGATCCGGCCCGGGTATTACGCCTTGCCGCCCGAGGACGCCCTGTGCATGTCCTGCCGGTTGGCCGGGCCGCCGGCGCAGGCATTTTTGTCTTGATTTTGCCCCGGTGGCGAGAGTATGTTACATGTCACCTTCTGATTCGAGTCGGGATGTCGAGGAGGACAACTTGAAAAAGCTCGCAATCATAGCCCCTGTCTTGGTTTTGGCCCTGCTGGTCCTCATGGCCGCCTGCGGTCCCGGGGCTCCCAAAAACACTCTGGAAAAAGTCAAGAAGGAAGGCAAGCTGATCATCGCCACCCACCCGGTCAATCCGCCTTTCGAGTTCGGTTCAGGCACCGGTGTGGCCGGCTTCGACTACGAGCTGGCTGAAGCGGTGGCCAGGGAAATGGGCGTCAAAACCCAGTGGATCAAGAAGCAGTTCGAACAGTGCTTCGAGTACCTGCAGACCGGCGAGGTGGACGTCGTGGTCAACGCCGTGACCATCACCCCGGAACGAACCAAGACGTTCCTCTTTTCCATCCCGTACTACACCACCGGCCAGATCATCGCTGTTCGGAAGGAAAACGAGGACATCAAGTCGGCGGCTGACCTGAAGGGCAAGAAGGTCGGTGTGCAGAAAGAGACCACCGCCGAGCAGTTCCTGATGAAGATGAGCCCCGGCGAGCTCCAGATCGTCCAGTTCGACTCCCCCGACGACGCCCTTTTCGAGTTGAACCGGAAACTCCTGGATGCGGTGGTCGGCGACGCGCCCACCGTCCAGTTCGACATCCGGATGCTCACCAACCTGAAGCTCGTGGGCGGGCTGTTGACCCAGGAGGAATACGGGGTGGTGTTCCGGCCCAACGACGTCGAACTCAAGGCGGAAGTGGACCGGATCATCCAAAAGCTCAAGGACAGCGGCGAGCTCGACGAGCTGATCAAGAAATGGAAACTCGACCTGCCGGTCGAAGTGCAGGCCCCGGTTGAACCGGCCGCGCCGGCTCCCAAATAGCCGCGCCGCCTCACGGACTATGAACGGGCCAGTTTATAAGCTGGCCCTTTTTTTTGCGGGGTGATTCCGTCATGTCCAAACGCTACGTGCTGGCCATCTTGGTGCTCGGCTGCCTCATCGGCGGCGCGTTCACCGGTTTGCTGTTTTACCATCTGGGCGAATCCGAAACCCCGTCGGTTCCCGGGCCCAATCAGCCGCCCCGCCTGGCGGAAGCCACGGCCGCGGCGCCGCCCACCCCGGACGAAGCCACGGGCATCCGCATCTACGAGCAGCTCAGCCCGTCGGTGGTCAACATCACCACCACCGAGGTCTCGTACGATTTTTTCTTCGAGCCGTACCGCGAATCGGGCACCGGTTCGGGTTCGATCCTGGACACCGACGGCCATATCCTGACAAACCACCACGTGATCGAGAAAGCCGACCAGATCCTCGTCAGCCTGACGGACAAGTTGAAATATCCCGCCGAGGTGGTGGGCTTTGACGAAATTGACGACCTGGCGGTCATCCGGATCAAGGCCCCGGCCGACCAGCTCAAACCGCTCCCCATGGGGACGTCGGCCGATCTGAAAGTGGGCCAGCACGTGTTCGCCATCGGCAATCCGTTCGGACTCACCCGCACCATGAGCCACGGGATCATCTCCTCGCTCGGGCGGAGCATCAAGTCCCGCGCCGGGTACATCATCGACAACGTGATTCAGACCGACGCCGCCATCAATCCGGGCAACTCCGGCGGCCCTCTGATCGACGCCGCCGGCCGGCTGATCGGCGTGAACACATCCATCTTCACCACCAGCGGGGGGAGCATCGGGATCGGTTTCGCCGTGCCGGCCGACACCGTCCGGCGGGTGGTCGCCGACCTGATCCAGTACGGCAAGGTCCGCCGGCCCTGGGTGGGCGTCTACGGGCAGGACATCGATCCCCAACTCGCCGGCTTTCTGAAACTGCCCGAAGAGAACGGGGTGCTGGTCGCCTACGTCGAACCCGGCAGCAGCGCGAGCCAGGCGGGCATCCAGGGCGGCACACAGCGCGTGCGGCTGGGCTTCGCCCGGCTTATCATCGGCGGCGATTTCGTCGTCGCGGTCGATGACCGCGCCGTCACCGGCCAGGCCGATTTCACCAGCTACCTGCTGAACAAGAACCTGGGTGAGACCGTCACCGTGACCCTGTACCGTGACGGCCGGAAAATCCGGCTGCCGGTGAAGCTGATCGGCAAGGAGCGGGGCTTCCAGATGTGAGGCGGCTCCGCGGTCGCCGCAAACATGTTGTCGCCCACTGCGTACACTCTGGCAGGTCTTCGGAAAGTCTTCCGTGAACCTTTTCGCGGAATGGTTCATCTCTACCGGTGACGACCACCTCAGGAGGTGGATATGCGCATATCGACTCTCACCCTGATCCTGGTTTTGGCGGCCGGCGCCGCAACGGCGGCGCCCGGCGCGGATGAAACCCAGCTGCCGCCGTGGGAGATGGCCAAGGATTGCTCCTACCCCGACGTGGAGAACATCGGCGCCCGGGACATCAACGGCCGCGTCTACCTGCTGTTTCCCAATTTCATCTCCTACGAACGGGAGATCCAGATCGGCGCCCAGTACGCGGCCCAGATCGATCAGAGTGCCCGGCTCTTGAACATGCCCGAAGTGAACGATTACGTGAACGGGTTGGTCCAGGAGTTGGTCCGCCACAGCGACGCCAAGGTGCCTTTCCACGTGAAGGTGCTCGATTCGGACGAGGTGAACGCCTTCGCCTTGCCCGGCGGCTACCTGTTCATCAACAAAGGCCTGCTCCAGGCGGCCGACACCGAGGACGAACTGGTGGGGGTGATCACCCACGAGATCGCGCATGTGGCCGCCCGGCACGCCACCGAACGCCTGACGAAAATGGAGTTGCTCCAGTGGGCGTCGATCCCCTCGATCTTCGTGGGCGGCGTGGGCGGGATCGCGCTGCGCAACGCCCTCGGCCTGTCGCTGAATCTGCAGATCCTCGGCATCACCCGCGGTTCCGAAAAGGAAGCCGATATCCTGGGCACCCAGTACGCCTGGCACGCCGGCTACGACCCCAACGGCTACCTGTCCTTTTTCGAGAAGATGATGGCCATGGAGAAGAAGCAGCCGGGCCGGTTCGCCAGTTGGTTCCGCACCCATCCGCCCACGCCGGATCGCATCGATTACGTTCAGAAGGAGATCGCCGACTGCTTGCCGCCCAAGCCCAAGTACATCGTCACATCCTCCACCTTCGACGAAATCAAGGCCCGGCTGAAGGCGTATGACAATGCGCTGCTGGCCCAGTCCGGCCAACCCGGCGGCGCCGGCGATGACGGCAAGAAAGAAGGCGGCAAACCCACCCTGAAGCGCCGCACCGACACCGACGTTCCCTCCGGCACCGAAGACCCCGATGCGGCCCCCAGCAAGCCCACGCTCAAAAAGGATGACGACAAGGACAAAGGATAGTAAACAGTAAACAGTAAACAGTAAACAGTAAACAGTAAACGGTGACTAGTGAAGAGGGGAGAACTGTTCACTGTTCACTGTTCACTGTTCACTGTTCACTGTTCACTGTTCACTGTTTACTGTTCACCGTTTTAACCGTTCACTGTTCACCTTGCCGCCTGGCGGGCCCAGAACGGATCCTCGTCCGCCGGCCACAGCCGCGCCAGATAGTACTGCTGGAGCTCGCCTTCCACTCCCAGGACTCGGCCGTATGCGACCACCAGGCGCTGGAACTCCGGCAGCCGGTCGGCCGGCAGCGGTTCGGCCCGTTGAAACTGAGTTTTGAGGGGATTGACGTAGGCGTTGTTCTGCTTGATCCGGTAGTCGAGGTGCGGACCCGTTGATTCGCCCGACGAGCCCACATAGCCGACGACCTGTCCCTGGCGGATGCGAGCGCCCGGCAGGATCCCCGTTGCGTAGCGCGACAGGTGAAGGTACTGGGTGGTGAACCGGTGGGCGTGCCGGACCTCGATCATCCGTCCGGCCTGACCGCGGTAGCCCGCGAAGGCGACGGTGCCATCCCCCGCCGCGTGGACCGGCGTGCCCACTGGCGCCGCGATGTCGATCCCGTGGTGCGGACGGTAGATCTTGAGGGTGGGGTGGCGGCGGCGGTGCGAAAACCGCGAGGTGAGCCGGCCCATCTTGAGCGGCGACTTGAGCAGCTCCTTGCGCACCGACTCGCCTGCCGGCGTGTAGTACTCAGCCTTGCCGTCGGCATGGACATACCGGAAGGCGCGGTACGCCTGCCCCTGGTTGACGAACTCCGCGGCCAGGATCGGCCCGTAACCGGCCGGCTGTCCGTTCAGAAGCCGTTTCTGATACAGGATCCGAAACGAATCGCCTTCGCGCAGGTCGGCGTAAAAATCCACGTCCCAGGCAAAGAGTTCGGCCAGGGCCACCGCCAGCTGGGGCTCCTCACCCAGGTCCGCAATGGCGCCGAACAGGTGGTCGGTGATCACCCCGGCGGCGCAGCAGTCGGTAAATGTGTACGGGTGGGGCTTCCGAACCGCCAGCCAGCCCGACTCGGTGCGATCCACCTGCAGGAAACCGTCGGCGTCGATGCCGTAACGGAAACTATCCAGCCGTCCGTCACCGGTCATCTGAAAATCGAGGAAATGGCCGGCGCGGATCATGGTCAGGTCGTACACCGGCCGGACGGTGCCGAGCAGGAAATCCGCCTCGCCCGGCGTGACGCCATGGCGGCTTAAATAGTCGCCGATCACCGTGCGGGGCTGGATCACTTCCCGCACCGTCCGCGGCCGGGATTCCGCCTCGGGTGGCGCCGCCGGCGCGATGACCCGGACCTGATCATCGCCGGCGCCGGCCCGCTGAACCAGCACGCCCAACGCCCCAGTCAGCGCCAGGGTGAGCGTCAGCAGCAATGCGATCCGCTTCAAGGTCATGGAGTGTCCTTGTCTTGGAGTTTGCGCCACCAGCGGCCGAACCGTGTCATCGCCCGGAGTCCTGCTCCTTCCCGGATACCGATGGCGTCATGGGGACACACCTCGTGGCAGCACCAGCAGCGGACGCAGCGCCCCGGGTCCACCCGGAGTTGTCGTCCACCCTGATCGCCGATTGCCTGGACGGGACAGATGGCCATGCACTGTCGGCAGTACCGGCACGCATCCGGACGGATCCAGGGCCGCGAGGTCCAGGTGCTGGTGAACACCCGTACGGCGACACGGGGCAGCCGCCACTGGGCGTCGCCGCGCTCGGGCAGCCGGAACCCGGTCACCGCCAGTTCCTCCACCGACGGCCCGAAGCGAACCGTCTGCCGCCAGTCGGCGCCGGAGAGGCCGGCGGCGAGCGCCTCGCGCACGATGGGGTGCCGCGCCAGCGGCACGCCCGTCACCCGACCGACGACCGCATCGAGCGCCACGCAGTTCCGGGACATCATCATCAGGCCGACGCTCCGGGGCGTACCCTGGCCGGGACCGTCCCCCTCCATGGCCAGGACTCCATCCAGCACCGTGAGCGTCGGGTTGACGGTGTCGGCGATTTCCAGCATCAGCCGGGCGAAGACGGCCTCGTCGCCGCCCGCACTCAGGTGATACGCCGCCTTGCGCTTGCCCGGCACGAAGCCGAACAGATTCTTGACCCCCAGCGTCAGGCCCATCTGGGTGTGCGTCTTGAGCTTGGGCAGGTTCACCACATGGTCGAACCCGGCGAAATCCTCGAACAGATACAGCCGGCTGAAAAACCGCCGGTTGCGGGCGGGCACCTCCCGCCCCCGGTGGAACGATACCGGAGTGATGCCGTAGCGCGCTATGACCGGCGCGTAGCCGGCCGCGGCCACGGCGTGGGCGGTGCTCTCCAGGGACGGACTGTCGCCGAGAAACAGCCGGCACCCCTGGTCCGCCAGGAACGACGCCACGGCGCCCACCACCTCGGGATGCGTGTTCACCGCCCGCTCCGGCGGCCGGCCGGCGAGCAGGTTCGGCTTCAGCAGCACGCGGTCGCCGGCACGAAACTCCGGCCCCCGTCCGGACAACTCCCGCCACCCGCCCTCCAGAAACGCCCGGAGTGCGGCCGGCTGATAACCTTCGACTCGTCCCAATACGCACGCTGTGTCCACGGCCCAGACCCGCCAGCCGGAAATAAGCGCCCAGTATAGCACACCCCGGACACCCGGCGACGGCCGCCGGATTTACAATGCGGGCGGGGGCGGTTATAATGCCCCCGACTCATCGCGAGGAGGCAACATGATCTGGAAAATTCTGACGGGCGTCGTGCTCGCCGCATGCTGCAGCCACGCCCTGGCCGTTGATCTGCCCATCGTGCGCGGCACCTTCACGGCCGCCGAAATTCTGGACCGTTTTGAATCCTACCGGGCGAATTACACGGCCTACACGCCCGACGCCGAGACGCTGGCGGCTGTCGGCGTCCTGCCGGCGGAGCTGGAAGTGGTGGTGGTGTTCGGCAGCTGGTGTTCCGACAGTCTGGATCAGGTGCCCCGGTTCATCAAGATCACCGAATCGTTGAAGCTCCCGGCGGACCGGATCCGCTACATCGGCGTGGACCGCACCAAGCAGGACCCGGACGGCCTGACCGACGGCCTGCACATCGAGCGGGTGCCCACCTTCATCTTCCTGCTGGACGGATTGGAAACCGGCCGGATCATCGAGACGCCGAACGATACGCTGGAAAAAGACATCCGCGCGATTCTCCGCCCGGCTGACTGAGGCGGCAGCCGCGCGGCTAATCCTCGGGGATGATGCGGATCGCCGCTTCCACCCGCCGCTGGGCGATCCAGGCAGTGAATTCGGTGTTGATCTTGCGCTGTTCCAGGATCCGGACAACGTAGTCCCGCACCTGCTCCACCGGGGGGACGGACGTGTCGGGCGGCAGTTGCGGCAACAGCTCGTCGGTGTAGAACGCGGTGATCTCCTCCGGCGCGATGACCACGAAGGGCCGGAAATAGGTCCGGAGAAACTCCACCACCAGCGCCTGGCGCTCCACCAGATCGGCGTATTCCGCCGGCGTGATCGCGAACACCGCCTGGATCGCCGCCAGCTTCTCAGCCCCGCCGCAATGGTCGCGAATCCGCGCCGCCATCGTCTCGATATCGGCGGTCTTCGCCGAATCCCCCATACTGTCGACCAGCTCCTGGCGGATGATGAGCTGATCCGAGAGCCGGTTCAGCGCGGTCTCGAGGACGGACCGTTCGTCGGGTGCCACCACCCGGCCCTCGATGAGCGAGGCCACGAACAGCAGCTCGCGTCGCGAAACGGGTATCCCGCTCACTTCCGCCACGACCCGGTCCTGAAGCTGCGGCTCGTCCGGCGGGTCCGGCTGCACCGCAGGATGCGCGGAGAGGCTGCCGGTGACAGCGGCGGCCAGACCGAGCAGAATGATGAAGGCGCGGTACAGCATCAGAACGGATTCCCGATGGTGATATAGAACTGGTTGTTCTTGTCGTTGGGGATGTCTTTCAGGGACAATCCGAAGTCCAGCCGGATCGGCACGACCGGCGTATTGATCCGGAAACCGAATCCCACGATGTGGGCCACGTCGGGCCAGCACACCGACGACATGTCGGTGAAGACGTTGCCGACATCGTAGAACAGCGCGCCGTGCAGGAGCCGGTAGATGGGGAAGCGCAATTCGGCGTTGCCGATGATCAGGGCGTTGCCGCCCAACGGTTCGTTCGTCACGGGATCCAGCGGGCCGGCCCGCTCCGTCTCGTACGCGCGCAGGGTGGACGAGCCGCCGGCGAAGAACTTTTCGCTGATCGGCACGTCGGCGGCGCTGGAGTGGTTGAGAATCCAGCCCATCCGCAGCGAGAGCGCCGCGACCAGGTGCGATCCGAGCCGGTAGTTGTGCTGTTCCTGGAAATACAATTTGGTGAAGCCGGTGTCGGCGCCGAGGATTTTCGGCGCCATCATCACGGTGAACGTGCGCTGACGGCCCCGGGTGGCATCCATCAGGTTGTCCCGGCTGTCATTGACGTAGGTCACCGCAAACGATGGCAGAGTGATAGGCTGTTCGTCCCGCTCGATCTCGCCCGGATCGAGCCCCTCCTGGATGTCGTAGTTGGTGATGTTCTCGAATCCCAGCCGGAACAGCCAGACCGTGTGGCGGCCGGTCTGGATGCTGCTCTGGCCGACGACGCTGAACCGCTTGGTCTTGAACGAGACCCGGTCCTCCTGCAGGCCGTAGATGGAGAGCGTCAGGGGGTAGCGTCCCCAGAACAGGTCCTGGTCGTTCACTGAAACCTGGCCGAGGATTTTCTTTTCGCTGAGCCGGAACAGAGTGCCGAGGCTCAGTGTCCGGCCGAGGAAATTGTTGTCGGTCCACTCGAGCAGCCCGCGGAAACCTTCAAAGTCCTGGTAACCGAAACCGTAACCGAAGGTGTAGCGGGGCGCTTCGACGAGCTTCAGGACCACGTTCCGGCTCTGCTCCCGGCCGTGAACGACGGGCACCGTCACCGACACATCCTCGAATATGCCCGACCCGTACAGCCGGTTCTCGGCCTGATAGACCGACTGGATGTCCAGCGGGCCGCCGCCCTGCAGGCGGATCAGCTTGTTCATCTCGCGGGGCACCGTGGCGCCCGGGCTGATCACCACCACGTTGTCCACCTGGTAGGGCCCATCCAGCTCCGGCTCGAGCGTCAGGTCCACCCGATGGTCGGTGCGCTGGTCCTTGAGCGCCAGTCGATCGACGATGTACCCCCGGCCGGAGCAGAAGTCGATGACCGTCTGCCGCAACTGCTCCACCAGCCCGGCGGTATACGGCTGGTCCCGAAACCCGTCCAGCCGCCGCGCAAACTCTTCGCGCTGGGGAAAGTTATCGCCCAACGTGAAAGCGCCCATCCGGTAGCGTTCGCCTTCGGTGACTTCAAGCCGCAGCGTGTTTTGGCCGCCCTCCGCCACGGCGGTCCAGGTCACCTGCGCATCCAGCCAGCCGGCCGCGTTGTACAGCGTCCGCACCTCGCTGGCCAGCGGTTCCGCCGTCTCGGCCGAGATGTGCGGCACGCTCTGGGGCAGCCCCGTGCCCTCGACGATTGCCTGGCGGGTGAACGACACGTTGCCCGAGAGTTCCACGGGGATCTTCTCCCGCGGCATCGTCTCGACCTGGAACACGAGGAGAATCCGTCCCGTTTCCGGATCCTCCTCCCGCCGGGAGGCGACCGCCGTGACTACCCGCCCCTGTCCCTCCAGGAACGTTTTCAGGTCATTCCGGCTGAGTTCTTCGGCGAAGACGCTGACGTCGCCCAGGCGGTAGACGGCCAGCGTCTCGCGGATTTCGCCGGGCGACATCTTGCCCCCTTCGACGCGGATGGCGACGGGCGGCCCGGTCTCCAGCAGGATGACCGGCTGGACCGAAGCCGGCAGGCGGCCCGGGGATTCGAACCGCTCGATGCGGACCGCGGGATAGCCGGCCTCGTGGTAGCTCCGCCGGAGATCGCGGACCAGACGCTCCAGGAGCTGCTGCGACAGGTACTTGTAGCTCAGCCGGCCGACGACGCGCGACACGTCCGGTAGGAGAGTGCCTTCGAGCAGTTCCACCTGGACCGGCATCAGCCGGTAGCGCTTCCCCTCGGTGACTTCGATCTGCAGGCGGCCCTTCGGCAGCACGCGAAATTCCCCGGCCGCGTCGAGATACCCCGCCTCCCGGTAGAGTTCCAGCAGCCGCTCGCGGGCCGCGGTCAGGACCGTTTCGGTGAGCAGGTCCCCCTTGGCCAGGCCCAGTTCCTTCATCAGCGTCCGGACGTTGAAGCGCCGGACCCGTCGCAGCTCGATGCGCTGCAGGCGCGGGTGGGCCGCCAACCGGAAGATCACGCGCCGCCCCTCCGCCGCCGCCGGCAGGGTGTACACCGCGACCTTCCGGAAAATGCCCAGCTGGTAAAGGTTCTTACAGGCGTTCTGAAACACGCGGGCGTCGAGGGGGGTACCGGTCTGGATGCCGGCCACGCGCTCCAGGGTGGCGATATCCACCTGGTCAAATTCCGGCGGATCGATCTCGAAAACCACCGCGGCCGCCCGGGATGACGGGGGCGCACCGGCGGGCGTCTGCCCCGGCGGCATCGCCGGCAGCGCCAGCAGCATCCCGATGATCGTCAGCACGTACCGCATCTCCCGTTCCCGCGGCCCCTCAGAATTTGCGTTTGAACCGGAAATCGAGCCCGAAATAGCCCCGCTCGTCCTCGGTGGCCACGATGGTCACGCGGGGGGACAGGCGGTACTCAATCACAATCATGTCTTTTTCACTGCTGGACACGCTGCGTGAATACGTCACGAACAGGTCCTTGACCACCTGCTTGCCCACGGTGACTCGGGTGCTGCTGGCGGAATCGGTATCGGAAAGCTGCGCGTCCACGGAGATGGTGTCGAATCCCACCACCTGTTTGAGCCGTTGCTCCACGGCCACCGACACCAGCTGGCTGAGCACGGCCGAGTAGTCCGCTCCCGACGGCGTGATCACCTGGGCCCGGGACGTGCTCTCGGGCGCCTGGCCCGATGTGATGAGCTGGACGATCTCGGCGGCGGACAGGTTGGGCACGGACACCAGCTGCGTCTTCATCCGCGACGTGGAGCCCTCGAGCCGGACGATGATGTGGTAATCCTTGATGTCGCTCGATATCTGCAGATTGAGTTCCGGATCGACCTCCGCCGGATTGATGAACGAGATCAGACCCCGGTCCACGGTGAACCGGTTCATCCGGAACATGATCTCGCCGTTGTTGACCACCAGGGCGCCGCGGACCACCGGCTGGTCCAGTGACCCCTTGATCTGCAAGTCCACGCTGCCGATGATGTCCAGGCTGTCCGTTTCGATACGGACGGACCGTTCGCCCTTGAGATTCAGGTTCAGCGTGGTCTCGGTGAACAGCTTCCCGGAGCCGTTCCCGCCGCTGGAGAATTCCATGCCCGCCAGCAGTTGGACGAAGCCCACGAGGTCCACGTTCTGCAGCGGGGCGGCCCGCTCGATCCAGAGATCGCCACCCAGCACCGACCGGCCGGGCCGCCCCTGTAAATGGAGGCGACCGCTCACCTCGGACAGAAATCCCTTGGGGAACGGCACGCTGAGCCGGTCGCTGTTCGCGTACACGTTCCAGAGCACCGGTTCCAGCTGGTCCAGACGGCATTCGCCGTGGATCTCCAACGGCCCGTAGGTGGAGTCCATCTGGATCCGCTCGGTCCGGATGGAATGCCGGGACAGCTCCAGCACGCCGTTGATCTTGGACAGCGCCAGCTCCGGTTTGCGGATCTTCAGTGCGGCGTCCTGGAATTCCACCCGACCGGAGACCGTTGGATTGCCCACTTTCCCCTGCACGGTCGCCTGCAGCTTGACCGTCCCGGCGGGAAACAGCTCCGGATAGAAGGGCTGCAGCAGATCGGCTTTCAGCGTGCCGCCCACGAACACGCGGAGCTCGTCGAACGGGAACACGGACAGCTCGCCCTGAATGGCCAGCTTGGCCGCATTGAGCTGCAGTTCGGTGTTACGCAGCGTGAGCCGCCGGTCGAGCACCTGCAGGGTCACCGGCTGGGAGTTCCGCAGCTGCAGATGACGGAAAGTCAGACCGATCTCGTCGAACCGGGCCGTGACCTCCATCTCCTCAGGCTTATTGAAGGGGTAGGTCACGAACATCTCGCCCGTGACGGTGCCCCGCGTTTCGTCGGCGTGCGGTACGCCCGCCTGGCGCAGGAACGGCTGAATCTGCACGTCGTCCAAAAACACCCGGCCGTCCAGAATCGGTTCCGCGCCCAGGGTGACCACACCCAGGGTCTGGTATTTGTTCTCCCGGTAGTCGGTGCGCAGGGAGAAATACACCTTGTCGCCCTCGTACCGAGCCACCAGGTTCAGGTCGCCGAACGGTTCGCCCTGGAACATCAAGCGATCGCTGGTGAAGGTGGCGGCGACCTCCGGCTGGCTCAGCCGGCCCCGCAGCTCGAATGTTCCCGCCAGCGTGCCTTCGACACCGGCGTCGCGCAGTTGGGGCAGATCCTTCAGCGCGAGGCGGCGCAGCGCCCCGGCCGCTTCCACCTGGTTTGTATCGGTATTCCAACTGCCGCCGGCGGACAGGTCCACTGCCGGCCCGCGGATCGCCAGCTGGTCGAAATGCGCCACATCCCCGGCCAGCCGCCCTGTAGCCTGGATGAGGCCCAGCGGCTGATTCTTGAGGCGGACGCCGCCGATGCGGATGTCCCAGCTCCCCTCACCCGGCTGGCCTTCGGGCAGGGCCAGGTTCAGGGCACCGGTCAGGTTCCCGCGCAGGAACGCGGACGGCTTGGATGCACCAAACTCCAGGCCGACGAATTCCAGAGTGCGTTCCAGCGACTGCCAGTCCAACGCCCGGCAGTCGACGGAGATGGCGTCCAGATGGGTATCCGGCTCCAGGCGAAGGTTCAAGTCGAATCCCGCGCGCTGGTTTGTCCCGTCGAGCACGCCGCCCCGTACCCGCAGGGAGTTCCGATCGAGTTGGAACGGGAGGCGGACATCCCGCCACCGCACTCCCGCCATGTCCAGCCCGCCCACGGACAACTGGCCGTCGACGTCGGGGAAACTCCCCTTGAGATGCAGGCGGCCGGTGAACTCCGTCTGGCCGTAGATCTGAACCATGTCGAGCTTGGCTTTCAACTTATCCGACAGCCGGGCGACGCGCGCCAACAGGCCCTGCGCCTCCTCTTCGGCCGGCACCCAGACCCGCATGGGATCCACCCACACCTCGCCGTCCCGCACCCGCCCCTTACCCTGGATGAGCATGCCTTCGCCCAGCGCGTTGTCCAGTTCGAAGCTGATTTCGCCGTCGTCCAAGGCCAGCCGCCCCTGGATGAATTCAGCCCGATAGAAGTGCGCTTTGGATGGGAGTTGCACCGACATGCCGGCGATCACGCCGTCCCACCGGATTTTCGGCGAACCGCCGGGCGCCAGACCCAGTTCCAACTCGCCGTCGATCACCCCGTCGACGGGATGGTTGATGAGGCCGCCCGTGTGGAACTGGCCCAGCTCGAGATTGGCCAGCCGGCCGGCATAGCGGATGGCGCGGGATTCCGGCGAGTACCCCCACTGGCCGGTCACGGCGCCACCGCCGTCCAGACTGAACTGGAAGGTGTCCGTGACCAGCTCGCCGTCGCGCATCGCGACTTGTACGAACAGGTTCGTCATCGACACCTGGTTGACCGCCAGCGCGGGCGCCGACAGTTCGGCCGCCAGGTCAGCCAGCACCCCGTCGCGGACCGCCACCCGGCCGGCCAACGCCACCCGCCCGCCCAACTCAACCGGGAGGTCGGGTTCCAGCAGCCGGGCAAGTCCCAGTCCGATCGTGCCCTTCCCTTCAGCCGCCAACTGCAGGGGCGCCTCGGTCTTGAGCCGCAGGGCGCCGCGCCATTCCAGCAGCGGCGAAGCGATCGCGATTTCCCTGAACTCCAACTCGTCCGCCGTCACCGTGCCCCGCAGGGAGAACGTGTCCAGCGGCAGACGCCGCCGGTCCTGGCGGAACACGGCGTCGGCCACGTCGAGCCGAACCTGGTAGCCCGGCTGCCGTCGGTCCTTGTCGATCCGCAGGTCGAATCGACCGATGGTGCCGTCCAGCGGGATCGACACGTCGCGGCAGCGGACCCGGCATCGCCGCAGGATGATCGACTGGAACTTCAGGTCGAGTTCGCCGCTCGGTTCCCGCTCCCGGACAGTCAGGTCTTCGGCCGGCAGGTTGAGCACCAGATCCAGGCCGATCACCTCGAGGGACACCGGCGTCAACCGCCCCTGGAGCATGTCGCCGGGATCCAGAGCCAGGCGCAGCTCCGGAATGCGGCAGAAGAACGAACCGGATGGGGAAACGACCGCCAGTTCACGGGCCTGGACGGTGCCGCGAAACAGGTTGTAATCCCAATCCCGCACCACCAGTTGCAGGCCGGTTTCCTTGGCCAGGCGGGAGTTGACGGCATTGAGCAGCACGGATTTGAGCAGGGGCGAGTTGAGGAACCACCAGGTGGCGGCCGTTACCAGGGCGGCATAGACCAGCAGGCGCACGGGCCAGGGCACTTTGAATTTCTTGCGCGGTGATTCGGACATGCGACGCTCGATGGCCACTCCATCCAGGCTGACCGATTATACAACAGCTGGCGGGGTTCATCGAATCCTAACCGCTGATCGGACAACCGGGTAGCGACGTCACATGGCGGAACCCATCGTCATGAAAATCCGGAACGGCCGGTAGGCAGGTAGCGCGACTGACGTCATTCGACGGAGGGAGGGACGACGGCGGACTCATCCAGCGGCCGGGAGCGCCGGCGGATCCGGGTATAAATGAAACTGCCGACACCCGCCAGAATGATCACGCCCAGGATGGCCAGCCCCAGATCCAGCAGGTGGTACTTCATGAAATCGATGATGTAATCCCGGAAGATCACCGCCAGCACTCCCCAAATCCCGTAGCGCACCAACCGGCCGATCAGGGTGGCGAGGATGAACCGGCTGTAGCGGAACCGCAGGACGCCGGCGGTGAGCACGAACAGCTTGAACGGCATGGGTGGCGGGACGATGCACGGCAGCAGGATAGCCCAGATCCCGTACTTCCGGAACCACTCCTGGATCTTCGTGACGCGCTCCGGGGAGAAGCGCTTTCGGAGGAACATGCCGCCGCCCTTGCGCCCCACACTGAACAGGACCACTGAACCGATGACCGAGCCCACCGCGCTGATCAGGACGAAATAGGGCATGTATTCGGCTTTCAGAATTGAGAAATAGACGATGAGGAAGTCGTTCCCTTCCGGAATGGACAGGAAGGAAGAATCGCCGATCGCCACCACTCCCAAGATCAGCCCGGCGACGACCGGGCTGGACTGTTCGGCATAGGCGACCAGATCATGGCCGGCCCGTTTCACCGCCTTGTAGTTGAAACCGAGCCCCACCGCCAGCCCCACCACGATGACGGCGGTCCAGAACCGCTTGCGGCGGTAAAACGGCTTGTCGGGCTTTTCCGGGGTGGTTTCCACAGCGGCCTCAGCGTTTGATCTCGGGGAAAGCCGTCTCGTCCTTGCCCGGCAGGAAATAGATGATGACGCGGCCCACGGTGCCGATGATTTCACCGCGCAAGCGGGACGCCAGGCTGGCGGCGGTCTCCCGCGCCCCCAGCGGCGCGTTGGGGCGGACCCGGATCTTCAGCAGCTCCACCCGGTCGGCGGTGCGTTCAATCTCCTGAATCACCTGGTCGGTGACGCCGTCCTTGCCGATCTGCACCACCGCTTCGAGATGGTGGGCCCGGCCGCGGAGGTACTTTCTGGCGCTGGCGTCTAGCATGGCCGCTCCCCGAAAAAACAGTGGCCGAGTATACGTGAAAAGCGCCGGCGGATCAACGGCGAAATCACCGGTGTTTCACCACCCGCTGGTAGATGGCCTCCAGGCGCTGCCCGATGCTCGTGTAGTTGTAACGCTCCGTCACCAGCCTCCGGCCCTCGCGGCCCAGGTTGTCGGCACACTGGCGATCCTGCAGCAGGTAGCAGACGCTTTCGGCGAAGTTCTCCTCCTGGTTGGCGATGATCAGGTGCTGGCCGTCGACGACGTCCAGGCCGGCCGCGGCCAGGTCGGTCGCCACCACCGGCTTGCTCATGGCCAGCGCCTCCATCACCTTGACCCGCATCCCCATGCCCAGCCGCAGGGGCGCGACGATCACCTGGCAGCGCGCCAGCGCCTCGCGGATGTCCGGCACGAAGCCGGTGATGACCACGCCCGGCCGGTCGCGCAGCGCGTGGAACTCCTTGGGCGGATGGATGCCGATCACGTAGAACTTCGCCTCCGGCAGACGTTCCCGGATCAGGGGAAACACGCGGTCAACGAAAAAATGGACGGCGTCCACATTGGGGTAATGGTGATAGGCCCCGAAGAAACCGATGGACAGCGGTTCCACGTCCGCCGCGTCGTGGGGGGCGAAATAGTCGGTGTCCACCCCGTGGGGCAGCACGTCGATCTTGTCGGCGGGCACGTAACCGTGGAGCTCGTCAGCCTCCAGCCGGTTCATGCAGATGATCCGGTCCACCCGCTGCAGGATCTCCAGCTCGCGCTTCATCACCTGGAGGGAATCGTAGTACATCTTGACCTTCTGCACCGGGTTCGACAGGAACGGGATGTTCTTGCGATAGGCCATGAAATTGACTTCGTGTTCGGTGAGCACGGTGGGGATGCCGCCGAGCTCCTTCAGGTAGATGCCCATCTGGATGTACTCGAGCTGCGCCAGGTCGTACCGTTCCTTCTTGAGCAGCTTCTGGAGCCGCGCGCGGAACTCGGCCGACATGTAGTCGATGAACGGCTCAAACGGGAACAGGTAGAACGGCCGCCGCTCCGGCATGGGCACGATGATCAGCTTGTCGCACATCTGCTTGAGCTCGTGGACGCGCGAATCGTCGTCGTTCTTGTTCCGAAAAGTGAGGAGGGTCAGTTCATGGAACCGGTGCAGGTAGTGGAACAATTCGAAGATTCGGCTGCTTCCGCCATGCAGTCCGCGGCCAGGCAGGTAAGCGCTGAGGCAGAGTATCTTCATGAATGGATTCCAGGGCGGCTATTATACCCCACCGGTCCGCCGGCGGCAAGAAATGCCCTTGCAACTTGCGGATGCTGCTCGTATCCTTGAGGTGGCTGGAGGGTTCGGGAAGATGATTCGTTTTGAAGACATTGCCGAAAAACTCACCGTCCACTACCCCAAGGCGGACATCGACCTGCTGAAGCGGGCGTACGTCTTCTCGGCCAAGGCGCACGCGAACCAGTTCCGTAACTCCGGCGACCCCTATCTGGCGCATCCGCTCGAGGTGGCCAACATTCTCGCCGAGATGGGGCTGGACGAGATCGCGGTGACGGTCGGCCTCCTGCACGATGTGGTCGAGGACACTCTCACCGACATCGAGACCATCCGGAAGTTCTTCGGCGAGCCGGTCGCCCTCATCGTCGAGGGTGTCACCAAGATCGGCCAGATCTCCTTCACCTCCACCGAGCAGCGCCAGGCGGAGAATTTCCGCAAGCTGCTGCTGGCCATGAGCGACGATGTCCGGGTCATCCTCGTCAAGCTGGCCGACCGCCTCCACAACATGCGCACGCTCAAGCACCTGAGTCCGGACCAGAAATCGCGCATCGCGCGGGAGACCAACGAGATCTACGTGCCCATCGCCAACCGGCTGGGCATGGGCAAGATTAAAAGCGAGCTCGAGGACCTGGCCTTTTACCACCTGGAGCCGGAAAAATACCAGGAGATCATCGCCCTGATCGAGAAGCGGCGGGCCGCCGGCAACAAGCTCCTGAAGGATGTCGAGGGGCGGCTGCGCACCATCCTGGCGGAGAACAACATCCCGGCGGTGTTCCAGGCGAGGATCAAGCGCGTGGCCAGCATCTACGCCAAGATGAAACGGCAGCGGATCTCCTTCGACGAGGTATACGATTTCCTCGCCGTGCGCGTCATCACCGACAGCGTGCCGAACTGCTACGCCGTGCTGGGCGTCGTGCACACCGCCTGGAAACTCGTGCCGGGCCGCTTCAAGGACTACATCGGCATGCCGCGCCCCAACGGCTACCAGTCGGTGCACACCACCATCATGAGCGAGGCCGGCATCCCCTGCGAGATCCAGATCCGCACCGAGGAGATGCACCAGATCGCCGAAAGCGGCATCGCCGCCCACTGGATGTACAAAGAGGGCAAGATCACCAAGGACGACACCGACCGGCGCTTCGCCTGGCTGCGGCACCTGCTGGAATGGCAAAAGGAGGTCCAGAACCCCCACGAGTTCCTGACCAACCTGAAAATCGACCTGTATCCCGAGGAGGTCTACACCTTCACTCCCAAGGGCGATGTCATCATCCTGCCCAAGGGGGCGACGCCGGTGGATTTTGCCTACGAGATCCACACCGACGTCGGCCACCAGTGCACCCAGGCGCGCGTCAACGCCCGGATCGTGCCGCTCAAGTACCAGCTCCGCAACGGCGAGATCGTGGAGATCATCACCGCCAAGGACCATCATCCCAGCCGCGACTGGCTCACCTTCGTCATCTCCGCGAAGGCGCGCAACAAGATCCGGGGGTGGCTCAACAAGTACGAGCGGCAGCAGGCCATCGAATTCGGGCGGAAGATCATGGAGAAGGAGACCCACCGATTCCGCTCGTCGCTCAAGGCGGTGCTGGGCCACACGGACTTCGCGACGCGGCTCACCGAACTCGGGGTGGTCAAGCCTGAGGACCTGTACGCGCAGATCGGATTCGGCAAGGTGTCGGCGCGGAAATTCCTGGAGAATCTGCTCGGGGTCGCCCCCGAGGCGCCGGCGCCGGATGGCGCCATCAAGAGCCTGGTCAAGGACGTGTTCAGCCTGGGCCGGGACAAGCTGCTGGTCAGCGGCATGAGCGACATCCTCATCAGCCGGGCGCGCTGCTGCAGCCCCATCCCCGGCGAGGAGGTCGTGGGCTACATCTCCCGCGGCCGCGGCGTCATCGTGCATGCCAAGGACTGTCCGAACGTGGAAAAATTGCTGAACCACCCGGAAAAGGAGATCGAGGTCACCTGGGGTAAGGCGCAGAAAGGGGCCACCTTCCCGGTCCGACTGCTCGTCTACACCGACGACCGGAAGGGATTGATCGCGGACATCTCAAACAAAATCACGAAGATGGATGTGAACATCCGCGACTTCCGCGCCCATTCCAAGGGGCGCGAGGAGGGCGTGTTTCAGATCGCCCTGGAAGTCGCGGATCGATCCCAGCTGGATAAAATCATCCGCATGCTGAAGTCGATCAAGAATGTTCGGGATGTGGAACGGGCGGACTATTCCAAGACGTGACGCGCGCGGTGAACGCTCAGGCGCGGGACGCGGAAGTCGGCTTCACCACTTTACCGGACCGCAGGCAGCGGGTGCAGACCCGGATCTTTTTCACGTCGCCGCCCACCTGCGCTTTCATCTTGTGCAGATTCGGCTCAAAGCGGCGGTTGGTGACATTGTGAGCATGGCTCACGTTATGGCCAAAAACGGGCCCTTTCCCACAGATTTCACAGCGCTTGGACATGGTTCCTCCACGGCAGCCTTCTCAAAACAAAGGCGTATCTTAGCCAAAGCACCCCGGCCTGTCAATCATTTTCTGGGCCGGCGCGGCAGCCGGCCGCGCCGCCGCTACGGCTCCCAGCGGTAGGCCGCCCGGTCCAGCTCCTCGAGCGTGCGGATCGGCCGGGGCGGATTCAGGTACCGCGCCAGGAACTGGTAGATCTTGACCCGGGTCTGCCGGGCCAGCCGCGTGTCGATGCGATCGAAGCTGTGGCCGCCGGGCGCGTCCTTGAAGATCTCGTATTCGAACGACTTCCCTTCTGCCTTCAGCGCCTGGATCAGATGCTCCACCTCGAGGACGAACACGTCATCGTCGTTCGTGTTCGTGTGGATCAGCAGCGGGGTGCGCAGCTTGGCCGCGTTCCAGGCCGGCGAGCGGCGGCGATACTCGTTGACGTTCTGCTGGGCGGTCTGGCCGAGGTGGTAGTCCGCGGCAAATTCACGGCGGTACTCGTCGTCGGAATAGCCCATCCGGGCGATGAGGTCGCTCACCGGCACGCCCGCGAACGCCACCTGGTAGTCGTCCGGGTGGTCGAAGATGTTCATCAGGGCGATCATGCCGCCGTGGCTCCAGCCGACGATGCCCGCGCGCTTGCTGTCGACGGCGGGGCAGTTCTCCGCCACGTAGAGGCGGGTGGCGTGCACGTCGTCGTTCTCGCGGCCGCCGTAGTCGATGCGTTCGAAGAAGCCCTGGCCGTAGCCGGTGCTGCCGCGGTACTCCGGCGCCGCCACCACGTACCCTTGGGCCACGAGTTCGCGGACGATGTGGGTGTGGTAGGTGGTGAAGTTGGCGTGCACGCCGCCGTGGGGCAGCACGATCAGGGGCAGCTTGCCGGCGCCGGCGGCCCATTTCGGGACGAAGAGGTAGGTCCAGAACTTGAGGGGATTCTGAGCGCCCATGGCCGTCGGGTTCTTCACCTTCGCCGGCGGGGGGCCGACGATGAACAGTTTGTCCACCAGAGCCACATCGCCCACACGCTGGAACCAGAGCAGGTCGTCCACGGCCTTCTCCAGCACGTCGAGGCGGTGGTCGAGCGCCTCGAAGCGGCGCTCCACAACGCTCCGATCCGGAGTCTTCGCATCGTCGCCTTGAGCCAGTCCGGCCGCGCCGAGCGCCAGGACCACGGCCGCCGCCCAGGCCAGACGGCCTAACCACGACCGGCTCACGTTCAGGATGTTCATGGAATCTCCTCCAGATGTCTGCTCCCGCCGCCGGGAGATCGAATCAACCGGACGTTCCGGCAGCGAAAGCCGCCGTCGCGACCGCCCGCCGCGTCAAGCCGGCTGTGGTTGCCGGCGTCCGCCCACAGCCGATGATCGTTTGACGGTAACCATTCTCGGCCCCAATGTCAAGCCGTCCCACAACCGCACGGCTGCCCCGGTCTCCGAAAACATCGAGATCGCTCCTTGCGTAAGAAATCAGACGTTTTGGTGAAGGAGAACGCATGCGCACACAACCTCTCGTCGCTCTGACCGCGATTGTTTGGCTCACCGCTTATTGTTCGGCCCAGGCGCCGGTGGCCGCCCCGCGTCCCGACGATCCCTCGCGCCAGCTCGTGCTGGTGGAGCAGCCGAAGCCGGTGCCGGCGCCGTGGCGCGCCGGTTTCGATTCCATCACCGCCGCCGATGCCGGCGTCTGGATCCGCTTCTTGTCCGCCGACGCGCTGGATGGCCGTGAGACGGCCACAACCGGCCACGAGGCGGCCGTCGAGTTCGTCGCCGCCCTGCTCGCCTCGTGGGGCGTCGCCCCCGCCGGGGACCCCGTCCGCATGGAGCCGGCGGGATCCTTCGCCACCGGCCCTGCCGCGCCCCGCCCCGCCGGGCCGCCCGTCCGCTCGTACTTCCAGCGGGTGCCCATCCGGGAGATCCGCTCCGCCACCAGCCGCATCACGGTGGGCCGCAGCGCCGGCGCCGCCGAGCAGGCCCGCGTCTTTCAGCCGGACCTCGATTACCAGTTCCCGCGGGTGCGCCGGACCGAGGTGCTCCGCGCCCCCGTCGTATTCGTCGGCTACGGCATCCGGGAGACGGCCGCCGGCTGGGACGACTACCGCGGCGTCGACGTCAAGGGCAAGGTGGTGCTCGTCCTGAACGGCGCGCCTCGCCCCGACGATCCGGCCTCGCCGTTCCACCAGCCGGAGCTCAAGGACAAGTACACCGGCGCCCGGCCGCGCCGCACCGCCTCGCCGAAGATAGCCGCGGCGCGCGAGCTCGGCGCCCTGGCGGTGCTGCAGGTGGACAGCGACGCCGCCGGCCGCGACGTTGCCGCCCGGGTGCTGGACGGCCGCGTCGTGGACGACTCCAAACCCGTCATCGACTCGGGTGACCGGGAGATGGAGTTGCCTGAACCGGCCGCGCCGCTCCCCATGGACGCACTACCCACCCTGACCGTCTCCCGCGAGATGGCTGCCTACATCCTCGGCCTCGCCGACGCCACCCTGGACGGCCTCAGGGCCGACATCGACGGCAAGCTCCAGCCGGCCTCACGGGAACTGGCCGGCGTCACGCTGGAACTGCACAGCGAGGTCACCGGCGCCCTGACCAGCTCCCGCAACGTGCTGGGTTTTGTCGAAGGATCCGATCCGAAGCTCAAGGACGAGGTGGTGGTCATTGGCGCCCACCTGGACCACCTCGGACACTACGGTCCGTACCTCTTCAATGGAGCCGACGACAACGCCTCCGGCGCCGCCGGCCTGCTTGAGATCGCGCAGGCGTATGCGACGGGCGCCGCCAAGCCGAAGCGGTCGGTGCTGTTCGCCTTCTGGACCGGCGAGGAGCAGGGCCTCCTTGGCTCGCGCTACTATGCCGACCACCCCTTCGTGCCCATGGACCGGACGGCGGCCTGCGTGAACCTCGACATGCTGGGCCGGTCGTGGACGAAGGAGCGGCTCGAGCGCATGTCGCGCATGTGGGGGATCGGCCTGCCCGAGGACGTGATGGCCAAGATCAAGGTGGAGGAATTCATGGCCCTGTCGCTGAGCGAGACCGCAGCGATGGACGCGGCCATCCGCGCCGCCAACAGCCACGTGGGGATGGCGCTGTACCTCCGGCCCAGCCGCGGTGCCGCCGCCGGCGGCAGCGACCACGCCCCGTTCGCTCTGCGGAACATCCCGTGGACGTTCTTCTTCAGCGCCATGACCGAGGATTACCACACCCCGGGCGATTCCGTGGACAAGGTGGAGCTGGCGCGGGTGGAGCGCCTCGCCCGGCTGGCGTTTCTCACGTCGGTGGAGCTGGCGGAGAAAAGTAAATAGTGAACGGTGATTGGTGAACAGTATGAAGATAGGAGATAGGAGATAGGCGATAGGTGATAGGAGATTGGAGATTGGGAGACGGGAGACGAAGGACGAGACGAGAAGCGAACCCCGAACCCCGAGACCCGAACCCCGAGACCCGATTTCCGATGTCCGCGTTACGGGAACGAACCTCTAGTTTCGAGCCTCGAGTCTCGTTTACGATTTCGAGCACGATTACGAATTTCGATTACGATCACGATTACGATCACGATTACGAGCACGATTACGAGCACGACTCTGAGTGAAGCACTCGGACTCGACTCAACTCTCGGCTTTTAACTCTTCTTTCCTATCCCCTATCCCCTCTCTCCTATCTCCTATCTCCTATCTCCTATCTCCTATCTCCTTACTGTTCACTGTTCACTTGCTCTGCGCCTGCACCGCGCTCATGAAGTTGAACTGCTGGTCAAAAAACAGCACGAAGGAGAGCACGGGCGCCTCCGCGGTGACATGGATGTAGCCGCTCGCCTGGTTCTCCAGGGTGCCGATCCCCTCCATGGTGCTGAGCTGGCGCACGTACTTCTCGCCCGGCGCCAGGGTGCGGTTCACCACGTTGCCGTTCAGCGTGCCGTCGCTCTTGTGCACCGAGATGGAGATGTTCACCGGCGTCGTGGTGCTGGGGTTTACCACCGAGATGCCGGTGCTGTACACCACCCCGCCCACATCGCCGTTGGCCACCTGGGCGTAGTAGAAATTCTTCGAACCGGCCGCCTGGAGCGGCAGCGTGGACTCGTAGAGATGGCGCGCCGGGTCGCCGAAGGTGATGCAGCCCGCCAGCGGCTTGCCCGGCGAGCGGATCTCCAGCCATCCCTCCGACGAAGCGCCGTCGGGAAGGCCGAGCTGTGTGTCGGTCAGGGTCACGGTGGCGCTCCGTGGGACCGTAACATTGAATGGCGCGGCCATGGGGGTGCCGTTCGCGTAGTACGGCCGGATCTCGGCCGTGACGTCGCTGCTGTTGCCGCCGTTGTACAGGTTGATCGAAGTGGAGTAGATCCCCGGCCACAGCACGATGTGGGAGGCGAACAGCGTCTCCGCCCGGTCGCCGAACGCAACGGCATTGGCTGTGGCGACACAGTCGTTGCCGTGGCGGATCGTGGCGGTGGCAATGAACGGATGCCCGCTTTCGAGGTAGAGGGCCCCGTCGAAGGATCCGTAAGCTGTCAGGTCGGTCACCAGCGCGCCGCGGGCGGGAACCGGGAAGGACCCGATATAACTGCCGCTGGTGGCGTAACTTCTCTGCAGCGCCACCGTCATCCCATCAGCGCTGGGGTTGACGATGCGCACCTCGGTGCTGTAGCCGTTCTGCATCTGGATCCGCGGGATGACACCGATTCTCATCGTCTCCGCAAACACATTGGCGCCGTCCAATCCCTCCAGGAAACCCCAGGGAAACCACTGGGTGAGGAAGAAGCCCAGCATGCCCCGGGTCATGCGCGCCTCGGTCCACCCTTCGGTGGCCTGGCTCAGTCCCAGCAGCCAGTCCGACTGGTAGGCCCCCTGCCCTTGGGCCGGCCAGTTCATCACCGCCGATTCGCCCACCGCCTGGCCGTCGTTGGCGTAGCCGTGGAACGTGGCGGCGACCGGTTCCGCCTGGGTGTTCACGAAGCCGAAGCCCTCGGTGTGCGCGCCGGGCGTGTAGTTGAGCCGGGGGAAATAGCGGACGGTGTAGACGTCGCCGGTGTCCAGGTTGTAAACCTGAGGGCCGCCGGGGTGCGGCAGGTCGGCGACCGGCGGGAACTGGATCTCCTGCTCGCCCGCCCCCACCCGGATATCGAACGCCGGGATTTCGGCAAACGAGGTGGCTGCGGGGCAGACCGGCAGGTAGTAGTAATCGCCGCCCTTCTTCACCACCGCGGCCATGATCGCCTTGATCTGGATGTCCCGGGTGGGATTCACCTGGAAGTTCAAGGTGTTCAGAAACCACTGCTCCGGCTGGCCGAATTCGGGCACCAGCTCCCAGGGCACCCGGACGATCACGAGCTGCTGGCCCGCCTCGGCGTTGAGGGTCACGGTGGGGGTGATGGGCACCGATGGCAGTCCCGCCAGAACGGTGATCGAGCCGGCCTGCCCTTGGTAGTCGTCATAGGAGGCGGAGAAATCCGTGATATCCGCCGGGAACTGCAGGATGCCGACGCCCCGGATGGCACTGGCGCTGAAATCCGATCCCAGAATCCGGATACGGCTGTCGTACATCACTCCCTCGTGGTGGTAATCCTGGAATGAATAGGCCAGAGTCACCGCGTTTGCGGCCTCCTCCTCCACATCCGGCCGGGTGCCGCCCATCCAGACGCTGATGGTGCCGGCGCCGTCGGGTTTGAGACAGGCCGTCGGTTCCCCCAGCTTGCTCGAGACTCCCAGGGAGCACCCGGTGCCCACGAAGGGGATGATCGCGGCAAAGGCGACAAGGAGCAGGACCTGCCAGGCGTACTTCATCATGGGATCCTCCTGTTGGATTGGGCGACGGGTTGCGCGGCGTCCGCCGGCCCGGATAGGAATTCGGATTCGAGAAAGCGCGCCCGCCGCCACACGGCGAGCGCCAATGCCAGCCCGGCTGCGGCGAATGCCAGCGCAACCAGCTGGGTAGTGGTCGCCCATGGGCTCAACGGCGCGGCCCCGTGGTCTCCCCGCAGGGTGGTGACGAAGGCATAGGCGAGTCCGGCCCCTAGCCAACCCGCCGCAGTCACCGCGCCGGCACGGGCCGGCCGGGGCCGGGCCAGGAGCAGCAATCCCGCCAGCGAGCCGAACGTCAGCACGTAGTACAGCTGGGTGGGATGCACGGCCGAGCCGGGATAGGCGAGTTCCGCCGGCAAGCCCGGCGGGAAGCAAACACCCCAGGGAAGCGCGGTGGGAACACCATAGCAGCAGCCGGCCAGGAAGCAACCGATGCGCTGGACGGCCATGACCAGCAGGACCACCGGCAACTGCGTGTCCATCAGGGGCAGGAACGGGATGCGCCGGATGAGGCAGTAGCCGAGCCAGGCCAGGGCGGCGGCGCTGACCACGGGGCCGGTGCCCGTCGCGCCCTGCTGCCAAGGCCTGGCCAGGTCGAGCCAGGCTGCGACGCCGAAGCTGCCGGTCTTCGCCATGGCCCAAAGCTTCGGGGCAAATAGATACGCCGCGATCCCGAGTAGGGCGCAGTTCAAGACATCGCCCGTCGTGAGACCGGCCCGCTCACGGAAAAGGACCGCCAGCACCAGCCAGAGCCCGAGCGCCAGGCTGATCATCACGCCGTAGGCGTATACAGAATGGCCTCCGATGGTGCCGAGCGTGGGCCACATCCTGAGCGTCTCGTCCTTTTAATACTTGGACTGATTATAGATTCACGACGGATGGAGTCAAGCGGGGGTTAACGGATCCGTTTGAATTTATCAGGTGAGAGGGGCATGGGTGAATCGGGAGACAGGGGATGGGAGGCGAGAGACGGATGAACGTGAAAACCCGAACTGCGAACCGTGAGCCCCGATTACGATCACGATTACGAATTACGATTACGAATTACGATTACGAATTACGATTACGAGTACGACGGATTCGTCCCCTCTCCCCCATCTCCTCTCTCCTATCTCCTATCTCCTATCTCCTATCTCCTATCTCCTAACTCCTAACTCCTAACTCCCAACATCGGCCGCAGGTGCTGGCCCGTGGACGAAGTCGGATGGGCCGCCACCTCCTCGGGCGTGCCCGCCGCCACGATTCGGCCGCCGCCTCCCCCTCCCGCGGGGCCCATGTCGATGACGTAGTCGGCCACGCGGATGGCATCCAAGTTGTGTTCGATGACGATCACGGTGTTGCCGGCGTCCACCAGCCGCTGGAGCACCGCCAGGAGCTTGCGCACGTCCTCGAAGTGAAGGCCGGTGGTGGGCTCGTCGAGGATGTACACCGTCCGGCCGGTGCCGGCCCGCGACAGCTCCCGCGCCAGCTTGATGCGCTGCGCCTCGCCGCCCGACAGCGTGGGCGACGGCTGTCCGAGGCGGACGTACCCCAGGCCGACGTCGATGAGCGTGTCGAGGATCCGCCGGATCCGCGGAAAATTGACGAACACCCGGCGGGCCTCCTCGATGGTCATCTCCAGCACGTCGGTGATGCTGGCGCCGGCGAAATGCACCTTGAGGGTGGCCTCGTTGAAGCGGCGGCCGTGGCAGGTGTCGCACGGCACGTAGACGTCGGCGAGAAAGTGCATCTCCACCTTGATCACGCCGGCGCCGTGGCAGGTCTCGCACCGGCCGCCCTTCAGGTTGAAGCTGAATCGGCTGCTCGAGTAGCCGTACAGCCGGGCCTCCTTCTGCTGGGCGAACACTTCGCGGATGAGGTCGAACACCTTGACGTAGGTGGCCGGGTTGGAGCGGGGTGTCCGGCCGATGGGCTTCTGGTCGATGTCGATGACCTTGTCCACGAGGTCCAAGCCCTCGATGCCGGCGTGCTCCCCCTCGCGGAGGTGAGCGCCGTTCAGCCGGTTGGCCAGCGCGGGATACAGGGTCAGGTTCACCAGCGAGCTCTTGCCGGCGCCGGAGACGCCGGTGACGAACGTCAGCGCGCCCAGCGGGAAGGCGGCGTCGATGCCCTGGAGGTTGTGCAGGCGCGCCCCGCGCACCGTCAGCCAGCCCTGGTCGGCGCGCCGGCGCTGCCCGGGCAGCGGAATCTCCCGCCGGCCCGACAAATACTGTCCGGTAAGCGAAGTGCGGCAGCGCCGGAGCTGTGCCGGGGTGCCGGCGAACACCACCTCGCCGCCGTGAATGCCGGCGCCGGGGCCGAAGTCGATGACGTGGTCGGCTGCGGTGATGGTCTCCCGGTCGTGCTCCACCACCACCACCGTGTTGCCCAGGTCGCGCAGGTGTTTCAGCGTGCTGATGAGCCGGACGTTGTCGCGCTGGTGCAGGCCGATGCTCGGCTCGTCGAGAATGTAGGTCACGCCCGTGAGTTCCGTGCCCACCTGGGAGGCCAGGCGGATGCGCTGGGCCTCGCCGCCGGACAGCGACGGCCCGGCCCGCTCCAGCGTCAGGTAGTCGAGGCCGACGTTCACCAGGAAGTGCAACCGCTGGGCGATTTCCTTGACCAGCTCGCGGGCGATCTGGCGGCGGCTGCCGGCCAGCGGCAGCCCGTCGATGACCTCCCGGAGTTGTCCCACCGGCAGGCGGCCCATGTCGATGATGCTTTGGCCGTCGATCCGCACCCAGCGGGCCTCGCGGCGCAGGCGCTCGCCGCCGCACTCGGGGCAGACCGTGTCGGAGAAATATTTCATGTAGTAGCTGCGAGCCTCGTCGGAGCGCGTCTCGCGCAGCCGCCGCGCCATCGTGTTCAGAATCCCCTCCACCTGCGACTGCCAGCGGTACTCACTGGCCTTCCCCTTGAGATGAAACTCGATCCGCTCGCCGCTGGAGCCGTGCAGCAGGATGTGGAGCTTGTCCGGGGGCAACCGGTCCAGGGGCTGGTCCATGGGGATGCCGTAATGACGGCAGACGGTTTCGATGGTGCGCCAGGTCCAGCCGGCGCGGTTGCGCATCGCCCCGGCCCACGGCGCGATGGCGCCGTCGGCCAGCGACAGCGAGCGGTCGGGGATCACCTTGGCCGGATCCATCTCCAGCCGGGTGCCCAGCCCGTTGCAGGCCTTGCACATTCCCTGGGGGCCGTTGAAGGAGAAGAGCTGCGGACTGAGCTCCGGATAGGAGATCCCGCAGTACTGACAGGCGTTCTGCTCGCTGTAGACCCGCTCCGTCCCGTCGCCCAGCGCGGCGATGAGCACGCCGCCGCCCACCCGGAGCGCCGTCTCCACCGAGTCGGACAGGCGTCCGCCCAGCTCCGGACCGGCCACCAGGCGGTCCACCACCACCTCGACGGTGTGCTTCCGCTTCTTGTCCAGAGCGGGCGGGTCCTCGAGTGGCCGGATGTCCCCGTCCACCCGCGCCCGCAGGAAGCCGTCGCGCCGCAGGCTCTCGAACACCTCGCGGTGTTCCCCCTTGCGGCCGCGGACCACCGGAGCCAGCAGCACCAGCTTCGTCCCGGGGGGCAGCTCCTTCAGATCGTCGATGATCTGCTGGGCGCTCTGTTCGGAGACCGGCCGGCCGCAGCCGTAGCAGTGCTGCACCCCGACCCGCGCGAAGAGCACGCGCAGGTAGTCGTGGATCTCGGTGATGGTGCCGACGGTGGACCGCGGGTTGGACCCCGCCGACCGCTGGTCGATGGCGATGGTGGGGGTCAGGCCGTGGATGGATTCGTAGCGCGGCTTCTCCATCTGGCCGAGGAACTGGCGGGCGTAGCTCGAGAGCGACTCGACATAACGCCGCTGCCCCTCGGCAAACAGGGTGTCGAAGGCGAGGCTCGACTTGCCCGAACCGCTGACGCCGGTGAACACCACCAGCCGTTTCTTGGGAATTTCCACCCGGATGTGTTTGAGGTTGTGCTCGGCGGCGCCCGCAATGATGATCCGGTCGAGCTCGCGGGTCATTTGAGGAAGAAGTTGTCGAGTTCCAAAATCCGGTAGCGCCGCGTCTGGCGGGGGAGTTGCACCTCGACGGTGCGCCCTTTGCGCTTGTTCAGCAGTCCCATGGCCAGGGGCGCGGTCACGGAGAGCACCTCGTGCCCCTCGAGCTGGTCCAGTTCGCCGAGGATGGCGAACGTCTGCTGCTGACCGGACTCCACATCCTGGATCACGAGCTTCTTGCCGATGGTGACCACGTCGGGCGGGGTCTGGATTTCCTCGATGAGCTGCGCGTCGCCCAGCCAGCCGCGGATCTTCATCTCCTCGTTGGCCAGCATGTCCTTTTTCTCTTTGGCCGCGTCGTATTCGGCGTTTTCGCTGAAGTCGCCGTAGGAGGCCGCCTGCTGCAGCTCCTTGGCGACGTTGTACTTCTCCTTCTGGATCTCCTCCAGGCGCTTGCTCAGGCGGTCCAAAGTGGAACGAATCATGTACATGGGCATAGGGCCATTCCTCTGTTGGGGTTCGGTCAATGTACTGGAATTTGCCGCCGGTGTCAATCCCCCGCCCGGACGGCCTCAGTCCGGCAGCACCCGGTAGGTGAAGCCCTTCAGGTACTGGGTTTCCGGCATCTGGAGGAAATACGGGTGGTCGGCCGCCTGGACGGTTTCGGCGGCGACCAGGAGGCGCTTGCCGGTCTCGCCGGCGGCGATCCGCGCCGCCTCCCGCAGCAGTTCCGGTCCGACGTGGTAGGCGCAGCTGGAGACGTGGAGCAGCCCGCCGGGACGCAGCATCCGGAGGCAGGGCCGGATCAGGTCCATGAGCAGCCCGCGCCCCTTGTTCTGCTGATTCTTGTACTTGATCAGGGCCGGCGGATCCAGGCTGATGGCGTCGAAGACGCGGCCGGCGGCGGCCGCCTCGGGGAGCCACGCGAACAGGTCGGCGGTCACGGTTTCGAACCGCGCGGTGACCTCGTTGAGCTCGGCGTTGGCCGCGGCCAGGGCCAGCGCGGCTTCGTCCTTGTCCACGGCGGTGACCGCCGCGCCCATCCGGGCCGCGTACAGTCCGAATCCGCCCGTGTAGCAGAAGGCGTCGAGCACCCGGTCGCCGGGACGCAGCAGCGAGGCGAAGTGGCGCCGCGCATCGCGCTGGTCGGAGAAGAAGCCGGTTTTCTGCCCACCGGGGATGTCTACCCAGAAGTGGACGCCGTGCTCCGCGATCCGGACCCGCGGTGGCGTCACGCCCGCCAGCTGGCCGGTCCGGAACGCCAGGCCTTCCTCCTGGCGGGCGGGCACGTCGCTGCGCTCGTAGATCGACGCCGGCCGCCGCAGTTTCTGCAGCAGCTCCACGATGAGGGGCTGGATGCGGTCCATGCCGGTGGTGCGGCACTGGATCACCAGGTGGTCGGCGAAATCGTCCACCACCAGGCCGGGCAGGTAGTCGCCCTCGGAGTAAACCAGCCGCAGGCCGTTGCTGTGCGCCCGCAGGGGCTCGCGCAGGGCCAGCGCCTGCTGGAGCCGCCGCCGCCAGAACGCGGCATCGGGCTCGATGCGCTTGTGGTGAAACATCCGGACCGTGACGCGGGCGGTGGGGTGGTAAAATCCGGTCCCGAGGATCTCGCCGCGCGGCGAACGGACCTCCACCGGCTCGCCCGGCCCGAGGCCGGCGGGTTGGTCCCGCACCTCGTCGGCAAACACCCACAAGTAAAAATTGCGGATTTTCTTGACCGCCTCGTCCCTGACGACCACCCGTTCCATGCGTCCTCACCCCTTGCCCGTTCGATTCCCTCGCGGCCGCCGGCCCGCCTACAGGTTCTTGGCGTTGTTCTTCGCCTTCTCCTTGTCCTTCTCGATCTCCTTCTCCTTCGCCTGGAACAGCGGGGCGGCCGCCGGCGGCGCCGTTTTCTTGTCGAGATTTTTCATGATGATGTTGCCGTCGAACGAGGCGCCCTCGTTGACGATGAACGCGGCGCAGGTGATGTTGCCCGTGACCATCGCCGATGGCTTCAGGATCACCCGCTGGGCGGCCGACACGTTGCCGTTGATCCGGCCCAGCACGATGACCGTGTCGCCGTGCACCTCGGCCGTGACCTGTCCGCCGGCGCCGATGGTCAGAGTCTGGCTGACATTGATCTTGCCCTCCACTTTCCCTTCGATGAGCAGGTCCTCGTCGCCGGTGATCTCCCCGCTGATTTTCACGTTCTTGCCGATCAGTGAGGCGCCCGAACGGGCGGACGCGGCATCGGGCCCCTCTCCGCGGACGCGAGCCGGCGCAGCCGGGGGGCCTTCATTGGGCTGGTCTTTCTTGAACAACGGCATCGATGTTACCTCTTTTCAGATATCGTGCGCTTTCATTCTAACGGCTGGCATGCCGAATGTAAACGACTTGGGTACGAAAGGCTCGATTCGCGCGGCGGCGCCGGCCGCACCCGATTGACAATTCTGCTAACATCATCTCCCGGCTCGTGTTAAGATGCTGCCTGTACACATCCTCGCACGATGCGAAAACGGTCCCCGCAGCCGCGTTCCGAAACGCGGTCGAAGCGCTGCTGTTTCAAGCGGATTGACGCCACGCCTTGATGGAGTTGGAGTTATGAACGCTCCCCCCGATCCGTCGCGCCTGCAAAACCCGCCCGCGGCCGGCCGGAAAGTTCTCCTGGGCGCGGCGGCGGCATATGCCATCGCCATGATCGCGCTGGTTGCCTCGCACTCGTCCACCAACGGCCTGGCGGAGGCCCTCATCAATTTCATGGAGATCGTCGTCGGCGTTTTCGCCGGCTGGTGCTGCCTCCACTATGCCGCCCAGCCGCGGCCCGACATCATCCCGGACCGGACGGCCTGGCGGCTGATCGGCGCGGGCTGTCTGTCCTGGGCAGCCGGCCAAACGCTCTGGACGCTGTACGAGGTCGTGCTGGGGCAGATGGTCCCCTACCCCGGCTGGCCGGATTTGTTCTTCCTGGCATCCTACCCCCTGGCGTTGTCCGGCATCACTCGCCTGCTGAGCCGCAAGGACATCTTCCGGCAGCTGCGGCTGGTTGTGGACAGCATCATCGCCGCCAGCAGCATCGGGATCCTGAGCTGGTATTTCGTAATCCGCCCGCTGTGGAACCAGGACGTGCCCATCCTGGAGCGCCTCCTCGGCGGGATCTACCCGTTCGGCGACCTGGCCATCCTCTTTTGCGCGTCGTTTCTGTTCCACGAAGCCAAAGTGAACCGCCCGCTCCGCCTCTCCACGGGGATGCTCGCCGGCGGTTTCATCCTGATCGCCCTGGCCGACACCGCCTTCCTCTATGCAACCCTGGGCGACACCTACCGCACCGGGACCTGGGCCGACGCCGCCTGGAGCTTCGGCTGGGCGCTCATCGGCTTCGCCGCCCTGTACCGGTTGTGGTATCCCGTCAGCGAGGGTGTCCCGCACGGCGAGCAGGTGGCCCTGAACTGGCTCAGCACGGTGGGACGGGCGTTCTTCCGCGTGTTCGCCCCGTACTTGGCGGCGGTGGTGGCCCTGGGCCTGGTGCTGACCGCCGAGCTTCACGGCGGTGCCATCAGCACCACCATCCTGGTGCTGGGCCTGATCCTGACCCTGCTGATCATCGCCCGACAGATCCTGTCCATGCTGGAAATCCACCATCTCAACGCCCAGCTCCGCGGGCTCAACGACGAGCTGAAACGGCACCTGGTGGTGCGGACCACCCAGATGGAGTCGCTGAGCGCCGAAATGACCGTACACCGCCGGACGGAGGCGGAACTGACGCTGCACCAGGAGCAACTGTCGGAACAGGTGCGGACGCGGACAGCCGAGCTGGAATCGGCCAATCTCCGGATCCGCATGCTCATCGACACCATCCCGTACGGCATCCAGGAGATGGATTGCAGTGGGATCATCACCTACTGCAATCCCAATCACGCCAAGATGTTCGGATACTCTCCGGACGAGATGATGGGCCGGTCCATGCTGGACCTGATTGCCCACGACGCCGACCGGGAGCGCACCCGCCGGCTGCTGGCCGAGCTGGTCCGCGACCGGCCGACCCCGTGGACGCTCGAGACTCAGAACCGGACGAAAGACGGACGGGTGATCTGGCTGCGCATCGACTGGAACTACCGCTTGAACGAGTCGGGTGATGTCGTCGGCTTCGTATCGGTGCTTACCGATGTCACTGCCCGCAAGCGGGCCGAAGCGGAGCGCCAGGCCATCGAGACGCAGATCCAGCAGTCGCAGAAGCTGGAAAGCCTCGGCGTGCTGGCCGGCGGGATCGCCCATGACTTCAACAACCTGCTCATGGTGGTGCTCGGCCACGCCGAGATGATTCTGACCGACCGCACCCTGAGCGAGCAGGTTCGCGGCAACCTGGCCGATATCGAAAAGGCCGCTCAGCGGGCTTCCGAGCTGTGCCGCCAGTTGCTGGCTTACTCCGGCCGCAGCCGGTTCGTCATCAAGCCGGTAGACCTCAACGCGCTGATCCAGGAACTGGGCCGGCTGCTGGAAGTGTCCATCGGCAAGAACGCCAAAGTGGAATACCGCCTCGCCGAACAGCTCCTGCCGGTGTTGGCCGATGCCACGCAGATCCGCCAGGTGGTGCTCAACCTCCTGACCAACGCCGCCGAGGCCATGCCGGCGGCTGACGGCCGGATCACGGTGACCACATCCTGCCGCCACGTCGGGGAAACGGAACTCGAGAGCATGGTGCTGGGCCAGGCGCTGGAGGCGGGCACCTACGTTTCATTCGAGGTGGCCGACACCGGTTGCGGCATGGATTCAAACACCGTCGCCCGGATGTTCGATCCCTTTTTCACCACCAAGTTCGCGGGTCGCGGGCTCGGCCTGGCGGCCGTGATGGGTATCGTCCGCAGCCATGGCGGCGCCATCGCCTGCCGGAGCTGCCCGGGTGCCGGCACCACGATCGAGGTACTGCTCCCCGCCCTGACGGGACCGTATAGCAGCCTCTCCGAGACGGGGCCGCTGGGTGTCCGCACGTGGCACGGGCAGGGGCTGGTGCTGCTCGCGGACGACGATCCCCAGGTCCGGATCGTCTCGCGCCAGATGCTCGAGAAGCTGGGGCTGCAGGTGATCGCGGCCGCCGATGGTGTGGAGGCGATGGAGCTGTTCCGCGCCCGGTCGGGCGAGTTTGCCTGCGTGCTCCTGGACCTGATGATGCCCCGGCTCAGTGGGGAGGAGGTGCTGCAGGCGATCCGGCAGATCGCGCCGGCCATGCCCGTGATCCTGATGTCCGGCTACAGCGAAGAGGAAACCGCCCGGCGCTTCGACGGGCAGAATCGACTGTGGTTCCTGCAGAAGCCGTTTAAGATTCGAAATATCTCCAATATCTTCCGCGAGTTCATGCCGGACGCAACCCCGCCGAACGTCGCCACCTGAGTCCGGAAAAGCGCTCTCGGCGTCATGCCGCGACGGTGAACCGCCCCGCGACACGGGGCATCCGTTCCGGTTATGCTAGAATTGACTCAAACGCGGTCCGTGCTTCACGACCATTTTGTCTGATTGGAGGGGTCATGCCGATCAATAAAAAAGTGAGAGATCTGCTGGATTCAGCCGGCTGCCGGTACGAGGTGCACTCCCATCCCGAGGCGTTCACCGCCCAGGGTCTGGCGGCGGTGGAGCACACCCCGGGGTACGAGATCGTCAAGGTGGTCATCCTGAAGGGGAACGAGAACTACTACATGGCGGCGCTGCCGGCGCCGTGCAAGGTGGACCTGGCCCACTTCGCCGCCCTGGTGGGTGTGCCGGCGGTTCGCCTGGCTACCGAGGAGGAGTTCAAGGATCTGTTCCCGGGGTGCGAGACGGGCGCCATGCCGCCGTTCGGCAACGTGTTCGGCCTGCCGATGTTCCTGGAGGAGAGCCTCACCGCCGACGAATTTATCACCTTCAACGCCTGCACCCACCGGGAATCGATCAAGCTGTGCCTTGCCGATTATCTGAAATTGGTCAAACCCAATCTCGCCGCCTTCTCAACCCCGGCCAGCTAGCCGTCTGTTCGTAATCGTAATTGTGATCGTGATCGTGATCTTAATCGTAATCGAGGCTCGAAACTCGAGGCTAGAGGCTCGTTTCTGATTCCTCTGATTTTACCTAACGAGTGACCGTTGAGGGTTGAGGGTTGAGGGTTGAGAGTTGAGGGTTGAAATGGTGGATCGTTGAGGGTGCTGGTCCCCTCAACGATCTCCCATCTCCTATCTTTTCTCCTATCTCCTATCTCCTATCTCCTATCTCTTCAAGTCCTTCTCGAGCACCAGCTCGTTGACCACCTCGAAGGCCATGCCGCGGGTGCGGGCCATCAGCTCGGCCTGGGTGCGCTCCAGGTTCGTGGCCACGACGCCCTTGAGGATCACCCGGCCGTTGAACACGATGATGTGGATAGGCGGCAAGGCGCTGTTGGCGTAGCGCTGGAACAGGGAGCTGCCGTAGATGGACCGGGCGATGGTGGCGCGCAGGTGGTCGTCGAAGCTGGAGACGGGCAGCACCTGGATCTGGTTGTCCAGTGCCTTGACGCCGGGCACGTCGGCGACGCGGCGGCCGTAGTCGTCCTTGCGCCACGGCTCGCGGGCCCAGCCCGTGAGCGTTACCTGGCCGTCCACCACGCGGCCGTCCACCCAGTCGAAGATGTCGAACAGGGCGTAGGAGCGGATGGATCGGCCGATGTCGGCGGCAATGGCGTTATCGGACCGCGGTTCCGATTCGATGACCAGGTTGTTGTCCAGCCGGACCACGGAGTCGACACCCTGCACGGCTTCGGCGGCTTTGAGCTTGTCGGCCAGGCTGTCGACCTTGCCCGTGAAAGTCACCACGCCGTCGGTGACGGACACAACGATATTCCCCTCCCTGAGCAGCCCTTCGTTGATCAGCCGGGTCTCGATGATGGTCCGGATGGTGGCGTCGGGGAGCGCCGCCTGGCGGGCCTGCGCCGCCGCCGGCAGGGCCAGCGCGAGCGCTAGGACCAGGGTGAGGCCGATCAGGCCGACTCGCTTGATTTTCAGTTTGTTGTTCATGTGCGTCCCTCCTGGGCAATCCGGCGCAGGAGCCGTCCCCGCGCCGTCGGTGATAATGATGCAGGCAGGATTCGGAAAGTTCAGCGGGGCGCACGGCGCTCATGCCGCCCCGATGGGGCTCGGGGCGGCATGACAACCACGCAATCAGCCGCAGGCGTGCCGGTCAGCTTTCGGTCAGCACCGAACGGATGAATTCGGCCGGCAGGGCGCCCTCGCGCAGGACGGCCGGCGGGTGGACCGTGAACGACACGATGGTGGAAGGCGTCGACTCGGGCAGGACGCTGCCGTCCACGACGCACTCCACCCGGCCGCTGAACGCCGCGGCGATGGCCGCCGGATCGTTGAGCGGCGTCGCGCCGGTGACGTTCACGCTGGTGGAGGCAAGCGGGCCGCCGGCCATTTCGATGAGGCGGGCCAACACCGGGAATCCCGGCTGGCGGACCGCAACGGAAACCGCGCCGCCGGTGAGCGCCTCAGGGAAGACGCCAGGCGCCGGCAGCACCAGGGTCAGCGGTCCCGGCCAGAAGCGCTCCATGAGCCGACGGGCCGCCGGCGGAGTCGCGATTCCCGCCGACACCAGGTAATCGGGCCCGGAGATGAGCACGACCATCGGTTTCGGCTCCCCCCGCTCCTTGAGCGCCTGGAGCCGGGCCAGCGCCGCCGGAAGGTCCGCCCGGCAGTGGAAGCCGTAGATGGTGTCCGTGGGCAGGACGCAAATTTCGCCCCGCTCCAGGCGGCGGGCGACGGCTCGGAGCGTCGAGCGGTCAGGCCGGGCCAGGTCGATCTTGATCAGCTGGGTATCCATTTTGAGTTCACAGGTTCGCAGGTTCCAGGTTCACAGGTTCCTTAACATCGATACAGTTGATGGTTGATGGTTGATGGTTCGTGCTCGTAATCGTACTCGTGTTCGTAATCGTCATCGTAATCGAGGCTCGTTCCCGCAACGCGGACATCGGACATCGGACTTCGGATTTCGGCCTTCACTCCCAACCCTCAACGATCAACTATCGACCATCCACACTCTTTGTGCCCTGTGGTGAATCTCCGGTCTATCCCCCGCAGCGGAAGGCCTCGCCGCCGGCCACCTCAAGCGCATGGGGCAGCACGGCGGCCAGCGCCTCCAGCCCCTCGGTAACCCCCTTGACGCTGCCGGGCAGGTTCACGATGAGCACGCCGCCGCTCAGGCCCGCCACCCCGCGGGTGAGCACCGCACGCGGGTTGCGCCGGGCACCCTCGGCGCGAAGGAGTTCAGCGATGCCGGGCACCTCGCGGTCGATCACCGCGCGCGTCGCCTCGGGGGTGACGTCGCGCGGCGCCAGGCCGGTGCCGCCGGTGGTGACCACCAACCGCACGCCGCCCCGGCCGCACAGCTCCCGCAGCAACGCGGCGATCGCCTCCCGCTCGTCGGGCACCACGCGAACTTCGTCGCAGGTGAAGCCCTGGCCCCGCAGGAGATCCCGGGCCCGCGGGCCGGACAGATCCTCCCGCTCGCCGCGGGCGCAGGAGTCGCTCACGGTGACGATGACGGCTCGGGCGGCTTCAGGCGCCATGGCTCCCCTCGCCGTCGATCCAGGCCGAGCCATCGGCATAATGCTCTTTCTTCCAGATGGGGACCCGCTCCTTGAGCGTGTCGATGAGGCGGCGGGCGGCATCGAACGCCTCGGCCCGATGCGCCGACGCCACCCCGATGAACACGGCGGCTTCGCCCACGGCCAGTCGCCCGAGGCGATGGATCAGCACCACGCCCTCCAGGCGGAAGCGCGCCGCGGTTTCCGCGGCCAGCTCCGCCAGCAGCGGCCGGGCCATCTCCAGGTAGGCTTCATACTCCATGGCGGTCACGGCCCGGCCGCGGTTCTGGTCGCGCACCGTGCCGACAAAGGTCACCACGGCGCCGGCGCCCGGCGCGCCGAGCGCCGCCGCGGCCGCCGCCGCATCGATGGGCTCCCGCACGAGTTCGGCGATGATCCGCGCCATTCACTCCTCCCACTAGCCCCCGCCCACCGGCGGGAAGAAGGCGATCTCGTCGCCGTCGGCCACGGGAGTGGCCGGATGGGCGTAACGCAGGTTCACCGCCATGAGCAGGCGCGGCGCCGCCTCGCGAAACGCCGGGAAACGCGATTCGAGGAATCGGACCACGTCGCCGGCGGTGCGCACGTCGTCGCCGAAACGCTCCCGCAGGACCGCCATACCCAGCGCTTCCCGGATTCCGGCGAAAAACTTCAGGGTGAGGATCTTCGTTTCCATCGGGCCCATTTCAGCACAAGTCGGGACGGAATGCCAGCGGAGCGAATAGTGAGGAGACAGGAGATAGGAGTCAGGAACGGTTGATAGTTGATAGTTGATGGTCTCTTCGTGCTCGTAATCGTGATCGTAATTCGTAATCGTCATCGTAATCGTGATCGTACTCGGGGTTCGGGGCTCGAGGCTCGGGGCTCGTTCCCGAAACGCTGACTTCGGACGTCGGGGTTCGGGGTTCGCGGTTCGGGGTTCGTTGTTCGAATTCCTCCGTTATCCCTGCTCTGATCTCTGAACTCTGATCTCTGAACTCTGATTTCCGATCTCTGATCTCTTTTCTCCTATCTCCTATCTCCTATCTCCTCACTGTTCGCTGTTCGCTGTTTACTTTAAAAAAACTCCGGCCGGGGCGAACCCCGGCCGGTATCCGAAACGATGACTGGCGAACGGTCTACTTCTGCTGAGTGCCCTTCTCGGCGCGGCCGGAGGCGACCGCCTGGGCGGCCGCAAGCCGGGCGATGGGCACGCGGTAGGGGGAGCAGCTCACGTAGTCGAGCCCGATCATGTGGCAGAACTCCACCGACGACGGCTCGCCGCCGTGCTCGCCGCAGATGCCCACCTTCAGCTTCGGGCGCGTGGCGCGCCCCTGCTCCACCGCCATCTTCAGCAGCAGGCCCACGCCGTCGCGGTCGATGGCCTGGAAGGGGTCCTTCTCCAGGATGCCCTGCTCCAGGTAGGCGCGGATGAACCGGCCGGCGTCGTCGCGGGAGTAGCCGAAGGTGGTCTGGGTCAGGTCGTTGGTGCCGAACGAGAAGAACTCGGCCACGCCGGCGATCGCGCCCGCGGTGAGCGCCGCGCGCGGGATCTCGATCATGGTGCCCACCATGTACGGCACCTCGATCCCCTGCTCCTGGAACACCTGCTTGGCCTCGTCGATGACGAGGGCGCGCTGGTTCTCAAGCTCGGCCACCTTGCCCACCAGCGGGATCATGATCTCGGGCAGCACATTCACGCCTTCCTTCTTGACGATGCAGGCGGCCTCGAGGATGGCCCGGGCCTGCATCCGGGTGATCTCCGGATAGGTGATGCCCAGGCGGCAGCCGCGGTGGCCCAGCATGGGATTGAGCTCGTGCAGTTCCTCGACCCGCGCCAGGAGCGTTTCCTTCTCGCGGATCTTGGCGGCGGCCTCGCGCCGTTCCTTCATCAGGGCGATCTCCACCATCAGCTCCTCGCGCTTGGGCAGGAACTCGTGGAGCGGCGGATCCAGCGTGCGGATGGTCACCGGCAGGCCGTCCATCACCCGGAAGATGCCGACGAAGTCCTCGCGCTGCATGGGCAGGAGCTTCTGGAGCGCCGCCTGACGCGGCTCCACCGTCTGGGCCAGAATCATCGCCTGCATGTGCGGCAGCCGGTCGGGCGCGAAGAACATGTGCTCGGTGCGGCACAGGCCGATCCCCTCGGCGCCGAACTCGCGGGCCACCTTGGCGTCGCGCGGGATGTCGGCGTTGGTGCGCACTTTCAGGGTGCGGATGGTGTCGGCCAGGGCCATGAAGCGTCCGAAGAAGCCGCTGCGGAGGTCGGGGTTGCTGGTCTTGAGCGCCCCCTGGTACACCTCGCCCTTGGAACCGTCCAGCGAGATGAAGTCGCCTTCTTTCAGCACCAGACCGCCGGGGAACTCCACCGTCAGCGCCTCCTCGTTGATCTTGATGTCGGCGCTGCCGGCCACGCACGGCGTGCCCATGCCGCGGGCCACCACGGCCGCGTGGGAGGTCATGCCGCCGCGGGCGGTGAGGATGCCCTGCGACACCTCCATGCCGTGGATGTCGTCGGGGGTGGTCTCGATGCGCACCAGGACGACCTTCTCCTTCCCCTCGGCCATCTTGACCGCGTCCTCGGACGAGAAGGCGATCCGGCCCACCGCCGCGCCGGGCGAGGCGGGCAGGCCCTTGGCGATGACCTTGAACTCGTTGCCCGCGTCGAACACCGGGTGCAGCAACTGGTCGAGCTGCTGCGGCTCCACCTTCAGAACCGCCTCCTCGGTGGAGATCAGGCCCTCGTCCACCATCTCGCAGGCGATGCGGATGGCGGCGGCGCCGGTGCGCTTGCCGTTGCGGGTCTGCAGCATGAACAGGACGCCGTTCTCGATGGTGAACTCGTAGTCCTGCATGTCGCGGTAGTGCTTCTCCAGCCGCTCGGAGATGGCCTTGAGCTGGTCGTAGATGGCCGGCATGGATTTCTGGAGCTCCTCCAGCTTGAAGGGGGTGCGGGTGCCCGCCACGACGTCCTCGCCCTGGGCGTTGGTCAGGAATTCGCCGTAAAACTCCCGGGCACCGGTGGCCGGGTTGCGGGTGAAGCCCACGCCGGAACCGGAGCTCTCGCCCATGTTGCCGAACACCATCGCCTGGACGTTCACCGCGGTGCCCAGGTTGTCGGGGATTTCGTTCATCTGGCGGTACTTGATGGCGCGGGGATTGTGCCACGACTCGAACACCGCGAAGATGGCCAGCCGGAGCTGCTCGCGGGCGTCCTGCGGGAACGTCTTACCGGCGCGCTCCTGGACAAACTGCTTGAAGCGGCGGATCATCTCCTGCATGTCGTCGGCGGTGAGCTCGGTGTCGAGCTTCACCTTCCGGGTTTCCTTGATGTGATCGATGATCCGCTCGAAGTCGTGCTTCGGCACGCCCAGGACAACGTCGGAGAACATCTGGATGAACCGGCGGTAGCAGTCGTAGGCGAACCGCGGATTGCCGGTCTTGACGCGCAGCGTCTCGACGGTGTCGTCGTTAAGGCCCAGGTTCAGGATGGTGTCCATCATGCCGGGCATGGAGAACTTGGCGCCCGAGCGCACCGACACGAGCAGCGGCTCCGCGGTGGAGCCCAGTTGCTTGCCCGTGACGGCTTCGAGCCCGGCCAGGGCGGCCATGATCTGGTCCATGAACTCCTTGGGCAGGCTGCGGTTGTTCTGGTAGTAAATACCGCAGGCCGCCGTGGAGATGGTGAAACCGGGCGGCACGGGGAGCCCGGCGTTGGTCATCTCGGCCAGGCCGGCGCCCTTGCCGCCCAGGATGTCCTTCATCTTGCCGTGTCCCTCGGCCTTGCCGCGGCCGAACGAATACACATACTTGTTGTCTGCCATGCGATCCTCCTCAGATTGCGAAACGATTGGAATAAATTTTTTATCCGGGGTCGCAGTCCAGCCAGCCGGTCAGGCCGCCGCCCCGATGTCGGTGGGGCGGCGGTCCCGCGCCGCTGGCTGGTCTGAAACCGGGTCCCGCCGAGGACGGCGGGACCGCCGGCGCCTAGTCGTAGTACTCCAGACCCAGGTGGGTGATCTGCTCCTCGCCCATCAGGTAGCGCATCGTGTTCTTCAACTTCATCTTCTGAATGAACAGGTCGTGCTCGGGGTAGAGGCCGCGGAGGTGGTGCGGGCTCTTGAAGAAGAACGAGAGCCACTCCTGGATGCCGTGCATGCCGCAACGGCCGGCCAGGTCCAGCAGCAGGACCAGGTCGAGGACGATGGGCGCGGCCAGGATGCTGTCCCGGCAGAGGAAGTCGATCTTGATCTGCATCGGGTAGCCCATCCAGCCGAAGATGTCGATGTTGTCCCACCCTTCCTTGTTGTCGCCGCGCGGCGGATAATAGTGGATGCGGACCTTGTGGTACAGGTTGCCGTAGAGCTCGGCGTTGAGGTCCGGGCGCAGGATGTGCTCCAGCACGCCCAGCTTGGAGATCTCCTTCGTCATGAAGGATTCGGGATCGTCCAGCACCTCGCCGTCCCGGTTGCCCAGGATGTTGGCGGAGAACCAGCCGGAGACGCCCAGCATGCGGGCCTTGAGGCCGGGGGCGATGATGGTCTTCATCAGCGTCTGGCCGGTTTTGAAGTCCTTGCCGCAAATGGGGGTTTTCTTCGCCTTGGCCATCTCCTCGAGGGCGATGGTGTCGACGCACAGGTTGGGCGCGCCGTTGGCGTACGGGATGCCCAGCTTGATGGCCGCGTACGCGTAGATCATGCTGGACGGGATGTCGGGATCGTTGTTCTTGAGACCGGCCTCGAGCGCCTCGAGGGAGGCGTGCACCGGCCCCTCGGGCATGTAGATCTCGGTGGAGCCGCACCAGATCATGACCAGGCGGTCGCACTTCTGCTCCGTCTTGAAGCGCTGGATGTCTTCGATGACCATCTGGGCCAGGTCCCACTTCGTGGCGGCCTTCTTCACGTTGGGACCGTCCAGTTTCTTGACGTAGCGGCGATCAAAGACCGCCGGCATGGGCCGGATCGCCTCCATCTCCTCCCGGAGCGGGAGCAGATGGTCGTTGCTGACCACGCCCGCGTGGACCGCCGACTCGTAGGCGGTGTCCTCGAAGATGTCCCAGCCGCCGAAGACCAGCTGGTCCAGGCCGGCCAGCGGCAGGAACTCCTTGACCAGAGGGGAGCGCTTCTCGGTGCGCTTGCCCAGGCGGATGGTGTCCATCTGGGTCATGGAACCGAACGGGCGCGACAGCCCCCGCCGGATACTCATGACACCGGCGATGAACGTGGTGGACACGGCCCCGAGACCGGGGATCAGGACGCCCACTCGACCTTGCGGCGATGCAATCTTCACACCTTTTTCAATCATGATGACCTCGTCACACTGTTATGGGTTAACGGATTGGTTTCTTCCAGCACGAACCGGGAAAAATCGCAGAACGAATCGAACAGCTCGCCGATGGCCCGCAGCACCCGGAGCCGGTTGGCCCGGATCGCGGGGTCCGCGTGCATGACCAGCACGCCGTCGAAGAACGCGTCCACCGGCTGGGCGAACTGCTCGATGAGCGCCAGCGCGTCGGCATACCGGCGGTCGGTGATGGCGGCGCGCACGCGGGGGCCCAGATCGGCCAGCACCGCCCCGAGCCGCCGTTCCGCTTCCTCGGCGAACAGCGCCGCGTCCGGCTCGCCCTCGGGGGGCGCGGCCTGCTTGTCCAGAATGTTGCGGATCCGCTTGCCGGCGGTGAAGATGGACGCAAAGGCAGTCACCGTGCGGATCGCCTTGAGCGCCTCGAGACGGCGCTGCCCGTCAGCCGGCCGCCGTACGGCCGCGGCCAGCACCGCGTTGATCTCGTCATAGCGATAGCCGGCCTGCCCGTAGAGGAAGCGCAGGCGCCCCTCCAGCAGCTCTTGCAGCACGGCGGCCGACTCGTCCGCCGGCGCCGTGGCCAGCTCGCCGAGGCCGGCGGTAGCCCGGAGGAATACCTCGGCCAGGTCCGCGTCCAGGTCCTTCTCCAGCAGGATGCGGTAGATGCCGGTGGCCTGGCGGCGCAGCCCAAACGGATCCTTCGAGCCGGTGGGCACGAATCCCAGGCCCAGCATGCCGGCCACCGTGTCGGCCTTGTCCGCGACGGACAGGATCGCGCCCGTGAGGGACGCGGGGATGGGATCGTCCATTCCCTCCGGCCGGTAATGCTCGTAGATCGCCTGCCACACCTCGGGGGGACACCCCTCCGTGCGGGCGTACAGGCCGCCCATGACGCCCTGCAGCTCGGTGAGCTCCTTGACCATCTCGGTGGCCAGGTCCACCTTGCAGAGCGCCGCCGCCTCGGCCACGGCGTCCCGCGCGGCGGCCGACTCGCCCAGGTGCTCCGCCAGCCAGACGGCCAGGGCCTCGACGCGGTGCGTCTTCGCGCCGTAACTGCCCAACGCCTCCTGGAAGAGGATGCCCTCCAGCGCCGGCGCCCGCTCGGCCAGCTTCAGCTTGCGGTCGTTGTTCCAGAAGAACTCGGCATCCACCAGCCGGGCCTTGAGGACCCGCTCGTGACCGGTCCGGATCAGGCCCTCGCGGTCGGCGTCCATGTTGATCACGGCGAGAAAGCAGGGGGCCAGACTCCCGTCGGGCCGGTTGAGCGAAAAATATTTCTGATGGTGCCGCATCACGGTGACCAGCACCTCGGCCGGGATGGCCAGAAACCGTTCCTCGAAGGCGCCCAGGATGACGGTGGGCGACTCGTTGAGAAACACCACCTGCTCCAGGAGCTCCGGGTCGCGCGCCGCCCGGAGTCCCGTCTCGGCCTCGATCCGGGCGATCTCGGACTGAATCTTGTCGCGGCGCCGGCCGGCGTCCAGAATTACGCCATTTTCTGTCAGCCGGCGCTCGTAGTCGGCGAAATCCTTCACGGGGAAGGCGGCGGCGCCGAGAAAGCGGTGGCCGAAGGATCGGTCGCCGGCGGCCACGCCGGCCACCTCAAAGGGGACCACGACCCCGCCCAGCAGGGCCAGCAGGGAGCGGATGGGCCGCACGAACCGGAACTTGTCCTCGCGCCAGTACATGGTTTTCGGAAAGGGGATGCCGCGGATGATGCCGGGGAGCGCCTCGGCCAGCACATCGGCGGCGGTGCGGCCGGCGACACGCTTCCGGACGGCGACGTAGCGCCCCTTGGGGGTTTCCGTCACCGCCAGCGCGGCGGCGTCGACGCCCTGCTTGGCGGCGAAACCCAGTGCGGCGCGGGTCCAGGCGCCGGCGGCGTCCACGCCGGCCGAGGCGGGCGGGCCCACCACCTCCTCGTCGCGGTCGGCCTGCCGCTCGGGCATGTCGTCGATGCGCACGACGAGGCGCCGCGGCGTGGCCGAACGCCACGCCTCGCCGCCGGCCAGGCCGTGGCGGGCCAGCGCCTGCGCCACCGCGTCGGCCAGGTGGTCCAGGGCGTCCCGGATCATGCCGGCCGGGATTTCCTCGGTGCCGATCTCGAGGAGGAACTCCGCGCCCATCTCACGCCTCCCTGCCGGCGGCGGCGCGCAGGAACGGAAAGCCCATCTCCTCGCGCTTGCGCACATAAGCCCGCGCGATGGCGCAGGCGAGTTTCCGGACACGCCCGATGAGCCCCACCCGCTGGGTGACAGAGATGGCGCCGCGGGCGTCGAGCAGGTTGAACGTGTGGGAGCATTTCAGGCAGCAGTCGTAGGCGGGCAGGATCAGATCGCGCCCGATGAGGCGCTGGCACTCGGCCTCGTACAGCTCGAACAGCTTCCACTGCATGGCCACGTCGGCTTCCTCGAAGTTGTAGCGGGAGAACTCCACTTCCTCCCAGTGCCGGACGTCGCCGTAGGAATAGTCCTGCTGCCACGCCAGGTGGAAAATGTTCTCCACGCCGGCGATGAACGTGCCGATCCGCTCCAGGCCGTAGGTGATCTCGCCCGAGACGGGGTTGAGCTCCAGGCCGCCGGCCTGCTGGAAGTAGGTGAACTGGGTGATCTCCAGCCCGTCGAGCAGAACCTGCCACCCCACGCCCCAGGCGCCGAGAGTGGGCGATTCCCAGTTGTCCTCCTCGAAGCGAAAGTCGTGCAGGCGCAGGTCGATGCCCAGGGCCTCGAGGCTGCGGATGTAGACGGCCTGCATGTCGGCGGGGGCGGGCTTGAGGATCACTTGGAACTGGAGGTGCTTTTGGACGCGGTTGGGATTCTCGCCGTAGCGGCCGTCGGTGGGCCGGCGCGAGGGCATGACGTACGCCACCCGGTACGGCTCGGGGCCCAGCACCCGCAGGAACGTCTCGGGATGCATCGTTCCAGCACCCACTTCCACGTCGTACGGTTGTTGGATGATGCAGCCCTGCCGGCTCCAGAAATCCTGCAGACGGAGGATGATGTCTTGCAGCGTCAAGCGCGACTCCCTACCGGGGCATATCAAAAGTAGTATTTATATCAAAATCCGGAGGTTTAGGGAACAGAAATCAGCAGTTCGGAACCGGTTGTCCGGGTGGCGCCGCGGTTCGGCCGGACCCGCCCGCCGGCGGTCAGCGCCCGGCGTCCAGCATCCGGCGCAACGCCGCGATGTGGGCGGGCGCCGTGCCGCAGCAACCGCCGATGATGCCCACCCCGAGCGCCGGGAGCGCCGCCGCCCGCCCGGCGTAGACGTCGGGCGTCTCGGGCCACACCGGCGCGCCGTCGCGCATCTGGGGCAGCCCGGCGTTGGCCTGCACCAGCAACGGCCGGTCGGTGGCGCGGCGCAGCTCGGCGGCCACGGCCACCATGGGCTCGATGCCCACGCCGCAGTTGGAGCCGAGGATGTGAGCGCCGGCCGCGGCCAGCTCCCGGACGGCGCGGGGGATGTCCACGCCCATGATGGTGAAAAATCCGTTCGGCGTGACATCGAAGGTCATGGTGGCGGCCACGGGCACGCCGGGCGCCGCCGCCCGGGCGGCGGCCACCGCCAGGACCGCCTCGGCCAGATCGGTCATGGTCTCCACGACGATCAGATCCACGCCGGCCGCAGCCAGCGCGGCGAGCTGCCGGGCGAACGCCGCGGCCACCGCCGCGGGTGGCGTGTCGCCGTACGGCTGGAGCATCCGGCCGGTTGGCCCGCAAGAGGCGGCCACGTAGACTCCGGCACCGGCGCCCCGGCGCGCGGCGGCCACCGCCGCGGCGTTGATGGCCTCGGTCTGTCCCTCCAGGCCGTAGAGGGCGAGCTTCAGGGGGGAACCGCCGAAGGTGTTGGTCAGGACGATGTCGGCGCCCGCGGCGGCGTAGTCGGCGGAGACGGACGCCACGACGTCAGGGCGGTCGAGGTTGAGCGCCTCCGGACACTCGCCGGCCTTGAGCCCCCGGGCCATGAGCTGGGTGCCCATGGCGCCGTCGGCCAGCAGCACCTCGCCGCGGCCCACGCGCTCGAGGATCGGCCGCATCTCAGCGCGCCTCCATCAGGGCGGCCACCTTGTCCACGGCGCTGGCGCCGTCGTAGCCGTAATCGTCGGCGCCGATCTCGCGGGCGAAATCGGCGGACACCGGCGCCCCGCCGACGATCACGCGCACGCGGCCCGCCAGGCCCCGCTCGCGGAGGAGTTCCACCACCTGCCGCATCACCGGCATGGTGGTGGTCAGGAGCGCCGACAGGCCGATCACCCGGGCGCCCTCCCGCTCGGCCGCATCGACGAAGGCCGCCGGGGCGACGTTGTGGCCCAGGTCCACCACCTCGTAGCCGGCGCCCCGCAGCATGATGGCCACGAGGTTCTTGCCGATGTCGTGGAGGTCGCCCTGCACCGTGCCCAGCACCACCCGCCCCCGCGCGGGCACTCCGTCCCGGATCAGGAGCGGCTTGAGCTGCTCCATGCCGGCGTACATGGCCCGCGCCGCCAGAAGCACGTCGGGCAGAAAGATGTCGTGGCGCTTGAAGCGCTCGCCGACCACGTTCATGCCGGCGATGAGCCCGTCGTTGAGGATCCGGCCGGCGGGGAGCCCCTGCGCCACCGCCTCGCGAGTCAGCCGGAGAACCTCCTGGTCCTCGCCGCGCTGCAGCATCTCGGCCAATTGGGCCAGCGTGTCCATCGTCAACCTCCGTGGGGGATGTCCGCGGGATCGGTGTCCGCGAGCCGCGCGCCGCAGCTCCGGTCCCGGCACTGCCGGCAAAACGGGAAGCCGGCCTCGAATGCGTGGATCGCGGCCGGCCCGGCCAGGATCACGCCGGTCACCGACTTGAGCGGCTCCATCAGGCAGCTCGCGTTCAGACTCACGCCGATCGCCGCCGGCCGCAACGCCTCGAACAGCTTCCGCTGCGCGGTGATGTGCCAGCCGCAGTAGCCCGGGCTGTAGCGCTGCGACCGCCAGGCGGCCGCCGCCGGGTCAGTCGCAGCCGACGCTGCCGCCCAGTCGCGCTCCACGCCATCAGCCGCCCGTTCGGCTGCGGCGGAGGCCACGGCGTCGAGCACCGCACCCGTGGCAAAATCCCCCGCCGCAAACAGCTCGGCGACGCGCCGGCCCGGCGCGGGCCCGACGGTGGCGGCGAACAGCGCGCGGCGCCGCGCCCGCGGATGGATCCGCGCCAGCGGCGCGTCCGGCTCGTTGAGCCCCTCGCCGGCGACGAGATCGGCCAGCTCGGATTCCGCCGCGTCCTGCCAGAGCCCGCGTGGTTCGGCCAGGCGGAGGAACTCGGCGCGGGCGGCCTCGTACAGCGCCGCCGTCCGGTCGCCGGGGTCCCGGCCGTCCAGGCCCAGCAACCGATACACGCCGGCGGGCTTGGGCACCACCGCCTGTACCGGGAACTCCAGTCGCCGCCGCATCGCCGGCCCCCGCCTCAGCCGGCGTGGTCGGGCAGCCGGTCCATGCCGAAGCGCCGGGCTTCGGCGCTCATCCGCTCCGTGAGCGCCGCCTGCGCCTCCGCCGGCAGCCGCACCGGCTCCCAGTCGGCCAGGTGGTGGGCCACTTCGGCCCGCGCCCGCTCGCCCAGGGGCCTGCTCCCCTCCTCCAGCCAGCGCGAGCGCTGCGCGCGGTCCACCACCGGTCCCGGGAAGAGGTGCTCGTGGCGCAGGTGGCGGCGGGTGTGGGCGGCGATGAGCAGGTGGCCCTCGCGGAACAGCTCCTGGAACAGCGGCGCGGCGGGGAAGTCGTCGCGCGGCTCGATACCGGCGCGGAGGCGCCGGACCATGGCGCAGATCTCGTTGTCGACCACCAGCTTCTCCAGGCTCTGGCAGCTCTCGAAGTCCAGCATGCCGGGACCGGACACGCTGTCGATCCCCGAAAGCGCCGCCAGCGTGGCGCCGATGCCGGTCTCCCAGCCGGCCTGCGCGTCGAGGAGTTTGGCGTCGCTGAGCCCGATGTAGCCCTGCGTGGGCAGGCCGAGACGGTGGCCGATCTCGCTGTAGGCGCAGTCCATCATCATGGTCTCGATGGCGCCCATGGGCGTGGTCTCGTAGCGGACGTCGAAGATCGCCGGCGATCCGCCGTAGAGCGCCGGCGCCCCCGGGGCGGCCAGTTGCGAGATCACGATCCCGCTCAGGGTCTCGGCGGTGTGCTGCACCAGCGAGCCGGTCAGGGTCACCGGCGCCATGAAGCCGGCCAGCGGCATGGAGACGTATTCCACCGGGATGCCCGCCCGGGCGCAATCCACCACGTTCTGCGAGGTGGCGCCGCTCCACTTGAGCGGCGCGGTGGGGCAGCAGGAAAACACGGCCAGCGGCCGCTCGCGCAGGGATTCGGCCGAGCCGCGCGCCGCGACGAGCAGGTCGCGCATCACCGGAAAGCCCTCCGCGCTGAAGGCGCCGGTGATCACGGGCTTCTCGCAGTACAACAGGCTCAGGTAGAGGCGGTAGCTGTCGCCGATCTGCTCGTGCACGTCGGCGGCGATCATGGCGGTGCTCTGGCTGGCGATATGGGGCAGCCGGCTCACCAGCTTGGCGTAACGGACATAATCGGCGGTGACGGGATGCCGCACGGCGTGCGTCGCCTCGTCCAGAATGTAGATGGCGGCCGAGCCGGGCGTGAAGGTCACCTCGCCGGAACCGAACGCGTGTGTCGCCTCGCCTGTCGCGTCGTACAGCCGGAAAGCCGCCGGCGCCGTCGCCAGCGCCCGGTCCACGAGGTCGCCGGGCAGGTGCACCCGGCCGGTCGCGGTGTCGACGCGGGCGCCGCCGGCGTGGAGCAGGTCCACGACCGCCGGGTTGTGGATCTCGACGCCGACGGCGGCCAGGAGGTCGCGCGCCTCGTCGAGGATTTGTTGCAGCAGCTCATCGGACAGGAACCGGACGTGCGGGCGCATGGTCCTCCTTCCGACCCGGGCCGCGCGGGCGACGGCGCCGCGCGGGGGCATGTGCGGGATTGAAACGCAGCGCTAGTGTACACCAGGGCTTCGGGCGGGGCGAGCGCTTTTTATCGACCCACCGGCGCGCGGGCGCCGGGGACGCGCCGGCCCATAAAAAAAACCCGGCGATGTTTTGGGACACCGCCGGACCGTGTATGTGGAACGACATGCGTTGCGTCTAATAATACGCAAAAGAACGGGCGGGAGTTTGTCTCCCGCCCGTGAATTACCACCGGTTCGTCCCGCCGGCGGACCCGTTCGTCCCAGCTCCCCCGCCGGCACTCCGGCGGGGCCGCCTTCAAGACACCAGGCCCACCTTGCGGACGCCTCGCTCGAGCTGCGCCACGCGCTCCTCCAGCGTCCCGGTGATGCCGACGGCGATCCGCAGCAGCCCGGGCGAAAGGCCCATGCGCGATTGGTCCTCCGGCGAGATCTCGGATGACGTCGACGAGCCGGAGCACGACATCAGGGTGTCGAAGTAGCCCAGCGACACGGCGATCAGCCCGAACCGCTCGTCGTTCTGCAGCACGTTCAGCAGGTCGTCGGCCCGCTCGCGGGTGCCGCAGTCCACGGTGAGCATGCCGCCGAAGCCGTAGCCCTCGTTCATCATCCGGGCGAAGAGGCCGTGCTGGCCATGCTGCGGCAGCCCCGGGTAGCTGACCGGGGCGCCGATCGCCTGCAGCCGGTCGGCGGCCGCCTGGGCGCGCCGGCTGTGCTCGCGCATCCGGATGGCCAGGTGCGGCAGGCGCTGCGCCACGTCGAACGCCACCCGCGCGTCCATGACCGGCCCGAGCAGCATGATCCGGCCGGTGTGCAGGTCCATGAGCTGGAAGACGAAGTCGCGCGAGGCGCAGACGACGCCGCCGATCACATCGCTGGCGCCGTTGACGAATTTCGTCAGGGAGTGCACCACCACATGGGCGCCGAGCTGGGCCGGCGACATGATCATGGGCGTGAACGTGTTGTCCACCACCAGGGTGGCGCCCCGCTCGCGGGCCAGCCGGCCCAGAGCCGGGATGTCGGCCACCTTGAGGGTGGGATTGCCCAGCACCTCGGTGTAGAGCACCTTGGTCTGCGGCGTGACGGCGCGGGCAAACGCCGCGGTGTCGGTGGGATCCGCGAACGTGGTGGTGATGCCCATCTGGGGCAGCAGCTCGCTCAGCAGGGCGAAGGTGCCGCCGTACACCGTGTTGCTGGCCACGATGTGATCGCCCGCCCGGCAGAGCTGGAGCAGCGTGCAGGAGATCGCGGCCATGCCGCTGGCGGTGCAGATGGCCGCCTCGGTGCCCTCCATCGCCGCCAGGTAGCGGGCCAGCACGTCGACGGTGGGATTGAAGTGCCGGCTGTAGAGGTAGCAGCCGCCCGTCTCCGGCCCGCGCACGCCGCCGAAGATCTCGGGCATGGTCCGGGAATCGAGGACGGTGAACGTGGATGACCGCTCGATGGACGGGCAGACGCCTCCGTGCTCGCCGAATTCGCGCCGGGTGAGGGTCAGCGCCTGTTCGGGATTGTGTCGCTCCATGGATACGCTCCTTGCTGATATGGGAAGGGCCGGCGGCCCGGTCTGCGCGCCGACCAGCCGCCCAGTTTAGCGACCCGAAGCCGGCTTTGCAACGGGAAAAGCGCGCCCCCGCCCCCCGGATTTTGTGGTAAGCTGGGCATTCGATTTCATGCGTCCAATGGTGCACCGTCACACGCGAGGACCGGTCATGGCACACACCTGCCGGGTTTGTCTACTGCTGGGACTGGCGGGGCTGGCCCTGGCCGCCGCCACCCGGGCGGAGGCGCCGGCGCGCCCGCCCATCCGGGTGGTGGGCGACGTCGCCTACCCGCCGAACCTCTACCTCGACGGCGAGGGCCGGCCCGCCGGCTTCGATGTCGAGGTGCTGCGGCTGCTGGAGCAGCGGACCGGCCGATCCATCGAGATCCAGCTCATGCCGTGGACGCAGGCGGTGGCCCGGCTGCGCAGCGGGCAAGCCGACGCGCTGATGGGCATCAACCGGACGCCGGAGCGGGAGCAGGAGTTTGATTTCTCCCTGCCGGTGCTCGAGAACCAGGCCGTCATCTTCGTGCCGTACCAGTCGTTCGTGATCCGTTCCGCCGGGGACCTGAACTCCCGGCGCGTGGGCGCGCAGCGGGACGCGGCCGTCGTCGCCCACATCCGCACGCGGCACCCGGAGGTGCTGCTGCGGGAATTTGAAACCGCCGAGGCGGCGCTGGAGGCCCTCCGGCGGGGCGAACTCGACGCGGTCGTCTGCCACCGGATCACCGGCGACTTCGTCCTGGACAAGCGCAACTGGCGGAACGTATTCAAGGTGGTCGGATCACCGCTGCTTCAGGCGCCTTACTGCCTGGCGGTCCGCAAGGGCAACACCGCCGTGCTGCAGCCGATCAACGCGGCGCTCCACGACCTGGAGGCCGAGGGCCGGCTCAAGGCGCTGCGAGACGAGTGGTTCGGGCACGATTACTTCATCGACTTCGAGTTCGCCCGCAGCTCTTCGTTCCGGCTCCTGCATACCCTGTTGCTGGGATTCCTAGGCGTGGCCGTCCTGGCGGTGCTGGTCATCGTGTTCCTGCGGCACCGCATGGCGCGGGCCCGCCAGCGCGCGGAGAGCGCCGACCAGTATTTCCAGACGCTCATCGCCGGCAGCACCGACATGATCCTGGTGGTGGGCTCCGACCGCCTGATCCGGCACGTCAGCCCGTCGGTGAAGCGGATCCTCGGCTTTGAGCCGGAGGAGCTGCTGGGCCGCTCCAGCCGAGAGTATATCCATCCGGACGACAGCCGTCGCTACGAAGAGGCCATGGCCGATCTCCGGCGGATCGGCATGGCCGCCATCGAAGCCCGGTTCCAGAGCCGCAACGGCTGGCGGACGCTGGACGCCATCGCCCGCGATTTCACGGAGGATCCGGTGGTTTCAGGGATTGTCATCAACGCCCGGGACATCACCGAGAAGCGCCGCCGGGAGCAGGTGCAGCAGGCCACGTACGCCATCTCGGAAGCGGCCAATTCCGCCCAGTCGCTGGACGCGCTGTACGCCGCGATCCACGCCGTGGTGTCCGAGCTGATGCCGGCGGACAACATTTTCATCGCCCTCTACGACGCTCGCCGGCAGACGGTCTCCTACCCCTACTGGATCGACGCGAACGATCCCGTGCCCGACCCCGAACCCCTGGGCAAGGGACTGACCAGCTACGTCATCCGCACCGGCACGCCCCTGCTGGCCGACGAGCAGACCCTGAACCGCCTGTTCGGCAGCGGCGAAGCGGAAAAGTTGGGTTCCTTCGCCTGCTGCTGGATGGGCACGCCCCTGCGGATCGAACAGCAGGTCGTCGGCGCCCTGGTGATCCAGAGCTACACTCCGGGGGTGCGGTACGACGGCGACGACCTGGAGATGTTGTCGTTCATGTCGGGCCAGGTCGCCATGGCCATCCAGCGAAAACGGGTGGAACAGACGCTGGCCGACGAGCGGGAGTTCCTCAGCGTCATCCTGCGCTCCATCGGCGAAGGCGTCGTCGCCGCGGATCCGGACGGGCATGTAGCACTCATGAACCTGGCCGCCGAGCGGCTCACCGGCTGGACGTCGGCCGAAGCCGCGGGCCGGTCGCTGGGCGAGGTGGTGGTCACCCTGCAGGAGCGCGACCGCGCACCCATCGCCGACTGGCCCGCCCGGATCCTCGCCTCCGGCCGGCGGCCCGACGCGACGGACCAGCTCCTGCTCCTGGACCGGGACGGCGGCGAACGCATCATCTCGGTCAGCGGCGCCCCGATGCGCGATCCGGCCAACCGCCTGTTGGGGTTTCTGCTGGTCTTCCGCGATGTGACCGAGAAGCGCCGCACCGAGGACAACCTGGCCAACGCCCTCCGCCTGGAATCCCTCGGCCTGATGGCCGGCGGCATCGCCCACGACTTCAACAACATCCTGACGGGCGTCATCGGGCACATCTCGCTCACCAAGATGGCCGTGCCGCCGCAGTCCGAGGCACACCAGCTCCTGCTGGAGGCGGAGAAAGCCTCGCTGCGGGCACGCGAGCTGACCAACCAGCTCCTCACCTTCGCCCGCGGCGGCGTGCCGGTGAAGGAGACCGCCGCGCTGGGCGAATTGCTCCGCGACTCGGCGGGATTCGCCCTGCGGGGCTCGGCGGTTCGCTGCGAGTTCCGCCTCCCGCCGGAGCTCTGGCCGGTCGAGGTGGACATCAGCCAGATGAACCAGGTGATTCACAACCTGGTCCTCAATGCCATCCAGGCGATGCCGAACGGCGGCTGGATCACCATCGAAGGGGAGAACGTGGAGCTCGCCGACACCGGCGGCCTGCCGCTGCGGCCCGGCCGCTACGTCAAGATCACCATCGAGGACAGCGGCCTCGGCATCCCGGAATCCCACCTGTCCCGGATCTTCGACCCCTACTTCAGCACCAAGTCAACCGGCCGCGGGCTGGGCCTGCCCACGACCTACTCCATCATCAAGCGGCACGAGGGGCACATCTCGGTGGCCTCCACCGTCGGCCAGGGCACGGTCTTCCACGTGTATCTCCCCGCCGGCCGCCAGCCGCCGGTTGCGGCCCGCCCCGCGGCGCAGCCGGTCAAGCCGTCAACGGGCCGGATCCTGGTCATGGACGACGAGGGCGTAGTCCGGAACACGGCGCAGAAAATGCTGCTGCGGCTGGGCTACGACGTCGCCTGCGCCCGCGACGGCGCCGAGGCGCTGGAGATGTACCGCCAGTCCGTGGAGGCCGGGCGCACGTACGACGCCGTGATCATGGACCTGACCGTCCCCGGCGGGATGGGCGGCCGGGAGGCGGTCCGCTCGCTGGCCGCCATGGATCCCAAGGCCCGGGTGATCGTGTCGAGCGGCTACTCCAACGATCCCATCATGAGCGACTATTGCAAGTACGGATTTGCCGACGTGATCATGAAACCCTATCGGCTCGAGGACCTGGCCAAGGTGCTGGGGCGAGTCATCGTAGCGGCGGAGAAGAGAAAAGAGACAGGAGATAGGAGATAGGGGTGGGTGAATGGGGGAATGGGGGAATGGGGAGATGGGGACAAGGTTGTCATTAATCATTTCTCATTGATCATTTCTCATTGGTCATTTCTGGATTATTGGTTATCCATTATTGCTTATTTTTAATGGCTATTTGGATATGCGCTGGATTCTACTGGGATTTGGGACCTGGGTGCTGGGTACTAGGTCCTGGGAGCTGGTAACCAGGACCCAGAACCCAGAACTTAGGTCCCAGAACCCAGGTCCCAGAACCCAGGTCCCGGCTCCGATCACGAGCACGATGACGATTACGAATTACGATTACGAATTACGATTACGAATTACGATTACGAGTACGATTACGAATTACGAGCACGAAATACGAAATCCGCGTTACGGGAACGAGCCTCTAGTCTCGAGCCTCGAGCCTCGATTACGAACACGATTACGATCACGAGTACGATTACGAATTACGATTACGAGTACGAATTACGAGCACGAAATACGAAATCCGCGTTACGGGAACGAGCCTCTAGTCTCGAGCCTCGAGCCTCGATTCTGTCCCGCCACCCGGCGGCGGCAGCGCACTCCCCGACCTGCGCAGTGATGTCGACACATTCCGTCCGGCGCGCGGTCCGCACGGTAAACGATCTCACGCCGGCCTCCGCGGCGCCGGCTCCTCGTCGGCTTCGACCACGATGAGCCCCGCGCAGTCGTTCCGGAGCGGGCATTGGCCGCAGGCACTGCGACCGGCCTGATTTGGACAGGCCGGTTGGCGTTGCGACCGCACGTACCAAGCCAGGGCTCCGACCAGCAGCGCCGCGAGCCCGATCCATTCCAAGACGGTATCCATCAGCTTTCTCCGCGATAGCGCTGGCGGGTGATGCGCGCCACGAGCCCGCTGAGCATCAGCAGGCCGATCAGGTTGGGAAAGGCCATGAACGCGTTGGCCGCCTCGCCGACGAACCAGACGATGTTGATGAACGGCCCCTGCACCACCGCGCCGACAAACAACAGAATGATATAGATGATCCGGTACGGCATCACGATGCGAATGCCGAAGATGTATTCCCAGCAGATTTCGCCGTAATAGCACCAGCCGATGAGGGTGGTGTAACCGAACAGGAACGAGCAGACGGCGATGATCAGGCTGCCGCTGGGAATCACCGTCGACATGGCCGAAGCGGTCAGCGCCGTGCTGGTCAGTTCTCCGCCCATCACCGGCGTGAGCTTCCAGGCTCCGGTGACCACGATGAGCAGGGTGGTCAGGGTGTTGACCACGATGGTGTCGATGAACACGCCGGTCATGGCCAGCAGGCCGTTGTCGGTGGGGTCCGACGACCTCGAGGCGCTCTGGGCGATGCCCGCCGAACCCAGCCCCGCCTCGTTGCTCAGCACGCCCCGGCTCACGCCCAGGCTGATGGCGCGCTGGACCGAAATCCCGATCACCCCGCCCACCGCCGCCTTCAGCGAGAAGGCGAACCCGAAGATGGTTTCGAAGGCGGCCGGGATTTCCCGCCAGTTGGCGCCGAGCACGATGATGACGCCGATGAAATAGATGGCGATCATGGTGGGCACGAGCTTTTCGGCCACGGCACCGATGCGCTTGATGCCGCCGAGGACCACCAGCCCGGTGAGCACCGTGATGACCAGGCCGGAGATCCAGAAAGGACAACCGCCGGCCACGCCGTGCTCCTTGAACGCCGCGTCGATGGCCAGGGCCATGGAGTTGGACTGGGCCATGTTGCCGGTGCCCAGCAGGCAGGCGAAGCCGCCGAACAGGGCGAACGCCCAGCCGAGCCCCCGGGCGAAACGGGTGTCCTTGAGGCCGTAGCGGCAATAGTACATGGGGCCGCCGGCCATGGAGCCGTCCTCGGCCTCGCGGCGGAAGTAGACGCCCAGGAACCCCTCGGCGTACTTGGTGGCCATGCCGAAGATCGCGCTGACCCACATCCAGAACGGCGCGCCGGGGCCGCCGGTGGCGATGGCCGCGGCCACGCCGGCGATGTTGCCGTTGCCCACCGTGGCCGCCAGCGCCGTCATCAGCGCGGCGTAGGGGGAGATGTCGCCCTTCTCGTCCTTCGCGGGCTCCTTGCCGAAGGCGCCGCGCAGGAGCAGTTTCATGGACTGGCCGAAGAGGCGGAACTGGACGCCGCCGGTGCGGAGGGTCAGGATCACGCCCGTGCCCACCAGCAGGGCGATCATCCAGTTGCCCCAGATCCAGTCCCGGGCCACGGAGACGAAATTGAGCACGCTTTGCAAGAATTGGTTCATCAGGCCCTCCCGGCCGCCTGGGGGCCCGGCCGGAGCGGTCAGGGCGATCCTCCGCCGGGGCGTCGTCAGACGGCGGATTCTATCACCGAAGTCAACGTCTGCCAATTCTCTTTATTGAACTTTCACCGCCTTTCCTTTATCTTTAGCTGCACGGAATCCCGCCTGGACGGGCATCTTTCGGACGAGGCGCCGCCGGTGAAACTGTTGCGGGGCATGCGGGGCAGAATCCTCCTCTGGCTGGTGCTGGCGGGCCTCCTGCCGCTGGCCGCGGCGCTGCTGCTGTTCTACCAGTTCGCCCGCCGCATCATCGTCGACGACCGGGTGGAGATCTACCTGCATCACCTCTCCCAGCAGACGGCCGACAAGCTGGACCTGTTCCTCACCGAGCGCCGCGAGGAGGGCGCCGCCATGGCTTCGAACGAGGGCGTTGAAGCCTTCCTGCGCGACGCCCCTGCGCCGGCGACGCCCGCCTCCCCCACCCAGGCCACCCTCAACGAGTACGTCCAGATCCACGAGGTGTACGACCTGATGGTGCTGGTGGACGCCGGGGGGACCATCCGCGCCTGCAACAGCATCAACCGGTTCGGCGACTGGTTCGACCCGCGGCTGCTCAACGAGCTGGTGGGCCGGCCCGTCGACGCCTGCCCCGTGGAGGCGGCCGCCTGGCGGCAGGCCATGCAGGGACGTGCCGCCGTGCACGACTGGTACGCCTCGCCGCTGGCGCACCGGCTCTACTTCTTCGAGGACGACGATGCCAGCCGCTCCTATCATCTGCTGTTCGCCCAGCCGGTCCGGGACCACGCCACCGGCCGCGTGCTGGGAGTCTGGATCAACATCATGAACTGGGAATACATCCAGGCCCAGCTGGATCTGGTGGAATCGGATTTCCGCCGGTATGGGCTCCCGTCGGGTTACGCGCTCCTCCTGTCGCGGGACGACCGGCGCATTTTGGCCGCGCCGGAGCGGCGCAACCGCCGGCCCGGCGACACCGCCAACGGGGTAGGCGCCGAGCTGGCCGCTCAGCCCGGCCTGGCCGCGCTGCCGGCGGCCATCCGAGCCGGCGGCGCAACCGTCCACCTGCCCGCGCCCGCCGCGCGGTACGGCGGGCTGGCCCGCGTCGGCAGCCGGGACTTCGGCTGGCGCATCGTGGTCACGCTCAGCGAAGGGGATATCTTCAAGCCGGTGTACCAGCTGGCGCTGGCGTTCGCCGGCATCGTCAGCGTCGCCGTCATTCTCGTCGTCGCCGGCGCGTGGCTGCTGAGCCGTCAGATCAGCCGGCCACTGCTGTCCCTCACCGAATCGGCCCGGGAGATCGCCCGCGGGCAGTATCACCGCCGGGTGCAGCCGGCGGCCGACGACGAGATCGGCGCGCTGGGCGAGGCGTTCAACCAAATGGCCCGGACGGTGGAGGAGCGCCAGCAGGAGCTCGAGGCCAGTAACCGCGACCTCGAGGTCAAGGTCCGCCATCGCACCGAGGAGCTGGAAGCGAGCAACCGCGAGCTGCGGCAGGCGCTGCAGGACCTCCACGACGCCCAGGACCAGCTCGTCCAGTCGGAAAAGATGGCCTCGCTGGGGCGGCTGGTCGCCGGGATCGCCCACGAGATCAAGAATCCGCTGAATTTCATCTACGGCAACACCCGCTTCCTCGACGAATATGCCGACAAGCTGGGCCGGTACCTGGCCCGGGTGACCGCCGGCGCCGCGCCGGCGGAGCTGGCGCGGCTGCGCGAGGAGCTCCGCATCGATTTCATCCTCGGCGACATCGGCGGACTGGCCGCCAACATTCACGAGGGCGCCGAGCGGATCAAGACCATCGTGGATGACCTGCGGGTGTTTTCGCGCGCCCCCTCCGGCGAGCCGGAGGAGGTGGACCTGTGCAAGGTCCTCGACATGTGCCTCAACCTCCTGCGCAACCAGTACAAGAACCGGATCCGGATCGTCCGCGAATACGGCGCCATCCCCCCGGCGCGGGTGCTGGTGGGCAAGATGGAACAGGTGTTCCTGAACCTGCTCAGCAACGCCATCGACGCCATCGAGGGCGAGGGGACCATCTGGGTCCGCACCCTCAGGGAGAGCGGCCGGGTCGTGGTCGAGGTGGCCGACTCCGGTCCCGGCATCCCGCCGGAGCATCTGAACCGGATCTTCGACCCGTTCTTCACCACCAAGGACGTTGGCAAAGGCACCGGCCTGGGGCTGAGCATCAGCTACAGCATCGTGCAGCAGCACGGCGGCGCCCTGCGGGCCCGCAACGGCGCCGACGGCGGGGCCGTGTTCCGAGTGGAGCTGCCGCCCGACGGGCCGCCGCCGGCGGCGGGGGAGGCGCCATGAGCGATCCGCGGCAGCCGGTCCTCCTCGTCGTGGACGACGAGCCGGCCAACCTGCAGAAGCTGAAGCGGACCTTCTTCGCCGAGTACCGCGTGCTGGAGGCCGCCTCCGGCGAGGAGGCGTTCGCCATCGTCGAGCGTGAAGACGTGGACCTGGTCATCACCGACCAGAAGATGCCGCGGATGTCCGGGATCGAGCTGCTGAGGCGGATCCTCAAGATCAAGCCGGATGTCATGCGGATCGTGCTCACCGGCTACACCGAGGTGGAGGACCTCATCCACGCCATCAACGACGGGCACGTCTACCGGTACATCACCAAGCCGTGGGACCCGGTGGAGCTGCGCATCGTCGTCCGGCAGGCGCTGGAGAAGCAGACGCTGGAACGGGAAAACCGCCGCCTCACCGAGGCGCTGCGCCAGGCCAACGAGCGGCTGAGCCGCGAGAACCAGGCGCTCCAGGGCGACGTCCGCCGCTTTCTCGACGCCGAGAACATCATCTTCCGCTCCCGGGCCATGGCCGACATCCTGGATTCCGCCCGCCGGGTGGCCGGCGTCGACACCACCGTGCTGCTCACCGGCGAGACCGGCACCGGCAAGGAGCTCGTGGCCCGGTTCATCCACCGCCACAGCCGCCGCGCCGGCGAGGTGTTCGTGGCGGTGAACTGCGGCGCGATTCCCCGGGAGCTGGCCGAGAGCGAGTTCTTCGGCTATCGCAAGGGGGCCTTCTCCGGCGCGGTGGGCCACAAGAAGGGCTACTTCCAGGTGGCCGACGGCGGCACGCTCTTTCTGGACGAGGTGGGCGAGGCGCCGGCGGAGCTGCAGGTGAAGCTGCTGCGGGCGCTGCAGCAGGGCGAGATCTGGCCCGTGGGCGCGGAGAAGCCCGCCCGGGTGGACGTGCGCGTGGTCGCCTCCACCAACCGCGACCTGCAGGCCGAAGTGCGGGCCGGCGCCTTCCGCGAGGACCTGTTCTTCCGGCTCAACGTGTTCACCGTCCGGATCCCGCCGCTGGCCGAGCGCCGCGACGACATCCGCCCCCTGGTGGAATTTTTTCTGGAGCGCGCCCACGCCAAGATGAACCGCCGCCCGGTCGGCATATCCGAGGCGGCGTTGCGCCTGCTGGAGGCGTACCGCTGGCCGGGCAACGTCCGCCAGCTGGAAAACGAAGTGGAGCGGCTGGTCCTGCTCTCGACCGAAGGTGGCACGATCGAACTCGATGCGGTGGCCGCCTACATCCGCGACGACGTGGGGCGCCCGCCCGCCGCCGCCCCCGACGGGAGCTGCGGTGATGCCGCCGATCCGTCCATGGACCTGCGCCGGCAGACGGACGCCTTCGAGCGCGGCCTCATCATCACCGCGCTGGACGCCTGCAGCGGCAACCGCACCCACGCCGCCGCGCGGTTACACATCACCCGCCAGTCGCTGTTGGAGAAAATGAAGCGGTTCGGGATCAGGTGAAAAGTGAATGGTGAACAGAGAACAGTTAATAGATAGGGGTCAGGGGAGATTGGAGCACTTCATCTGACAGGCCGGCTCAGCCGTCACCTGCCCTGCGGCGATCGCCCGTTCCGCCAAGAACTTGTTGAATCCGGCCACCCCTGTCCGGCCGACCTGCCCGGTGCACCCGAAACATTCTGTCCCGACCGAATCAAAGGCAAAACACCGCCGGCCGCCTGCGACGCAGGTGACCGGCGGTGACCCGTCTCGAAACGCGCGCTCAGTTGACCTTGAACTTCGCGTCGCCCTTCTCGAAGAACCCGACGATCTGGCGGGCGGCCGCCAGTCCGGCATTGATGTTGGCCTCCTCGGTCTGGGCACCCATTTTCTTGGCGGTGAAGAAGTAACGGCCCGCGTACTTGGCCTCGATCTCGGCCTTGCACGCTGGCTCGACGTCGGCCGCGTACATGAAGTCGGGCCGTTCGGCGAACATCTTGAGGAGCGATGGCTCGTCCACCACCTCGGCCCGCGCCGTGTTGATGATGGCGGCGCCCTTGGGCAGGAGCGACATCAGCTCGAAGTTGATGGAGCCGGCGGTCTCCTTCGTCTTGGGCAGGTGGAGCGACACGTAGTCGCACGCCTTGTACATCTCCTGCACGCCAGCGCAGGCGTGGATCCCCTCGGCCTCGATCACGGCCTTGTCCACGTAGGGGTCGACGGCGTGGATCGTCATCCCGAACCCCTTGGCGATCGCGGCCACGGCCCGGCCCACGTTGCCGTAGGCGTGCAGCCCGATCTTCTTGCCCCGCAGCTCCGTGCCGGACTTGCCGGTGTAGCCGCGGCGGGCCAGCTGCAGCATCAGGCCGAACACCAGTTCGCCCACCGCGTTGGAGTTCTGGCCCGGCGTGTTCATGACCACCACGCCCTTCGCCGTCGCCGCCTTCAGGTCGATGTTGTCGTACCCCGCGCCGGCGCGGACCACCAGCTTGAGTTTCTTCCCCGCCTCCAGGACCTC
>JAKQOW010000035.1 GCA_029565065.1 Acidobacteriota bacterium | reverse complement strand
CGGCCGCATGTAGTCCGCGAAGGTGAAAAAGGTGGCCGTATAGGGGATCAGGCCGCCGTGGATGGCCATGCCGCCGGCGATGGCGCCCATGGCGTGCTCCCGGACCCCGAAGTGGATGTTGCGGCCCCGGTAGTCCCAGCCGCCGCCGACGGCGCCAGAGGGTGGAATAAATGGGGTGCTGCTGCCGATATGAACATTATCTTCGGGGGTGACAGCGATAGAGGTGACGCCGTCGCTTTTTCCATCGGTGTCCTGAATATTCTTATCGGGAGACATGGATGCCGAGCCGGAATCGATACTGGTCCGGGTGCCGGGTGGAGGTGGATGGGCGCCGGCAGAGACGACGGGCCGCTGAAAATCCCCTTTTCCTTTGAGCCACGTCAGACAGGAAGGATTCAGATCCGCCGACCCCCCCATGAGTTCGGGGAGGCGGGCGGCCAGGGCCTGCATCACCGTTTCCGAGACCTTACGGGTGGAGATGTCCGGTGCCGCCACCGCTGGGGGCGCCGCTGGGGCCGAGTGTGCCTGGGGCCCCTGGGATACTGAGGGCGACGTCGTTGATGCCGCGGGCGCGACCGTTGATGAATTCGCCCCGCTGGCCCCGGCGGCGTCCCCGGCTTCCACCCGCGCTGCCGTCCCGCTTTTGATCCCGACTCCGGTTCTTGCTTCAGCGGCTCTGACGCCTACTTCCGCCCTCGCTGCCGGAGAGAAATCCGGGATGGCCTCTTCCCATCCCGCGGGGAGTTCTCCCGCCATGACCCGCCGGAATTCCGCCGCCGCTTCGGGAAAGGCCGCCGCGTAAGCGCGGAAGGCTTCCTCCCAGGCTTTTTGCCGGGCCGCGCCTCTTTCCAGGGACGGACGGCGGCAGTGGGCCAAGACTTCCTCGGGGACGTAAAAAGCCGGCTCCTCCGGCCAGTCCAGGCGCACCTTAGCGGCGGCGAGTTCCTCCTTCCCCAGGGGCGAGCCGTGACAGGCGGAGGTGCCTTCCTTCGTCGGGGCGCCGTAGCCGATGCAAGTCCGCACCTTGATGAGGGTGGGCCGCCACCGTTCCTCCTTGGCGGCGGCCAGGGCCGCGTCGAGAGCCGCGACGTCGTTTCCGTCCGCCACCTTCAGGACCTG
>JAKQOW010000031.1 GCA_029565065.1 Acidobacteriota bacterium | reverse complement strand
GCCGGAGCGGCGGCCGCGTCCTGGGCGCGAAACTTCAGGAAGACCAGCACGGCGGGCACGAACAGCGCCAGGTCTCGGAGGAGCAGTCCGAGGCCCACCCGGGAGGTCTCCGCCGAGCCGAAGCAGCCGCAGGCGATGTCGATGCCGCGGACCATCGTGGTGGCGATGAGCACCGAAAACACGAGCACCAGCCCGGTGAGGATGACCCACGCGCCGCGGGACCACAGGTTGAGGATGAGCAGGATGCCGGCGGTCAGCTCCACCCACGGCAGGATCACCGCGGCCAGGTTGACCCAAACGGGCGCGGTGATGATCTTATAGTTGACGATGGATTGGGCGAAGGCGGCCGGGTCGGCGACCTTGCTGACGCTGGCCCAGATGAACACGCCGCCCAGCACCGCCCGGCACAGAAACTGAAAGATGGGATTCAGGATGAGTTTCATGGGTTTTTCCTCGTCGCCTGGCCGGCCGGATCAGTCCCACTCGATCTCGTAGGCGGCGTCGGTCCATGCCATCCAGCCGCCGAAGAACACGCTCACGTTCCGGTAGCCCCGGGCGCTTAGCTGTTCCGCCACATGGACGGAGGCCAGGCACTCATCGCCGTCGCAATAGACGACCACGTGCTCTTCCACCGTGACCATGCCGGTGAACTGGGTCAGAAAGTCGCCGGATTCCTTCTCCGGCACGTTGAAGGCGCCGGGGATCCGCCCCTGGGCGAACAGCTCGGACGGGCGGGCATCCACGAAAACGGCCCCGCCGGAGTTGAACAACTCGAACGCCTCGGCCAGATCCACCGTGGGGAGGTCCTGCTGCCGCGCCGTCTCCGCGACGTCGGGCCGCGGGTCGTAGTCGGCGATCGACAGCCGCGTTCGGGGCACATGGTTGACGGCGAGGGCCACGGCGCCGGCCAGCGCCAGAATGTAGACGGTCTGCTTGAAGTACTGCATCGGACGGCTCCCAAAGGGGGTTATTATATGAATCCACCGGTTCTCGCGCAACCATTCGTTCCTCCGCAAAGATGCCGGCCGGCCGCCGGGGGACGAAACAATTTGCCATCGCTTCAACATTTGCCCGCCCGGTCGCATCTAGAAAGGGAATGAGCCGTTCCGCGCGCGGTCCGGTTCGATGTATAATTGGAGCCCCACAGGAGGTGGCACCGCCGATGAACGTACCGAACCGTCATGCCGTCCGACGCCTCGCCGCGATCCTAATCCTTGCGCTCGCTCTGCCGGCAGCGGCGCTGCTGGCCGCCGACAAGCGCCTGAAGGCGCTGCCCGAGCACCACCGCAAGTGGATCGAGGAGGAGATCGTCTGGATCATCTCCAGCATCGAACGGGAAGTCTTTCTGGACCTGAAGACCGACGCGGAGCGGGACCGGTTCATCCTGAATTTCTGGGAGGCGCGCGATCCCACTCCGGGCACGCCCAAGAATGAGTTCCGCGAGGAACACTTCCGCCGGATCGAGTACGCCAATTCCAAGTTCAGTGAGGGCGGCCCCGGCTGGCGTACCGACCGCGGCCGGATCTACATCCAGCTCGGCCCGCCGGCCCAGGTGTTCGAATGGGAAGCCCAGTACCAAGTCTATCCCATCCAGATGTGGTTCTACTCGGTGCGCCAGCACCCCAGCATTCCCAACAATTTCAACCTCCTGTTCTGGCAGCGGGAGGGAGCCGGCGCCTACAAGCTGTACAGCCCGTACAACGACGGCCCGGAGAGGCTGGTGAGCGCCGCCACCTTCAACGACCGGCGATCCTCCTACGACTATCTGTACGGCCTCAACGCGGAGCTGGCCCGCGCGACGCTGACCTATTTCCCGAACGAGCCCGTGGATTTCGACCAGCTGATGCCGTCCATGTCCTCGGACCTGCTCGTCGCCCAGATCTTCCGCGCCCCCGACGCGGAGGCCCCCACCCAGTACCTGACCCAGTTCCTGCCGGCGGACTCCAAGCTCCGCGAGAAGGTGAAGACCCGGTACACCTTCGGCTTCGTGCCCATGCAGGCGGCCTTCCTGCCGTTCACCGACAGCGAGGGGCGCACCCTCCTCCACTACGGGTTTTACATCGCGCCCAAGGACCTGAGCATCGCCCGCTACAAGGACGAGTACTACGCCGCGCTTCAGATCACGCTCAACATTTCCGACGACAAGGACCTGGTGCTCCACCGCTCCAGCCAGGACCTCGTCCAGTACTTTTCGGAAGCGGAGTTCAAGACCGTCCAGCATCTGCCCCTGGTGTTCATCGACAAGGTGGGCATCGTGCCCGGTCACTTCAAGCTGGACCTGCTGGTCTACAACAAGATCACCAGCCAGACCCACCAGTTCAGCAAGACGGTGGACATCCCGGAGTTCCCCGCCGCCGCCCCGGCCATGAGCCCGCTCATCGCGGTGGAGTCGTACAAGCCCGTGGAACGGACGTACGACGCGCTGTCCAACCTGGCGTTCAGCTTCTTCGGCTACAGCTTCACGCCGCTCCTGGAAAAATCGCTGAGCCCCACCGAGAAGCTGAACATCCTGCTGCAGTACTACTACCCCCCCGACGCCGTGCGGGAGGACCCCGCCGAAACCCTGACCGTGGAGTACCGCATCCTGCCCACGGGCGGGACCGCCGAGGCCAAGGTCGTCACCGACACCGTGGCCAAGTCCACGGTCAACGCCGCCGGGTGCGTGCTGAGCTTCAAGCAGCTCCCGCTCACCGGCCTGTACGGCGGCCGGCACACCCTGGTGGTCTCGGTGAAGGAGCCGTCGGGCCGGACCATCGCCAGCGCCAACCTGAACTTCACCATCGACGCCGCCAACCGCCGGCCGCCGCAGCGCGTGTACGCGTCGGCGACCCTGGCCGCCGACGACGCCGGCACTTACGACTACCACCGGGCCATGATCTACCTGAAGCAGCAGCACGCCGAGGCGGCCGCCGCGGCGCTGAACCGGGCCGTGCTCAAGAGCCCCGACTTTGTCCCCGCGCTGGCCGAGCTGGCCCGGCTCGAGTTCGAGGCCGGCCGCTCCGCCCGGGCGCTGGAGCTGCTGGAGCGCGCCCGCGCGCAGAAGGAGTACCGGGCCGAGACCAACGTCCTGCTGGCCCGTGTCCTGCTGACGCTGGATCGGCCGGCGGACGCCGGCGCCGCGCTCGAGGCGTTCCTGCGGGGCGCCGTGCCCAGCCAGCGGCAGTATCGCGAGATGGCCGAGATCTACGACCGGCTCGGCCAGCCGGAGCGGGCCGCGGCGATGCGGCGGCAGGCGGGGGAGACGGAACCGCCCAAGTGAGGGGTCGGCCCGGCAGGTGGGAATTTGCGGTTGCAGTCGGCGGGGAGTCCCGCTAAGATGAAGCCGCAACAGCCGAATTGAGGAGGACGACGTGACCAAACGGAGCGAACTCGAAAAACTCACCGCCACGAAACTGCGCGAGATGGCCCACGCGTACGAGGAGATCAAGGGCGCCTCCGGCCTGGCCAAGGGCGAGCTGATCGAGGCCATCGTGGCGGCCATGCGCCAGCGGGGCACCTTCCAGGAAGACCTGAGCCACGCCGCCGCCATCGACCAGCTCGAGGCCCAGCGGCTGAAGGTGCGGACCGAGCTCGGGCCACTCATCCGGAGCAAGCGGACGCTGCTCGCCGCCGAAACCCATGACCACGCCCAGATCAAGGACGTCCGGGCCCAGGTCAAGCGCCTGCGCCGCCGGATCCACCGGATCCGCGTGCAGGAAGCCCAGCTGAAGAAGATCCTGAAGATCAAATCCTGATCGATCGCCCCGCGATCCGCCCGGAGGATTGGCCCATGGCCGGCCCGCGCGACGCTCACCAGCCGGCGGCAGCCGGCGCCCCACCCGAGTTGCTGGAATCGATCCGGCGCCTGCAGGACCGCCTGGCCGGCCGGCTCCTCATCCTGGCGCACCACTACGTCCAGGACGAGATCGTGGCGCTGGCCGACGTCGTCGGCGATTCCCTCAAGCTGGCCCAGGCGGCGGCCTCCCGCCGCGACGCCGAGTGGATCGTCCTCTGCGGCGTGCGCTTCATGGCCGAGAGCGCCGACATCCTCACCGCGCCCGAGCAGGCCGTCTTCATGCCCGACGCCGGCGCCGGCTGCAGCATGGCCGACATGGCCGACCCGGCGGCGGTGGCCCGCTGCTGGGACGAACTGGCGGCGCTGCCGGGGCGGACCCTGCCGGTGACCTACATCAACTCGGCGGCCGAGATCAAGGCGTTCGTGGGCCGCCACGGGGGCTGCGTCTGCACATCGTCCAACGCGCCCCATGTCATGCGGTGGGCGTTTGGGCAGGCCGACCGGATCCTGTTCCTGCCCGACCAGCACCTGGGCCGCAACACCGCCCACGCCCAGGGCATCCCCCCCGGCGAAGTGCTCCTGTGGTCCGCCGACGGGCGCGGCAACGGCCATGATCCGGCGCGGCTGGCCGCGGCGCGCATCGTCCTCTGGCCCGGCCACTGCTGTGTCCACCAGATGTTCAAGCGCAGCCACGTGACGCACTTCCGGCGCCGGGCGCCGGAGGCGCGCATCGTGGTCCACCCCGAGTGCGCCTTCGAGGTGGTCCAGGCGGCCGATCTCGCCGGCTCCACCGAGTTCATCATCCGGGCGGTCCGCGAGGCGCCGCCCGGCAGCCACTGGGTCGTGGGGACCGAGCTGAACCTGGTGGACCGGCTGGCCGCCCGGCACACCGACCGGCGGGTGGAGCCGCTGACCCGCTTCGGCGCCCACTGCGGCTCCATGCGCCGGAACCGGCTGCCGGCGCTGCGGGCGGTCCTCGAGGGGCTGGCCGCCGGCGCCCCGCCCGAACCGGTGGTCGTGCCGGCGGCGGTCGCCGCGCCGGCCCGGCTGGCCCTGGAGCGCATGCTGGCCGTCACGGCGTGAGCCGGCGGACGGACATCATCAAGTGAGGTAACACGTCGTGGACAATGACAACGCCCCCGAGCTCGTCCTCGAACCGGCCGGCCGGATCTGCCTGGGCGAGGGCCTGGCGGACTTTCAGGAGATGCTGGCCAACGCCGTCTACCCGCCGGCCATGTGCGTCGTCCTGCGGCTCGCGGCGGTGACCTACATCGACAGCTCCGGCATCGGCGAAATCCTGAAGCTGTTCCTCGAGCTCAAGAACCATGGCCGCGACCTGGTCCTGACCGACGTCCCCCCGCCGATCCTGAAGATCTTCAAGAGCACCAAGCTCGACCGCGTGTTCGTCATCCGCTGAGCGCCCCGCCGCCCGCCGCGCGCGGCGCCCGACGGCGGGCAAAACCGCCTTGAACTTTTCCCGCCGGCATTGGATAATAGCTTTTTTCAAAACGCTGATCTACACATCCGAACAAAAGGAGATCGTATGGCTGACAAGATGAAAGCGGTGGTCAAAACCCGCCCGGAGCTCGGCGGCGAACTGCTGGAGCGGCCCCTCCCCAAGATCGCCCCCGACCAGGTGCTGGTGAAGGTGCGGGCGACCTCCATCTGCGGCACCGACGTCCACATCTACAAGTGGGACGCCTGGGCCGCCAACCGGATCGGTGAGAAGCGCCTCCCCCAGATCATGGGCCACGAGGTGGCCGGCGAGGTCGTCGAGGTGGGCGGCCACGTGAAGCGGGTCAAGGTGGGCGACTACATCTCGGCCGAGACCCACATCTACGATCCCGGCGACCTGACCGCGCTGCTGGGCCAGCTCCACATCGGCGACCACATGAAGATCCTGGGCGTCGACTGCGACGGCGCCTTCGCCGAGTATTTCGCCGTGCCGGAGTCGGTGTGCTGGATCAACGACGCGTCGATCCCGCCCGAGCTGGCCACCATCCAGGAGCCGCTGGGCAACGCCGTGTACACGGTGCTCGGTGAGGACTTCGACGTCGCCGGCAAGACCGTGGTCATCCTGGGCGACGGGCCGGCGGCCCTGCTCGCGGCCGGCGTGGCCCGCGTCTGCGGCATGGCCAAGATCTTCATCGTGGGCAAGTACGAGTTCAACCTGAAGATCGCCCAGACGATGGGCGCGGATTTCCCCCTCTACGCCAACAAGGACGACGTGGACCGCGTGGCCTTCGTCAAGGACCACACCTACGGCGCCGGCGCCGACATCGTGCTCGACATGGCCGGCTCGCCGCAAGCGCTAACCGAGGGCTTCAAGATGCTGCGCCGCGGCGGCCGCTTCTCCGCGTTCGGCATCGCCGCCGAATCCCCCACCATGATCGACTACAACAACGGCATCGTCTTCAAGGGCGCCCAGATCCACGGCATCAACGGCCGGCTCATGTTCGACACCTGGTACCGGGTGCGCAACCTGCTGGCCACCGGCCGCCTCGACATCCGCCCGGTGATCACCCACATGTTCAGCCTCGAGGACTACGTGAAGGGCTTCGACGCCATGCTGGGCCGTCCGCGCCAGTCGGCCAAGGTGGTCCTGTTCCCTGACGCCGCCGAGTTCGCCGCCGCCCGGAAGAGAATGTAACGAAATTCGAGGGCCTCGTCTCGAGGCTCGAGGCTAGAGGCTAGAGGCTCGTGCCAAGGCAATACCCGTAGTGGAGAGCGACAGGATGACAGATGCTCCGAAATTCAGGAGTTATCAGGATTTACGGGTCTGGCAGCAGAGCATGGCGCTGACCAAGCAGATCTACATATTCACCAGCCGCTTTCCCGACACCGAGCGTTTCGGATTGATCAACCAGATGCGCCGGGCCGCTGTCGCCATTCCGTCCAACATTTCAGAAGGTCATTCGCGTCGTGGGGCAAAGGAGTTCAGCCATTTTCTTTCCATCGCCCTCGGCTCAGTAGCCGAGTTGGAAACACAAACCCTCATCAGCTTCGACTTGGGATTCCTCTCCACGCACGAGCGGGATCAACTGCTCTCCAGTCTCAGCACGATTGGCAAGATGATTCGGGGTCTGTTAAAATCACTGGAACCTCACTTCGTGAGGGACTCAACGTGTTCCGCCTATGGTTTGGCGGATGACTCCGACGTTCCGAGCCTGCTGGATATCACAGACTACGAGCCTCGAGCCTCTAGCCTCGAGCCTCGTTGAACGAAGGTGACATTTTCCACAATCGCAAGGAGTAGTCATATGTACGGAACCATGAAATCCTTCCTCGCCGAGGAATTGAAAAAACTTGAAGAGCAAAAGCTCTACAAGCACGAGCGGATCATCGAGAGCGCCCAGGGCGCCGAGATCGTGGTCAAGGGGAAGAAGTGCCTCAACTTCTGCGCCAACAACTACCTCGGGCTCTCCTCCCACCCCGAACTGATCCGGGCCGCCCACGAGGGGATCGACCACCGCGGCTACGGCCTGTCGTCGGTCCGGTTCATCTGCGGCACCCAGGACATCCACAAGACCCTGGAACGGAAAGTGTCGGAGTTCCTGGGCATGGACGACACCATCCTGTTCTCCTCCTGCTTCGACGCCAACGGCGCCGTGTTCGAGCCGCTGCTCGGCGAGGGGGACGCCATTATCAGCGACGCGCTGAACCACGCCTCCATCATCGACGGCGTGCGCCTCTGCAAGGCCCAGCGGTGGGCCTACAAGCACTCCGACATGCGCGACGTCGAAGAGCCGGACCCGGCCACCGGCAAGACGGCCAAGGGGCTGGAGCGTTGCCTCAAGGAAGCCAATGAGAAAGGTTGCCGCTTCAAGATGATCGCCACCGACGGCGCCTTCTCCATGGACGGCGACGTCGTCCGGCTGAAGGAGATCTGCGACCTGGCCGACAAGTACGACGCCCTGGTCATGGTGGACGACTCCCACGCCTCCGGCTTCATGGGCAAGACCGGCCGGGGCACCCACGAGCACTGCGGCGTCATGGGCCGCGTGGACATCATCACCACCACGTTCGGCAAGGCGCTCGGCGGGGCGTCCGGCGGCTGCATCTCCGGCCGCAAGGAGATCATCGACTGGATGCGCAACAAGGCCCGGCCGTATCTCTTCTCCAACACCGTGGCGCCGTCCGTGGTCATGGCCACGATCCGGGTCATGGACATGCTCTCCTCCACCACCGAGCTCCGCGACAAGCTGGAGCGGAACACCCAGTACTTCCGTGAGAAGATGACCGCCGCCGGCTTCGACATCATCCCCGGCGTGCACCCCATCACCCCCATCATGTTCGGCAAGTACCCCGACTGCTCCAAGCTGGCGGTGGACTTCGCCAACGCCATGCTGGACGAGGGGATCTACGTGATCGCCTTCTCCTTCCCCGTCGTGCCGCGCGGCAAGGACCGCATCCGCGTCCAGATCTCGGCCGCCCACGAGCAGCACCACCTGGAGCAGGCCATCGCCGCCTTCACCAAGGTGGGCCGCAAGCTGAACATGATCAAGTAGACGGTTCCGGATTTCGACCCACACGCGAGGGGCGCTTCGGCGCCCCTTTTTCATTCAGCAGCAAATATGTTTTCAGGTTTTAAGGGTTGAGAGTTGAGAGTTGAGGGTTGAGGGTTCAGCGGTTCGCTGGATCGCCGGTTCGCCGGTTCGCCGCCTCGCCGGTTCGGTGGTACACAGGCGGGACACCTGGACTACATCCGGGCCGCCGATCCTGTGGTAGAATGGCCGGGGTGCATGCCATGCGATCCACGATCATCATGCGATGCAAGATGCTGCTGGCGGCGCTGCTGGCCGGCGCGCTGGTTGCCGGAGCCCAAGACGTCCCCAAGACGAAGGGCGTCGAGGAGACGCCGCCCCGCGGCGCCGCGGTGAGCCTGACCGCCGATGTGTCCGCCGTCCGTTTCAACGCCCAGGTCCGGGACCGCAAGGGGAACCTGATCACGGGCCTGCCCCGGGAGGCCTTCGAGGTCCGGGAGGACGGCCAGCCGCAGGACCTGATCTACTTCGAGGCCGACTCCTCGCCCGTCTCCGTCGCCCTCCTCGTCGAGTTCAGCCGGCCCACCGCCGGCATCCTCCAGGACATGCGGGACTCCGCCTACCTGCTGGTCCGGGAGCTGGCGGCCGAAGACAATTGCGCTCTGGTCGTCTTCAACAACCGCCCCGAGGTCGTCGTCGACTTCACCCGGGACCGGGAGGAGATCCTGCGCGCCGTCGCCCGCATGAACTACACCTTCCTCTCTTCCATCGAGCTTCTGGACAGCGTCCGGTTCACCGTCAGCCGGATGAGCGAGGTGCCGGGCAAGCGCGGGATCGTCCTGCTGGCCACCGGCCTGAGCGAGAGCGGCGGCCGCCTCAACGAGCTGTCCCGCCAACTGCAGGTGATGGGCGTGCCCATCTACGCCGTCTCCATGGGGCAGCACGCGCGCAACCTGCTCGATCCGGTCCTGTCCACCTCGGACCACCACCTCTTCTTCCAGGCGGACCACCGCCTCCGCACCCTGGCCGAGAACTCGGGCGGCGCGGCGTTCTTCCCCAAGCACCCCAGCGCGTTTCCCGACACGATAAAGACCGTCTGCGCCTATCTCAAGCACCAGTACCTTCTGGCCTACACGCCGCCCGATCCGGCGGACCAGAAACGCAAACGCAAACTGGCCATCAGCGCCCGGGCCGACCTGGATCGCGACGGCACGCCGGAGCCGCTGGAAGTGGTTCACGTGCGCCAGTATGTGCTGGGCGGATCGCCCTTGAAACCCTAGGCAATCCAATACATTGGAAAGCATATTCAATATTTTGGATACATCTGGACCGTCCCTGAAAACACCCCGCTCAACACATTTATAATCCTTTTAGTAACAAACAGTTATCACTTTCGCCTCCATGCTAATTTTTTGGTATGATTCTTGCTTATAATTCCGTATGTTTTTTGGTTTTGGGACATTCGGGTTTGTTCGGTGCGCGTTCACCCCAGTCAGTCTTTTTAGTCTGATCGTCTCAATATCTTACCCATCCTTAAAGGAGGTTCCTGTATGAGACATGCGTTCCTCAGGTTTGCCCTGCTGTCCATGCTGGCGGTCCTGTGCGCCGGCCTGGTGGCAGGTCAGGCCACGATGACCTACGGCCGCATCGAGGGCCAGGCCAAGGACCAGACCGGCGGCGTGATCCCCGGTGTGACTGTGTCCGTCACCTCGGCCACCGGCACCAAGACCATGGTCACCGGTGACAGCGGCGAGTTCGCCTTCCCCTTCCTGACCCCGGGCCTTTACAGCCTGAAGGCCGAACTGGAAGGGTTCAAGACCTTCGAACAGACCGACATCACGGTCCGCCTGGGCGGCACCACGACCATCAACCTGGTGCTGAACCCCGGCGAAATCAGCGAAGTCATCACCGTCACCGGTGAGGCCCCGCTGGTTGACACCACCACCACCACGGTGGGCGCCACCATCTCCGACGACCTGTTCACCAGCGTGCCCATGCGGCGCAACTTCACCAACCTGTTCAACATGGCCCCCGGCGTCGGCGATTCCGGATCGCTCGGCGACAACAACCCCTCCATCGGCGGCGCGTCCGGCCTGGAGAACAACTACATCGTGGACGGCGTGAACATCACCAACACCGGTTACGGTTCGGTGGGCGCCTACTCCAACGTGTACGGCTCGCTGGGCTCCGGCGTGACCTTCGACTTCGTGAAGGAAGTCCAGGTCAAGCAGGGCGGCTTCGAGGCCGAGTACGGCCAGAGCACCGGCGGCGTGGTGAACGTCATCACCAAGTCCGGCGGCAACGAGTTCCACGGCGGCGTTTACTTCTACGGCCAGCCCGGCGGCTGGGAAGCCCGGCGCAAGCAGAGAAACGTCTACCGCGTCTCCGACACCACCGAGACCAAGCGCAACGAGTCCTTCGACGTCAGCGCCGACCTGAGCGGCTATCTCTGGAAGGACAAGTTCTTCTTCTACCTCGGCTTCAACCCCCAGTGGAACACCATCACCACCATGGCCCCGGCCGGCCTCGGCCAGTGGGTCAATCCCGGTGAGGGCTTCTATGACCAGGAAGACAACATCTACTCCTGGTCGGCCAAGGCCACCTGGGTGCCCTGGAGCAACCACAACTTCGAGTTCTCCACGTTCGCCGACCCGTCCAACCGCTCCATCGGCCCCAACCGCGGCATGACCTCCACGGGTGACGACAACTACTCCGGCCTGGCCTACGGCTCCTGGAACTGGATCGCCCGCTACAACGGCGTGATCACCAACAACTGGTTCCTGACCGCCTCTCTGGGCCGCGCCTTCAACCGGTTCGAAGAGCAGCTCCTGTACATGGAGCGGATCCGCTACACCGACTACGTGAACTTCGCGCCGGCTCTGATCGCCATGGGCGGCGTGGGCTTCTTCGAGAACAACAACGGCGAGAACTGGCAGTTCAACGTCAAGACCACGTTCAACTTCAGCGCCGGCGGCGATCACACCTGGGACTTCGGCTACATGTACGAGGACGTGGGTTACACCGCCGTCCGCCGCTACACCGGCCCCATGGTTGACGTGCCCGCCTTCGGCAACTTCCCGGGCCTGACCACCTACGGCGGCACCTTCCGCCTGCGCTACTGGACCATCCCGGGTTCCGGCGGTCAGTACTGGGATTCCAACGGCGACGGTGTCATCACCGTGGACGATGCGCTGCTGCAGCAGATCCGCGGCAACGCCAACGATCCCAACATCGTCACCAAGACCAAGTACCACTCCTTCTATATCCAGGACGCCTGGAAGATCACCGACAAGATCACCCTGAAGGCCGGTCTGCGCTATGACTGGCAGCAGATGTCCGGCGGCGGCGACAACGCCATCACCTACGAGTTCACCAACAACTGGGCGCCGCGCGTGGGCCTGATCTACGACCTGTTCGGCGACGGCAAGACCAAGGTGTTCGGCAACTGGGGCCGCTTCTACCAGAAGATCCCCAACGACATGGCCGTCCGCGCCTTCAGCTCTGAAGACGGCGTGACCAACGCCTGGTGGTATGTCAACTATGACGCCGATGGCCGTCCGACCCCCGGCGACTTCGCCCAGCCCGACATGCCCGGCGCGTCGTCCGTCACCCGCACCGGCGCCAATCCCACCTACGTGGTGCCCGAGACCAAGACCATGTACCAGAACGAACTGGTCCTGGGCTTCGACCACCAGCTCAATCCCACCATGAGCTTCGGCATGCGCTACATCTTCCGCGAAGTGGGCCGCATGCTGGAAGATGTGGGCACCCTCACCGTGAACCAGTACCTTGAGGACTCCGAGTACTTCACCTACGTCATCGCCAACCCCTCCTTCTCCTCCGACTACGTCATCAATGACACCGGTGAAATCGGCTCCGACGGCCTGGCCGACGGCTTCGCCGATCCGAAGCGCTCCTACAACGCCCTGGAACTCACCCTGGAAAAGCGCTTCTCCCAGGGCTTCCAGTTCCTGGCCAACTACCGCCTCTCCAAGCTGTGGGGCAACTATGAAGGCCTTTACCGGAACGACAACGGGCAGGATGACCCCAACATCACCTCCCTGTACGACTTCCGGCTGGATGAGAACCTGCTCTACCAGTTCACCCCCGGCTACCTGAACACCGACCGGCGCCACACCCTGAACTTCAACGGCTCCTACACCTTCAACGGCGGCTTCACCCTGGGTGTGGGCTTCCGGAGCACCAGCGGCGCCCCCATCACCAAGCTGGGCGCCCACCCGGCGTATGAGAACTCCGGCGAGATCCCGATGACCCCGCGCGGAGCCGAAGGCCGGACCGAGTGGATCAACAACTTCGACGTGCACATGAGCTATCCGTTCACCTTCGGTGACAACTACCGCCTGCGCTTCGGCGTGGACGTCTTCAACCTGTGCAACTTCAAGCGCATCACCACCGTGGACGAGAACTACGAGAACGCGCCCGGGGATTTGAACGTTGACTATCTGACCCCCACCGCGTTCCAGCGCCCGTTCAACATGCGGTTCTCCATCCGGTTCGAGTTCTAAGAACCGGCTGGTCCGCGTGACCACTCCAGGCGGGGCCTTTGGGCCCCGCCTTTTTTTTTCGTAATCGTAATTCGTAATCGTAATTCGTAATCGTTATCGTAATTCGTGCTCGAGGCTAGAGGCTCGAGACTCGGGGCTCGTTCCCATTCTGACATGCGTGCCGCTGATCGGGCGTTTGAATGTTCGCAAATTCTCAACAGTTGATCGTTGATGGTTGATCGTTGATGGTTGATCGCTGAGCGTTCGGCACGCACCCGGCCCGCAGGGCCGGACGGCATTAGCCAGGGGCGCAGCCCCTGGTGCGAGGCCCGTCGACGCAGGTGCCTGTCTTCCTCACCCCGAGCCCCACCGGGGCGACATCGGGGCGTTCGGAAAACCCGG
>JAKQOW010000022.1 GCA_029565065.1 Acidobacteriota bacterium | reverse complement strand
GCCTTCGAGTACATCAAGGGCATCGGAGCCCTGGCGCCGATTGGTCGCACCACACCCGCCGATATGGCCCTCACCGATTGGGAGGTGCTCAAGGGCAGCTGGAAGTTGAGCCCCTCCTCCGCCAACCTACAGCACAAGTGGATGCACTACTACGATGGCAGGCCGAACCGCTATGCCGCCGATGCCTGGGGACAGGTGCGCACCAAAACCGACCGATGGCCGAACCTGCAATTCGATGTCTGGCGGATGGGCAGCGCGCCCGGAGAGACTGACCGGGCCATGTTCGCGGTCCACTTCCGGGGCGCGGGCGCCGACTACGCCTTGTGCTTTCCGGGTACCGGCGCGGATGACAGTTACTGGACGGGCCTGACCGGCGGCAGCGCGGGGCACCTCATGCACCCGGCCCTGCTGGGCAAGGCGGATGAAGACTCCACCTGGACCATCCTCGATCAGATCACGGGCGGGTCCCTGCCCAACTTCCGCCTGCTAGGCGGCGCGGCCGCGCTGCAATCCATCCGCGTGGAGGCGGGGGAGAGGGTCCTGACGGTGGGCCTGTCGGGCGAGGGCGACCCGTGGCACTTTGCAGGGGAGTGGCGGTCGGCGGTCGGCGGGGCGACGCATGAGTTTACGGTCGTCGCGGGCAAGATCGAAGTCCGCGTGCTCGGGCACACTGCTATGTTCTCCATGCTGCCGATTACCTACGCCGCCTCCGGGACGCTCAAGCCCTCCTGGTGGTTCCTGCGCTCCGACACCACTCCGGCGACGCCGAGCTATAGCTACTCGGTGGCCGATGTTCCCACCGATACGACGCTGAGTGTGGCCGAGGAAACTGCCGGGTACGCCTCGCGGCCCGTGGTGACCTTCGGCACCAGCGACACCACCAAACGCGCTCTACTGTACTGCGTGCACGAGTACCGGGCGGCCACGTTCGCGGCAGGCACCTCCGACCCGTATGACACCACCGGGGACACCAGTCGCAGGATCGTGGCGGCCAGCGGCTCGATCGGTGAGGGTTGGCGCGGCAGTCAGTGCCGCCTCACGATGGTGAGCAAACCGGGCGTGACCAACGCCACCGTGGACGCGAACAGCAAGATCGCGGTGAGTGTGACCGGCGACCTAGGCGCGACCTGGACGACGCAATTCTCCGGACGCGTGACGCCGCCCGCCCTGGCGCGACCGGAACGGGTCCTGGCCAGCCGCTACGAGTTGGCGGCAGAGGACCTGATCGGCGCGAGTCTGGCCCGCAAGCACTTGGGCTGGAGTTGCTCCTTCGAGGGCTGGCCGATTGCGGAGGCCTTCGCGGCCG
>JAKQOW010000017.1 GCA_029565065.1 Acidobacteriota bacterium | reverse complement strand
GTTCACTGGTGGCGCCATGTCAAAAAATCAGGGTAAAAAGAGTAATGGCGTCACTATGAGAATTATCTCACTGTGACGCCAGTGTGACAAGGGCGATTTTTGATTTTTATGGAATCGCCATAAACCATTGATAAGATTGGTACGCCCGGCAGGACTCGAACCTGCAACCCCCGGCTTAGAAGGCCGGTGCTCTGTCCGGTTGAGCTACGGGCGCACATTAAGAGGCAGCAATTACGGACGCCGGTTCCAGGCGGCGCGATCCGCCGGCGCCCCCGGGCGCCGGCGTCCGCATCGTTGTCCACCGGCGGGAAGAAATGGTCGGGACAGCAGGATTTGAACCTGCGACCTCCTGCGCCCAAGGCAGGCGCGCTGACCAGGCTGCGCTATGTCCCGCCCGAAAAGATCCGGGCATGAGTGTAGAAGCGGGGGCGGAGTTTGTCAAGGGAAGCGGCTTTGCGGAAAATCCGACCGGCCGACGCTCACCGCAAGGAATTTCATTTGTCATCGATCATTTTTCATTCGGCATGTGACATCGCGGAGACGGACTGCGCTTGCTTCCGGTACAGGCGGTTTCACCTGACGCATTGCAGCGCGGGGCGGCGGCGCGCCGCCGCGCCGCCGCGGCGGATCAGGCGGGGGACGCCGGCGGGTACGCCAGCCGCAGCTCGGCGCGGAGGGTCCGGTAGAACGCGTCCCGGGCGTGCCGCTCGAGCCAGGGGAGGTGCCCGCACCGCTCCAGCAGGACGAGCCGGAAGCCGGGCAGGACGGCCGCCAGCGGCTCGGCCACGCCGCCGGCCGGGTGGGAGTCGCAGTCGCCATGGATGGCCGTCACGGGACAGCGGACCGACCGCGCCAGCTCCAGGAGCCCGCCGCGGCGACGCAGTTCCGCCATCTCCGGCCAGACGCGGGCGTAGATCCGGGCCTGGTGGGCCAGCGCCCCGGTGTCCGTCGTCAGGAGATCGCAGGCGTCGGCCCGGGTGGCCAGGGCGCCGAGCCGGGCGAAGGCGGCGTCGGCCTCGGGCCGGCCGGGGTCGCCGAACGCTGCGTCGGCCAGCGCCGTCCATTCCCGCCGTTCGGCCGCGCTGAGGCGGCTCCAGCGGGTGGCCTGAACGGCGGCGGCGTGCCGTTCCGTGAACGCGCCGCTCCCCACCAGCAGCAACCGGCGGGCGCACTCAGGGTGGTGCGCCGCCAGCACGACCGCCAGCATGGCGCCCCAGGACGATCCGATCAGGACCAGGGGCATTTCGCCGGCGCCGGCCAGAACGGCGCGCAGCTCCGCCACCTGGCCGTCCAGCGTGTCGGCGGTCTGGAGCGGCTCCAGCACGCCCCAGGCGTCGGCCAGTTCGCGGGCCACCGGCGCCATGCAGCCGGGCGCGCCCGGTCCGCCGTGGATCACCGCCACGCGGCAGGGTGCTCGTCCGTAAATTCTCAGGTTATCCATCCTCGCCCCCCCTCCCCGCCCCGTCACGTCCGCACTCGCCTATTCGTTCTCGTGCTCGTAATCGTACTCGTAATCGTGCTCGTCATCGTAATCGTACTCGAAAGCGACAGTTGATGGTTGATGGTTGATGAATTTTAGCTTTTTGTCTCGGTGCGTCAGGTCGCGCGGAACAGCATCGACTCCTCGTCCGTCCATTTAACCCTTCGGCGACCGCTCCCGCTTCAGGCGGCGGCGCCGGCACCACGCCAGCGCGCCCCCCGGCAGGAGAAAGCAGACGATGCCGCCAGCCAGGAGCGCGATCCGGGTCCCCGGCGACAGGCGCGCGGAATGGCCCAGCGCGGCGTACACGTACCAGGCCGTGGACCAGATCAGCCCCACCCCCGCGGCCGTCGCCAGCAGCGTGGCGCCATGGAGAACGCGGACGGGCCGGCCGGCGCGGACGGCGCGCGCCACGTTCACGACGGCCCACCCCAGGACCAGGGCAAGACCGAGCACCGCCAGAATGACCAGAGGCAGGATCGTCATCGCCGGACTCCTGACCTGCACGTCAACGCTCTCCGGCTCATCCGATGTACCACGCCGGCGGGGTTGTCACCCTATCCTCCCAGCCGCACCGCCGGCAGCGCCAGGCGGTCGTCTTTGTTTTCTCCGACAGCCACGGCTCGGTGCTGGTCTCGTAGTTTCCCGTGTCGGTCCAGGTGACCGTCTCCTCGAGGTCGTGGACGGTTCGCCCGCACCGCGCGCAGCGGCAGCGGTCGTCCGGGACGTGGCCGCGCAGCCAGCAGACGAGTCCCATCACATCCCCCAGAACCGGCCTTACCGGCTGATCATGGCAATCGGTCGCCTGCCTCCGGCAGGCTCCTTATCAGGGCGATGGCACGGCGGTACTTTTCGATGCGGATGCGATCCCTGTCGGTAGGGGCGGCGATGCGGGCGAGGTCGCAATTGTCCTCGAGGTCGGCCAGTTTCACCCGCCGGCCCACCGGGTGGGCGGCCGCCCGGAGGACAAAGTCTTCGTACGCCTCGCCGGCGCGCTTCGTCACGGCGTCGAGGGCGGCGAGCACGGTTTCGGAGAATCCCTCGGCGCGCAAGGAGTCCAGCGTCCAGCCGCAGTCCTCGATGACGTCATGGAGGACTCCAGTGATGCGCTCTTCCAGCGTCTCCAGCCGGAGCATCACCCGGAGCGGGTGCAGAATGTACGGCGCGCCGGCCTTGTCCGTCTGGCCGGCGTGCCCGCGGGCGGCGATCTCGATGGCGCGCTCCAGCGATCCGAGCGACCGTCGGGCGGCGTGGTCGGGCACGGGTGGCTCCTGCCGCAGTGATTGTTGACGGAACGATCCGCGCCGGTGATTGTACCACGAACGTCCGGCGCGTTACTCCAGCTTGCGGAGACGGGTGCCGAGGAGGACGCCCGCGGCGCCGAGCACCGGGTTGAGCAGCGTGAGCCACATGGGCTGCTGCGCCATCTGCATCGCGTCGAAGTTGGAGACCGCGCCGGAGCGTGAGGCCGGCACCCGCTCGCCGGAATGGGTGAACTCCATGGCCGCGACGGCCAGGCCCAGCGCCACCACCACCACGGCCAGCGCGATCACCGCGGCGCGGCGGCGCCCGATGCGGGCGCACACCCAGCCGCCGACCAGCGCGGCGACGACGCTCAGGACGACGCTCACCACGATCCAGAGCTTTGACACGTCGAAAGATCCGGGCCGGAAGGAGCCTTCCGTGCCGATGATCAGATAGGCCGCGGAGAACGTGGTGAACACGAACACGGCCATGGCCAGGTAGCCGACGATGACCGCCAGAATGATACGTAGCATGGACAGTTTCCTCTCAAGTGGCAGGATCGAACTGATCGGTCAGATGACGGGAACGGGGCTTCGTATTCCGGATCGGCGTCACGGAGACCGGCGTGGCCCGCAAACGGCTGCACCAACCCTGCGGGAGCGCGGGTGTCGGCCGCTCAGTCGTGGTTCAGGGTGATGGCCTGGACGGGGCAGGCGTCGGCGGCATCCTGCGCCTTGGCGGTCACGCCGAGCGCCGCATGGTCGGGGTGTTTCGCCACCGCCACGTCGCCGTCCATCTCGAACACCTCGGGGCAGATATCCGTGCACAGGGTGCAGCCGGTGCACAGGTCGGGATTCACATATGCGTGCTGGCCCATGGTCGCCTCCTGGCGGGTCGATGGTTCAATTGTAGCACGGCCGTGCGCCACCGGGTCGCTACGACCGGACCGGGATCCAGAGCAGGGTGAAGCCGAGCACCTGGATATCGGTCTTTTCCAGCCGGACTGGCAGCGTTTCGATCTCCTCCACCCGGCGGTTCGCCTCCTGTTCCAGCCGGGCGATCTGTTCGGCCAGCTCCTTTTCCATGGCGGCGACGTCCGCCTCGAGGTCCTTCACCAGTTGCGATTTGGTTTCGACCGACTGGGCGCTGGCGGCGGTCATCCGGCGCTTGCTCATGGCGCCGGAGAACGCCCGCCGGCTGCGCGATCCCAAAAACATGCCCAGGATGCTCTCGCCGGCGTTGACCAGCTCCTCGTTGCGCCGCGCGGCATGGGCCTGCTCCTTGTGGGCCAGCTCGATCCGGGCGCGCTGCAGGCGGTCACCCAGCGTGTTGAGCTTTTGCTTGTAGCGGGTTTCCAGCGTCCGGACCTTGGCGTCGACCTCGTCATCGGCGGCGGCGCGGCAGCGGGCGACGAACGCGTCGCGGCTCTCGCCGGGCTGCGAAACCAGTTTCAGGGCGGCGTGGCGTTGCAGCTCGATGGCTTCCTCGCGCCACACGTCCTCGAGCACCGTGTCCGTCAGGGCCGCCTCGGCTTTCCGGTCCAGCCACGTGGCCGCCACCGGGGCGAAACGGGCGCCGGCCGCTGGCGGCACCGACAGCGGGGCGCCGGCCCAGACGGCGCTCAGATTCTCCCAGACCGGTGTCGCGGCCGCGTCCAGCGGACCCGCGGCGCGGTAGAACTCCTGCTCGGCGAAGAAATGGTGGCGTTCCTCGTCGAAGACCGCCTTCACCCGGGCCAGGACGTACGGCGCGTAACGGAAGGGAAGCGCCTGGGGCACCGCGACTTTCGGGAACAGGCTCTTCAACTCCTCGTAGTGGGCGGAACCCGGCGCCAGGTACACCCGCGGCCAGGACGGAAAGACCTGCGGCTCGGCCGGCAGGTCGCCGCCCAAGCCCGCGGGGGCGGACGGGGCGGGCGCGGGCGGCCCGGCGACCGCCGGCGTCGCATCTGCGGCCGGCGGCGCGGCCGCCGCGGCGGGCGCCGGCGCCGGTCCGGCCGCGGACGGCTTCTGCAGCACGCCCGTCGTGTACAGCGCCGCCACATTGGCCAGGCTCATGGGACCGGCCAGATAGCTCATGGCCCAGCGGGTGGTGATGAAGGCCAGTTCCTCTTCGTGGACGTTTTTCACCAGGAACTGCCGCTTCTGGAGCGCCGACATGGCCGCGTCGGTGTCGGCGCGGTTCGGCCCGCCGCCGGCCAGCTCGAGGCCGTCCAGGAGGCGGGCCTTGTCGCCCTCGGCCTGGAGGCGGCCGATGAACCAGGTGCCCATGTTGGTGAGCCCCTTGTAGTCCACGTCCACGGGATTCTGGGTGGCCAGCAGCACGCCCACGCCGAACGCCCGCGCCTGCTTCAGCAGGGTCATGAGCGGTCCCTTGGCGGCCGGGTTGCGCGGGTAGGGCGGTGCGTAGCCGGCAATCTCGTCGAAGTAGAGGAGGGCGCGCAGGGCGTCGGAGCCCTGCTGGCGCCGCATCCAGGCGACCATCTCGTTGAGCACCGCGGCGACGACGAACATCCGCTCGGCGTCGCTCAGGTGGGCCAGGTAGAAGATGTTGCACGGCACCCGGCCGCCACGCTCGGCCAGCAGCGCGTCCATGGCCAGAGGCGAGCCCTGGCGCCACAGGGCGAAGGACGGCGCGGCGACGATGCCATTGAGGGTCATGGCCAGCTTGCGCCGCTGGGCGGGCGGATACAGCTCGTCCACCGGGAAGATGCCCAGCTTGGTCACGGGCGGCGACTGGATGGCACCCAGCAGCGACTCCATCGTCACCTCGTGCCCCTGGCTCCAGAAGAATTCCAGGATGTTGGCGAGCAGGATGTGCTCGGGACTCTGGATCGGATCGGCCTCGATCCCCACCAGTCCGAGCAGGGCCGACGCGGCGCCGCTGACGCGGTCGGCGCGCCGCTCCGGATCGGCCAAGTCGCCGCGATCCGGCTGGAGCATGCTCAGGACGTTGAGCGGCTCGCCCGCGGACGAGCCCGGGGTGAAGACGCGAAAGGCGGCCAGCTCCCGGAGCTGGTTCAGCCGCGCGGGTGCGACGGTCCACTTGGCCAGCCCGTCGCGCCACGAGGCGGCGGTCTCCGCCGCCAGTTGCACCGGCTCGCATCCGCGCCGGCGCGCCTCGGCCGCCGAGACCCAGGGGGCGAACGCCGTCGCCTCGAACCCGGGGAACTGGAGGCACAGGTTGGCCAGGTCGCCCTTGGGATCGAGGATGACCAGCGGGATCCGCTGCAGCAGCAACTCCTCGAGCAGGACCAGGGCCAGGCCGGTCTTGCCGCTGCCGGTCATGCCCACGATCAGGCCGTGGGTGGTCAGATCGTCGGGATCGTAGTGCCAGGGTCCCTTGGGCGCGCCGCCGGGTGCGTCCAGCGAGGCCCCCACGTACAGTTTGGCGTTGGCCACGGGTCACCTCCCTCGGAATCCGGAGTTGTCGACTTCTCAGTCTATCCAATTTTGGACCGGCAATAAATCATAAATCGCGTCAACTCCGCTGCGGGCGGCCGGCCGGGCGATCCATTCCCCGGCCTCGGAAAATGTCGGGCCGAACCGGCCGGCTTGCTTGCCGCAGCAGCGCTTTGTGTTATAATGCGTTTTACAAGCGCTGGGCTGTAGGTGACGCCACGGCGTCACCGTCGGGAATGGCGGGGCCTCCGGCGAACCGATCTCGGACAGGTTGCGGGTGGTTGTCAGGAATCTTTCTCCGGCGGAGCTCATCTGAGACCGGAGAAGGAACGGCGGCGAGTGCGATCGGCTGAAACTCCAATTCACTGGATTCTTGTATGTCGAACAACTGGAAGGTCCAACGGAAGGAAGGGCGGGTGTCCATCCGGGTGCCCATGACCATGGAGTTCATGGACGAGCAGGACACCATCCGCTCGGTGGCCATCATCGCGGAGAACGTGTCGCGCAAGGGATTCCGCTTCTCGTTCGAGGATGCGGACAACCTGCCCATCGAGTTCAAGGTGGGCCGCGAGTACGAAGTCAACCTGTCGTTCGGCCGCAAAAAGGTGAAGGGGATCATCGCCATCGTCTGGAAGAACGGCGAAATGCACGGCGTGTCGTTCGTCGAGCGGGAAAAGGGCTGGGTGGTGAACTAGCGCCGGCCCACCCGACCGCCGCCATTTGTTTTTTCCCATTGTTTCCTTTACAATACCCGCTTTCGGATTCCACCCTTCGAGGTGCTTCATGATCACCTGTGTGCGGGGCACCCGCGACATCCTCCCCGACGAGATCCACCTGTGGCACCTGGTGGAGCGGGAGAGCGCCGCCATCTTCGACCGGTACGGCTTCGAGGAGCTGCGGCTGCCCATCTTCGAGGTGACCGAGCTGTTCGCCCGCGGGATCGGCGACACCACCGACATCGTCGAGAAGGAGATGTACACCTTCACCGACCGGAACGACCAGTCGCTGACCCTGCGCCCCGAGGGAACGGCCTCGCTGGTGCGCGCCTACATCCAGCATCAGCTTTACAAGGACGGCGGAACCCGCAAACTGTACTACGCCGGCCCCATGTTCCGTTACGAGCGGCCGCAGAAGGGCCGCTACCGCCAGTTCTACCAGATCGGCGCCGAGGTGCTCGGCCCCGACAGCCCCGGCGTCGAAGCCGAGGTCATCGACATGCTCATGCTGCTGATGGACCGGCTGGGCATCGGCGACACCCGCCTCTGGATCAACTCCATCGGCTGCCCCGCCTGCCGGCCGGCCTTCCTGGCCGTGCTGCAGGAGCGGGAGCAGGCGGCGGCCGGCCGCCTCTGTGCCGACTGCGTCCGCCGGATCGCCGCCAATCCCCTGCGGGTGCTGGATTGCAAGAACCCGGACTGTCAGGACACCATCAACTCCCTGCCGAGCATCCTCGACTACCTGTGCGCGCCGTGCCGGTCGCACCACGAGCGGCTCAAGAAGCACCTGGGGCTGCTGGGGATCGCGTACCACGAAAACCCCCGGATGGTCCGCGGCCTGGACTACTACGTGAAGACCACGTTCGAGATCACCTCCGGCGCCCTGGGCGCCCAGAATTCGCTGCTCGGCGGCGGCCGCTACGATGGATTGGTGGAGCAACTGGGGGGACCGCCCACCCACGGCTTCGGGTTCGCCCTCGGCCTGGACCGGTTCGTGCTGGCCCTGCCCGAGGCGGTGCGCGCCGGCTCGCGGCCGGTGCCGGACGTCCATCTGGCGCCGCTCGGCGAGACGGCCCAAGAACTGGCCCAGGTGGTGGCCGCCCGGCTGCGCCGCGCGGGCTTTGCGGTGAGCCAGGACTTCCAGGACCGCAGCCTCAAGAGCCACCTGCGCCACGCCAACCGCCTGGGCGTGCCGCGCGTGGTGATCATCGGCGACGCGGAAGCCGAAGCCGGCCAGGCCGCCCTGAAGAGCCTGATCACCGGCGACCAGATTCTGGTGCCGCTGACCGAGCTGGAGGCCGTCCTCCGGCAGCAGCCCGCCGAGAAGGAGTGACGCGATGAGTCTGCGCACGCACACCTGTGGCGAACCCGACCTCGAGCTTGTGGGCCGGGCCGTGACCCTGGCGGGCTGGGTGCACGCCCAGCGCGATCTCGGCAGCCTGCTGTTCCTGCAGCTGCGCGACCGGTACGGCCTCTGCCAGGTGACGTTCTATCGGGACCGCGACGCGGCGCTCTATGAACGGGCCGCCGCCCTGCGGTCGGAGTTCGTCATCCGCGTCCGGGGCCAGGTGGCCGCCCGCACGCCGGAAAACGTCAACCCGCACATGCCCACGGGCCGGGTGGAGGTGGTGGCCGACGAGCTCGAGGTGCTCAGCCCGGCGGAGCTGCCCCCCTTCGAGATCCAGGACGAGGTCCGGGCCTCCGAGGAGCTGCGCCTGAAATACCGCTACCTCGACTTGCGCCGCGCGCCCATGACCGCGAACCTGGTCCTGCGGCACCGGGTAGCCCTGGAGATCCGGCGGTACCTCGACGCGCAGCGCTTCCTGGAGCTCGAGACGCCCTTCCTGACGCGCTCGACGCCCGAGGGCGCCCGCGATTACCTCGTGCCCAGCCGGATCCACCACGGCAAGTTCTATGCCCTGCCCCAATCGCCGCAGCTGTTCAAGCAGCTGCTCATGATCGCCGGCCAGGACCGCTACTTCCAGATCGTGCGCTGCTTCCGCGACGAGGACCTGCGCGCCGACCGCCAGCCCGAGTTCACCCAGGTGGACATCGAGATGAGCTTCGTCACGCGGGAGGACATCATCGCCCTGCTGGAACCCATGATGCAGCAGGTGTTCCGCCTGGCGGGCGTCGAGGTGCCGGCGCCGTTCCCGCGGATGTCCTACCGCGAGGCGATGGACCGCTTCGGGTCCGACCGGCCCGATGTCCGCGCGGGGATGGAGATCCACGACCTGTCGGACTGCTTCCGCGACGGGCCGTTCGCCGTGTTCGCGCGGATCGTCGCCGATGGCGGCTGCGTCCGCGGCCTGGCCATCCCCGGCGGCGCGAAGTACTCCCGCAAGGATCTGGACGGCCTGCAGGAGGTTGTCAAGGCCTGCGGTGCCGCCGGCCTGGCCTGGATCCGGCCCGACGACGGCAAATGGAAGTCCTCGCTGCCGGCGGCCGTCCCCGACAGCGTGAAGGAGCGCGCCTTCCAGGCGGCGGCCGGCGCCGCCGGCACCCTGGTCGTCCTCGTGGCCGGCCCCTACAAGACCGTGAGCGAGGCGCTGGGCACCCTCCGCCTCCACGTGGCGCGGCGCGAAGGCTGGCTCGATGATCGCGACTTCCGCTTCCTCTGGGTGGTGGACTTCCCCATGTTCGAGTACGACGCGGCTGACGGCCGGTACTACGCCTGCCACCATCCCTTCACCGCGCCGGCGGATCCCGCTTACGCCGATCCGGCGGCGGCGCTGGCGCAGGCCTACGACCTGGTGCTCAACGGCACCGAGATCGGCGGCGGCTCCATCCGTATCCACCGCGAGGATGTCCAGCGCAAGGTGTTCGGCACCCTGGGCATCGGTCCGACCGAAGCCCAGGAGAAATTCGGATTTTTCCTCGAGGCGCTGCGCTACGGGACGCCGCCTCACGGCGGCATCGCCCTCGGCCTCGATCGGCTGGTCATGGTGCTGGCCGGCGGCAAGTCGATCCGGGACGTCATCCCCTTCCCCAAGACCACCTCGGCGATGTGCCTGATGTCCGGGTCGCCGTCGACGGTGGCGCCCGACCAGCTTCGCGAACTGCACCTGGCTATCTCCGGAGAGGGCGATGGGCAGTGACATCCAATTCCTGAAGCAGTCCGAGCTGTTCAAGGGGCTGCCGAACTCCCTGCTGGAAGACGTGTACCGCCGCGGCATCATCCGCCGCCTGGGACCGGGCGAGCTGCTCTTCCGCGAGGGCGAACAGGGTTTCAGCCTGTTCGTGATCCGCGGCGGCGTGGTGGAGATCCAGAAAGCCAAGCCCAACGACGCGCCCCCCGCCGTGGTCGCCTACCTCACCACCGGCGAGTGCCTGGGCGAGATGGCCCTGATCACCGGCCGCCCCCGCTCGGCCTCGGCCCGGGTGCCGCAGCAGGCCGAGCTGCTCGAGATCCCGCCGGAGGCCTACGAGGAGCTCATCCTGAGCAACAATTTCTTCCTCCGGCGGCTCTGCGAGCTGCTGGCCTGCCGGCTGGAGAGCGCCGACACGAAACTGGCGTCCAGCCAGGCGGGTAAGGAGCTGCGGGGCAGCCTGCAGTACTTCGACGTCGCCACCGTGATGCAGACGCTGATCAACTCGGGCCAGAACGGCGTCATGGTCATCGAGACACCCGACAAGCGCCGGGCCGAGGTGGTGTTCGCCGCCGGCAAGGTGCTGTACGCCAAGATCGGGGTCCTGGAGGGCGAAGAGGCCTTCTACCAGATCTTCCAGCACGACCTGACCGGCGAGTTCATCTTCCGGGGCGAGCAGGTGGACTCCCTGACCTTCGAGGCGCCCATCGAGAAGAGCCCCATGAACCTCCTGCTGGAAGCCATGCGGATGAAGGACGAGCTGCTGGTGTTCACCGCCGAGATTTCCGATTTCGCCCAGGTCTTCCGGCCGACGCGCCCCACCCTGGACTGGGACGACGAGGAGACGCTCGACAGCGCCCTGCTGATCTGGATGAAAATCACCGAAGGCGCCAGCCTGGCGAAGATCCTGGCCGACGTGCCGCGCTGCACCTACAACACCCTGGCTATCATCCGGCGGATGCTGGACCAGGGGCTCATCCGCTGATGTCCGCCTGGCTGAACCTGCCCAACGCCCTGTCCGCCAGCCGGGTGGCAGTGTTGCCGTTCATGGTGTACGCCATGGCCGGCTCCCACCGGCTGCTGCTCCTGGTTCTGGTCGGCTGGGTGGCGCTGAGCGACTTTTTCGACGGGCTGGCCGCCCGCCGGTTGGGCCAGGTGTCGGATCTGGGGAAGGCGCTGGACCCGGCCGCGGACAAGATCTGCGCGCTGGTCCTGAGTGCGGCCCTGGTCCTGTACACCGATTTCCCCACGTGGGCCATGGTCCTGCTGTACGTCAAGGATGGCCTCATCGCCCTGGGCGGCTGGCTCATCTCCCGCCGGGAGCGCGTGCCCATCGTGCCCAACTTCTGGGGCAAAGCCGCGGTGTTTGCCGAGATGGTCGCGTTCTTCGCTTACGCCTTCGACCTCGAGCCGCTGCAACGCGACGCCCTCTGGGTGATGACCGGCTTCGTGGCGGTCTCGTTCGCCACCTACGCCGCGATCTTCGTGGAAGTGGCGCGCGGCCGGCGCCGCGTGGCCGACGTCGTGGCCGCGTACGGCAGCTACGGCCTGCCCCGGGGCGACCGGGCCCGGGAACGCTGGATCCGGTGGTTGATCCTGGCCCTGTGCGCCGCGCTGCTCCTCCGGCTGGCCTGGCTGATCGCCGCCCACTGGGCGGCGATGCGCGTGTTGCCCTGAGTCATGGGCTGTGCGACGGCCGGCCGGACGGGCCGCCGCCGCCCCCCTGCCCCGCCTGCCGTCCGCAGGATCATCGCCGCCCCAGGCGGACGTGTCCGCCCGGCGAGCGCCCATCAATGGTCGTAGAAAACCCCGGTGGGTGAAGCGATGTCCACCCCTCCCTCACAGACCGTGCCCCAGCTGGGGAACGCGCTGTCCCAGCTGTTGAAACGGATTCCGATGGTGCACTTGTCCTCGATGAACAGGTCGCAGTGGTGGTTGCCCATCAGCACGTTGCCGCCGGTGCCGTAATACAGCCCGCCGCCCAGGTCCGGGTCCGCATCCGCCCCGACGAACACGCCGATGGTGTTGCCGGTCAGCGTGCAGTCCGTGATGACGGTCCGCCCACCGATCAGCTTGATCCCGGTGCCGGCGCAGTGCAGAAACCGACAATCGTTCACGCCGATGGTGGTATCGGTGTAAATGCCGTGCCCGATCGGGTTCATGACGGTCACGTCGGCGATGAGCCCCCGGTTCTCACCCGTCACGGCGCAGCTTTCAGCGGAGCCGGACGGTGTGCTGCCGCCCAGGATAAAGACGGAGCGGGCGTCCGCGCCCTGGATCAGGACACAGTACTTCAGGTAGATCGGGAAATCCTCGCCGCTGTCCTCGCTGTAGAGCCCGGGCAGCAGGTAGATGGTCCAGCCCCGGTCGGCGACGGTCTGTGCCTTCCGGATGGTCTTGAACGGCCGGAGGAACGACCCGTCATAGACCGAATCCTGGCCGATGATCGGGCTCACGTAGATGATGTGGGAGTTCCGCCACGGCAGGATGTCGTGCACCGCGGGGAGAGTGGAGAACAACCGGCCCTCGATCCGCAGGGCGGCGGCCGCCATGGGTTGGGACGCGGTGATCTTCACGAAGCCTTCCAGCTCGGTCACGCCGGGAAACAGCGTGGCACCGGACAGCAGTCCCACAAACTTGCCGTTGGCGGGAACGGGTACGGTGCGCGTGCCGACCACGCCGCCCTCGGCGTCCAGCAGTTCGAGTGTGGCGTCACCGGCGGTCTTCGACGGATTGACCAGGGCGACGCCCGTGTCCCGGCTGGCCGCCGTGGCGACGGACACCGGGAGGACGCTCCACACGTCCGGCATGGCCGGCAGCACTCCCGCCGAGGCGACGGGGGCGGCATCCACGGTGGCGGCGTAGGTGGCCGCGACGGTGGCCGGCCCCGGGCTCATCACCATGGCCCAGCCGCTTTCGATGACGGTGCTCTGGCTGGAGAGAACGACCGTCTGGGTCTGGTACGGGCCGGTCCACAGATCCACGCGGTTGTAATTGCCCAGGTTGGTGGGCACCGTCCACGCGGCGCCGTTCTCGCGGTAAAAATAGATCAGGATCCAGTCGGTCTGGTCCGGCACCAGGTTGGTCGCGTTGATCGTGGTGGTGTAGCCGCCGCCGACGACCACGTGGGGCAGATACTGGACATCTGCGGCGGCGAACCCGGCCGCCAGCAGAATTACGCTCAGGGCAGCCGCAACTCTCATGAGGCACCCCCGGAGACAAGCTGGGGATATTATAGCATGGGGACACCGGCGTCGGCTGCGCGGGGCACGCCCGGTCAGTCAACCAATTGGAAGCTGCATCGGCTGCCGGCCGCCCGGGGGCGCGGCTTGCGATCCGCGGGAAAAGGGGAGGGCCGGAGCTGGTGCCGCCGGAACCTGCGGCTTCAGAGTGTCTTTCCGCCGTCCATGCCCTGGCACATGGTGGTGGACAGGTAGCGCTCCCCGCGGTCGCAGCAGACGAAGACGATGTTGCCGGAACCGATCCGGTCGGCGACCTGCAGGGCCGCCCAGTAGTTGGCGCCGGAGCTGATGCCGCCGAAGAGGCTCTCGCGCTGCGCCAGCAGGCGGGCGTACTCGATGGCCGTGTTGTCGGGGACGTAGATGTGCTCGTCCACCCAGCGCTCCTCCCAGATCGGGGGCAGGTAGCTGCCGTCGAGGTGAAGCAGGCCTTCGATCTTGGAAATCCCCTGGGTGGGCTCGATGGCGATGACGCGGGCCTTGGGGTGGGACTCCCGCAGGCGGCGGCCGACGCCCATCAGCATGCCGCCGGTGCCCAGGCCGGTCAAGAAGGCGTCCACCGGCAGGCCGTCCATGTCGGCGATGATCTCGGCGCCGGTGCCGTAGTAGTGGGCCCAGTAATTGCCGGGGTTGCCATTCTGATTCAGGTAGAAATACTGATCCGGATGCGCTGCGACGATCTCCTCGCAGGCGTGGATGTGGGAATGGGGGTTGTCCGGCGCGGTCAGGATCAGTTCGACTCCGTAGAAATTCATCATGATCCGGCGTTCGCGGCTCTTGGAGGAGGGCATGTACACGCGGCACCGGTAGCCCATGGCCGTGGCGATCATGCCCATGGCGATCCCGGTGTTGCCGCTGGAGGCGTCGACGATGATCTTGTCTTTGGTGAGCGTTCCGTTCGCCTCGGCCTGTTCGATGATGTACTTGACGATGCGATCCTTCAGCGACCCGCTGGGATTCAGGTGTTCGAGTTTGGCAAACAGGCGGATCCCCGGATGCGGCGATGAGCGGCGCATCTCCACGAGGGGTGTATGACCCACCTGGTCGAGGACGGACGTACGGGACATCAGGATGATACCTCACTGGGAAAAAAATAAAGAGGAGTATAGACCGCCCCCTGGTGGATTGCAAGCACTGCCTGGGTTTACTCGCGGCCGGCGCCGGGGCGCGGTGTCACTCGGGGATGCCCAGGTACCGGTCGCGCAGCCGGCGGGCTTCGGCCGGGTCGGCGGTGCCCCGCACGAAGCAGCGGCCGTCGTGGAAGAGGACCAGTTCATGCGGCGGCACGGTGAGGCGGAGCAGGTGGGGGTTGTGCGTCACCGCCCCGGCACCGGCCAGCCGGGCGGCCAGCCGCTCCAGGTCGGGAGGCGGGCCGGGGGGCGGTTGCAGCTGGACAATCGCCTTGCCGTCCAACGCCGCATCCTCCGCACCGGCGCCATCGAGCAGGGCGAACCGCCGGCAGCCGCACACCGGGCAATCGGGCCGACGCCCGGCGGCGACATCGATGACGGTGAATTCGGGCGTCCACGCGTCCAACTGGATCAGCCGGGCCGGCAGCTCTTCGCGGCCGGCGACGATCGCCCGCATGGCCAGCGCGGCCTCCTGTGCGGCCACCATGCGGACCACCGGGGCGATGACCCCCACCTGGTCGCAGGTGGGCACGCTGCCCGGCTCGGGCGGCTCGGGCATGATGCAGCGCAGGCACGGTGTCCGGCCGGGCACCACCGGCATGATCGTGCCCACGCCCGACAGCGCCGCGCCGTAGATGTAGGGCGTATCCGACCGGATCGCCAGCTCGTTCATCAGGAAGCGGACGCCGAAGTTGTCGGTGCCGTCCAGGATCAGGTCCATCCCCGCGGCCAGCGCCGGCGCCGTGGCGGCGTTGAAGTCGGCCACGACCGCCTCGCCGACGACAGCCGAATTGATGGCCCGCAGGGCGTCCCGGGCCGCGATGGCCTTGGGACGGCACTGCGCGACATCGGCCTCGGTGTAGAGCGCCTGCCGGGGAAGATTGGACAACTCGACGTAATCGCGGTCCACAAACCGGAGGCGCCCCACGCCCGCCCGGGCCAGCGTTTCGAGGACCGAGCTGCCCAGCGCGCCGCACCCCACCACCAGCACCGCCGCCCGCGCCAGCCGGGCCTGCCCCTCGGGTCCCACCGGCCGGAAGCGGACCTGCCGCGAATATCGATCCGGATCGCACAGGTCTGAAGCCATCGGCAGCTACCTCCTGGGGAGCGCTTTTTGGTGCGCGGACCGGCTGTATTCCGGTAAGATAGTCCGGTACGCGCCTATTGTAAATGATTCCGTCGGGCATGGAGCGTCAATCGTTCATGACGGGACCGTTGAGTCGGCTGAAAAGCCGGGAGGAAAACCGGGCGGTCTGGCTCATGCTGGGCAGCAGCCTGGCCTTCAGCCTGATGGACGTGTGCGCCAAGCTGGCGGTCAACGCAGTGGGTGTGTGGCCGCTGACCTGTTACCGGGGCGTGATGCTGGCGGTGATCATGGCCGCCCTGATCCGGCTGCAGGCGCGGCGCCAGCGCGGCGCCGATCCCGCGCACGGCGGCTGGCGGCTTGCCGACCGGGCGGCGCCGGCCGGCGGCAGCCGCTGGCGGCGGCTGCTGGCCGACCGCAACGCGTGGCTGCTGGTTTCGCGGGGCGTGTTCGGCAGCCTGGGTCTGGTCTGCTATCTGTACGCCATCAGCCGGATGAAGCTGGCGGACGCGGTGATCCTGAACAAGACCAGTCCCGTGTTTGTCCTCCTGTTCGCCGCGCTGATGCTGGAAGAACGGATCACCGGCGGCCTGCTGCTGGCTCTGGCGGTGGGATTCTATGGCGTCTACCACGTGGTCAAGCCCGACCTGTCAATGGATCTGACCGCCGGACTAGTGGGCCTGCTGTCGGCGGTGTTCTCGGCGGCAGCCTACCTGTCGGTCAAAAAGCTGACCGCGTGGTTCTCACCCCTCCACATCGTCCTCTGTTTCGCGCTGGTGTCGGTGGTCATGGCGCTGCCGCCCACCGTGGCCGGGTTCCGGATGCCGCCGGCCGCCGGCTGGCTGCCCGTCCTCGGCGTCGGCGCCAGCGCCGCGGTGGGCCAGCTCACCATGACCCACGCCTACCGGCTGGCGCCGGCCGGGCGGATTTCCATCGCCACCTACGCCAACGTGGTGTTCGCGGTGGTCTGGGGCTGGTGGCTCTTCGGCGAGGTGCAGGACGGCCGCTCGCTGCTGGGCAGCGCGCTGATCCTGGCCAGCACGCTGAGCCTGCTGTTCATGGGCGGACGGGCGGCGCGCCGCGCGTGATCAGGTCGCGTCGGACGCCTCGCCGGACTCGCGGAGCCGGTGGGTTTCCTCGTCGATGACCCGCAACGCGTCCAGCACCACCTGGGTGTTGGAATGCTGGATGCTGGTGACCAGACCGGCGGGGAGATTGGGGTCGAAGGTGAAATCACCGCCCGGCAGCTTGAGCAGGTGGTAGATGGTGTCCGCGCCGATGGAGTCCAGGTAGGCCGCGTGGACCATCGCGCCCTTGCTGAAATAGATCTTGCCCACCCGGTCGGTGAAGCGGATCTGCAGGACCCCCGTCTTGCGGGCGGATTCCAGCATCTGGATCAGGTCGGCCAGGCTGATCTCCTCGAGCTTGCCCCGCATCAGGTCGAGGTTGCGGTCGGATTTTTCGTCCAGGATCAGCTTCAGCCGGCGCATCTCCTGGCGGATCCAGTCGTTGCTCTCCTCGAGGTTGAGCCATTTCTCCAGCAGCTGGTACGCCCGGCGGTGATCCTCGGTCTTGAGGAAGTTCTGGTACAGCTTGGCGTACATCGAGGTGACGCCCTGGATATCGCCGGTGAAGATCTTCAGCTCGGCCATCTTCTGCAGGGCGCCCACGTTGTCCTCGTCCTCGGCCAGGATCCGGGAGAGCGCCTCGGTGATCTTGCTGCTGAACGAGTGGTACTGGGAGAGGTCGAGCAGATCGAGCAGCTCCACCGCCATCGCATGGCGTTTGGAGCCCAGGGCGCGGTCCACGAACCGGAAGACGATGGTGTAGCTGTCCGGCACCATGAAGCTCATCTTGTGGACGAGGTTCTTGAGCTCGTCCTTCCGGTCGAGCTCCAGCAGAATGTCGCCGCGGTACTGCAGCAGCTTCAGATCGGTCTCCTTCTCCCCCTGGCTCATCGCGTTCCAGTGAACGAGCGCGTCCTCGTAGCTCTGCAGTCGGATGAGGGTCTCGAGGATCATCAGGTTGGCGGGCAGGTTGTCCGGCTCGTGCTGGATCACCGTGTAGAGGTGCATGTAGCTTTTGGCGTAGTTCCCCTTCTCGAAGAACTTCTGGCCGGCCCGGAAGCTGCACTCCACGGCTTTCGGGATGAGCTTCTGCTTCAGGTACAGCTCGGCCAGCGACGCCAGGCCTTCCGGATTGTCGGGCTCGTGTTTGAGCACCTTCTCGTAGTAGTAAATCGCCTGCGACGGGTCCTTCACGCTGGCGACGGCCGCGGCACGGAGCAGTGTCTGCGACGTCTCGCCCGGGTGGCCGGCCTTGAGGTGGAGGTCGGCCAGTTTCGACAGGATGTCCAGGTTTTCCGGGTCGTGCTGGAGATACTTCTTGTAGATCGAGATGGCCTTCTGCGTCTCGTTGCCCCGGTCGTAGAGGAAGGCGGCTTTGTTTAGCAAGGCCAGACCCGATTCCCGCTGCTTGAGCCGGATCTTGAGCTCGCCGGCCAGGAACAGGATGTCCGTCTCCTCCGGCTCGCGGGCCAGGATCTTGTCGAACACGGCCACGGCCTTGTCGAGCTGACCCTGGGCGACCAGCTTCTCGCCGGACTTCTTCAGGCGCGTTTTGTTGTAAAACAGCATGCTCATCTCCCGCGTTGGTGGACCGGCAGCTCCACGTAGACCGTGGTGCCGAGTCCTTCTTCACTCTTGGCCCAGATGCGGCCGCTGTAATGCTCGATGATCTCCTTGCTGAACGCCAGCCCCAGTCCGAAGTTGACCTGCTGCGTGCCGAAATCGCCGGCCTCGCGGAAAAATCGCTCGAAGATCCGCGGCAGGTTTTCCCGGCTGATCCCGCTGCCGGTGTCGGCGACGGACACCACCATGAACCGGTCGTTGAGAACGGGATTGAATTGGGCGCGAATTTCCAGGTACCCGCTGGAGGTGAACTGCAGGGCGTTTTCCACGAGCTGGTTCAGCACGTACTGGAGCTTGTGCCGATCGCCCAGCACGTTGGGCAGTTCGTCGGGAATGTCCTCCCGGAACTCCAGCCGCTTCATCTTGATGACGGGCAGGTACAGATCGCGCACTTTCGCCAGCAATTCGCTCAAGGGGAACGAGCCCTCCACGAAGTCGGCGGGCTGGAAGTAGCGGGTCGTGGCCGCCTCGAATCCCGCCAGTACCTGGTTCAGCCGGGCGGATTCTTCGCGCAGCACCTCCAGGAACTTGTCCAGGTTGTCCTTGCTGGTCACACCGAATTTTTCCAGGATCTTGCCGGCGGTCAGCACCGACGAGAGCGGTTTGCTGATGTCGGTCCGAAAGGTCTGCAGCCGCTGGTAGCGCTCCTGGTCCATCCGGACGATGGGCACCAGCAGGGTTTCCAGTTTATGGAGGCGGTTCTGGTAGTCGGCGTTCTGGGCGGACAAGGTGTGGGCCTGTTGTTCGATCGCCGCCGTGCGCTCGGCGATGAGGGTGTCCGCCTGGCTGTCGGCCGCCTGCACGCGCTTGGCCTGCTCCATCCGTTCGAAGGCCAGGGAGATGACGGCGCCGAGCCGATTCAGGAATCGGACTTCCTCCGCTCCGTATGCCTTCAGGACACTGGCCTCGTTGATGAGCTGATAGAGGGTCACCAGACCGAACTGGGTCTCGGCCGCTCGCAGGGGGACGCTCATGAACGCCATGATGTGCCGCTTCTTCAACTGTTCGGCCAGCTCCGCCGGCGGCAATCCCGGCAGCGCGTCCGCGTCAAAGGAGAAGGCGTTGAAGAAATACGGTTTCTGCTGTTCAAACAGATGCCGGGCCAGGGAATCGCTGCCGCTCATGGCCAGGCTGTCCAGGGGATCCTTGCTGAAACCGGAGATGAACAGCTCCTGGAACCCGTCGGTGCCGGGGTTGAGCCGCAGGATGGAGCCATATGATGTCTGGAACGTCATCAGCACCGACTTGAACAGCATCCGCGGCAGCTGTTCGGGATCGAACGGCTCCACCAGGGCCTGCGTCACCTGGGTCAGAATGGTCAGCTCGCGGCTCTTCTGTTCCAGTTGATTCTTCGTGGTGTTGAGGGCATTGTAGAGCTCGGCCATCTCGATGTTGGTCTCGACGGCCTTCTCCAGCAGCTCGGCCTGGGAAATCTCATCCCGGCTTTCCCGCACCTTGATGTTGTGCGCCGAAGCCTGGAGTTTCTCGCGGAAGGCGGTCTCGGGTTCGGCCACCGGCGCCGTGGCGCGGCTGCCCTGCTGATAAGCGTCGAGCACCGCTTCGAAGCTGCGGTCGATCCGGTCCTCGATCTCGGAAACGGGAAATTCGGGGAATGTCCGGCTGAATTGCCCCAGCACCTGCAGGATCGACTGCTTCAGCGTCTGGAGCACGCCGACGCCGGTGATGGCGATGGCGCCGAAGCTGGGCACCCGGCGATCGTTGAGCTGACGGTCCAGGGCCTCGACCGGGTGGATCCCGTCCAGATCCTGCTTGTTGTACTGAATGATCAGGGGGATGCTGGCGTACGGGAGGTGGTTGAGGGCGAGATTCTCCTTGAGATTGGTGTAGCTTTCGAGGTTGGAATCTTCGAAGCCCTTCTGGGAATCCGCAACGAACACCACGCCGTCGGTCTTGCTCAACACCGCGCGCCGCGTCTGGTTGTAGCGAACCTGGCCGGGCACGGTGAACAACTGCAGCTTCAGGTCATAACCGTTGACCCGGCCCAGCTCCAGAGGCAGCAGGTCGAAGAACAGGGTGCGGTCATCGCCGGTGTTGATTGAGAACAGCTTGACCGCCTGGTTGGGGAAGAGCACCTGGTGGATGTAGATCAGGTTGGTGGTCTTGCCGCTGAGGGCCGGGCCGTAATAGACGATCTTGAGCTTGATTTCCTTTTCGGCGTGGGAGATCTGCGCCATAGTCCCCTTGCTTCCTCGGTTGAACCACCCATTCAGGAGGCCCAGGATCCGGAACGGGAGTTCGCGGCCGGCGGGCCTGCTTTGATCTGCCTGAAAGAACGTGCCTTAGTGAAACACGCTCATTGTGCCACAGCTGCCCACAAATGGCAACTTTCAGGTAAGCGGCCGAGGACGAATGGTGGTAAAATCATCCCGTCCGATCCACCTCCGGAGGACCGGGGCCCTGGGCATCACTCGATTTTTCAGACACATCAAGGGACTCAGCATCGGCATGGCGGCGATCGTGCTGCTGGCCGTCGCCTTCTTCTTCGTCCGGCGCGGCGGCGACGGCGCGCCCGATTCCGGTGCCGCGGTCCTGGATCGGGAAGTCGCCAGCGACACCCGGGAGATCCGGTACGTCGAATCGCGCGACGGACGCCCCCTGTTCGTCATCACCGCCCGGAAGAACGTGGCCACCCGGGGCGGCGTCAACGATCTGGAAGGGGTCACCGCCGTCTACCACGGGCCGCAGGGGAAGCGCCAGGACCGCATCGAGGCCCGGCAATGCCGCTACTCGGTGTCGGATCAGAACGTCCGCTTCCAGGGGGACGTGCGCCTTCACTCGCAGGGTTACACCGTCATCACCTCCCGGCTCGATTACAACAAGACGCAGGAGCAGGTGGTGAACGACGCGGACTTCCGGCTCGAGGCCCCGGGGCTCGCCGGCCGGGGGCGGGGCTTCCGGGTGTCGTTGCGCGAGCGGACCTTCCGGCTCACGCAGCCGCTGGAGTTGAAATACACGCTGCCCGACGAGATGCGGGACCGTCCCGAGTGGCGGGAGGAGTACCTCGACCTGGCGGCCGGTTCGGGCTGGATCCTCGACGAAGGCCGGACCATCCGGCTGGAGGACGGGGTGACCATGAGCAGCGCCATCTCCCGCCTGACCGGCGCCGAGATGCTGGTTCGGCTCGACGCGGAGCACCGCGTCCAGGAGGCCGCGACGTCGGGCGCGGCGGAGTTCACCCGCCGCGACACGGCCGGCGAGATGAAACTGGCCGGCGACACCGTCGTCTTCCGGCTCACCCCCGCCAACGACCGGCTGGAATCGGTGAGTGCCGACGGCCAGGCGCTGCTGCGGCTGAACGGCGACGAGCTCTCGGCGGCGCACATCCGCATCGACGCGGATTCCACCGGCCGGGTCACCGCCACGCAGGCGACGGGCGGCTGCCGGTTTGCCGCCGCGCGGACCGGCCAGGAGATGACGAGTCAGAGCCTCCGGCTGGCGATCGGCCCCGACATGCAACCTGAAATCCTGCAACTGGACGGCGAAGCGGCCATCAGCCAGCAGGCCGAGCGGCGCGTCAACCGCCTGTCGGGCGGTCGGATCCGGATCGAATTCCAGGCCGGGGCGGCCGCCCCCGCCGTCGGCCGGATCACGGTCCTCGACCGCGGCCGGGTGACCGCCACCAGCGCCGGCGGCGACGCGTATCAGGCGACTGCGGACGAGCTGGTGGTGCAGTACGACGCCGAGGGCCGATTCCCGGCGCGGGCGGAGGGGCGGGGCCACGGCGACTGCCAGCTCCAACGCCCCGCGCCGAACGAGACGACGACCATTCAGGCCGACCGCTTCCGGGTGGATTTCTTTCCCGGCAGCGCCGACGCCTCGGCGTTCGAAGCCGACGGCGATGTCCGATTGCACCGGTCGGCGGCGGGCGGCCGATGGAGCGAAGCCACCGGACGGTCGCTGGCCGGATCGCTCCGGCCCAAGGAGCGCAACCGAATCGACACGATGGTTCTGAAGGGCGGCGTGACCTACAAGGACCCCGAGCAGCAGGGATGGGCAGCCGAGGCCAACCTCAAGGACGATCTGCTCCGGCTCAAGGGGGAGCCGCGGTTCGAAACCGGCGGCGCCGTCACCCGCGCCGAGATCTTCGTCTATGACGTCCGGCGCCGGACGCTGGCCGGTCAGGGGCCCGTGCAGACGACGATCATGCCGGGCCAGCCCGGCGCCAAGTTCGACCTGTCGGCCCTGGGCAACGGTGAAGGGAAACGGGAGCCGGTCTACCTCCACGCCAGCGGGCTGGAGGGCGATGAGGCGGCCGGGCGCCTGGTCTATCGGGGCCCCTGCCGAATGGTCCAGGGCCGGAACATTCTGACGGCCGGCCAATTCGAGCTGGAGCAGCGCGGGGGCCGTTTCAGCGCCAGAGACAAGGTCCGGGGGATTTTCTTCACCCGGGACGGCCAGGGGAAGGAGCAGCGGTTCGAGATCACCTCCGAGCGGATGCAGTACAACCCCGAGCGCCGCGAAATCCGGTTCGAAGACCAGGTCAGGACCCGGACCGATCAGGGCGTGATGAGCGCCGACACCCTGGACGGCCTGTTGCGCGAAGGCGGCGGTCTGTCCGAGCTGGTCGCCCGCGGCCACGTGCGGCTGAATCAGTCCGCCCGGGATGCCACCGGCGACCAGCTGCGGCTGGATCTGGCCGCCGGGCTCTACGTGCTCAGCGGCGCTCCGGCCGTCGTGGTGGACCGGGTCGAAGGCCGCACCACCCGGGGGACGCAATTGACATTTCACCGCGGGGATGATAAAATTCGCGTGGATTCTGGTTCGCAAACCATTAAAAAATAATAAGTTAGCAGTATGCCCCAACTCCGGACCGAACAGATCACCAAGTCGTACCGTGGCCGTCAGGTGCTCAAGGGCATCGACCTGGAGATCAACGACTGCGAGATCGTCGGGTTGCTGGGGCCGAACGGCGCGGGTAAAACCACCACGTTCTACATCGTCGTCGGCCTGACCCACCCCGACGCGGGGCGGGTGTTTTACAACGACGAGGACATCCTGGACATGCCCATGTATCTGCGGGCCCAGAAGGGGATCAGCTACCTGCCCCAGGAGCCGTCCGTTTTCCGAAAGCTGACCGTCGAGGAAAACCTCCTGGCCATCGCCGAAACCCTCAATCTCACCGCCAGCCAGGAGGAGAAGCTCGCCAACGACCTGCTGCAGGAGTTCGGCATCGCCCACTTGCGCAAGAACAAGGCGTACACCCTCTCGGGCGGCGAGCGCCGTCGCGTGGAGATCGCCCGCTGCCTCCTGCTGAAGCCGTCGTTCATTCTCCTGGACGAGCCCTTCGCCGGCATCGACCCGCTGGCCGTCATCGACATTCAGAAGCTGATCGTGCACCTCAAATCCCGGGGCATCGGCGTCGTGATCACCGATCACAACGTCCGCGAAACGCTCCGGATCACCGACCGCGCCTACATCATCCACGAAGGCCGGATCTTCCGGAACGGCACGCCGCAGGAGCTGGCGGCGGACGAGGAAGTCCGCCGCGTCTACCTCGGCGAACACTTCCAGCTGCTCTGACGCCGGCTCTTTTCCCCGCCCGCCCGCACATCTGTTATAATGGGTCCAGAGTGACGGTTTAACGAACGCATGGTGAATAAGAATCCCTACCTCCGCCAGAGCCTGCGGATCGCCCCCATTCAGAAGCTGACCCTCACCCCGGCCCTGCTCCAGAAGATCGAGCTGCTCACGCTGCCGCACCTGGAGCTCAGCGAATTCATCAAGAACGAGCTGCTGGAAAATCCGTTTCTGGACGAGACGGCCGACGATGCCGCGGAGAGGCCGCTTGTGGACAGCCCCCCGGCGGCCGCGGCCGCTGACGCCGAGGAAACCGAGGCACCGGGTCCTGACTCCTTCGACGACGTCGAGATGGACAGCTACTTCCAGGAGTACCTGTCGCCCGGCTTCAAAACCGCAGAGTACGAGCACTACGAGCGGCCGGAGTACGACACGTTCGCCGTGCGACCGGTCTCGTTTTACGAGCACCTGAACTGGCAGTTGAACCTGGTCGAGACGCGGCCGGAGGTGGAGCGGGCGGCGCGGGAGATCATCGGCAACCTGGGGGAGGACGGCTACCTGCAGGTGGGCCTCGATGAGATTGCCTCCGCGGCCGAAGTCGGGGCGGCCGACGCCGCCGAAGCCCTGACCCTGGTCCAGGACTTCGATCCGCCGGGCGTCGGCGCCCGGGACCTGCGGGACTGCCTCCTCATCCAACTGCGCTACTGGGAGGAATCCGACACCCTGGCCTACCGGGTGCTGGAGCGTCACGCCGCACTCGTGGAGGCCGGCCAGCTGGACCAGATCGCCGAACTCGAAGGCTGCCCGCCGGCTGACGTGGCGGCGGCGGTGGCGCGCATCCGTCACCTCAATCCCAAGCCCGGCCTGCAGCACCAGCCGGACAGCACCATCTACATCCAACCGGACGTCTATATCCACAAGGTGGGCAGCAACTACGTGATCACCCTCAACGAGGACGGCCTGCCCCGCCTTCACATCAACGCCTACTATCGCCGCATCCTCGAGAGCGGACAGGCCAACCGCGAGGATAAGCGGTTCATCCGGGAGAAATTTCGCAGCGCCATCGAGCTCATCCGCAACCTGGATCACCGCCGGCGCACCATTTACCGCGTCTGCGAGATCATCATCGAGCGGCAGCGCGATTTTCTCGACAACGGCATCGCCCATCTCCGGCCGATGCTGCTCAAGGACGTCGCCGAGCAGTTGGGGCTGCACACGTCCACCGTCAGCCGTGCCGTGACCAACAAGTGGGTGCACTGCCCCCAGGGCATCCTGGAGCTTCGCCAGTTTTTCACCCTGGGTTTCAAAACGGATGCGGGCGACGACATCTCGGTCCACATCCTGAAGGAAAAAATCCGGGACCTCATCGGGAAGGAGAACTCCGACCGGCCGCTGTCCGACAACGATCTGACCGACATCCTCAACCGGGACGGCATTGAGATCAAGCGCCGGACTGTGGCCAAGTACCGCGAGGAGATGGGCCTGCCCAACTCCCGCTCGCGACGACGGAAAAACTAAACAAGGAGGAGCCATGAACATCGAAATCACCGGCCGCCACATCGAGATCACCCCCCCCATCCGCGAACACGTGCAAAAGCGCGTCAACAAGTTCACCAAGCTGGTGGGTGGCGAGTGCGATTTCCATTTTGTGCTCACCGTCGAGAAACACCGTCAGATCGCCGAGGGGGTGCTCAACACCCGGCACGGCACGTTCACCGCCACCGAGGAGTCCAAGGATCTGTACGCCTCCATCGGCACGGTGGTGGAAAAGTTGGAAAAGCAAATCCGCCGCTTCAAGGACCGGCGGAAGGATATCGCCCGCGGCACCGGCAAGGAGGAGCTCCACGAGCGGCTGTTACACCGCTCCATCACGGACCTCGGCAGCCCGGCGGTCCTGGCGGAGAACCCGCAGGTGGTGGAGCTGGAACTCAATCCCCGACCCATGGCCGTCGACGAGGCGATTCTGGAGCTGCGGGAATCGGGCGGCAGCTTTGTGGTGTTCTACAACGCGCAGTCGGAGCAGATCAATGTGCTGTACCGTCGCAGCGACGGCAATTTCGGCCTGATCCGCCCGTAACCCGGTCAGCCGGCCATGGAGGACCACGCCACCCAGACGCAGACGCCCGCATTGACAGTGGGCGAGTTTCTCGAGAAAAACCGGTCATTCGTCCGGCTGGATCCGGGTTCGGATCCGGCCTTGCTGGCGCGGCGCATCACCAAAAAGCGGCTGCAGAAACTCGGCATGGCCCTGGCCGGCTTCACCGAATATATCCAGGACGGCCGGATCTACGTGTTCGGGAACACCGAGGACAGCTATTGCAAATCCCGGCCGATCGACCAACTCCGCGACGTGATCGCGAAGCTGGCGCCCCGACTGAACACCGCCCTCATGGTCACCCAGGGGTTGGCCCTGCCGCCGGCTCTGGCCGAGTTCGCCCGAGCGCAGGGCCTGCCCGTCCTGCTCACCGAACTGGACAGCTCCACGGCGATTTACCGGTTCACCGAATTTCTGGAAATCGAGCTGTCGCCGCGGATGATCCTGCACGGATTGCTGATGGACGTCTACGGCCTGGGCGTGCTCATCGGCGGCGAAAGCGGCATCGGCAAGAGCGAGTGCGCGCTGGAGCTGATCCTGCGCGGCCACCGGCTGGTGGCTGACGACGTGGTGGACCTGCGCAACGTGGGCGGCAAGCACCTCATCGGCGAGTCGCCGCCGCCGGTGCAGAATCTGCTCGAGTTGCGGGGCATCGGCATCCTCAACGTGCGCGAGATGTTCGGCATCTCGGCGGTCAGCCGGATGAAGGAGGTGATCTTCTACATCCAGCTGGAACGCTGGCACCCCCAGAAGGAGTACGACCGTCTCGGCTTCTCCTGGCAGCGGCGGGAGGTTTTCGGCGTCGAACTCCCCAGCATGAGCATCCCGGTGGCGCCGGGCCGCAACCTGTCGGTGCTGGTGGAGGTGGCTTGCCGCGTCTTCCTGATGCGTTCCAGCGGGCAGCATCCCATGGGCGACTTGCACCGGACACTGCTGGACCCCAACGCATCATCGGCTGGAACCGAGGAGGTGGCGCCATGATCAGCTGTGTGGTGGTGACGCATGGCCAGCTGGCCAGCGAACTGGTGGCGGCGGCCGAAATGATCGTGGGCGAGATCGAGCACATCATCCCCGTCTGCATCGGATGGCACGATGACGTCAGCGAGGCCCGGGAGGAAATCGCCAAAATCCTCGGCACCCTCGATGCCTCCCAGGGGATTCTCATCCTCACCGACATGTTCGGCGGGACGCCGTCCAACCTGGCCATTTCATTCATGGACCAGTACCGGGTGGAGGTGATCACCGGCGTCAACCTGCCCATGATCATCAAGGCGGCCAGCCAGGCGGACGGCGAGACCGCCGCCTCGCTGGCCCAGAAGATCTGCGAGAAAGGCAAGTCGAACATCACGGTGGCTTCCCAGTTCCTCGCCGAGTCGTGAGCGGCGCACAGGCCGCCTCCAGCGGCCGGACCCTTCCGGCCGCGGCCGCGCCGAGCGCTTGCCCCCGGGTGTACAATATCGCCTTTGCGGGCACGGAACACGCATGGTGCAAAAAGTGCTGACGGTGAACAATCCGCTGGGCATCCATGCCCGCGCCGCCGCCCGCCTGGTGGCCGCGGCCTCCCGCTTCCAATCACGGGTCTACCTGGCCCGGCCGGACCGGCAGGAGCAGATCGACGGCAAGAGCATCCTGGGCATCCTCATGCTGGCCGCCTCCCGGGGCTCCCGGCTCCGGGTGACTGTGACGGGCGTTGACGAGGCGGCGGCGATGGCCGAGATCGAGCGCCTGTTTGCGAACGCATTCGACGAAGGGATGGAAGCACCATGAAGGAACTGACGGGACAGGGCGTGTCGCCGGGCATCGCCATGGGCCACGCGGTGAAGGTGGACCCGGGACTCCCGCCCGTCTTCAAGATCCGCCTCCGGCCGGACGACATTCCGGCCGAGCTGCGGCGGTTCGACGACGCGGTTGCCCGCACCACCGCCCAGCTGCAGCAGGTCGAAGCGATGCTCCAGCGCGAGCTGGGGCACCAGCACTCGGCGATGATCGGCGCACATATCCTCATCCTGCAGGACGACCACTTCAGCGGAGCCATCCGGCGCCGCATCGCCGCCGACGCGGTGAACGCCGAGTGGGCGGTGAAGGTGGTGTCGGAACACCTGCAGACGGTGTACGTCGGACTCCAGGACGCCTATCTGCGCGAAAAGCTCCATGACATCGCCGACATCGCCGACCGCCTGCTGCACAACATCGCCGGGCGGACCCCCAACGGCAACACCAAACAGTACGATGACGTGATCGTGATCTGCCCGGAGATCAGCCTGTCGCTGTTCAGCGAGGTCAACCTCAGGCACCTGAAGGGCTTCGCCGTGGACTTCGGCGGCTGGACCTCGCACACCAGCATCATTGCGCGCTCGCTGAACATCCCGGCGGTGACCCACCTCAAGGCGGTCTCGGCGGAAGTGCACACCGGCGACTTCCTCATCGTGGACGGCAGCGCCGGCGCGGTGGTGGTCAATCCGGACCGCGAGACCATCGAACGGTTCCGCCACCGGCAGAGTCAACCGGCCGGCGAAGCCCGCGGTCCCTATTGCCTCCTGGAAGCGCGGGGCGATGACAAGCCGAAGCCGGCACCGGCACTCGGCGCCCTGTACATCAACGCCGAGCTGCCGCAGGATCTCGACGACTATACCGGATTGGGCGTCGCCGGAGTCGGGCTGTTCCGTTCGGAGTTTCTGTACCTGGGCCGGCCGCTGGACGCCATCACCGTCGCCGAGCACGAGTCGGTCTACCGTCGTCTGGCCGAACAGGCGTACCCGGCCACCGCCAACATCCGCACGTTCGACCTGGGCGCGGACAAGATCCCCCAGCTCCGCGAGCAGTTCCACGAGACCAATCCGGCCCTGGGCATGCGCGGCATCCGGCTCAGCATCTTTCTGCAGGAAGCGTTCCGGCGGCAGCTCGAAGGGGTCCTCCGCGCCAACGACCGGGGCAACCTGCGCCTGACTTTCCCGTTTGTCTCCAGCGTGGACGAGGTGCGCACCGCCAAGGCGATCCTCGCCGACGTCGCCGCGAAGGCGGACCTCCGGCACCGTCTCCCCCTTCCCCTCGGGGTGATGCTGGAGATCCCCAGCACCATCTTCATCATCGACGCCCTGGCCGAGGAGGTGGATTTCTTCGCCCTCGGCACCAACGACCTGGTCCAATACACCGTCGCCCACGACCGCAATACGAGCACCGACGCGTCCATTTTTTCGCCGGCGCATCCGGCCGTGCGGCGGGGGCTGGAAATGATCTTCGCGGGCGTGCGGGACAAGGGGAAGGAGGTCATCTGCTGTGGCGAGATGGCCGCCCACCCGTTCTTTCTGCTTCTGCTGCTGGCGGTGGGATTCCGGGGATTCAGTGTGAACAAGCCCGCGCTGCCGCTGGCCCGCTACGTGCTCCGGAATGTGGATGAGACGGCCCTGGCCCGCTTCCATGCGGAACTGTCCAAGCTAAGCACCCTGGACGCCATCGGGCGCCTGTTTCTGGAGCGGTTGCCCGAGTTTTTCCCCCGGCCGTTCGCCGACACGCTGCTCGAGCTCTTCCGGCTGCACGTCTGACGGCGCCTCGGGACGCCCCCGTCACGGAACCTTACTGCAGCAGCGCCTCGATCCGGGCCACGACCTCCTCGGACAGCGGGTCCGCCTTGGACTCGAAGCGGGCGACCACGCGACCCTGCCGATCCACCAGAAACTTGGTGAAATTCCACCGGATGGGTCCGGGATCGGGGCCGTGCGTGGTCAGGTAGCCGTACAGGGGGTGCATGGCGTCGCCCTTGACGCTGATCTTGGCGAACAAGTCGAACGTGACCCCGTAGGTGCGGCCGCAGAATTCCCGTATCTCCTCGTTGCTGCCCGGCTCCTGGGCGCCGAAATCGTTGGCGGGAAACGCCAGCACCCGCAGCCCGCGATCCTTGTACTTCTCGTACAGTTTCTCCAGAGGGCCGTACTGGGGGGTGTACCCGCACCGCGAGGCGGTGTTGACGATCAGGAGGACCTGCCCCGCGTAGGCCGACAGCGGGCGGGGCTGGCCGTCGATGGTGTCCATGGTGAATGCATGAACGGTGCCACCATCATCGGAACCGGCGCCGGCGTTGACGACGGCCGTTGCGATCACCGCCAGGGCCAGCAGGAAAATTAATCGGATCATCACAGCCTCCTTGCGTGAAGATGGGTCCGGCGGTCATCACCGCCGGACCGGCCGGATTCATGACGCAGCCTGGAATCAGCGCCGGGCGGTGAACCAGCCGTTCACCACATCCCAGTTCAGCACGTTCCAGAACGTCTGGACATATTCAGGCCGGCGGTTCTGGAACTTCAGGTAATACGCGTGCTCCCATACGTCCAGACCGACGATGGGGACCATGCCGTCCATCTGGGGACCGTCCTGATTGGCGGTGGAGAGCACCTGGAGCCGGCCGAACGCGTCAACGGCCAGCCAGGCCCAGCCGGAGCCGAACCGGGTCGCGGCCGCCTGGGCGAACTTCTCCTGGAATGCACCGAACGAACCGAAGGCGGCGTCGATGGCCTGCCGGAGTTCGCCGCCGGGGGCGGCGGGTCCGCCGGGTTGGAGCAGTTGCCAGAACAGCGCGTGGTTGAAATGCCCGCCGCCGTTGTTGCGAACCGTGGCTTGGATCTCGGCAGGCAGGGACGGGAGATTGCGCAGCAGGTCGCCGAGCGGCACCCCGTGCAGGTGCGGGTGCTTCTCGATGGCGGCGTTGAGATTGTTGACGTAGGCGGCGTGGTGCTTGGAGTGATGGATCTCCATGGTGCGGGCATCGAAGTGGGGCTCCAGGGCATCGTACGCGAACCCCAGCGCCGGCAATTGAAACGGATACGTTTGATCGAGCAGTTTGTCCATGTCGCTTTCCCTCGTCAGGCAGAGTGTGAGTGCCGGAATGATGATGCGCATGATCACCGGCGGTTCGCGGGAATCCGAATCGCCGGAGCGGTTTTGGATGCGAGGCGGACGGGGTGGATTCGAAGGACCGGACGGGCGCCGGTCCGGCATCGGCCTCAGGAGCCGGCCGACGGGGACGGGGCGTCGGTGGCCACCCGGTCCCGGATGGCCAGAAAATCAGCCATCGGGATGTCGCGGAAGACGCGGACGATCTCGGGATCGAACTGCCGCTCGGTGTTCCGGCCGACCTCCGCATACGCCTCCTCGAAACTCAGGGCGTGACGGTACGGCCGGTCCGAGGTCATCGCGTCCAGGGTGTCGGCCACCGCAAACAGTCGGGCCGCCAGGGGAATCCGGTCCTGGCGAAGGCCGTGGGGGTAGCCGCTGCCGTCGAACCACTCGTGATGGGACAGCACCACGTGGGTGGCGCCCGGCAGCGAATCGATGCGGTCGATCATGCGGGCCCCGATGACGGGATGCTGGCGCATCACCGCCCACTCGTCGGGTGTCAGCGGCCCGGGCTTGAGCAGGATGCGGTCCGGAACGCCGATCTTGCCGATGTCGTGGAGGATGCCGCCCACCGACAGGTTGTGGATCTCGCTCCCGGCCAAACCGGCCCGTCGCGCCAGGAGCATGGCGTAGTCCCGTACCCGGATGGAATGCTCGTGGGTTTCGTGCTCGCGCATCTCCAGGGCCAGGGCGAACGCGACGATGGTGTTGTCGAAACTCCGCTCGGCGTCGTGGAGGGCTTTGCGCAGCTCGACGGTGCGCTCCTGGACCATGTTCTCCAGATTGGCCACGTAGTTGCGGTTCTCGATGACCAGGGTTCGCTTCTCGAACGTCTTCTGCAGGCTGATGGCAATGGCCTGGACGGTGAACGGCTTCTGGATGTAGTCGCAGGCGCCGAGCTGCATCACCTCCACCACCGTGGTCAGATCGGTGCCGCCGGAAATGGCGATGACCGACGTGTCCGGCGCGTGGGTCCGCACCCAGCGGCAGAGATCGACGCCGTTCATCCCGGGCATGTTGATGTCGGTGAATACCAGGGGCAGCCGCACCGCCTGAAGCTGTTTGGCGGCCTCCAGCCCGTCGAAGGCGCTGATGGCGGTGAAACCCAGCCGGCCGAGGATCGCCGTGAGCACGGAGTGCACCATGGGTTCGTCGTCGGCGATGAGGACGTGGCGCTCTTCGGGTCTGAGGTGGGAGAAATCCAGCATGCGGCCTCCCGGTTCAGAAAGATAATTGTACCAGATCCCCGGCGTTCGATTCATACAATTCTGACGCGGCTGGGGGCCGGACGGATTCCGCGGCTGGCCAAATCACCACGCCTGGGGCATAATGGCGGCTGATCCAGGAGGCTGTCGTGGGCCAGATCCGATCCGTCCCGCCGGTGAAGCTGTTCTGCGGCGTGCTCTATGCCGACGGCTTCCCGTGGGCGGTAATCCTGGAGCGGCTCACGGCCGCTTTCGGCCCCGTCGACCGGCTGAGTGAACCGCTGCCGTTCAACTTCACCGACTACTACCGCGACGAAATGGGACCGGCGGTGTGGCGCCGGTTCGCGGCGTTCGCCGGACTGGCGCCGCCGGGCGGGTTGCCCGCGATGAAAGTGGCCGCCAACCGCCTCGAGGCGGAGCTGGCCGCCGGCGGGACGGCGGGCCTCCGCCGCCCGGTGAACCTGGACCCGGGCTACCTGGAGCAGGCCAAGATCGTTCTGGCCAGCACGAAAAATTTCGCCCACCGCGTGTACCTCGCCGAAGGCATCTGGGGCGAGGTGACCCTCCAGTGGCGGAGCCGGCACTGGGAATCGCTCCCCTGGACGTTCCCCGACTTTCGCTCGCCCGCCTACCAGGCCTTCTTTACGGAGCTCCGCGACGCCTACCGGCGCGAGCTGGCCCAGGCGCAACCATGATGAGCCGGGTGCTGCTGGTCAATCCCTGGATCGAGGACTTCACCGCCTACGACCTCTGGCTCCGGCCGTTGGGATTGCTGCACGTCGGCGCGCTGCTCGAGGCGGCGGGCGCCGATGTGACCCTGCTCGACTGCCTGGCCCGCGAGGTGGTGGGCGGCCCGGACCGGTTTCACGCCACCGGCCGGTTCCCGTCCGTGCGGATCCCCAAACCGGCGCCGCTGGCCGGCACGCGTCGCCACTATTACCGCTTCGGGATGGGCGACACCGACTTCAGCGCGCGCCTGGCGGCGCTGGCCGAACCCGATTTTGTCTTCCTGGGCAGCGCCATGACGTACTGGTACGGCGGCGTGTTCCGGGCGGCCCGCCGGCTGCGGGCGGCGTTCCCCCGCGCCCGGATCGTGCTCGGCGGCGTCTATGCGGCGCTCTGCCCGGAGCACGCACAACGGTCGGGGCTGTTCGACGACGTGGTGGCCGCGGCGGAACCGGCGGTAGCCGCCCGGGCGGTTGCCGCCATCACCGGGCTGCCGGTGGCGGTGTCCGATTCCCTAGGGCCGGCCTATCATCTCTATGGTCATCCGCTGCGGCACGCCGCCGTGCTCACCGGCTGGGGATGCCCGTTTCATTGCACCTACTGCGCCACACCCTCGATGTTCGACGGGCTGCAGCGCAAGGCGCCCGGGGCGGTCCTCGACGAGCTGCGGCAGACGGTGGCGGTCACGGGGGCGGGCCACGTGGTCTTCTACGACGACGCCCTGCTCGCCGACCGCGAGCGTCACTTCCTGCCCATCCTGGAGGGGATCGCGCGGTGGCGACCGCCGGTCCGGTTCCACCTGCCCAACGCCGTCCATCCGCGCTACATCGACCGCGACACGGCCCGGCTCCTGCGGACCGCCGGCTTCGTCACCATCCGGCTGGGCTTCGAGGGGATGGGCGAGGCGGCACGGATGCGCTCGTCCGGCAAGGTGGACCGGGGTGCGGCCGAGGCGGCGGTGGCCGCGCTGCGCGCGGCCGGTTTCACGGCGCGGGAATTGGGCGCCTACCTGCTGTTCGGCCTGCCTGGCCTGGACCCGACGGAGCTGGAGTCGGATATTCGGTACGTCCACCGGCTGGGGATCAAGATCCAGTTGGCCAGCTTTTCGCCCATCCCGGGCACGCCCGACTTCGAGCGGGCGCGAGTGCTGGATCCGGCGATCGGCGACGAGCCGCTCCGGCACAATAAAACCCTGACCATGCTACGCGCCGGCGAGCGCTATCGCAGCCTGCAGCTCCTCGCCTTGTCGCTGAACGCCCGCCTCGCCTAGCCCGCTCTCTTCATCGTAATCGTAATTCGTAATCGTCATCGTAATCGTCATCGTAATCGTGCTCGTAATCGAGGCTCGAGACTCGAGGCTAGAGGCTCGTTCCCGTAACGCGGACATCGGAATTCGGACCTGGGTATTGGGACCAGGGTCACAGAATCCAGATCCTAAGAGTTGTCCGCGAACCTGTGAACCTGCGAACTTGGGAACCGGCGAACATTCCCACGTTCAAACATTCCAACCTTCGAACGGCTCGATTACGAGCACGATTACGAATCACGATTACGAATTCCAAGCCCAAAGTCCGAGGTCCAACGACCAGGAACAAGCCTCGAGCCTCAAGTCTCGAACCTCGCTCCTAGAACAGCTCCTCCGTCCGCTCACCCAGGTGACACCCTTCGTTGAGCCGGGTGATGGTGTAGCCAATGTCGGAGCGATGCTCTACGCTCGTGTACGCGCCGTTGTCCAGGTAGAACTTCCAGAAGTAGCGCCCTTCCAGGCCCAGGATTACGGCCAGCGCCGCCTTGAGCACGCTGCGGTGCGACACCACCGCGACGGTGGCCCCGGCATGGACGGCCAGGATCTCCGCCAACCCCGCCCCGACGCGGGCGCGCAGGTCGGCCAGCGTCTCGCCGCCGGGGATGCGAATATGCTCCGGATCGTGCACCCACTGGTGCCAGAGCTCCGGACACTCCCGCTGGACGTCGCGTTTGGACCGCCCCTCCCACTCGCCCAGGCAGATGTTGTGGAACGCCGCCGCCGGCTGCGTCGCCAGCCCGTGGGCGGCGGCCAGGGGGGCCGCCGTGGCCATCGCGCGATCCATGGGGCTCGAGTAGATAGCGGCCAGCGGCAGCATCCGCAGCGCCTCGGCCAGCCGCACCGCCTGCTCGCGGCCGGTGGCGTTGAGGGGGATGTCGGTTCGGCCGCGGAAGATGTTCTCCACGTTCAGGGCGGTTTCGCCGTGCCGGATCAGGATCAGGGTGGTCGTCGCGACGGACATGATGCGTCTCCTCGGCGGGGCCGGCCCCGCGCTTAGGGATTAGCGTCCCGCGGGGCGGTCTCGGTGGCGGCATCCTCCCCGCCGTCGCAACGCATGAAGAATGTGACGGCATGGATGTAGAGCACCGGAAAGATCAGGTACAGCAGCTTGCGCAGTCCGTACAGGAGGGTGAACTGCTGATCCGTGTACATCAGGTAAAAGCCCGCCACCAGGGGCAGGGCCAGGCCAAGGGTCAGGAGACCCACCAGGCGGTTGGTGGCCGGCATGCGCCGGATTCCGGACCAGCCGGCCAGGCGGGTGATGACCAGCAGGAAGGCGACCACCGTTGCGGTGACCAGCAGCAACAGCAGCAGGCCGTTGAGCACCATGAAGACACTGAAGATGGGCACCAGGGCCGACGGCGGCTCCCCGCGGGCCAGCACCGTGATATAGTCCTGCACCACATACAGGAACGAGGCGTACAGCAGCAGCGACACCGCCACGAGGCAGCGGCCGGCGAACCCCGTGGGCGGCGCCGGGGCGGTCCTCTCCGTCAGTCGGCTCCCCACGCGCAGCACCGCCAGCGGCAGCAGACACACCGCCAGCAGCGGCACCGCCAGCGCCCGGGTGCTCCAGACGCCCAGCACGTCGCACAGGTAGGCGAGGTTGAGCTGAAAGAACGGCGTCAACAGGGCCAGCAGCAGGAACAGCGCCCCGCTGGCCCGGCTCACGGGCCCGGCGGGCCGGAACAGGAAGAAAAAATAGAACGCGGCGCCGAGATAGACGAGCTTGACCGCCGCCTCGCAGAGGATGGAGATGCTGGCCGAATTGTGCCACGGGGCGGTGCCGGGCCCGGCGGTGTAGACCCGTTCCGTCTCGACTCCGTCCCGGACGATCGTGAAACGGTAGGGATCCCCTTCGCGCTGGGCGATCTTGACGGCATACAGGCGGTCGAGCAGCCGGTCGGCGTCTCCGTCGATGGCCGTGATGCGATCGCCCCTCCGGAATCCCGCGGTCTCCCACCGCGAACCGGGAATGACCCCGATGACCGCCAGCGCGTTGCCCTCCTCGCGGCAGTAAAGGCCGCTGTCGTTCCCCTCGAGCACGGCAAAGGCCGTCAGGGTCAGCAGCCAGGCCGCGACGAGGAGCAGCGCCGCCCAGAGCGCCGGCAGGAGCCGGTTCACTGGTCCGCCCCGACGGCGGCCGGGGCCGGCCGCTGCAGCCGGGCGGCGGTCCGTTCCACCTCCCGGAAGTAGCGCAGGAAGTTGCGGCCGAGGATTTTTTCAATGTCCGGCTCGGAATAGCCGCGCTGCAGCAGGTGGTACGTCACCATGGGCAGGTCCTGGCAGCCGCTCATCCCCTCGGGCATGGCCGAGATGCCGTCGAAGTCGGAACCGATGCCCACATGGTCGATCCCCGTCAATTGAACCACATGGTCGATGTGGTCCACGAGCGCGGACACCGGGGGCGGTGGAATGGGGTGGCTCTTGAAGATGCGCGTGATCTCGCGGAAATACGCGTCCATGTCGGTGGTGAACAGGGCCCGGACCCGGTCGATTTCCGGCCGGAGCCGCTCCCGCCGTTCCTCTTCCCGGCGGCCGTATTCATCGCTCAGGAAGCTGGCGTAGAAGTTCACCTGGATGACGCCGCCGCGCCGGCCGATCTCGCGGATCAGCTCGTCGGGCAGGTTGCGCGGGGCGCTGCAGAGCGCCCGGCAGGCGGAGTGCGACGCGAACACGGGCGTCTGGCTCGCCTCGAACAGGTCGCGCACGGTGGTGTCGGCGAGGTGCGAAACGTCCACCATGATGCCCAGCCGGTTCATCTCGCGCACCACCGTCCGCCCCCAGGCGCTGAGCCCGTCGGAGACGGGATTGTCGGTGGAGCTGTCGCACAGGAAATTGGATTTGTTATGACAGAGGCCGATGGAGCGCACCCCCAGCCGGTGGTACAGCCGGAGCAGATCCAGCCGATTCTCCAGGATGGGTGTGCCGTTTTCAAGACTGGCCAGCAGCGCGAGGCGGCCGCCTTTCCGCGCGGCCTCGATCTCGCCGGCGGTGCGGGCGAAGACCAGCGCGCCGGGGTGCCGGTCGACGGTGTCGCGCAGCGCCTCGAGCTGGCCCAGCGCCTCGGTGACCGCGTCGGCGCCCTCGTGGCGGGGCGAGGTGAAGGCGGCCATGAACTCGGCGTCGAGCCCGCCCCGGCGCATCTTGGGGATGTCCACGTGGACATCGGGCGTGTCGGCGGCGAAGTTGTAATCGGCTTTTCGCAACCGGCCGGTGGCGTCGCAGTGGGTGTCGATGACCAGGGCGCGATGGGTGAGGGTGACGGCGCGCCGCCACAAACCGGCCTCGTAGCCGGCCGGGGCCGGTGTCACGGGCGTCGCGGCGGGGCGGGCGTCCGTGGGCACCGCCGGGACGGTGGGTAGCAGCAGCGCGACCGCGGCGGCGGTGAAGAGCAACAGGCGGCGGATCAGCATCACGATCGATCTCCTGGCCGGATTGGAGCCGGGTCGGACCCCGACCGATGAGTGTACCATCTTTGGGATGAGATGCCAACCGGGGGGCGCCGCGCGCGACGCGCCGCCGAATGCCCCGCGGCGCGGCTGCGCCTGGGCCGCCCCAACGGCACCCGGAACGGACGGGCTGGCACGGCACCCCATCGATCGCGCCCCCGGTCACGAAACCACGGCTGTTTCGAAAAGCCGCGCCGATGCCCGCCGGTCGAGGCTCGAAGTCCGCCGCGGCGGATCGGGTGTCTCGCCTTTCCCCGCCTCAAAAAAAACGGCCGGAGCATCTGCTCCGGCCGGTTGGTGGTCTTGAACGATCGGTTCGACCCGACTCACTCGTCGTCGGGCTCCGCCAGCTTGCCGCGTTCGGGGACGTAGTCCTCGGCGGAAAGCTCGCCGACATCGTGGCCGTTCATGTCCTCGAGCATCGCCTCGGCCTCTTCCGCCCGGAGCTCGGTGATGAGTTTGAACTGGCGGTACTTCTTGAAGCCGGTCCCGGCGGGGATCAGCCGGCCCATGATCACGTTCTCCTTCAGGCCGAGCAGGTAATCCACCTTGCCGGCGATGGAGGCCTCGGTGAGCACGCGGGTCGTCTCCTGGAACGACGCCGCCGAGATGAACGAGTCGGTGGACAGCGACGACTTGGTGATGCCCAGCAGCAGCGAGCGGCCGATGGCCGGCACCTTGCCCTCGCGGGCCATCCGCTCGTTCTCTTCCTGGAAGCGGAACTTGTCCACCTGCTGCTCCACGTAAAACTCGGTGTCGCCCACCTCCTCGACCTTGATCCAGCGGGTCATCTGCCGGATGATCACCTCGATGTGCTTGTCGTTGATCTGGACGCCCTGCAGGCGGTAGACCTCCTGAATTTCGTTCAGCAGGTAGCTCTGCAGCGGCTTGACGCCGAGGACCTTGAGGATGTCGTGCGGGTTGATGGGACCGCTGATGAGCGCCGTGCCCGCCTTGATGAACTCACCCTCCTGGCAGGTGATGTAGGCGCCGCGCGGCACGAAGTATTCCTTCACGTCGCCGGTGGCGGTCTTGATTTCGATCTTCCGCTGGCCGCGGATCACGTTGCCGAAGTGGACGGCGCCGTCGACCTCGGTGATGACGGCGGGCTGGCGGGGCTTGCGCGCCTCGAACAGCTCCACCACGCGGGGCAGACCGCCGGTGATGTCCTTGGCCTTGGTGAACTCGAGCGGGAACTTGGCCAGGATGTCGCCGGCCTGGATGGTGTCGCCGTCGTTGACGGCCAGGTGGGCCTTGGCCGGGATCATGTACGACTTGAGCACCTCGCCCTTCTTGCCGAGGATCTCGATCTGGGGCTGCAGCTTCTCGTTGGGCGAGTAGATGATGACGCTGATGGATTTGAGCGAAACCTCGTCCTTCTCCTCCTTGACCGTCTCATCGGGGATGATGTCCTTGAAGCGGATCTTGCCGGAGAATTCGCTCAGGAACACGTTGGAGAACGGGTCCCATTCCACGATCTTGGTGCCGGGGTCGACGATGTCACCGTCGGCGACCAGGATGCGCGCGCCGTAGACGACGGAGTAGCGCTCGCGGTCGCGGCCCTTCTCGTCCTCGATGACGATGGCGCCGTTGCGGTTCATGACCGTCAGCGTGCTGCGGGCGTTGACGATGCACTGCACGCCCTCGAACCGGACTTTGCCGCGGTGCTTGATCTCGATGGTGGACTGCACCTCGGCGCGGCTGACAGCGCCGCCGATGTGGAACGTGCGCATGGTGAGCTGGGTGCCCGGTTCGCCGATGGACTGGGCCGCGATGACGCCCACCGCCTCGCCCATCTCCACCATGTTGCCGGTGCCCAGGTTCCGGCCGTAGCACTTGATGCAGGCGCCGCGGGCGGCGTTGCAGGTGAGCGCCGAGCGGATGAGCGCCTTCTCGATGCCGAGGCTCTCGATCTCGGCGGCCTTCTCCTCGGTGATCTCCTCGTTGCGGCTGACGATGGCCTCGCCGGTGATGGGGTTGAGGATATCCTCCTGAGAGACGCGGCCGACGATGCGGTCGCTCAGGGGCACGATCACCTCGCCCATCTCGATGATGGCGCCGACCTCGACACCCTCGAGCGTGCCGCAATCCTCGTGGGTGATGATCATGTCCTGGGCCACGTCCACCAGGCGGCGGGTCAGGTAGCCGGAGTCGGCGGTCTTCAGGGCGGTGTCCGCCAGACCCTTGCGAGCGCCGTGCGTGGAGATGAAGTACTGCAGCACGGTGAGGCCTTCGCGGAAGTTGGAGGTGATGGGCGTCTCGATGATCTCGCCGGACGGCTTGGCCATCAGGCCGCGCATGCCGGCCAGCTGGCGGATCTGCTGCTTGCTGCCGCGGGCGCCGGAGGTGGCCATCAGATTGATGGGGTTGAACTCGCCGGTGGTGCGCTCCTTCTCCTCCATGGCCACGAACATCTTCTCGGCCACGCGGTGGGTCACCTGGCTCCAGATCTCGACCACCTTGTTGTAGCGTTCGCCGTTGGAGATGGTGCCGGCGAGGTACTGGTTCTCGACTTCGATGACGTCCTTCTTGGCCCGGTCGACGATCTGCTGTTTCACGGCGGGGACGACCAGGTCGTCGATGCCGATGGAGATGCCCGCGCGGGTGGCGTAGGCGAAGCCCACCGCCTTCAGGTCGTCCAGGATCTTGATGGTCACCGGATGGGGCAGGTTGAGGATGGCGTAGGTGACCAGCTTCTTGAGGCCGTCCTTGTTGAGGCGGCCGTTGACGAACGGGATGTCCGACGGGAGGCGGTCGTTGAGGATGACCCGGCCCACGGTGGTGTCGATGTAGTGGTTGGTCACTTCCTGGACGGAGGCGGCGCTGATCTCCTGGTCGTCCTTCGACAGGTTGATCAGGCGGCCGGTGTACCGGAAGCGGATCGGCGTCAGCAGCTCCACTTCCTTGTTCTCCAGGGCGTAGTAGATCTCGTCCGAGCTGCCGAACACCTTGCCGGCGCCCCGGGCGTGAGCCTTGAGGCTGGTGAGGTAGAACAGGCCGAGCACGATATCCTGCGACGGCACGGTGATGGGCCGGCCGTCGGCGGGCTTCAGGATGTTGTTGGTGCTGAGCATGATCACCGCGGCCTCGACCTGGGCTTCGGGCGACAGCGGCACGTGGACGGCCATCTGGTCGCCGTCAAAGTCGGCGTTGAACGCCGCGCAGACCAACGGGTGGATCTGGATGGCCTTCCCCTCGACCAGCACGGGCTCGAAGGCCTGGATGCCCAGCCGGTGCAGCGTCGGGGCGCGGTTGAGGAGCACCGGGTGCTCCTTGATCACCTCTTCGAGGATGTCCCAGACGTCGGGGTGCTCGGTCTCCACCATCTCCTTGGCGCTCTTGACGGTGGACGCGTAGCCCAGCGCCTCGAGGCGGTGGTAGATGAACGGCTTGAACAGCTCCAGCGCCATCTTCTTGGGCAGGCCGCACTGGTGGAGCCGCAGCTCGGGGTTGACCACGATGACGGAGCGGCCGGAGTAGTCGACGCGCTTGCCCAGCAGGTTCTGGCGGAAGCGGCCCTGCTTCCCTTTCAGGTTGTCGGACAGCGACTTCAGGGGGCGGTTGTTGGAGCCGCGGATCACGCGGCCGCGCCGGCCGTTGTCGAACAGCGCGTCCACCGCCTCCTGCAGCATACGCTTCTCGTTCCGGATGATCACCTCGGGCGCGCGCAGCTCCAGCAGCTTCTTGAGCCGGTTGTTGCGGTTGAGCACCCGGCGGTACAGGTCGTTGAGGTCGGAGGTGGCGAACCGGCCGCCGTCGAGCGGCACCAGGGGGCGCAGCTCGGGCGGGATCACCGGGATGACCGTCAGGATCATCCATTCCGGTTTGTTGCCGGACTTGCGGAAGCTGTCCACGACCTTCAGCCGCTTGGCGTGCTTGATCTTCTTCATGTGCGAGGACTCGGCGCGCATCTTGTCGCGCAGGTCCTTGGACATCACTTCCATGTCCATCCGGGCCAGGATCTCGCGGATGGCTTCGGCGCCCATGCCGGCGCGGAAGTTGTCCGGGTTCTCCTGGCGGATGGTGCGGAACTCATCCTCGGTGAGGAGGTCCCGCTCCTTGCGGCCGCTGGTGCCGGGATCCAGGATGATGTACGATTCGAAGTAGAGCACCCGCTCCAGGTTCTTCAGGCTGATGTCCAGGAGCTGCCCGATGCGGCTGGGCAGGCCCTTGAAGAACCAGACGTGGGAGCTGGGCGAGGCCAGCGTGATGTGGCCCATCCGCTCGCGGCGGACGCGGGAGTGGGTGACCTCCACGCCGCACTTGTCGCAGATCACGCCCTTGTATTTCATCCGCTTGTACTTGCCGCACAAGCACTCCCAGTCGTTGGTGGGCCCGAAGATCTTGGCGCAGAACAGGCCGTCGCGTTCCGGCCGGAACGTGCGGTAGTTGATCGTCTCGGGCTTCTTCACTTCGCCGTACGACCAGCTGATGATCTTCTCCGGGGAGGCGACTCCCAGGCGGATGCAATCGAAATCAGTGGTCAACCGGCGCTTGTCTTCGCGGAAGATTGTCTGGCTCAAGCTCGTTCCTCCTTGGCCGGAAACGCTCAGTCTTCTCTGAACTTGATCAGCTCAACGTCCAGGCACAGGCTCTGCAGCTCGCGCACCAGGACGTTGAACGACTCGGGGATGCCGGGCACGTACGAAGCCTTGTTCTTGACAATGGATTCGTAGATCTTGTTCCGGCCCTGCACATCGTCGGACTTGACGGTGAGCAGCTCTTGCAGGATGTGGGCCGCGCCGTAGGCTTCCAGCGCCCACACCTCCATCTCGCCGAAACGCTGGCCGCCGAACTGGGCCTTGCCGCCCAGCGGCTGCTGGGTGATCAGGGAGTAGGGGCCGATGGAGCGGGCGTGGATCTTGTCGTCCACCAGGTGGGACAGTTTCATCATGTAGATGTAGCCCACGGTGACCTTCTGCTCGAACGCCTCGCCGGTCTTGCCGTCGAACAGCGCGGTTTTGCCGGAGGTGTCCATCCCGGACCGGCTGAGCAGGTCGCGGATCTCGTCCTCCTTGGCGCCGTCGAACACGGGCGTCGTGAACTGCATGCCCAGCACGATGCCGGCCCAACCGAGGTGGGTCTCCAGAATCTGGCCCACGTTCATGCGTGAGGGCACGCCCAGTGGGTTCAGCACGATCTCGACCGGCGTGCCGTCGGGCAGGAAGGGCATGTCCTCGTCGGGCAGGATCTTGGCGATGACACCCTTGTTGCCGTGGCGGCCGGCCATCTTGTCGCCCACCGACACCTTGCGCTTCATGGCGACGTAGACCTTGACCAGCTTGTTCACGCCGGGGGGCAGCTCGTCGCCGATCTCCAGGGAGTTCTTCTTCTCCTCGAAGATGCCGTCGAGCACGCTGATCTTGTTGTTGATCTTGTCCTCGATCAGGCGGATCTCCTGGGCCTGGTCGATGCCCTCGCCCTCGACCTTGAGCAGCTTCAGGTCGCTGATGCCCAGCGGCCGGAGCATCTCATCGGTCAGGACGGTGCCCTTGTCCCACGCCACGCCGAGCGCCTTGTGCTTGACCGGCTTGGCCAGGGTCCGGCCGACCAGCAGATGGCTGACCTGCTTGTCGCGCTCCTCGCGGAGGATGCGGATCTGCTCGTCGAGATCGGAGCGCATCTTGTCCACCTGGTCCTGCTCGATGGCCAGGGCGCGCAGATCCTTCTGCACGCCCTTGCGGGTGAACATCTTCACGTCCACCACGATGCCCTCGATGCCCGGCGGGCATTTCAGGGAGTTGTCCTTGACGTCGCTGGCCTTGTCGCCGAAGATCGCCCGCAGCAGCTTCTCCTCGGGGGACAGCTGCGTCTCGCTCTTGGGCGTGACCTTGCCCACCAGGATGCTGCCCGGCTTGACGGAGGCGCCGATGCGGATGACGCCGCTGTCGTCCAGGTCCTTGAGCGCCTTCTCGGAGACGTTGGGGATGTCGCGGGTGATTTCCTCGGAACCCAGCTTGGTCTCGCGGGCTTCGATTTCCAGCTCCTCGATGTGGATGCTGGTGTACACATCTTCCTTGACCAGTTTCTCGCTGATCAGGATCGCGTCCTCGAAGTTGTAGCCGCCCCAGGGCATGAAGGCCACCAGGACGTTCCGGCCCAGGGCCAGTTCGCCGTGGCTGGTGCAGTGGCCGTCGGCGATCACCTGACCCTTCTGGACGAATTCGCCCGTCTTGACCAGCGGCTTCTGATTGATGCAGGTGTTCTGGTTGGAGCGCTTGAACTTGTTGAGCAGGTAGATGTCGACGCCGGCCTCGCGGGCGAGGCGCTTGCTGTCGCCGGGGTCGGTGACGCGGATGATGATGCGCTCGGCGTCCACGCGGTCGACGATCCCGGCCCGCGTGCTGACCACCACGGCGCCGGAGTCGCGGGCGGCGATGGCTTCCATGCCGGTGCCCACGATGGGCGGCTCGGCCACGAGCAGCGGCACCGCCTGGCGCTGCATGTTGGAACCCATCAGGGCGCGGTTGGCGTCGTCGTGCTCCAGGAAGGGGATCAGGGCGGCGGCCACGCTGACCAGCTGCTTGGGCGAGACATCGATGAAGTTGACGTCCTCGCGGGCGGAGAGGATGAAGTTGCCCCCCTTGCGGGCGTCCACGTGGTCGTCGACGATGTGACCCTTCTCCTCCAGGCGGATGGAGGACTGGGCGATGACGTACTTCTCTTCTTCCCAGGCGGTCATGTAGAAGGGGTGGATCTCGTACAGGCAGACCTTTTTCTTCCGCTTGCGCAGCCGCTCGTTTTCGGCGTCCGCCTCCTCCTGCAGGACGATCTCGGAGATCTTGAACGATGCGTCGCCGCGGTCGGTGATCCGGACGTGCTCCACCACCCGGCCGTCGATGACCTTGCGGTACGGCGACTCGATGAATCCGTAGTCGTTGATCCGGGCGAAGCAGCTCAGCGAGCTGATCAGGCCGATGTTGGGACCTTCCGGGGTTTCAATGGGGCAGAGGCGCCCATAGTGGCTCGTGTGCACGTCGCGGACTTCGAAGCCGGCCCGCTCGCGGGACAGGCCGCCGGGCCCCAGGGCCGACAGCCGGCGCTTGTGGGTGATTTCCGACAGCGGATTCGTCTGGTCCATGAACTGCGAGAGCTGGGAGCTGCCGAAAAATTCCTTCAGCGCGGCCATGACCGGCTTGGAATTGATCAGGTCGTGGGGCATGATCTGGGCCAGTTCCTGGAAGACCGACATCTTCTCCTTGATGGCGCGCTCCATGCGCACGAGGCCGATGCGGAACTGGTTCTCCAGCAGTTCACCGACGGCGCGCACCCGGCGGTTGCCCAGGTGGTCGATGTCGTCGGCCGTGCCGATGCCCACGGGCAGCTTCAGCTGATAGTTCAGGACGTCGATGAAATCCTGCTGGGTGAGCGTGCGCTGGGTCAGGGGAATGTCCCGGTCCAGCTTCAGGTTGGACTTGAGCCGGCCCACCTTGGACAGGTCGTAGCGCTTCGAATCGAAGAACATGCCCTGGAACATGCTCGAGGCGACCTCGAGGGTCGGGGGGTCGCCGGGGCGCAGCTTCTTGTAGAACTCGATCAGCGCCTCCTGGCTCGTCTGGATGGGATCCTTGTGGAGCGTGGCGGAGATGGTCGGGCCGGCGTCGTCGAACTCGGGGTAGCAGATCTGGAGCTGCTTGACCCCGGCCTCGAACATCCGGTTGATCATCGTGGCGGTGATGTCCTCGTTGGCTTCGCCCAGGATCTCGCCGGTCTCCATGTTGACGACGTCGTTGAGCAGGATGGCGCCCTGCAGGTCGTCGGCGCTGAGCAGCAGCTGCTTCATGCCGATGCCCTTGAGGTCTTCGAGGTGGCCGAAATTGAAGCGGTCCCCGCTCTTGTACAGCACGTCGGTGGGATCGTCCGGGTGGGTGACGGTCTGGCGCAGCTTGCTGCCGATGAGTGTCTCATCGAGCATCCGGCTGATCTTGCCGCCCTTCATGGTGATGGTGACGGGCCGGTAAAAGAGGTTCAGAATCTCCTCGTTGCTCTCGTAGCCCAGGGCCCGCAGGAAGATCGTGGCCAGGAACTTGCGTTTGCGGTCGATGCGGATGTACAGGATGTTCTTGTGGTCGTACTCGAACTCCACCCACGAGCCGCGGTAGGGAATCACCTTGCCGAGGTAGTATTTGCGCTCCGGGTCCACCTCGAAGAACACGCCGGGCGATCGGTGCAACTGGGAGACGATGACGCGTTCGGTGCCATTGATGATGAACGTGCCCCGGGGCGTCATCAGCGGCACTTCGCCGAAGAACACCTCCTGTTGCTTCATGTCGCGGATGGTCCGGCTGCCGCTCTCCTCGTCGACGTCGTAGAGCACGAGCCGGACGGTGACCTTGAGCGGCACCGAATAGGTCATGCCGCGGTCGATGCACTCGTCGATGGTGTACTTGATTTTCAGCTCGACCGGATCCCCGCAGGACACGCACCGGGAGAACTTGTTCTCGTTGCGGGCGCCGCACGCCGGGCAGATGATGTGGCCGAGGTGCTGCGGATTGGTGACGATGGTCTGGCCGCAGTCCATGCACTTGGAGCGCAGGTGTTCGATCCCCACCAGGCTCCCGCACTTGCACTCCCAGTCGCCCAGCGTGTAATGGACGAACTCGAGACTGGCGGTGGAGCGGAAATCCTCGATGGGGAAGATCGAAGCGAACACCGACTGGATCCCGACATCTTCCCGCTCGTCCGGCAGCAGTTCCATCTGCAGGAAGGTCTGGTAGGATTTCATCTGGATCTCGAGCAAGTTGGGGATGGGGACGGTTGCCGAGATATGTCCGAAATCGTGCCTATCCTGCTGAGGGGTGATAGATTCGGCCATGGGCGTAAATCTCCAGGGTAAGAATGGGTCCGGGCTCGTCTCAGTTAAGGGGGGTCGGCATTTGTCAGAGCGGCAACGGGCGCCTAGTTGATGGTCCGCAACCGTCCGCCGGGATGTCACAAATTCTACCCTAAACCGGGCAAAAAGAAAAGGTTAAATGGAAAAAGGGAATGAAAGGGAAACGCTCCCTTCCATCCCGTTTTCCCGGTTCTCGCCGGTCCTCCGGCGCGGACCTACTTGATTTCAACCTTGGCGCCGACTTCTTCGAATTTCTTCTTGATGGACTCGGCCTCGTCCTTCGAGACCCCTTCCTTGACCGGCTTGGGCGCGCCCTCGACCAGGTCCTTGGCCTCTTTCAGGCCCAGGCTGGTGACTTCGCGGACCACCTTGATGACCTTGATCTTCTCGGCGCCCACTTCCTTCAGGACCACTTCGAACTCGGTCTTCTCTTCAGCCACAGCCGCAGCGGCGGCGCCGGGGGCGGCAGCACCCATCATGACCGGGGCGGCCGCGGCGGCGGAGACACCGAACTTCGTCTCGATGTCCTTGACCAGCTGGGCGATTTCCAGCATCGTCGACTGCTCGATCCAGTTGAGGACTTCTTCACGGGTGATAGACATTATGGTACCTCCAGAATTTATTGCTTATCAATCTCAGGATTCTTTCCGGGCTTCCTTCATGACCAGGCAGAGGTCGCGGAGCGACGCCTGGAGCACGCGGGCCAGGCTGGTGACCGGGTAATTGAGCAGGAACAGCATCTTGCTGAGCGATTCCGTCTTGGTGGGCATGTTGACCACCATCTCGAGCTGGTCGGCGGGCAGCGGCCGGCCTTCGAGCAGGATGCCCTTGAACCCGATGGCCTTGTTGTCCTTGGTGAAGTCGCTGAAGATCTTGGCCAGGACGACGGGGTCGGAGGGGTGGTAGGCGATGGCCGTGGTTCCCTCGAACTGGTCGAGCAGGGCGGCCATGGGCGTACCGTCAGCGGCGATCTTGGCCACGGTGTTCTTGACCACCCGGTAGGCGCACTTGGAGTCGCGCAGCTTGCGCCGGAGGGCGGCCACGTCGTTCACCTTCAACCCGCTGAAGCTGAGTACGAGGGCGTACGGGTGGGTGTTGAAGATGTGGTGCAGTTCTTCGCGCAGTTGTTCTTTTTCGGTCTTGTTCACGGCTATTTCCTCGCGCCTTTCTCGAAGGAGGGCAGGGAGATCTGGATCCCCGGGCCCATGGACGAGCAGGCGAAGATGCTATGGATATACTTGCCCTTGCTGGCGGGCGGCTTGGCCTTGACGACGGCGTCGATGAAGGCCGATGCGTTCTCGATGAGCTTTTCCACATCAAAGGAGAGCTTGCCCACGGGGGCGTGGACCACGCCGCCCTTGTCCACCCGGAACTCTACCTTGCCGGCTTTGATCTCGTTGATGGCCTTCCCCACTTCCGTCGTCACGGTGCCGGTCTTCGGGTTGGGCATCAGGCCGCGGGGGCCCAAAACCTTGCCGAGGCGGCCGACGAACTTCATCATGTCGGGTGTGGCCACGACGGCGTCGAAGTCCAGGTAGCCTTTGGAGATTTTGTCCACCAGGTCCTCGGCGCCCACTTCGTCGGCGCCGGCGTCCTGGGCTTCCTTGAACTTCTCGGCCGAGGTGATGACCGCCACCTTCTTCGACTTGCCCAGGCCGTGGGGCAGCACCACCGTGCCGCGGACCATCTGGTCGGCGTACTTGGGATTGACACCCAGCCGCATGGAGACCTCAAGCGTCTCGTCGAATTTGGCGAAGGCGATCTTCTTGATCAGGGCGACGGCCTCGTTCAGTTCATATTCCCGCAGGTCCACGAGCTGGGAGGCGTTGTTGTATTTCTTTCCGCGTTTGGCCATCGGAATCTACCTCTATTCACTAATTTCGATGCCCATGCTCCGCGCGGTGCCCATGATGATTTTCACCGCGGCGTCCACGTCGTAGCAATTCAGGTCGGGCAGCTTTGTCTTGGCGATATCCTTGACCTGAGCCATGGACAGCTTGGCCACCTTGTTCTTGTTGGGCTCGGGGGAACCTTTGGCAATCTTCGCCATCTGCTTCAAGAGCACCGCCGCCGGCGGCGTCTTGGTGATGAAGGAGTAGGACTTGTCGCTGTAGACCGTGATGACTACCGGGATGATCAGTCCGGAATCCTTCTGAGTCTTCGCGTTGAAGTTCTTGCAGAAATCCATGATGTTGACGCCGTGCTGGCCGAGTGCCGGGCCCACGGGGGGGGCCGGAGTGGCCTGACCGGCGGGTATCTGCAGTTTGATGAAACCGACCGCTTTTTTGGCCATGGGAACTCCTTAAATCTTCTCCACCTGAAGGAAGTTGAGCTCCACCGGGGTCTGACGCCCGAAGATGGTGACCGAAACCTTCAGCGTGCTCTTCTCGTTGTTGATGTCATCCACGACCCCGACGAAGTTGGAGAAGGGGCCGTCGATGATCTTGACGGTTTCGCCCTTCTCGAACCGGAAACGGGGCTTGGGCTTCTCCGCCGACGCCATCAGGGAGCTCATCAGGCTGTTGATCTCTTCCTCGGTCAGCGGCGTCGGCTTGCCGCCGGAGCTGATGAATCCCGTCACCCGGGGGATGGAGCGGATCAGGTGCCACATCTCGTCGGTCATGTCCAGTTCGATGAGCACGTACCCGGGATACACGATCTTGGACGTGACCACCTTCTTGCCGCCCTTGATCTCCACGAGATCTTCGGTGGGGATCAGGATCTGCCCGATGGCGCCCTCGATCCCGGCGATCTGGATGCGGTTCATCAGGCTCTCGGCGACCCGGCGCTCGAAGCCGCTATACGTGTGGATGATGTACCACTTCTTGTCGCCCATGGATCATTCCCGGAAGAGTGTGCTCAGGTAGTGGATCCCGTGTTGCAGGGCCAGATCCACCAGAAACAGGTAGAAGCCGAAGAAGATCGAGGTCAGAATGACCACGATCGTGGTGCTGTAAACCTCTTTCTGGTCCGGCCACGAGACTTTCTTCAGTTCCGACTTCGTCTCGCTGATGAAACTGAAGAACCGCTTGAACGTGTCCACGACTGAGGTGAAAAAACGCTTGACCGCTTCAATGATGTTCGTCACAGGCTATTCCTCGGCTATCAAAAGGAATAAATGGCAGGCCAGGAGGGATTCGAACCCCCAACATCCGGTTTTGGAGACCGGCGCTCTAGCCATTAGAGCTACTGGCCTGCACGCTCCGAACTCCGACTACTTGGCTTCCTTGTGCGGCGTGTGCCGGCGACAGAAGGGGCAATACTTGTTGAGCTCGTATTTCTCGGTATGCTTCTTCTTGTCGCGCGTCGTCGTGTAGTTCTTGTTCTTGCACTCGCTGCACTGCAATTGTACTTGTTCACGCATGGGTCAAACCCCGCCGGGAAGCGCCCGGCTACTCGATGATCTCGGTGATGGTCCCGGCGCCCACGGTCCGGCCGCCTTCGCGGATGGCGAAGCGGAGACCCTTTTCCATGGCGATCGGGGTGATCAGCTTGATCTCGAGGCTGGTGTTGTCGCCCGGCATGACCATTTCGACGCCCTGGCTCAGGGTGGCGTTGCCGGTCACGTCGGTGGTCCGGAAGTAGAACTGGGGCCGGTAGCCGTTGAAGAACGGGGTGTGGCGACCGCCCTCTTCCTTCGTCAGGATGTAGACTTCGCCCTTGAAGTGGGTGTGCGGGGTGATGGTGCCGGGCTTGGCCACGACCTGGCCGCGCTCCACCTCGTCCTTGTCGGTGCCGCGGAGCAGCAGTCCGACGTTGTCGCCGGCCTGGCCCTCGTCCAGCAGCTTGCGGAACATTTCGACGCCGGTGACCACGCGCTTCATGGTGGGCCGGATGCCGACGATCTCGATTTCTTCCTGGACATGGACCTTGCCCCGCTCCACGCGGCCGGTCACGACAGTGCCGCGGCCGCTGATGCTGAACACGTCCTCGATGGGCATCAGGAAGGGCTTCTCGACGTCGCGCTGCGGCAGCGGCACATAGCGGTCCACCGCTTCCATCAGGTTCAGGATGCCCTTTTCAGCCTCGGGATCCTCGGTTTCCAGAGCCCGGAGGGCGCTGACGCGAACGATGGGGATCTCGTCGCCGGGGAACTCGTACTTGCTGAGCAGGTCGCGCACTTCCATTTCCACGAGGTCCAGCAGTTCCGGGTCGTCCACCGCGTCCACCTTGTTCAGGGCGACCACGATGCAGGGGACGCCGACCTGACGGGCCAGCAGGATGTGCTCGCGGGTCTGGGGCATGGGGCCGTCCGGCGCGCTGACCACGAGGATGGCGCCGTCCATCTGGGCCGCGCCGGTGATCATGTTCTTGATGTAATCGGCGTGGCCGGGGCAGTCCACGTGGGCGTAGTGCCGGTTGCCCGTCTCGTACTCGACGTGGGCGGTGGCGATCGTGATGCCGCGCGCCTTTTCTTCCGGGGCGTTGTCGATGGAGTCGAAGCTGCGGAACTTGATCTTGGGATTGTTCTTCGCCAGGACCCGGGTGATCGCGGCCGTCAACGTCGTCTTGCCGTGGTCGACGTGACCGATGGTGCCGATGTTGACGTGAGGCTTGGTCCGTTCAAACTTTTCTTTAGCCATTGCTGATCTCCTCCAAAATCATCATTAATAAATGCCATGTTCCGAATGAAGAGAGATGGAGCCCACGACCAGAATTGAACTGGTGACCCCTTCCTTACCAAGGAAGTGCTCTACCGACTGAGCTACGTGGGCCCAGAGCCGACCGAAATTTTGAAGGCAAAGTGGAGCGGGAGACGGGATTCGAACCCGCGACCCTCAGCTTGGAAGGCTGATGCTCTAGCCAGCTGAGCTACTCCCGCTTTCAAGGCGTCAAGACTCGATTCAGCCCGAGGTCTGTATGCGAACAACTGGGGGGCGTTCTCCCTCTGAAGCCTGAACCTCGCCTCAAAATCATGGTGGAGAGGGGAGGATTTGAACCTCCGTAGGACCTAAGTCCGGCGGGTTTACAGCCCGCTGCCATTGACCGCTCGACCACCTCTCCGTCTATTGCAGGTGCAAATAACTATGCTGTCTGTGGAGCTGGCGAGAGGACTTGAACCCCCAACCCGCTGATTACAAATCAGCTGCTCTACCGGTTGAGCTACGCCAGCGTCGCGAGTCGCTTAAACTAACACAGGCGGCGGCCCGCGTCAAGCGAAAAATCAAAGAAGAACCCCGAACGCATCGGGGTTCGCCGCTCGAAAAACTGGATGCTATCGCAATCGCCCACCCTTTGGCAAGCGATTAATTGAAAAAGAACCGGCCTCAACGGTTCGGCAGGGTCAGGCCGTACCGGTCGCTCAGGTCCAGCGGCGGCAGCGGCCCGTCCAGCGGCCGGAGGTCGCGCACGTACCAGTCCAGCCACTGCAATTGGCGGTGCAGCGAGTCGATCCGGCCCGGCTGCCTCCGGTTGCCGTGCCCCTCACCGGGATACTGCACCAGCCGGACGGCCGGGTGGCCGGTCATCTTGAGCTGGCGGTAAAACTCGAGGCTCTGGCTCGGGTGGACGCGGGGATCCTGTGCTCCGCCCAGGATGAGCACGGCCGAGCGGCTCTTCTCGGCGTGGTAGAGCGGGCTGCGCTGGAGGGCCAGATCCCACATCTGCTCCAGCGGCTTGCCGGAGTGGACGTGGAGTTCCTCGTACGGAATGTCGGTGGTGCCCCGCTTGCTGACCAGGTCGCTGATGCCGACGAACATGCACACCGCCCGAACGTACCGGGTGTAGTACGTGGCGAACCACGCCGCGGCGTAGCCGCCGTACGAGCCGCCGATCAGGCCCACGCGGCCGGCATCGGCCAGGTCCCGGCCGACCAGGTAATCGATCCCGTCGGCGATGTCGTCGAATTCCTTGCCCGCTGGATCGCCGTAGCCCTCCGCGGCGAACGCGACACCGTAACCGGTGCTGGCGCGATAGTTGGGCAGGAAGACCAGATAACCCGTGCCGGCCAGAACCTGCACCGGCTCGGAGTACCGGGTGAGCCAGCCGTCGGAATAGTGCGCCTCGGGGCCGCCGTGGACGACCACCACCAGCGGCGGCTTCCGACCCGGCTCCACTGCGGTCGGATGGACCAGCAGGCCTTCGATGGAGCGCCCGTCGCGGGCGGCGTAGCGGATGACCTCCTGCCGGCCCAGGGCGCGTTCCGACAGCCAGGGATTGGAGTGGGACAGGCGGCGCGGTTCGCCGGCGCCGGTCCAGACGAAGAGCTCCGGCGGATACGCGGCGGTGTGGCCGGTCAACGCCATCACCCGCCCGTCCCGCGCGGCATGCGGCACGCCGAACGCCAGACCGTACGCCGCACCGTCCAGGAGCATCCGACGCTCGCCGCCGCGCCAGGCGACGGCGCTCAACGTCTGGCGGACGCCTTCACCGGCGAGATAGAGCACGGTGTCGGCATCCTGCCAGCCCGCCCACACCGCATGTCCGGCGAAGGCGGGCGGGGTGAGGTTGCGCGGCGTGCGCGCGTCCGCCGCCACGACGAACACCTGGCTCACGGCGTGATCCTTCCGTTCGATCGCGGCCGTGTAGGCCAGTTTGGCGCCGTCGGGACTGAAGGCCAGAGAGCCCAGTTTCCCGTCGGGATCCACCCACGGTGTCAACGTGCGTCCGGCCAGCTCGAGCAGGTAAATCTTCTGGAACATGTACTCGTGGTCCACCAGGTTGCGCTCGGCGGCCGACAGGGCGATCCGTGCGCCGTCCGGGCTGAAGCAGAAATCCCAGACGCTGAGGTCGCCGACTAGGAGGACGGGTTCCGGGAACACGCCGCCTGCGGGCAGGCCGACGAGGTGGAGGGCGCGCGGCCTCAGGTTCTCCTCGAAGTAGATGAAGTTGTAGCCTTTCTTTTCCAGTTCCTGCTCGCGGGCCGACGGGGCCGGCTGGGCGACGTAGGCCAGCCGGGAGCCGTCCGGATGCCAGCGGAAGGCGAGGACGTCGGTGGCCGACTGTGTGGCCGGCGCGGCCTCACCCCCGTCGGCGGGAATCGTCCAGACCTGGGTCTTGGCGTCGCCACCCCGTTTGAGCAGGAACGCGATGAGGCGGCCGTCGGGCGACCACTCCGGCGCGCTGACCGCCACCTGACCGGTGACGAAGGGGCGCGCCTGACCCGTCGCCACGGACCAGACATGCAGCTCGGCGTAGTTGCCGCCGGGCGCATCGCCGGCCTCACGCTGGCAGCTGACCACCGCGGCAATCCACTTGCCGTCGGGACTGATCCGGGCTTCGGTCACGGACCGGAGGCGGCCCACGTCGTCGGGCGACAGGACCGCCGGCGCGACGGGTGCGCCGACGGTCAAGCCGGACAGGAGCAGGCCGAGCGCGATGACGGTCAGGCGTCGGCCAAAGAGCCGGGTAGACCTCATTGGGCGGACTCCGCGGCTTCCTTCGCGAGGGTGGCGAGCTGGCCGAGGTCCACCTCGCCCAGCGCGGACTTGATCCGATCCATGGGCAGATTGGAACCTTGGATGTTGACGATGAACCGCTTGGCGACCAGCACATGCATCTCGCCCCGCTGGGACTGGGAGTCGAATTTTTCGAACGCCCGGTGGCCGCGGTAGGTCATGGTCCGCTCGTAACCATCGGCGGATTCCTTGTCAATGTCGACCAGGGTCCAGGCGGCCGATGCCATGGCGGTCAATCCCGAAGCCGTGCCCATATCCGTGATCTCGATGTCCAGACTGGATTCCTCATTCGCATAGTGGGCGCGGGCCATGGACACCTTGACCCCCATGGCGCCTGACTTTTCGCCTTCGGTTGATTCACGCGCCAGATCGGCGGCCGTCTCGGGCAACAGCGCCTTGAGCGCCTGGTGATCCACCGGCTCCACCGGCTCGCCCTTGCCCTCCATCGCTTCTTTCATCTTGGACAGCGCATCACCCATCTGCTGCAGTCCCGGCTGCGCTGCTTCCCCGGCTTCCTCGCCCTTCTGCGCCGCCTGATCGGCGTCGGGTTTCCGGGAGCACATCCCGCAACCCATCATCACGAGCAGCCCGATCAGGGCCAGTCCGGCCAGAATCAGCCGGATCGTCCATTGCATCTGGATCATGATCTCCTCCCGTATAGACTCATTAATTAGATAACGGGTTGTCCCCGCCGGCATCAGTTGTTGGCGGTGCGCCTGAACGCACTTTACATGGAACGGATGAAGCGCGTCAAGAGTCTCCGGAGTGGCGGAAGCGGGGCAGCGTTGACACCCCCGCCCGGTAGCCGCTATAATCCGCCTTTGCCCGGAAGGAGACCCGCATGCCATCCACACCGGTCGCCCGTCTGGCGGCCCCCGCAGTGCACCCCGCCAGCCCGTCGCTCCGCCACCTGGCGGTCGTGGCGGCGGCATGGCTGGCCGCGGTCGCGGTGTTCGGACAGGCAGCCGATCGCAAGGTGATCATCATCGATCCCGGCCACGGCGGTGACGACAACGGGGCGCGCTCAACGGCCGGCACCTTCGAAAAAGACGTCAACCTGATCCTGGCCAAGGCGCTCCAAACGGAACTGAGCCAGGACAAACAGCTCCAGGTCGTGCTCACCCGCGAGGGCGACCAGCGGCTGGCGCTCGAGGAGCGGGCCATCCACGTCAACCGACTGCGGGCGGATCTGTTCCTCAGCCTCCACTGCGCCCACGCCCCCCAAGAGTCGTCGGACGGTTTCCTGATTTACTATTTTCAGCCGGACGCCGACCAGGCCGACACGTACCATTACCTGAAAACCCCGCTCGGCGGGCGCGAGCTCCGCGTGCTCCCCTGGAATCTGGCCCAATTCCAGTGGGTTCCCGCCAGCAAGGAAATGGCGGGCATCCTCCAGCGCCGGCTCAACGAGTTCTACGCCCGGTCCAGCGGGGCGCCGCTGGGCGGTCCGCTGAAATTGCTGGCGACCGTCAATTGCCCCGCCGTGCTGCTGGAGGCCGGGCACCTGTCCAATCCCGCTGACGAGCGGCGCCTCGACGACGCCGGCCACCGGGCCGCGCTGGCTCAGGTGCTCCGACAGGCGGTCGCCGAATTCCTCAAGGCAAGCGAGCCGATCCGGGAGACGCCATGACACGGAAGGTGCTGCTCATCGCCCTGGCGGTGGCGCTGGTCCTGTCCCTGGCCGGGGTATGGATCCTTTACCGGTCGGAGCTGGCCAAGCAGGCCGCCGAACGCCAGGAAGCGGACGCGGCGGCGGAAACGATGACGCCGGGCGCCGCCCCGGACGACGTCACCCAGGGCGAGCTGCAGATCAAGTTGTACTTCCGCGCGCCGGCGCCGTCGGCGGGGACGCTGGCCCTGCTCACCCCCGAGGTCCGGACGATCCCCCAGTCCATCCGCAAGGAGTATCTCATCCGCCGCATCCTCGACGCGCTCATCGCCGGCCCGACCCAGGGCGGCGGACCCACCATCCCCAAGGGGACCATCGTCCGCCAGGTGTTCGTCGCCAACAATCTGGCGGTAATCGATTTTTCCCGCGAGATCGCCGTCCGCCACCCCGGCGGCGTCCTGGGGGAAATGGCCACCGTCTATTCCATCGTCAATTCGGTGGTGGATAACGTGCCCGGCGTCGACGGCGTGCGGATCCTGGTGGACGGCTCTGAGCGCAGCACCCTGTCCGGACACCTGGCCCTGGACCGGTCATTCGGCGCCGCGCCTGAATTCGTCGTCGGCGCATCGGGTCGGGACGCGCTCATCCAGGAGGAGAACCTCGAATGAAGCAGAACAAGCCCATCGCTATCTTCGACTCGGGCATCGGCGGCCTGACGGTGTATCGGGAACTCAAGACGCGGCTGCCGCACGAGCGGTTCATCTACCTGGGCGACACCGCCCGGCTGCCCTATGGCAGCAAGTCCGCCGAGACGGTCGTCAAGTACTCGCTCCAGAACGCCGAATTCCTGGTCTCGCTCGGGGTGAAGATGCTGGTGGTGGCGTGCAACACGGCCTCGTCATTCGCCCTCGACGCGCTGGTGGACCGGTTTGACATGCCCATCGTCGGCGTGATCGCCAGCGGCGTCCGCCGGGCGCTGGCGCTGACCCGCAAGGCCCGGGTGGGCGTGATCGCCACCGAATCCACGGTGGGCAGCGCCAGTTACCAGAATCTGCTGCGGGAGCTGGGTCCGCAAACCGAGGTGTACGCCGGTGCTTGCCCGCTCTTCGTGCCCCTGGTGGAGGAGGGCTGGCTGGACCACCCCGTGACGCGGGAAGTCGCCCGCCTGTACCTGGAGCCGCTCCGCGCCCAGGGCGTGGACACGCTCATTCTGGGCTGCACCCATTACCCCCTGCTCAAGGGAGTGATCGCCGCCACCCTGGGGCCGGACGTCCAACTGGTCGACTCGGCCGCGGCGCTGGCCGGCGAGATCAGCAGCCTTCTCACCGCGCTGAGCCTGGAGCGGCGCCCCGAGGCCGGCGGGTCCGCCGCGGACGATTTCTACGTCACCGACTCCATCCCGCGGTTCCAGCGCGTGGCCGAGATCTTCCTGGCGCGGGAGCTGGACAACATCCGCCTGGTGGACCTGGGCGTCGCTCCGCGGCGGGAGGGCTGAGGCCATGCCCCGCAGCGGACGCGGTGACTACGCGCTGAGGCCCATCCGATTCGAGCCCAACTTCCTGAGTCACGCGGAAGGTTCGGTGTACGTGACCTGCGGCGCCACCCGGGTGGTCTGCACGGCCAGCATCGACGAGAAGGTCCCGCCGTTCTTGCGGGGTAGCGGCACCGGCTGGCTCACCGCCGAGTACGCCATGCTGCCCCGCGCCACGCAGTCCCGCACGCCCCGCGAGCGGGCCCAGCTCTCGGGGCGCACCCAGGAGATCCAGCGGCTCATCGGCCGCTCGCTCCGCGCCGTCCTGGACCTGCCGCGGCTGGGCGAGCGCACCATCCAGGTGGACTGCGACGTCATCCAGGCCGACGGCGGCACCCGCACCACCGCCATCAACGGCGGTTTCGTCGCGGTGGCGCTGGCGGTGGAACGGCTCATGAAGAACAAGACCGTCGCCGGCAGCCCGTTGAAGGACTATGTGGCCGCCACCAGCGTGGGCCTCGTCGGCGGCGTCACGCTGCTGGACCTGGAATACGTGGAGGATGCCGCCGCCGACGTGGACCTCAACGTCGTCGCCACAGGCGACGGCCGGCTGGTGGAGATCCAGGGCACCGCCGAGAAGACGCCGTTCACCAACGAGCAGCTCTACGAGATGCTGGAGATCGCCCGGATGGGCATCGAGGAGATCATCGAGCTGCAGCGCCGGACGCTGGAAACCGGCAAGCTGGACATGGAACGCCTGCTCCCGCATTACCGGAGCTGACCAACACGGGCGCTTGCCGCCCACCCCACGGAGAAACCGCATGCCGCCGATCGACCATCTGCTCGTGGCCACCACCAATCCCGGCAAGGCCCGGGAGATCGCCGAGATCCTCGGCGACCTGGGCGTGCGGGTCGCCGGCCTGGAAGCGGTGCCATGGGTGCCGCTGTTCGAGGAAGGAGATGCTTCCTTTGCCGCGGGCGCCCGCGCCAAGGCGGCGTTCTACAGCCGGATCACCGGTTGGCCCACGCTGGGCGACGATTCCGGGCTGGAGGTGGACGCCCTCGGCGGCGCGCCGGGCGTGCGCTCCGCCCGCTACGCCGGCCCCGGGGCCACCGACGCCCAGCGCATTGACAAGCTGCTGGCGGAGCTGGCCGGCGTGCCGCCCGAGCGCCGCACCGCCCGTTTCCGCTGCGCCGTGTCGCTGGTGGCGGATGGGCGGGAGGTGGTGGCCGCCGAGGGGAGCTGCGAGGGCCGGATCCTCGAGGCCCCGCGGGGGACAGGCGGCTTCGGCTACGACCCTGTGTTCCTGGTGACGGAGACCGGGCGCACCTTCGCCGAGCTGCCGCCGGCGGAGAAGAACGCCTTGAGCCACCGCGGCCGCGCCCTGGCGGCGCTGCAAGCAAAGCTGGCGGAGTGGTTGCGATCGGACGCGTGAACCGGATCGATCCCGGCGCGGCCCGTCCGTCCAGATGGAGAAACCGACAATCCACTTCTGGGGAGAGATACCATGCGAAACATCCTGATGCTGCTGAGCCTGTTCGCGCTCATGGCCGGTTGGACACCGGCAGGCGAGAACAACGACTACTTCGACGATGCCGCGGCCACCACCCTGGCCGGACCTGACCTCGTCATCGCCGGCGACGTGGCGACGCCCGGCCCCGTGGACGTGTCCCGCCTGCCCGTGCGCTCGGTGACGGTGCGCGAGGCCGTTCTGAAGGACGGCCAGCGGGAGTTCGTGGGCGCCTACCGCTACGACGGCTACTCGCTGTTCGATATCCTGCGCGACGTTACGGTGGTCAAGAAAAACGAAGCCGAGTTCCGGCCCATGATCGACCTGCTGGTGGTGGTGGAGAATGCCGCGGGCGAGAAAGCGGTCCTGAGCTGGGGCGAGATCTTTTACACCAACGTTCAACACCGCAGCCTCATCGCCGTGCGGGTGTCGCCGGTCATCCCGTCGCACGCCGACGACCGCTGGCCGGTTCCGACGGACACGCGCCTGGTCTGCGCCGACGACATGGTGTGCGCGCGGCAGATCGGTCAGCCCGTCAAGATCACCGTGCTCACCTGCCCCCACAGCTTCGCGGTGAACCGTGACCTGAAGCCGCTGTACAGCCCCGCCATCCGCCTCGTGGCGGACGGCCAGGAGAAGGGCCGGCTGGAGAGCCTGTCCGCCGCGGCCGGCGAGCGCGCGTTTCCAACGGTGTCTTATGGACATGGGATGGGCTTCCACGGCATGAGCGAGATCCGCGGCCAGTCGGCCAAGGACGTCCTGCTGGCCGCCTTCCCGCCGACGCCCGAACGCCTGCGCGCCGGCTACCTGGTGTTCGCCGCGGCCGACGGCTACCGCTGCACTGTCTCGTACAGCGAGCTGTTCAACCGCAGCGACCGGGCCGAGTTCCTGATCCGGGATCTCGGCGTGGACGCCAAGGGCGGCCGGTTCCCGCTGTTCGCGGGACCCGACTTCTTCGTGGACCGCGGGGTCAAGGCCCTGTCGGAGATCCGCTGCGTCCAGATCCCCTGACCCATCGTGTCTGAACGCATCATGGGTGAACGAGCTTCGGGACTCCGGTCCCGAAGCTCGTTTGCTTTATACGCACGCCGACGAAGCGGTGCGGCGCCCGGGCTGAGACGCCACGAGGGCCCCTTTCCGCCCCCCGCTCCCGCTCGCAGTGCCTCCTCCGCCGGGTTGGGAATTACGAGCATGAACGACGGGAATGAAGACAAACCCTGAGCCCCGAACCGCGAGCCCCGATTACGAGCACGAGTACGATCACGAGTACGATCACGAGTACGATTACGAGCACGAAGGGAAAATCTCAGCCGATCGCCTCCACCGTGTGGCGGTAGATCACGCCGCGGCGCGCCAGCTCCGCCAGCATGAAGGCGACGCAGTCGGGCTCCCGGCCGATGTACTCCGGCGGCACGATTCCGCCGCGCCGGTACATCCCGCCGGCCAGCAGCCGGGCTGCGGCGGTGGCGGTGTAGCCGGTGGTGCGGGCCATGGAGTGCACCTTCGTTGCCGCATCGAAGCGGTCCAGCAGGTCCCAGGTGTAGCGGACCCGGCGCCCCGCCTCGCGTCCCTCCACCAGAATGCGCATCACGGTGAGGTCGGTGTCGCCCTCGTTGAGGTGCCACAGGGGGAAGAGGATCTTGGCGGTGAAGTCCACGGGACGGATCTTCACGCCGCCGACATCCACCGGCTCGGTGCCGAAAAAGCCCGTCTCGCGCAGCAGGGCCATCTTGGTGATGTGTCCCGGGTAACGGAGGGTCTTCTCCTTCATGTTGGGCGCGTCGATCGTGGTTGCCAGCGTCCGCAGACCGTCGGTGTTGAACGCCTCGAGGGTGCCCACGCCGGGAAAGTTGACGAACTCCGGGTCGGAGAGCGCCGGCCGCACCACGAGCTGACCGTTCTCCACGTAGCGGGCGGGGCGGACGTACTCCTCGATCACGTCGATGGGCGAGAACACGGCCTTGTAGTCATAGGGCCACTCCCGCACCTCGGGCAGGCCGCCGACGTACACCAGGACGCGCTCCACCGCCTCCAGCTGCCGCGCCGCGTGCCCCACCAGCAGGTTGCTCATGCCGGGCGCGACGCCGCAGTCCACCACGGCGGTCACCCCCTGGCTCTGGGCGAGCGCATCCAGGCCGAAGGGATCCTCGGGAAAGAAGGCGATGTCCACCACCGGCCGCTTCGCCTCGATGACCGCCTGCAGGGTGGCGTAGCCCATGAAGCCGGGGACGGCACTCACCACCAGGTCGCCGGCCTTGACCAGCTCCTGGACCCGCGCCGCATCGCGCAGGTCGGCCTGGACGGTGCGCACGGGCCAGCGGGCCGCAGTCTGGGCCAGGGCGTCCGCGTTGATGTCAGCGACGGTGACTTCGAAATCAGGGTCGGCGGCGAGGTCGCCCGCCATGGGCCGCCCCACCAGTCCGGCGCCGAGTACGATGATTTTCATGATTGCTCCTCTGTGGAATCGTGTCGGTTCATCATGCCCCGGTCATGCGCCCCGCGCCGTCGGCCGCGCGACGGACCCGTCCTGCAAGACAGGCCCACCGGGCCGAAAGTCGCGAGAAGCGGATGGAAAGCTACCGCAGGCCGCTGAAGCGGTTGACGAAACAGATCGTGGCCGCAAGGCCGGTGGGTCGTTCGCTGTAGGTGGCGTGGCGCATCCGAAGCATGGCGCCATGATAGCGCAAGACGCCGCCGGCGCCAACGCTTTTTCGGCGCGTCGCGGCCGGCGGTCCTGTTCGCCCCGGAGTTGCGCCGGACGTCACCGGAGCCGTTGAAATCCGCCGGAGGCGGGTGTATCTTCAGGCGATTGTCAGCCAATACCGCAATCGGGGTGCATACATGAAACAGAACCGCGTGACCGCCGGAATCGTGACGCTCGTCTGGCTGGCGCTGGCCGTCGTGGCCTCAGCCCAGATCACGCCGCCGCGGATGGTCCGCACGCCGGACATCCACGGCGACCGGGTGGCTTTCAGCGCCGAGGGGGACCTGTGGCTCGGCTCCATCGCCACCGGCACCGCCGAGCGGCTCACCCTCCACGAGGCGGACGAGTACGGACCGCGCTTCTCGCCGGACGGCGCGTGGATCGCCTTCACCGCCGGCTATGACGGCGGCCAGGACGTCTACGTCATGCCCGCCGCCGGCGGCGCGCCCCGCCGGCTCACTTACGATCCCGCCGGTGCCGAGGTGGTGGACTGGACCCCCGACGGCGCGCGCATCCTGTTCCGCTCCCGCCGCAGCGTCCCCATGGTGGGCGCCCGTCTCTATCTCGTACCGGCCGCCGGCGGTCTACCCGAGGCGTTGCCCATGGAAAAGGCGACGCAGGGGTCGTTCGCTCCCGACGGCAACCGGCTCGCCTACTGCACCATGGCCCTGGAGCGCCACAACTGGAAGCGGTACCGCGGCGGCATGGCCAACCATATCTGGATCGCCGACCTGAAGGCGAAGACCTTCCGGCGGATCCACGACGACTCCATCAACGAGCAGTACCCGGTGTGGGCGGGCGAGGCGGTGTTCTACGTCTCGGAGAAGGACGGGCCGGCCAACCTGTGGCGCTGGGACGCGCGCAGCGGCGAGGCGGCCCGGGTGACGGACCACGCGGACTACGACGTCAAGTCGCCCGCGGGCGACGGCCTGCGGATCGTCTACCAGCACGGCGACGGCCTGTGGGTCTACGACATCGCCGCCGGCCGGGCGCAGCCGCTGAAGCTGGCCCTGGCGTCCGACCGCATCCATGCCCGGCCGGTCCGCGTGGCCGGCGCGCCAGGCGCGTTCGGCGTCGGGCCCACCGGCAAGCGCCTGGTGGCGGAAAGCCGCGGCCAGCTCTTCACCCTGCCGGCGGAGAGCGGCGAGATCCGCGCCGTGGCGCCGCTGGCCGGCGCCCGCTCGAAGGAGCCGGTTTGGTCCCCGGACGGCAAGTGGATCGCCTTCGTCTCCGACCGCAGCGGCGAGGAGAACCTTTGGCTCGCCCCGGCGGCCGGCGGCGGCGAACCGGTCCAGCTCACCCGGATCGAGCAACGGCGCCTGGCCGGCCCCGTCTGGTCGCCCGACAGTAAGCGGCTGGCGTTCTACGACAATTCGCTGGCCCTCCACGTCGTGGACGTGGCGAGTCGCGCCGTGAGCGAGGTCGCCCGCGGCGAGTACGGCGGCGTCGGCGACTTCCGGTTCTCCCCCGACGGCAAGTGGCTCGCGTACATGCGGCCGGAGAACCATTTCGTCCGCTCGCTCTATTTCTACAATCTGGAGAGCAAGCAGGCCACGCGGCTCACGCACGCGCCCACGCGCGACCACGGGCCCGTGTTCGACGCCGAGGGGAAGTACCTCTTCTTTCTCACCGAGCGGAGCGTCACCCCGCAGTGGGATTCCTTCGACTTTCAGATGAACCAGGACCGGACCACCAAGATCTACGTCATCACGCTGGCCGCCGACACGCAGTCTCCGCTCCCGGTGGAAAGCGACGAAGAGCCAAGCGGTGCCGGCGAGGAGAAGAAGGACAACGCCGCGCCGCCCGATGGGGCCAAACCCGAGGCCGCGGCCGGGGACAAACCGGCCGGCGACAAGCCCGCCGGCGACAAGCCCTCGGCCGACAAGCCCGCCTGGCCGCCGAAGCTCCCCGACATGAAGGTGGACCTGGAGGGGATCACCGGGCGGATCCTGGAGGTGCCGGTGCCCGCCGGGCGCTACACCGGCCTCCAATCCATCGCCGGCAAACTCCTCTACCTGGCCACCGAAGAGGACGAGGGTGACGCGACCGGGGAGCCGTCCCGACCGGCTTTCAAGCTGAAGGTGTACGACTTCAAGACCAGGAAGGTCACTGAAATGGCCGCGGGTGTCATGGGGTACGACTTGTCGTTCGACCGGAAGAAGGTGGCGCTCCGCACCCGGGCCGGCTTCCAGATCGTGGACGCCGGCACCCCCGTCAAACCCGACGCCCCCAAGGTGAACACCGCCGCCTGGAGTTTCGAGGTGAATCCCGAACTGGAATGGCGGCAGATCTTCCTGGAGGCGTGGCGGGTGCACCGCGACACCTTCTACGACCCCGCCATGCACGGCCGGGACTGGGAAGCGATGCGCCGCAAGTACGAGGCGCTGCTGCCGGCGGTGGGCTGCCGCGACGAGCTCAACGAGATCATCGGCGACATGCAGGCGGAGCTCAACGTCTCCCACGAATACGTGCGGGGCGGCTACAGCCGCCGCAGCGCCCCGCCCGCGCCCGGCATCGGCGCGCTGGGAGCGGAACTTGAGTGGGACGCCACCGGGAAGGCGTACCGGATCGCCCGGCTGTTCGAAGGCGACGGCTTCGGCGACGCGGCGCGCTCGCCGCTGCTCGCGCCCGGGCTCAAGGTGAAAACGGGCGACTACCTCCTCACCGTCAACGGCCAGCCCCTGTCGCCGGACCAGGACCCGAACGCCCGGCTCGTCGGGCTGGGCGGCCAGCCGGTGCTCCTCCAGGTCAACGACAAGCCCGCCGCCGACGGCGCGCGCCAGATCCGCGTCAAGGCGATGGCCACCGAGTATCAGGCCCGTTACTACGATTGGGTGACCCGCAATCGGGACTATGTCCGGCGGCACGGCGGCGAGAACCTGGCCTACATCCATGTGCCCAACATGGGCAACTACGGCATGGCCGAGTTCGCCAAGCACTTCTACGCCAACCTGGACAAGGACGGCCTGGTGCTCGACGTGCGCTACAACGGCGGCGGCATCACCTCCGGCATGATCCTGGAGCGCCTGCGCCGGGTGATCTTCGAGTACGACCAGGCCCGCTACGGCATGCCGGAACCGTACCACCGCACCGCTTACCTGGGCCGGGTGGTGCTGCTGTGTAACGAGCGCACCGGGTCCGACGGCGAGTACTTCAGCACCGGCTTCCGCTACATGGGGCTCGGACCCTCGGTGGGGACGCGCACCTGGGGCGGCTACATGGCGGTGGGCGGGTTCGCCGCCATCGACGGCGGCATGGTCTCCTGCCCGCAGCAGGGGAGCTTCACCCCCGAGGGACAGTGGCTCCCCGACGGCTACGGCTTCAACCCGGACCACGTGGTGGAGGACGATCCCAACGCCTTCGTGGCCGGGCGCGACCCGCAGCTCGACACGGCCATCGCCCTGCTGCAGGAGGAGATCCGGAAGAACCCGCCCCGCTGGCCGAAGCGCCTGCCGCCGCCATCGGCGGAAAAGGCGTTCAAGTAGCGGTTCCGCGGGCCTGTTCCGGTGGCCCGGAGGTGCCGTGACATGACAGACGTGTTCCCTGAACTGATCCGTTGCCTGCCCCGCGCGGACATCCCCCTGCCGGGTGTCCGCGCCTACCTCTCCCAGGGCGAGGATCACCAGGTCCTCTTCATGGAGTTCACCGCGGACGCCGCGGTGCCGGAGCACGCCCACGCCGCCCAGTGGGGCGTCGTCGTGGCCGGGCGCATCGACCTCGTCATCGACGGCGTGCCCCACACCTTCGGTCCGGGCGACTCCTACGCCATCCCCGCCGGGGTACCCCACTCGGCGCGCATCCACGCCGGCTATGCCGACGTAACCTGCTTCGCCCAGCGGGACCGCTACCGCGCGCGGCCGCCGGAGCTGTCGGATTAGCTGAACGGAAGGTCACTCGAGGAAATAGCCCGGGCGCGTCTTGACCTGCACACCGGAGCGGGCCACCTCCACCGCCACGGCGTGCCACTCGCGCCCCGCGCCGGCTTTGGCCGGGGCGTAGAACGACAGGCTGTACAGGTTGCGCAGTTCCTCGGCCACCGTCCGATACACCGTCTCCAGGTCCTCGAACCGCTGGACGGGGAACATCCGGCCGCCCGTGCTCTCGGCCAGGCCGGCGATCTGCCGGCGGGCGGTGCGGTAGACCACGCTCGACACGTTCCCCTCCTTGACCACCTGCTCGTACTCGGTGTCGATGTAGACGGGGAAGACGGTCACGTCGGCGGCGGCGACGCGGTCGCGCATTTCCTCGTACGACCACTTGGAGGTGTAGTCGTCGGGCCGCTGCAGGACGTTGTCCACGCCGTCGCTCATGACCACGATGACGTTGCGGCGTCCCTTGGTCTCCGCCATCTCGTCCAGGGCGTACCACATCGCCTCGTAGAAGGCGGTGCCGCCGCCGCGGTTCTTGATGTCGTCGATCCGCTGGCGGATGAGCTTGCGGTTCTCGGAAAATCCCGACACCAGCATGTAGCGGCTGGTGAAGGCGGCCACGGCGACGCGGTCGGCGGGGTTCAGCATGTCCACGAACCGGGCGGCCGCCTGCTTGATGACCTTGGTCTTGTCCTTAGTGCTGCCGCTCAGGTCCAGGAGCAGGAGGAGGTTGAGCGGCGCGGTCTGCGGCTCGAAGTAGACGATCGGTTGCTCGGCGCCGTTATCCAGCACGCGGAAGTCCTCACGGACAAGGTCCGTCACCGCCACTCCCGTGGCGTCGGCGGCCTGGACGTTCAGGGTCACCAGCCGGGTGTTCACGCCGATCCGGTAGCCGCCGGCGCCCCCCGCCGCGGGCCCGGCGGCGGGCGCGGCGGACGGGACCTCCCGCGACACCGGACTCACGTCTGCGACCGCCGGCCGGGGGGCGGGCCCCGCCGGGACGCCGCCGGCTGTATCGTCGGTCTGGCGGGCGGCACGGGCCGGGTCGTCGGCGAACACGGTGACGCGACCCGCGCGGGTGCGCACCAGCACCGGCACGCCGCCGCGGCCGAGCCTCCCGTCGAGGAGCCCCTGCTGGGGCGTCCCAAAAAATTCCAGCGGCAGGCGCGCCTCCACCATCCCCGTGAGGCTGCGGAGCGAGACATCGGCGTCGGCGCCGGCGGGGAGGCCGCAGCGGATGTCCCCGCTGTCGGTCTCCGCCGTGATCCCCCGTCCCACCCCGCGCACCGTGATGGTGCCGGAGCGGCTCCGCGCCGCCACCTGCACGTCCGCCGGCACCAGCAGGTGCAGGTCCACGGCCGCCTCGCCCGCCAGCTCGGGGCGGGTCCAGACGTCCACCTCGCCGGCGGCGCCCGGCTGGTTCAGCACGTCGGCCGCCGGGTCCACCTCGGCGCCGTCGTGCCGTGCGGCCAGGATGCGGATGTAGCCCCCGGTCCAGGTTTCCAGCAGGATGTCGCCGGCCAGGTTCTGCACGTGCACGAGCCGCACCGGCGTCTCGATGTCCCGCACCGGCTGCTCGGTGCGCGCCGTGCCGGCGGCCTGTGCCGGGACGAACCCGGCGGTGAGGACAAGGCACAATAGAATCAGCCGGACAGCCCGGTTGCATGTCGTTTGCTTCATGTCGCCCAGACGCTCCTCTCCCCGGATCATGACCATATCGTCAATGTAATATACGCCTCCCGCGGGGGAAAAGATGCGGCAAAGTCGTCCGGGATCCCTCGCGGCCTGGCGGCCGAGAGTTCCAGAGTAGTGCGCGTTCGATGAACGCGCGTCACGAGTTCGTTCGGTACAATCATGGGGATTTCTGTGCCAGGATGTAGCTGGATTTCATCGGCAGGAAACAGGTGATACCGGATGAATCGATATCGATGCGGATGGGTGCTTTCTCCGGCCGAACCTGCCGTGGCCGAACTCGCACGCGGAGCGTTCAAGGTACGCCATTTCAACTGAACAGGGCATAGATCATGGCACCGGCGGCCCCGACAATCGCCGCTACCAGGTTCAGCATCACCAGCGCCAGGAGCTTGACCACGGTGATCCCGTGCCCCTGCCCGTAGACACGGCGGAGCGCCAGATAGATATAGCTGAAATAGACCACCATGAACAGCAGGGTGACGGGAATGGACTCGCCGCCGATGGCGGACATGACCACCAGCGGAACCAGGCCCAGCAGGTAGCCGAAGCTGTTGATGTGCAGGGTCATCACCAGGTGCTGCGCCAGGAAGGGCCGCTGCCGGCGATAGAGCAGAAACAGGGCGGGACCCAGGAGCGTCACATCCAGGATCATGTTGGCCGTCTTGTGGGCCTCCACGTAGCGCGGATCCCGCTCGGCCACGAACTGCTCCCGGGTCTGCCCGGAGTCCCGGGCTTTCTCGTCCACGAGTTCCAGGAGCGGACTGTCCGCCTGCTGCTGGGAGACCAGCATGGCCAGGTTGACCGGCGCGTAATGGTTGAAGAAGAAGTAGAGCGCCAGGCACGCCAGGTACAGGGGGATGGGCCGGATGTGGCGCTGCCGCCGGCCGTCCAGGAAGTCCACGGTGAGCCGGCCGGGATGGAAGAACAGGTCCAGCAGGGTCCGGGGCAGTTTACCATCCAGCTCCAGCGTCTCCGCCATCACCGTGCCCGCGACATGGCGCAGGCTCATCTCGTCCGCGCGGATCCGCTTCTGGCCGCATGCCTGGCACGCCTTCCCGGCGGCCGCCGCCCCGCAGTTGGGGCAGGTGAAGGCATCGATCTCAGAGGTCGCTTCCTGGTTCATGCCCATCCCCGGTTTGTCGATCGGACGGTTCATGCATCCGGATCAGGTGGGCCCGGGCGGAACACCCGAGCAACTCTCTCCCTCTCCGCCGTCTGACGACTCGCTGTTTGCCTTTCACTGTTTACTGTTTGCTGTTCACCGTTTCCTTTTCACTCTCGCAGCCAGCTCCACGGTACGCACGAAGTCCTTGTACTCATGGTGGAGCGCCTGCTGGAGGCTGGTGAGGCCGCTGTCGGTGTTCCCCTCCCAGCGGCGGCACAGGTACACCGGCTCGAAGATCCGGGCCACCGGCCACGTGCGGCTCAGAGCCAGGGCGGCCGCGTAGTCCTCGCCGTAGCTCACGTCCGGGAAGCCCGCGCGGCGGAGCGCCGGCACGTGGTACGCCCGCGGCGCGCCGATCCCCTCCACCCGGAGCAGGTTGTTGTGGCCGTTGGCGGGCGTCCACTCGCGGTGATCGATGACCCCCGGCGGCAGCTCATTGAGGTCGCGATCCACCAGCCGGTAGCTCCCCACGGCAAGCGCGGCGCCGCCGGAGCGGAGGCCGTCCACCATGCGCTGAAGCGTGTCGGGCCCGGCGTAGAGGTCGTCGGAGTCGAGTTGCACCGCGTAGAGCCCGCAGAGCGGCGACTCGACCGCCAGCCCCCAGCAGCCGCCGATCCCCCGGCCGGGGAGCGGCGGGACCAGCCGGTGGACGTGCGGATGGCGATGCCGCGATTCCTCGATGACAGCGCCTGTGCCGTCGGTGGAATAATTGTCCACCACCAGGATGTTGAACGGAAAATCCGCCCGCTGGTCCGCGGCGCTGGCCACCGCCTCGCCGATGGTCCGCGCCCGGTTCCGTACCGGGATCACCACGCTGGCGAGCACGGGGTGCTCACCGGTTGCGGGCGGCAGGGGCGCCGCCGGCGGCGGCAGCCACGCGCCGATGCGGCGAAGGTGTTCCGTAAACACCGCCTCCAGTTCCTTCTGGCGGTCCTGGTTTTCACGTCTCAGATAGTCAAAGTGCCCGTCCGCCGCCGGACCGGCCGCCGGCCGGACGCGGTAGAGCGCCTCGGGCACGCGGGCGACGGCGCCGGCGCGGGCCAGACGCAGGCGCAGCTCCGCCGGACCGGACCAGCGCGTGGGCGCGAGCGGCCCGCCGGCGTCGAGCGCCGCCGCGACCGCCTCGCGCCGCCAGGCCGTCAGCGGCCCCCACGGGAAGGTGTCGCGGGCGGAGCCGGGCATGAACGGCGGCGCGTGAACCGTCTCCACGGCGCCGTCGGGCGTTTCGCGCCGCCAGTGGCTGTAGAGGCACCCGGCGTTCAGGTGTTCAAACGCGGCCGCCAGCCGCTCCGGGAAGCCGGCTTCCGGGGCCGCGGCCACCGGCTCCTCCACCAGCGCCAGATATTCCCCGGCCATCCCGTCGACGAGCCGCTCCAGTTCCCGGCCCGGGAGGAAGGCGGGCACCCGCTGGACGTCCGCCGGCGCTCCGAGCGGCAGGCTCCCCGGGGTGTCCGCCGGGACCAGGAGCACCACTCGGGCTACCCACTCTCGCCCCGCCCAGGCGGCCGCGGCCGCTGCCGCGACGGCCGGGTCGTCCACCCGGATGGCCACCGTCCACCGGTTCATGCTGTCCCTCCGTCCGGTTCCGCCGGCCGCGGCAGCTCGGGCCACGGCCGGGCCAGGGTGACGCCGCTCATCCGGTGCGCCGCCAGGAACGCGGCCAGGGGCGTGCGCACGACGCCGCCCGCCGAGCGGGCCGCGTGCACCAGCACGGGCCCGCCGGCCTCAACCAGGAGCACGCCGACGTGGAAATAGTCAAGCCCGCGGCGGGTGGAGATGAAGCCCGCCACGTCGCCGTCCCGCACAGCCTCCCGGAAGGGAGCCAGCGCGCGTTTGGGCCAGCCGCACACGCCGGCCGTTTCCGGCGGCAGGCCCGCCACCACCGCCAGGCGCCGCGTCCACACGCGCGGGGCCTTCCCCGCCGGATGCCGAAGCAGCGCCAACCGGCCCTCGGCCGCGTTGTCCGCGAGCCAGCGGGACAGGTAGTGCCGGCGCGCCTCCCACGTCACCCGGCCGCTCGAGTAACGGATCAGCCGCAGACGATCGAGGAATTCTGCCGCGTCCGCCGAACGCGCCAGCGCCATGACGGTCTCACAGAACGTGACGCAGTCGAACGCGTCCAGCGCGGCGGTGAACGCCTCGGGCTGCCCCGGCCCGCCGCCCAGCGGCGCGCGGCGATACGGCGCGCCCGCCAGCGCAGCGCAGAGCCGGCGCACCCGCTCGCCGTACGGCCACCCCGCCGGCGCGGCCGCCAGCAGCGCCGCCAGCCGCTCCGGTGCATGCTCTGTCCGGATATTACGAGTCCCGGTGTTCATGGTGGATCGTATTCCCAGCCTCCGCCGGGTGGCCCCATTCTAACACTTTTCTTGACTCGGCTGTTTTGTGTATAATGGTGTTTCCTAGACCCCGCCCGCTCGTTTCCAATTGTGAGGTTGACAAACGAGGCCGCCCACCGGACGGGACCATCTTTCCCAATGGAGGCTCGCATGAGCCGCAAGTACAAGCAAAAGGGCTATCAGGACGGCGATTCCGAGCGGCCGGCCCGCCCACGCCCCGCCGGCAACGGCGAGCACGCCCGCGGCCGCGTGGAGACGCGCTACCGGCGGACCATCCGCTGCACCGAGTGCTCCGCCAACGTCCAGTTCACGGATGAATTGAAACCCACCGACACCTGCCGCGCCTGCAACGCCGACCTGCGCACCTGCCGCAACTGCAAGTTCTTCGACCCCGGCGCCCCCAACGAGTGCATGCAGCCGGTGACGCGGCGGATCGACGGCAAGAACGTCCGCAACGAATGCCCGCAGTTCCGCCCCAAGATTCTCTTCGAAAAGGCTGTGGAAGAGCGGAAAGAAGGGCCGGTCAACGACGCCCGCAAGGCGTTCGACGATCTGTTCAAGATCTGATATTCGCCGAATCCAACATCATGCAACGAGGCTCGGGGCTTGAGGCTCGTTCTCCATCAATGACCGGCTGATTTGGCCGGTCGGGCCAGGGTGACCAAGACCGCCGAGCCCATGGCGACGGCGAAGGTGACGCCCATGGCCGTGACGGTCGCGTCCAGGCCGGTGGCGATCCAGATCACCGTGGTCACCAGGCCGGTCACGAGGGCGGTCACCACACCGGCGCCGCGGAAGCGGTCCCAGTAGAACGACAGCAGCACCGCCGGCGCGAACGAACAGCCGATGCCGGCCCAGGCGTAAGAGACAATCGTGTAGATCAGCTTCTCCGTCGTCAGGGCCATCACCAGCCCCAGCAGGCCCACCGCCAGCGTCGCCGCGCGCGAAACCATCAGTACCGTGCGGTCGGGAGCCTGCCCTTTTCGGACGATGCCCTGGTAGACATCTTGGCTGATGGACGTGCCGGCGACGATGAGCATGCTCTCGGCCGTGGAGACCATGGCCGCCACCGCGCCGGCCAGCAGCACGCCGGCCAGCCACCACGGGAACATCGTATTGAGCACATAGGGCAGGACCATTTCGGCGTCGGGCACCGTCTGGCGTCCAAACAGGGTCAGCGCCCCCAGACCGATGCCCACCGCCCCGGCGTACGCCAGCACCGTCCAGGTGATGGCGATGTTCCGGCCGATCCGCACCTGGCGGTCGTCGCGCATGCCCATGAAGCGGGCATTGAGCTGGGGCTGGCCGCCCAGGTAGCCGAAGAACCAGGCAAAGTGGTTGAAGATGATGAGCCCGCCGGCGAATCCGGCCAGCCCGCCGGTCCACGAATCCATTCCCGTGCCGGACGTGGCCAGCGCGGCCGGGATGCTCAGCCCTCGGTCGGCCACCTGGATCAGCAGCACCAGCGGCGTCACGATCAGGGTGATGATCATGAGGACGGACTGGAAGACGTCCACGGCCACCACGCTGATGAAACCGCCGATGGTGGCGTAGAGCAGAATCACCACCGCGCAGATGATCTGTCCGTAGATGGGCTCCAGTCCGAAGGTGGTCTGGATGGTCTTGCCCGCCCCGGCGAACTGCGCGCCCACGTAGAACACGAAGAAGAAGACAATGATGAGCGTGGACACCAGGCGGATGGTGTTTGCCTTGTCGGGAAACTTGGCTGAAAAATACTCGGGCATGGTCATGGCCCGGTACCGCTCCGATTCCGACCGGAACTTGGCCGCCAGCACGAGCCAGGCGGTGCTGATCCCGGTCAGACAGCCCACGCCCACCCAGATCGCCGACAGTCCCTTGGCGAACACCAGGCCGGTGAACCCAAGCAGCAGCCAGGCTGATTCACCGGTGGCCCGCTCCGACAGCGCCAGCATCCAGCCAGGCAGCTTGGATCCGCCCAACACGAAATCCGCCTGCGACTTCGTGCGCGTGGCCTGCCACAGGCCCAGCACCAGGGTCAGCACCAGATAGCCGAGGAAAATCCAGACCATCTTCACCGCTCCTTTGGATGGGGACAGAATGGGCCCAATGTACCGGAATCGCCCGCCGAAGGCAATCACTTCCGCCGGTCGCCCGCCCGCCCCGCCGCTTCAAAACAGTTGACCGGATGGGTGGCGGCTGTTTTAACATGATCTAAACCGAACGTTCATTTTTCGGCTGCAGCCGTTCCCCGGTCCTGAGGGGACAGCCCGACGAAGGAGCCATCCCATGAGAACAATGCGTTGGACCCTCATCCTGGCGCTGGCCGTCGCCCTCGGCCCTATCCTGCGGGCGGACACCGCCGCCCTGGAGGAGAGGATCCGGCAGTTGGAGCAGCAGCTCGTTGCCCAGCAGGCCGTGCTGGATGAATTGAAGGCGGAGGTGCGGCAGCAGGCGGCCGGCCAGCCGCAATCCGCCGCGGAGGCCGTCCAGAAGGAAGTTGCGAAAGAACTCGGCACCCGCGGCCTGTCGCGGATCAAGTTCAGCGGCGATTTCCGCCTGCGCTACGACAGCATCTATTATGAGGATGAAGCCATCGCCGACCGCCAAGGTTTTCGGCTCCGGGCCCGCGTGAAGCTGGAAGCTGACCTGGGCCATGGTGTCAAGGGAGTGTTCCGGCTGGCTTCCGGCATGGCCAAGGCCGTGCCGGGCTGGGATTTCGGATCCGATTCGATCTCCACCAACCAGACCTTCACGGACAGCTTCGACGGCAAGGGCATCTGGCTGGACCAGGCCTATCTGGCGTGGACGCCCCCGGAACTCGGCCGGCATGTCACCCTGGGCGGCGGCAAGTTCCAGAATCCCTGGATTTCCTCACCTATGGTCTGGGACACCGACGTCAACCCGGAGGGCTTTTACGAGCAGCTCAGTTTTGCGAACGACTCGGTCGAGGTGTTCGCCACCCTGGGACAGACCGTCATCCGCGAGGTCACCGACGGGAACGATGCCTTCATGCTGGCCTATCAGGGCGGCCTGAGGGCCGGGGCCGGCCCCTGGCGGATCACCGGCGCCGTCTGCTATTACGACTTTCACAACTATGCGGCCAACTTCAAGTACGCCAAAGGCAATATCACCACCACCGTCGACGGCGTGACGGTGCTGGACGCCGGCGATTTCGACATCGTCGATGCCGTGGGCCAGGTCGATTACACGGGATGGCGGTACCCCGTCATGGCCTACGCGGACTACGCCGTCAACGTCGGCGCCGAGGGACCTCACGCGGATGAGAACACCGCCTGGAGTCTGGGCGGCCAGGTCGGCCAGAACCGGAAGACCGGCCAGTGGTCGGTGTTCTACCGCTACACCCGCATCGACGCCAACGCCCTGGTGGGCGCCTATGTGGACAGCGACTTCGGCAACGCCAACCGGAAGGGTTCTCAGATCACCTTCAAGTACAGCTTCCAAGACCGGATCACCTTCGGGCCGACCCTCTACATCACCGACAAGGTGTCGGGTTCCGACCGGTGGAACCGGCTCCAATTCAACCTGGAGGCCAGTTTCTGACCGTCCGCTCTCGCCGCCAGTCGCCCGGCAGTTTTTTTGAAACCAAAAGGGCTGTCGGGGGTTGAACATTTCTTGGAGCCACAGCCGGCAGGGGAACGGACTCTCAATCACCCGGAAGTCGTGCAGGCGCCCGCTGGGCTTAGGCGGCGGTTGACGGATGCCCCCGGATATTCAGAACCTGCGGCCGCCATTTGCGCATCTTGATCTTTCCACATGTGACCCCGGACACACAATCGGGATTGATTCTGTCCGGCGTTGCAACTTTCCACACTGACCGGCGTAGAAAGCAGTTCGCATTCCATAAATGGGTTTTTACATCATGAAACACGCATTTCGTCACATTTCGATTGTCAGCCTGACCGCTCTGGTCCTGCTCGCCGCCGGGTGCGGCACTCCGGCCGCCAACGGCGCCAACGGCCGCCCCAACGGCGCCAACGGCATGCGGCCCGGCGGCGCCGGCCCCACCGTGTCGGTCAAGGCACAGCTGGCCGACCGCGGCGACGTGGCCACCTTCATCATGGCCTCCACCACGCTGGACGCCGTCCGCAGCGTCGACGTCTTCTCCAAGGCCACCGGCATCGCCGCCAGCGTCAACTTCGAGGAAGGCAACTACGTCCCCGTCGGCAAGGTACTCATCAAGCTGGACGACCGGGAGATCCGCAACACGTACAACCAGAGCGCCCTGGCTGTGAACCAGGCCGAGATCGCCCTGTCGCAGGCCAAGGTGCGCAAGGAGCAGGCCGCCAGCGATTACAAGCGCAACGAAGAACTATTCCGGGAGAAGCTGGTCAGCACCCAGGAGTACGAGAAGTCCAAGCTGGATGATGACTACTCCCAACTGGCTCTGGAGAACGCGGAGTTCGACCTGAAGGTGGCGCGGGAGCGTTACGCCGCCGCCAAGATCCAGCTCGAGAACACTGAGATCATCTCGCCCATCGACGGCGTGATCAGCGAGCGGCTGGTGGAGACGGGCGACATGGTCAAGGCCAACGACAAGGTCGCCGCCATGGCCGACCTGAACCTGTTGTTGGCCCGGGTGTTTGTCCCCGAGACCGAACTGCACCGGCTCCGCGAAGGGCTAACTGCCCGCATTGAGCCGGAATCGCTCCCCGACAATCGCTTCACCGGCACCGTCAAACTCATCAGCCCCACCATCGACGCAGCCACCGGCACCGGCAAGGTGACCGTCGAGATCCGCGACGCCTCCCGGCAGCTCAAGCCGGGCATGTTCGTCAACGTCTTCCTGACCACCTCGGTGCACCAGGACGTGGTACGGATCTACCGCAAGGCGATCTGGCACGAGAAGGAGGAAGACTGGGTCTTCATCATCGGCGAAGGGGACAAGGTGCAGAAGCGCAAGGTCACCCTGGGCTTCACCGAGGAGCCGTGGGTGGAAGTGACCAGCGGCCTGCAGCCGGGCGAGAAGGTGGTCACGGTGGGCCAGGACAGCCTGGACGAGGGGTTTGCCGTCCAGGTCGCGGCCATGGAAGGCGAGAGCCGCGAGGAGCAGATGGCCCGCGCCCAGCAGGCGGCGCAGCAGGCGGTCCGCAAGACCGCCGCCGCCCGTCCGGCCGCCGGCGGCCCGGCGGGTGCGGAAAGCCCCGGTGGAATGGGCGCCCCCGGCAGCGGCCAGGGCGGCGCTCCCGGCGCCGGCATGATGCGCGGTCCCATGGCCGAGATCATGCAGAATGCCGACGCCCGCGCCGAGGTCGAGGCCAAGCGCAAGAGCGATCCCGATCTCTTCCGCGATCCTGAGAAACGCCGGGCGTTCTTCCAGCAACTGATGGAAAAATACGGGAAGAAGTAATCCATGCGACTGGTCGAATTCTCCATCCGCCGGTCGGTCACCACCAGCATGCTCATCCTGGCGCTGGTGATCTTCGGCGTTGTTTCCTACAGCCGCCTGGCGGTGAACCTGCTGCCGGACATCACCTACCCGTCCCTCACGGTCAAGACGATCTACGAGGGCGCCGCACCGGCCGAGGTCGAGGACGTCATCACCAAGCCCATCGAAGAAGCGGTGGGCGTCGTGAACAACATCGTCCGCGTCTCCTCGGTGAGCCGCGCCGGCGAATCGTACGTCATCCTGGAGTTCGACTGGAAGACCAACATGGACTTCGCCGGCCTGAACGTGCGGGAGAAGCTGGACCTCGTCCAGCTGCCCGACGACGCCGAGAAGCCCGTCCTACTCAAGTACGATCCGTCGTCCGACCCGATCCTGCGCATCGGCGTCACCGGCAACCAGAACCTGGCCCAGATCCGTCTGCTGTCCGAAGAGAAGGTCAAGCCCTATCTCGAGAACATCCAGGGCGTGGCCGCGGTCAAGGTCAACGGCGGTCTCGAGGAGGAGATCTACGTCGAGCTGGACCACGGCAAGCTCAACACCCTCAACCTGCCCATCACCCAGATCACTTCGCGGTTGGCCCAGGAGAACATCAACCTGAGCGGCGGCATTCTCGACGAGGGGCGGCGGCGCTTCCTGGTCCGGACGCTGAGCCAGTTCCAGCAGGTGGACGAGATCGGCGACGTGATCGTCGCCCGCCGCGGCTCGGCCAACGTCCTGCTCAAGGACATCGGCCGCGTTTACTCCGGGTACAAGGACCGCACCGTCATCACGAAGCTCGACGGTCGCGAGGTCATCGAGCTGGCCGTCTACAAGGCAGCCGACGCCAACACCATCCTCGTGGCTGACGCCGTCAAGCAGCGCGCTCAGGACCTGCTCCCCGACATCAACGTGGGCGGCGTGCGCCTGGCGTTGACGCCGGTGTTTGACCAATCCATCTTCATCCGCCAGGCCGTGGACGAAGTGCTGGACACCGGCATTCTGGGCGGCATTCTGGCGGTGTTCGTCCTGTTCCTGTTCCTGCGCGATTTCAAGAGCACTTCGATCATTTCGCTGTCCATTCCACTGTCGGTGGTGATCACCTTCTTCTTCATGTACATGTTCGACCTGTCGCTGAACATCATGAGCCTGGGCGGCCTGGCCCTGGGCATCGGCATGCTGGTGGACAACTCCATCGTGGTGTTGGAGTCCATCCAGCGGTTCCGCGAGGAAGGCCTCGGCGTCTTCGAGGCGGCCATGAAGGGCGCCTCGGACGTGGGCATGGCGGTGACCGCCTCGACGCTCACCACCATCTGCGTGTTTCTGCCCATCGTGTTCGTCGAGGGCGTGGCCCGGCAGCTCTTCGCCGACCAGGCGCTGACGGTGACGTTCTCGCTCAGCGCCAGCCTGCTGGTGTCACTCACGCTGATTCCCATGCTGGCCTCCAAGGGGATACGGCCGGCCGCGGAAGTCGACGGCGCAGCGGGCGCCCCGGAACAACCTCCGGCCGGCGGCGTGCGGCGTGCCCTCCATTTCGTCGCCGTCGTTCTGCCCGGACTGATCCTGGGCCTGGTGTCCCGTGCGATCCGGCTCGTTTGGAAGGGTATCCTGCTGTTGCTGACTCCGTTCACCTGGAGCTTCAACATCGCCTATACCGCCCTGAGCCGGGTGTATGAGCGGCTACTGCTCTACGCGCTGGACCATCGGACCGTGGTGCTGCTCGTCACGCTGGTCCTGACCGTGGCCTCATTGGCCATCTACCCGCTGCTCGGCGGCGAGCTGATCCCCGAAGTCCGGCAGGGGCAGCTCTCGGTGACCCTGAACCGGGCCGAAGGGACGCCCATCGACAACACCCAGCAGACCGTGGACCTGCTGATGAACGAGATTCGCGAAATCGACGGCATCGCCGGCGTCTATGCCGTCACCGGCCTGTCCACCCAGTCCGGCATGAGCATCGAGGAGAACAAGGAGAACGCCGCCTGGCTGTACATCCAGATGGACGACACGGTGACCCCGGCGGCCGAAGATCACATCCTGGAGCAGATCCGCACCCGCGTGGCGCCGCTGCCCGGCCTGGACTACAAGTTCTCGCGGCCCACCTTCTTCAGCTTCAAGTCGCCCGTGGAGGTGTTCGTCCAAGGTTACAACCAGCAGGTGCTGGCGCGCATGGCCAATCGGTTGACGGGTGAGATGGGCCGCCTGCGCGGCCTGACCGACTTGAAGGCGAGCACCGAGGCCGGCAATCCCGAGGTGCAGATCGTCTTCAACCGGCAGCGCCTGTCTGCCTATGGTCTTACCATCCAGGGGGTGGCCACCGCCATCCGGAACCAGATCCTGGGCGACGTGGCCACCGAGTTCGTCCGGCCCGACCGGAAGGTGGACATTAGGGTTCGCCTGCCTGAGGAGCAACGCCAGACGCTTGCCCAGATCCGCGAGCTGAAGATCCACGACTCCTCCGGCAACACCATCCCGCTCACCACCGTGGCCAGCCTGGAGGTGGCCGAAGGACCGGCGGAAATCCGCCGGCTCAACCAGCAGCGCGTCGCCCTCATCAGCGGCAACGTCGAAGGGCGTGACCTGGCGTCGGTCATCGCCGAGATCCGCGGGGTGATCGCCGCCAATCCCATGCCCACCGGCTTCACCGCGTTCCTGGGCGGCCAGAGCGAGGAGCAGGCGGTCGCCTTCCAGAGCATGGCTTTCGCCGTGCTGCTGGCGATCTTTCTCATCTACCTGGTGATGGCGTCCCAGTTCGAGTCGCTCGTCCAGCCGCTCATCATCATGTTCAGCATTCCGTTCTCCGTGGTGGGCGTGCTGCTGACCCTCTGGCTGACCCGGCAAAGCATCAGCGTGGTGGTGTTCATCGGCATCATCATCCTGGCCGGCGTGGTGGTGAACAACGCCATCGTGCTCCTGGACTGCGTCAATCACCTCCGCGCCGGCGGCCTGGCCATCCGGGACGCCGTGATCAAGGCGTGCCACCTGCGCCTCCGGCCCATCCTGATGACCACGTCCACGACGGTGCTGGGACTCCTGCCCATGGCCGTGGGCATGGCGCGTGGCGCGGAGCTCCGCAAGCCGCTGGCGCTCACCCTGATCGGGGGCCTCACCTCGTCCACCCTTCTGACGCTGGTACTGATCCCGGTGCTCTATCTCTGGATCATCCGCGAGAAGCAGTCATGAACCTCTCGGAACTGTCCATCCGCCGTCCGGTCACCGTGATCATGCTCACGCTGATGGCGGTCATTCTCGGCGTCATCAGCATCTTCAAGCTGCCGCTCCTGTTCATGCCGGAGATCAGCTTTCCGAGCCTCCGGGTGCAGGTGGACTACCCGTCCTCCTCGCCCGAGGAGGTGGAGCAGGACATCACCCGTCCCATCGAGGACATCCTGGGTACCGTCACCGAGCTCAAGAGCATGTCCTCGTCGTCCTCCGGCTCCGGTTCCAACGTCATGCTTGAATTCGATTATGACGCGGACATGGACCTCAAGAGCCTGGAGGTGCGCGACAAGATCGACCAGGTGCGCAACTCGCTCCCTTCGGGCGTGCGCAACGTCTACATCCGGCGCTGGCAGACTTCCCAGAGTCCCATCCTCCACCTGACCATGACGCTGAAGCAGTCGCGCGACGAACTGAACACGCTGATGGACAACGTGATCCGCCCCCGGCTGGAGCGAATCGACGGGGTGGCCAACGTGGACGTCCGCGGCCTTGACCAGAAAGATGTGTACATCGATATCGATCCGGACCGGGTGCAGGCGTTCGGACTCGATGTGTACACCCTGGGGCAGTCCCTCCGGAACAACAACCTGGACCTGGGGTCCGGGCACCTGTACGAACAGGGCAAGAAGTACTTTCTACGGGCGGTGGGACGGTTTCAGAACCTGGAGGAGATCCGGGACCTGCCTATCCGCGGCACCACGGTGCGCGTCCGCGACGTGGCCGACGTGCGTTACGCCTATCCCGAACGAACCAGCGTTTACCACTTCAATGGCCAGGATGCCGTGACTGTCCGGATTTTCAAGGCCTCCACCGCCAACGTCGTGGAGGTATGCCAGTCGGTGACGGCCGAACTGGAGCAGCTGCACAAGCTGCCCGAGCTCAAGGGGCTCGAGTACCGGGTGTTCCGCGACTCGTCGGAGGAAATCCTGGGCACCATCTCCGACCTGAGTGAGGGCGGCATGTACGGCGGTCTGCTGGCGCTGGTGATCATGTTCCTGTTCCTGTGGAAGGTCCGCAGCACCCTGATCCTGTCCATCTCAATGCCCATCTGCGTGGTGTTCACCTTCGCCGGCATGTACATCCTCCGGTCGCTGGGCATCGTGGACATCAGCATCAACATCATTTCGCTGATGGGCATGGTGTTTGCCGTGGGCATGATCGTGGACGCTTCCATCGTGGTGCTGGAGAACATCTTCCGCCACAAGCAGGAGGAAGGACTCAACGCCATGGACGCCGCCCGGGTGGGGAGTCGGGAAGTGGGCATGGCCGTGACCGCCTCGACCCTGACCACCATCATCGTCTTCGTGCCGTTACTGTTCGCGTCCCAGTCCATGTTCGGCAAGTTCATGAGCGACTTCGGCATCGCCGTGACCCTGGCGCTGGTCTCGTCGCTGGTCGTCTCGCTCACCCTCGTGCCCATGATCGCCTCGCGCATCTACACCGGCCAGGAAAAGCCCAAGCTGCGCGCCCTGCACTGGATCACCCAACTCTACGGCCGGTTCATGGCCTGGACGCTGCGCGGACGCTACGTCATGCTGCTGCTGCTGGTCCCGGTGCTCTGGTTCAGCTTCTGGCTCTTCTCCCAGATCGAGCAGGAGGACATGCCCCGGGTGGCGGCGCGCGAGTTGAACGTCAACGTGCTCATGCCGTCGAATTACACCATGGAGGAGATGGCGGCCCTGTTCGACCGGATCGAGGGCTCGGTGGCCAAGAACCAGCAGGCGCTGGAGGTCGAGACCTACACCACCTCCTACGGCAAGGAGCGGCGCAGCCTGGGCCGCTACAGCGGCGAGCTCAGCCTCTATTTCACCGAGGAAGGCGACCAGCTCACCGCCGTCGACATCCTGAAAGAGCGGATGCAGGCGCTGCTGCCGGCCGAGGCCGGCGTCGAGTACCAGGTGGGCGCCATGCGCCATTTCGGCGGATCCGAGGGTGGCTTCAACGTGGAGCTGCGCGGTGACAACCGCGAAATCCTCGCCCTGTACGCCGAGCAGATCAAGACCCGGCTCATGAGTCTGCCCGAGGTCAAGGACGTCACCACCGACCTCGAGAGCGGCGACCAGGAGCTGCACTTCCGCGTCAACCGGGTCAAGGCCGAATCGCTGGGGCTGACTCCGCGGCAGGTGGCCCAGACCATCAGCGGCGCGCTCAGCGAGCGGGCGACCACCCGCTACAACACCGAGCTGGGCGAGGTGGACGTGATCGTCCGCTTCCGCGAGGCGGACCGGAAGAGCATCGACCAGATCCTGAACCTGAAGGTGGCCGCGCCGTCGGGCGAGCTGGTCACCCTGTCCACCGTGGCCCAGCCCGAGTTCCAGGCCGGCCCGCGGGTCATCCGGAAGGAGAACCGGAAGCAGATCGTCTCCATCTCGGCCAACACCGGCCGCTCCGGCATGATGTGGCTCCAGCAGAGCCTGCAGGACGCCCTGGGCGACCTCGAGTTGCCGCCCGGCTACTCGTGGGAGATGGGCCGCTCCTTCCGGCGCTTCGCCGAGAGCCAGGAAATGCAGACCTTCGCCGTGTGGCTGGCGCTGCTGTTCATCTTCATCATCATGGCGTCGCTGTTCGAATCGCTGGTCCAGCCCATGATCATCATGATCACCGTGCCGTTCGCCATCACGGGCGTCAGCCTGACCTTCTGGCTCACCGGAACGTCGCTGTCCTCCACCGCCTACCTCGGCATCATGCTCATGTGCGGCGTGGTGGTGAACAACGCCATCATCCTCGTGGACCACGTGAACATCCTGCGCCGGGAAAAGGGAATGCCGCGGCTCGAAGCGCTGGTCACCGGCGGCAAGGACCGGCTCCGCCCCATCCTGATGACGGCGCTCACCACCATCTTCGGCCTGCTCCCCATGATTCTGCCGGTAATCGTGCCCCAGTGGTTCGGCGCCGTGAGCTTCCGGGCCCAGCAGTACGCGCCGGTGGCCCTGGCCCTGTTCGGCGGGCTGACCACCTCCACCTTCCTGACCCTGGTGGTGGTGCCCACCCTCTACCTCGTGGTCGAGGACTTGCGCGACTGGACCGTGCGCGTCGTGCGCCGGGCGGCGGGCCACGTGGTGGCTCCGGACGCGCCGGAAAAGGCCTAAACCACCCCGATTCAAAACGTGATAGACTTTCAGACGCGTCCGGATGCGCCGGCTTCAGACAGCCGGGCGCGTCCGGCCATCTTGCCAAGGAGATCACCATGAAGCAGATGCTGATGGGGTCGCTGCTGGCCGTTCTGGCCGCGCTGCTGATTGCCTGCAGCGGGGTGGAGCAGGCGAAGACGCCGCCAGCGGTGCCCGACGCCCCCGAAGAGGTCGCCAAGACTGCCACCCGCGCGGACCGCCGCCAGTTCATCACCGACTCCCTCCCGCTCGACGAGGCGCAGGCCGGGGTGTTCTGGCCGCTCTACGAGGAGTATCAGCAGGGCCTGGACCCGCTCTACGACCGTCTCGTGACCATGAACCAGATCTACGAGCGGGAGTACGGCCAAATCTCCGACGAGCGGGCGCGTTGGCTCCTGGACGAGTACCTGGCCATTGAGGCGGCGCGTCTCAAGCTGCGGCAAGACTTCGTGCCGCGCTTCCGGGCCGTGCTGCCGGAGAAGAAGGTGACCGCCTACTACCAGTTGGAGAACAAGCTGTACGCGCTGTTCATGTACGAGGCGGCGATGCAGGTGGTGCCCCTCGAATAGCCGGGGCGCGCAGGGCGGGCCGGATCAACCGAAGGTCCAGCTGAAGGAGATGTTCACGCCGTAGTCGTGATCGGACGTGACCTCCTCGCTCGGCTGGTTGTCATAATAATCGTACGCTCCGAACACCAGGAAGAAATCCTTCAAGAGCTCGAAACGGAGCTTGCTGGAAAAGTCCGTCCGGACCCGGCCCCAGTCGGAGACGCTCAGATAGAGGGTCATGCCTACCGTGAAATCCAGCTTGGGCCGGTCGTACCGGAAGGCTTCCCATTCGGTCAAGAGGAGTATTTCGGAACTGAATGTGGTGGGTTCGTCGTCCCCGTAATATTTTTCGCTGCCGGCGCTCAGTCCTGCGCCGGCGATCCATTTCATTCGGTTGCTGGCAATGAGGCGGCGCCCCACGCCGCCGCCGAACAGGGAACGAATCGCCAGGTCGAGTTCCTCGTTCTGCTGGAACTGGACGATGCCGAAAGCCGTCCAGGCCGGATGGAAGTAGTAGCCAGTCTTGTTCTCGAGGTAGTTGCGCGTCGAGTAGTCGGATCCCTCCTGCTTATTCAGATAGGACGAAAAACTGAACTGGGAAAATCCCTTCTGGCCCCGGTACTTCAGCCCGAAGTCAAAATTGTACTGGGTGCTTTCGTTCGCCTTGGCCAGGTTGAAGCCGAAGTCGATGTTGCCCTTGAGGCGCTGCCAGAACACCCTCTCGAACCGGTCGATCTGGACCACGGAGGCCATCTCCAGGGTGACCACATCGTCCGTGCCGGCGACCACCATCCAGCCGGGCCGGTCGCTGGGTGGGAAGGTACCGGCGAACCAGAAGCCGACTGCCGTCTGCACCTGGAACCGGGTGGTGCTCCGGATGCTTGTCACCTTGTCCCATTCGACAGAGAGGGTGCCCATGTCGTCTGTGCTAAAATCCAGTTTTCCCCGGGACAGGCTGCGGATTTCGCCGGTGATCGAGTTGCCGTTGGCCAACACGATCACATCGGTCTTGGCGGCGCTGGCGGTGATGGAGAGTGTCGCGAGGATCAACGATACCAGCCGAATGCGACCGGGACGGAAAGATGAAACGGGGTGAATCATGGGAGCAATCATACCGGCCTTGATCGGTTCGATCAATAGCAAAGCGGGGTCGCCCGTCGAGGCGTTGCGGCGAGCGGCCGGGAGGCTGAACCCGCGGGCGGGTGAAACTCCGCTCCTGCCCCGCTCATCAAAAGGAAGACGCGACGGGCATCGCGAGACTGTTCCTACTGGAGGTAACGTGCGCCGGAACATGTGGATCTTGTGGGTTGCGGCATTCGGCTGGCTGGCCGGGAGCGCCCTGGCTCAGGAGCGTTCCGAGGTGGAGCTGAACCGGCAGATGATTCAGACCCAGCGGCAGACGATCGTCAGCGACAACCTCGGCCTGACCGACACGGAAGCCGCGGCCTTCTGGCCGCTGTACCGGAAATACCGGGCGGAGGTCGCCGGGGTGGGCGACCAGCTGGTCAATCTGCTGATGGAGTATTCCCAAAGCTACACGATGCTGACCGACGAGCAGGCCACCCGGCTGTTGGACAGCACGTTGAAGTGCGAGCAGGAATACCTGAAGCTCAAGATGAAGTGGGTCCCGAAATTCCGCGCCATCCTGCCCCCGGTCAAGGTGACCCGATTCTTCCAGATCGAGAACAAAATCGATATCATCGTCCGCTCGGAGGCGGCCGAGGACATCCCCTTGGCGAAATAGCCGGCTCGCGCCGGACTGGAGGCTAGATTCATGCGCTGGTTCCTGATCCTGCTCCTGCTCCCCCTCTCCACCGCCTGCCTGCAGGCGGCCGGGCCACCCCGGGTGGTGGATCGTGTCGACCTGAAACGCTACGTCGGCACCTGGTACGAAATCGCCCGCTACCCCAATTTCTTCCAGAAGAAGTGCGCCGGCGGGACCACCGCCACCTACGAGCTGCGCCCCGACGGCAAGATCACCGTGATCAACCGCTGCCGGGAAAAGGACGGGGACACGAGCGAGGCCCGCGGCAAGGCCTGGGTGGTGGACCGCGCCACGAACGCCAAGTTGAAGGTCCAGTTCTTCTGGCCGTTCAGCGGCGCCTACTGGATCATCGAGCTGGATCCCGACTACCGCTGGGCGGTGGTGGGGCACCCCGACCGCAAGTACCTCTGGATCCTGAGCCGCACCCCCGCGCTCGAGCCGGCGGCGTACGACGACATCCTCCGGCGCATCGCCGCCCAGGGGTACGACCTGAAGCCGATCATCCCAACGCCCCAGCCCTGAACGCCCCCGGCGGCCCCGATCCCGGGAGTCGGGTGGAACTGTCCATTGGCAGATCCGCCCAGGCGGTGTATGCTATCCCGCGACGGACATTCCCCGCCAGAGGTATCGCATGCATCCATGTCGCCTGACCCCCACCATCATTCTGCTGGGCCTGCTGACGGCCGGGGCCGCCGCCCAGGAACGGGCCCGCGTCGAGCTGAACCGCCAGATCATCCTGACCCAACGGCAGATGATCATCCGCGACAACCTGACGCTCACCGAAGCGGAGGCGGCGGCGTTCTGGCCCCTGTACCGGGAATACCATGCGGCGATCGAGCCTCTGGGCAATCCCCTCGTGGACCGTCTCCTGAAATTCGCCCAATCGCCCGCCACTCTGAGCGAGCTGCAGGCCGGGCAACTGCTGGACGAGTGGCTGGATTTCGAGGAGGCGCTGCTCGCCACACGCCGGCAGTGGGTGGCCAGGTTCCGCGCCGTCCTGCCCGCCTCGAAGGTGACCCGCTTTTACCAGCTCGAGAACAAGCTGGACGCCGTCCTCCGCGAGGATGTCTCCCGGAAGATCCCGCTGGTCCCGTGACGGAGTCCGTCCCGTGCGCCTGCGGCTGATCCACTGGCATGCAGAGGAGGCGGCGGCGCACGCCGCCCGCCTGCGGACGCTGGGATTCGAAGTGGACGCCACCCCCCCGGCGGGACTGTCTCTCCTGAAGGAACTGTCCGCCGGGCCGCCCGACGCGCTGCTGGTCGTCCTGGACCGGCTGCCGTCCCAGGGGCGCGACCTGGCCCTCCTGATCCGCCAGCGCCGCGCCACCGCCCGTTTGCCCATCGTGATGGTGGGCGGCGCGCCGGAAAAGATCGCCCCAATCCAGGCGGTGCTCCCCGACGCGGTTTACTCCACCTGGGACGACCTCCCGAACACCCTGCCCGGGGCCATGTCGGCCGCTCCGCCCGATCCGCCTTCGGGGCGGCCGAAGTCGGCCTTCGCCGCCTACGCCGGCCGGCCCCTGGCGGCAAAACTCGGCATCAAGACGGGGATGACCGTCGGGCTGGCCGATGCGCCGCCCGGTTTTGCCGCCACCCTGGGCGTGCTGCCCGCCGGTGTCTGCCTGAGGGATGGCATCGACGACTGCAATCTCGGGATCGCGTTTTTCCTCCGGGCGGCCGAGCTTGAGCGGCGCCTGCCGGGCATTCTAGCCGCGGCGGGCGACGCGCCGGTCTGGCTCGCCTGGCCCAAGCGCGCCTCCGGTCAGGGCTCGGACTTGAGCCAGGCGGCGGTCCGCGCCGCCGGTCTGGCCGCCGGCTGGGTGGACTACAAGATCTGCCGCATCGACGCCACCTGGTCGGCCCTGCTTTTCCGCTGGCGAGGGTTCGGGCGGAAATCCCCCCGCTGACCGTCCCGACCCGATTGGGCGGGCGACCCGTCACCGCGGTGGCGGAAGGGTGTCGGACCAATCGGCGTCAGGAGTCGAAACTATCCATTTGGTCGTTGAAATAAGTCCGGACGATGGCCTTGAGTTCGGCGTCCGGCACCTCGTCCGAAGAGCCGAAGCGGTCATACAGCGGACGGGCAATCCGGCCGAAAGTGTCCAGCAGCTCGGGATCAAAATGGGTGCCGCGCCCCTCGGCCAGAATCTCCATCGCCTTCTCGAACGACCACGGCTCCTTGTAGGGGCGGCGGGAGGTCAGCGCGTCGAACACGTCGGCGATGGCGAACATCCGGGCCGTGACCGGGATATCCGACCCGGCCAGGCCGCGGGGGTACCCCCGGCCCTCCACCTGCTCGTGGTGGGCGTACACCACATCCATGGCGTCCTGCAGCCACCGGGAACGGCTCACGATGTCGCGGCCATGCTCCACATGGGTCTTCATGAGGGCGTACTCGGCATCATCCAGCTTGCCGGGTTTCAGGAGGACGCCGTCCGGGATGCCGATCTTGCCCACGTCGTGCAGAAAGGAGCCCTTGATCAGGCTCCGGATGGTCGGCGGCGGTACGCCGACCGCCTCCGCCAGCCGAACGGCATAGATGGTCACCCGGTAGTTGTGCGCGTGGGTGTCGCTGTCCCGCTTGGCGATGGCGCTGCCCAACAAAGCGAGGGTCTCCAGATTGGCGTCGAGCAGGCGGACCGAGAACTCGGTCACCCGCCCCGTCAGGCGGCGTACGATCGGGTAGACGACCACCGTGGTCAGAAGCGCCACGACCATCACGCCGGCCATGGCCCGCAGGCCGCGCCAGCGGAAATCGGCGATCGTGTCATCGGAGAAGGCGAAGACGCCTTTCACCACACCCACCCGGTCGCCGGTGCGCCCGGTCAGGGGAAACGACACCCAGAGCCAGGGCCGGCCATCGATCCGCAGGATCTCGCGCCGGCTCCCCTCGGCTGGAACCGACTGGGCGCGCAGCGCCGCGGCTGTGCGGCGAACCGCTACCGGGACGGCAACGCGGTTGCTGAAACCCTCCGTGACCAGGCGCCCGGCGGGAGTGAACACGCCCAGGTAGACAAATTGACCGAGGGCCGACTGGTCCCGGGATGTCGAGAACTCACGAATGGCGGCCTGGATGGCCGTCCCATCGAGGCGGTCCGGATCGGCGAAGAGATGGTCGTAGCGGGCGGTGAAGAGCTCGGCCTGGTGCAGGCTCTGTTCCAGCGCCGCCTCGCTCACCCGGTCCCGCTCATAGAGAAGCACCGTCAGGCCCAGCCCGGCGGAGATCACCAGGCCGGCGACCAGCAGGCGCCGAAACAGCATCCGATGCACACGGCTTGCCAGCGAGTGAGTGGTTGGTTTGGCCATGGACGCACACTCTACCATGCAGATTACAAGGCCGGGCGGCCTGCGATCTCATCTCCACGGAATGCTGTATTTGATGCTTCTTCCGGCGGGTTGTCTCAGAAAATCCGATTGACGGCCCCATCGACCGGACGTTACAGTGACAGCGAACTCTCCCCCATGAGGAGGCGCGTATGGCCACCAAGAAAACGTCCAAGGAACGCGGTCTGACCATTCTGGGCCACCCGGCCAAACCAAGCCGCAAGCTGGAGACCTTTCCCAATCGGCATCCGGGGCGGGACTACACGGTAAGCCTCGAAACCGACGAGTTCACCTGCGTCTGCCCCGTCACCGGCCAGCCCGACTTCGCCAGCCTGACCATCGAGTACGTGCCCGACCGGAAGATCGTGGAGTCCAAGTCGCTCAAGCTCTACCTCGAATCGTTCCGCAACGAGGGCGTCTTCCACGAGCACGTGACCAACACGATCCTCGACGACCTGGTGAAGGCGCTGGCGCCCCGGTGGTGCGTGGTCCGCGGCGAGTTCGCCGTCCGCGGCGGCATCGCCATCACGGTGGAGGCGGAATACCAGAAGGGCAAATGAGCGACTCGAGACCGGAGGCTTGGGGCTAGCACCGGCACCCGTCGCTTGCTTGATCGGGTTTGATGGTTTACAAGTCCCCGATGCACAGGTTTGCCGCCGGTTGATCGTTGAGGGGTGATGACCGCGAGTTGAGGTTTCCCGTCTCCCGATTCAACGACTCACCGATTCACCCACTCACTTTTTCGTCAGACGGTCCGCCCGGCTTGGCTCACGCTAAAGACAGACGCTGGTGCGCCAGCGTCAGCAAGCCCTGGATGGCCACGCCGTGGGGACAGCTCCGCTCGCAGTGACCCTCGCAGTGGGTGCAGACGTCCGCCCTGGCCGTGGTGAGGCGGGCGTACTGCTGCATGGCCAGCTTCTCCCGCCCGTGCGCTTCGTAATAGTGGTGGTAGCGCATGATGGTGTTGACGGGCACGCCCTTCGGGCAACTGGCCTCGCAGGCTCCGCAGGCGTGTCGGCAGTAGTAGCGGCCGAAGCCGTCGGCATACGCCTGGAGCTGGCGCGACTCGCGCCGGGTCAGCTTGGTGCCTGACAGCTCCATGAATGCGGCCGCCTGGTCGAAGTTCTGGGCGCTGCAGCAAACGGCGTTCACGTGGGGATTGGCCAGGGCCCACCGGATGGCCGCGGCGCGGATCTCGGCCGGGTTGGTCAGGCTGTGCTCCTTGATGAACGCTTGGGCGTTCTCCAGGTCCTTCTGGAGGCGCTCCAGGTACTTCTTGTAAAAATCGGGTACTTCCTTCCCCTCGGCCACGAGCTTGTCCACCCGCTCCTTCAGCATGTAGTACTTGCCCACCGGGTCCGTCTTCATCAGCGTGGTGCCGATGTTCTTTTCGGCGCAGAGCCGCAGCACCTTCTCGCCGGCCTCGCGGGCGAGAAAGTTGTACGCGAGCAGCATGACGTCGTAGCGGCCGTCCTCGGCCGCCGTGCCGAGGATGGTTTCCATGGGCGTTTTCGGATCCTCGGCCCAGCTGACGCCGTGGTTGGCGATGCCGACGAAGCGGAGTTTGCCGTCCGCCTTCATCTTGGCCATCACGGCGTGGAACGCCTCGTGCCGGACCAGCTCGACCTCCTCCGGCATGTGGTTCATCATGCAATCGATGTACTCGGTCTGCAGCTCCTCGAGGCACTTGCGGAACCGGTCGGTGAGCCCCTCGACGGTGTCCTCCTTCTTGATCTCCAGCTTGGAGGTGATGAACACTGTTTTCCGGTCCCGGCCCTGGATGGCCTTGCCCACAGCCGGCTGGTTCTTGTAACTCTCGGCGGTGTCGATGTAGTTCAGCCCCCCCGCCAGCATCATCTTGATCACCGCCTCGGCGTTGCAGTAGCCCAGGCTGATGTCCGACACCTTGAACCCCGTGCGGCCCAGCGTCCGGTACTCCCGGATCTTCGGATCCGCGGCCGCCGCCGGCGCTTCCTCCGCCGCCAGCAGTCCGCCGGCCGGCAGGAGCCCCGCGCTCACCACTCCGGCCACGCCGCCCTGGATGAACCGGCGCCGATCCAATCCTTCCTGATTCCCCATGTTGCGCTCCAATGATTCGGAATAATGACGGTGACGTATACGAGTGGAGCGGGGGGAAAAGTTGCCGGAATTCGGGGCTCGTTCCCAATCGTTGAGGGTTGAGAGTTGAGGGTTGAAGGTTCGTGCTCGTAATCGTAATTCGTAATCGTGATCGTAATCGTAATCGTAATCGAGGCTCGAGGCTCGAGGCTCGAGGTTCACGCTGGCGGATCAGGACTCCAAATAGCCGATCACAAATAAGCAATGGCCGATAACCAATTAACGAATGACAAATGAATGACGATCGCGGAATGATGTCCACCCACCCCGCTGCGACCTTCTCCCCGACCGATGGTATAATCGCCCGGCGTCCCGACGCCCCAGAACCATGAACGACCAGCAACCCAACAACGCTCCGCTCTTCGGTTTCCAGTGGCACCTCACCGACCGGTGCAACCTGCGCTGCACCCACTGCTACCAGGACGCGTTCGACGGGAGCCGCGAACTGGCGCCGGCGGCGCTCCGCCGCCTGGCCGACCGCGTGTTCGGCGCGCTGGCGCCGCGGCCGGTGTCGGTGAACCTTACAGGGGGCGAGCCGCTGCTCCTGCCCGGATTTTTCGATCTGGTGGCGCATCTGCACGGCTTCGCCAATCTGGCCGAGGCGCACATCATCACCAACGGCACCGTGGCCGACGACGACACCCTGGCGCTCATCGCCGCCTCCCCCCGAATCGGCGCGCTGAAGATCTCGCTGGAGGCCGCCGACGCGGCGGCCAACGACGCCGTGCGCGGGCGCGGCAACTTCGACCGCGTCACCGCCAACCTGGAGCGCTTCCGGCGCACCGGCAAGCTGCTGGTGGTCATGCTCACCCTGGCGCGATACAACGCCGGCCGCATCGCCGAGGCCGTGCGGTGGGCGCGCGGCGCGGGCCTCCACGGCATCATCTTCGAACGCTTCGTCCCCCTGGGCCGCGGCCGCCGGCTCGCCGCCGAGGTGCTCACCGCCGCCGACTGGCGCGGCGCCGTGGCGGCCATCGCCGCCGCGGCCGGGCTCGAGGCTGAACCTGAAGACCTGCTGCCGTACCGCGCCTTCTGGCTGGGGCTGGCGCCCGGTGAGACGGATCCGCTCCGCGGCGCGCTCTGCAATCTGGGCGACGAGTCCATGGCGCTAATGCCGGACGGGGACGTCTATCCGTGCCGCCGGCTGCCGGTGCCGCTGGGCAACGCCGTGGCGGAACCCTTCGCCGACATCCTCCCCCGGCTGGCGCGCTTTTCCATGGGCGCCCTGCGCCCGCGGCTCAGCGGCCTGCGGTGCGGCTACTGCGGCGTGGCCGACTGCGCCGGGTGCCGGGCCTTGGCCTATGCGCTCACCGGCGACTACCTCGCCGACGACCCCCAGTGCCCGCTCGCAGAAGACGACTGAACATACTTTTCGGCCGTTAATCACCACGAAGATACAAAGGACACAAAGGAAGATGTTGGACGTCGGTCATCGGACGTCGGACATCGGACCTAGGACCTCGGTTCTGGGTTCTGGGTTCTCGGTTCTTGCTTCTTGGTTCTCGGTTCTTGGTTCTGGGAGCTAGGTTTTAGATCCTGGACCTCGGCCCCGAGTCCCGGATCCCAGGCCTCAGGTTCCAGGTTCCAGGTCCCAGGTCCCAGCACCCAGGTCCCAGGTCCCAGCCCCCAGGTCCCAGCACCCAGGACCCAGCCCCCAGGTCCCAGCCCCCAGGTCCCAGCACCCAGGTCCCAGCACAATCCGGCTCGGCTCCACATAACCAAAAAGATATAAACAATCAACAATAACCATTAATCTCCTCCCATTCACCGAATCTGAAATGAAAACTGACAAAATAAAAAATGATCAATGGCAAATGGAATGCTCTCTTCGTGTTCTTCGTGCCTCCGTGGTGATTCTGCCTCACCGGCGCCGCGGGTGATATAATCTCCGGCAAAGACCGGGAGACCGCATCGTCGCCATGACCGAGTCGTCCCCACCGCCCGCCGCCGCACCCGATCCGCTGGCCGCCTTCCACCCGCTGGTGGCGGAATGGTTCCGCACCCGCCTCGGCCAGCCCACAGCGGCGCAGGCGCTCGCCTGGCCCGCCATCGCCGCCGGGCGGCACGTGCTCCTCACCGCGCCCACCGGCAGCGGCAAGACACTGGCGGCATTCCTGTGGGCGCTCAACCGCTTCGCCGCGGGCGTCGTATCCCCCGCCGAAGCTCGCGTACTGTACGTGTCGCCCCTCAAGGCGCTGGGCAACGACATCCGGCAGAATTTGGAGCGGCCGCTGGCGGAGCTGCGGGAGCTGTTCGCCGCGCGGGACGTCCCCTTCCCCGAGATCCGCGTGGCGGTGCGCACCGGCGACACCGATCCCGGCGAGCGCCGCCGGATCCTCCGCCGCCCACCCGAGATCCTCATCACCACGCCCGAGAGCCTGAACATCCTCCTGTTGTCGGCCTCGGGCCGGCGCGCCCTGCAGGGTACGGCCACCGTCATCCTGGACGAAATCCACGCCGTCGCCGGCGAGAAGCGCGGCCTATTTTTAATGACCGCAGTGGAGCAGCTGGCACTGCTCGGCGGCGAGTTCCAGCGCGTGGCGCTGTCGGCCACGGTGCGGCCGGCGGCGGCGGTGGCCGCGTTCATGGGCGGTTACCGCCTCGTGGCCGAGTCCCCCGAATCCCTCTATGAGGCGCGGGCGGTGGAGCACGTGGACGCGCCCGGCGCCAGGCGCTACGACCTGCGGGTGGACGCTCCGCCCGCGCCGGCGCCGGGCGAGCCGCCGGCCCACTGGTGGCTGCAGGTGGCGGAGCGGTGCCGCGGCGAGATCGACCGCCACCGCACCACCCTGTTCTTCGCCAACAGCCGCCGGCTCGTGGAACGACTCACCCGTTCCATCAACGAGTCGGCCGGCCGCGACGTGGCCTACTCCCACCACGGGGCGCTGGCCCGCGAGATCCGCGCCGCGGTGGAGGCGCGCTTCAAGCGGGGCGAGCTGGCCGCCATCGTGGCCACCTCCTCGCTGGAACTCGGCATCGACATCGGCAGCGTCGAGGCCGTCGTCCTGGTCCAGCCGCCCTACTCCGTGACCTCGGCGGTGCAGCGCATCGGCCGAGCCGGCCACGGCGTGGGCCGAACGTCATGCGGCCGGTTCCTGCCGCTGCACCCGCCGGCGCTTGTCCACGCGGCGGCCACGGCCCGAGCGGTGGCCGAGGGCGCCATCGAGCCTATCGTCCCTCGACCCGGCGGGCTGGACGTGCTCGCCCAGGTGATCCTGGCCATGACCGTGGACGGCGCCCGCCCGCTGGACGAACTCTTCGCCGAGGTCCGGTGCTGTGCCGCTTACCACGGCCTGGAGCGGCAGGACTTCGACCGCGTCGTGGCCATGCTGGCCGGCCGCTGGGCCGGCACGCGGCTCCGGGAGCTGCAGCCGCGGCTGGCGGTGGACGCCGACGGGCGCGCCCGCGCCCGGCCCCACGTGCGCGGGTTGCTGCTCCTGTCGGGCGGGGTGATCCCCGACCGCGGTTACTTCACCCTGCGCGCCGCCGACACGAAGGCGGCCGTGGGCCAGCTCGACGAGGAGTTCGTCTGGGAGCGGTCGCTCGGCGACGCCTTCCCCCTGGGCAACCAGATCTGGCGCATCACCCGCATCACCGCCAACGAGGTGGAGGCGGTCCCTGGCGGCCGCGGCCACTCCCTGGTCCCGTTCTGGCGCGCCGAGGAGCAGGGCCGAACCTGGTCGCTGGCGGAGCGGATCGGCGGCCTGCTCGAAACCGCCGACGGCCGGCTGGATGATCCGGATTTCCCCGGCGAGCTGGCGGCCCGCTACCACCTGACGCCCGAGGCCGCCGGCGCGCTGGGCGACTACCTGCGCCGCCAACGCGAGGCCGCCGGCGCGCCGCTGCCGCACCGGCACCACCTGCTCGCCGAGAGCTGTCCCGATCCGGTCCACCCCGAGCGGCGGCGCCGGCTCCTGCTCCACACCGGCTGGGGCGGCCGCGTCAACCGCCCCTTCGCCCTGGCCGCGGCCGCCGCCTGCGCGGAGCACCTCGGCCGCGCGGTCCCCTATTTCGTGAGCGACGACTGCGTGCTTCTGGAGGCGCCGCCGGAGGTGACCGTCGCCCGCCTGCTGGAATGGGTGACGCCGGCCACCGTTCGCGACTTGGTCCGGGCGCGCCTCGGCGCCACCGGCTATTTCGGCGCCCGCTTCCGCGAGTGCGCCGGCCGTGCTCTGCTGCTGCGGCGCGCGGGCTTCCGCCGGCGGACGCCGCTGTGGCTGCATCGGCTGCGCGCCAAGGAGCTGCTGGCGGCGGTGGGGGACGATCCCGAGTTCCCCATCCTGGCCGAGGCGTGGCGGGAGTGCCTGGCAACCGACTTCGACCTGGACGCCCTGGAGCGGCTCCTGGCGGAGCTCGGCTCCGGCGCCATCCGCGTCACCGAGGTGGCGACGTGCGCGCCGTCCCCCTTCGCCGCCGCGGTGCTCTGGCGCCAGACCGGAACCTACATGTACGGCGACGATGCCCCCGAGGCGCCGGTGGAGCTGCCTTCGGACGCGAACGTCCTGGACGCCCTGGCCCGGGACCCGGCGGCGCGGCCGCGCCTGCCCGGCGAGTTGCTGGACGCATTCCAAGCCAAGCTCCACCGCCTGACGCCCGGCTACGCCCCCGGCACCGCCGAAGAACTGGCGTTCTGGGTGGGTGAGCGGCGGGCGATTCCCGAAGCCGAGTGGGCGGCCCTGTTCGTTGCGGCCGCGCGGGATGCGGACGCTGACACAGCGATACTGGAGGCGGAGCTTGCCGGCCGGGTGGTCCCATTGGCCGGACCGGCCGGCACCGCCGTGCGCGTCTCCGCCACGGAAGCAGACCATGTGACCCACGCCCTGGCCGGCGATGAGATTGAGCTGGCGGCCTTCCTGCGGGAGTGGCTGGCGTTCTACGGCCCGGTGTCTCCACAACAAATCGGCGAAGCGCTGGGCGTGCCCATGGAGCGGGTGGCGACCGCCGTGGCGCGGCTGCTGGCCGACGGCCACCTCGCCGCCGGCCCCTTCCGCGAGCCGCCGGCGGAGGATCCGGATGCCGTCTGCGACCGGCGCAACCTAGACATGCTGCTCCGGCTCCGCCGCCACGAGGCCCGGCCAGCGGCGCCGTTGCGGCCGCTGGCGGAGTTGCCGCTGTTTCTGGCGGTGCATCAGGGGCTGCTCGCCGACGACGACGGGCCCGACGCGCTGCGGGCGCGGCTCGACGCACTCATGGGCTGGAGCGCGCGGGTGGAGCTCTGGGAGACGGAGATCCTCCCCGCCCGTCTCGCCGGCTACCGGCCCGAATGGCTCGACGCGCTCATGGCCGGCGAGGGCCCGGCCTGGTTCGGCGACGGCGCGGAGCGTCTGGCATTTTCGTTCGAAGACCAGCTGGCGCTCTTCGCCCGGCCGGATGCGGCCGGGCCGGCAGCGGATCCGGCAACGGCGCAGCTGGCGGCGTTCTTCCGCGGCAACCGCGGCCGCTTCCGGCTTGACGACCTGATCGCGGAGACGGGTCTGTCCAGCGAGACCGCCACCCGCAGCCTCTGGCAACTGGCCTGGGCGGGCGTTCTCACCAACGACGCGTTCGCCGCGGTCCGGCGAGGGCTGGAGCACCGCTTCGAGGCCGAGTCCGTCGCCGCCCTGGCCGGACGCGGTCGCCGTACGGGGCTGGCCCGCTGGCGCACCAGCCAGCCGTGGACCGGCCACTGGCGCAGCCTGCCGGCAGCGGCGGAAGCCGTCGACGCCCTGGACCGCCTGGAGGGCGCCAAGGAGCGGGTCCGCCTGCTCCTGCGGCGCTACGGCGTGGTGTTCCGAGAGCTGCTGGCCGGCGAGCGGCCGGAGCTGCGCTGGGGTGCGGTCTTCCCGGCGCTCCGCCTCATGGAGCTGTCGGGCGAAGTGGTGGCCGGGCGCTTCTTTGACGGGGTGCCCGGGATCCAGTTCGCCGCGCCGGCAGCGGCGCGGACGCTGGCCGCGCCGCTCCCCGCCGACGCCGTGTACTGGCTCTGCGCCGCCGATCCCGCCTCCCCCTGCGGGCTGGCCCTGCCGGGACTGACGCCGGCGCTGCCGGCGCGACTGCCGTCGAGCCACCTGGTTTTCCGTGGCTCGGACGTCGTGCTGGTCTCCCGGCGGCTCGGCGAAGAGTTGGCGATCGCCGTGCCGCCGGACGACCCGGTGCTGCCGCGCGCGCTGGCGATGTTCCCCGCCTGGACTCGGCGGTCGGCGCGGCCGCCGGCCCGCGTCCGCGTGGCCGAGATCAACGGTGCGCCAGCCGTCGCCGGGGCGTACGCCGAAGCGCTCCGCGCCGTCGGATTCCGCCGCGACGGCCGGGATCTCCTCCTGGAGCGGCAGGTCTGAAAACATTCCCTGCCCGTGTTGAACTTAATCTGTTATCGCTTTACTTTGAATAACCTGCCGAAGCTACTTGATCTCGTTTGCCCCGCCCGGTCGAGTGGGAAATTCGATCGAGTTGTCTTCTGTGAACAGTTTATCCCAGACGATGCCTTCCAACTCATCGAGTGATACACCGCTCACCGAGAGCGCGAACTCTCGATTCTGGACTTGTGGCTGCAGCAAGAAATCCCACCGTTCCCCATAGAACGACCAGATGAAGACGAACAAGTCGGCAGGCGAGGCTGAAGTCAGGCGTAGGCAGATCGGTGTGGTGGACGGATCAAGCAAACGGGGCTGGGACAAGATTGGAATGCCGCCCACTCGCACATCCCCATCCCTTCGGGAGGCACTCCGCAGCAAGTCCAGAAGGATGAACTGCCCGGTCTTTCCCGGATGGATCGACTCCGCTGGAAAAACGATCAATTCCGTTTTCAGTCCGCTCTTCAGCATTATCTCCCTGAGGGCGATCGTCTTGTCGGTCAGGAGAACCTGTTGCTGCAGAATCCGGGCCACTTCAAACCACGTCCAGGTCGCTCCCATTTTCGGCGGATCTTGAGGCGGTTTGGCGTAGCAACCGCATGAGCAAGGAGGCGGATCACAGGTACAGTATGCATGGGGCGTGGGTGGTACGCAGTGAGCGGAACAACTGCAGCCTTGCCCGCTGCAACTGCAGTCCGCATCACCGAATGCAGTTCCGACGCAAACGGTGAGAAGAAATACACTGAAGACACAAACAGAATATTTCAACATTTTACACCCCCTAAATATATTTTTAGTGTAACAAAAATAACTACAACTGTCAAGGCGATCCACTTCGGTAAATTATTGTGCCACAGCTCTATGTATCATCTTCAAAATGTCCGGATAGGGGGCGGCGATGCCGCGGAGCATGTCCAACTCCGGCTTCACGTCGTAGCCCCCCTCGAGCAGCGCGGCCACGTTGTCCGCCCGGTTGAAGAGCACCGCCATCATCATGGGCGTGGCGCCTCCCTTGGCCTTCACATCGGTGCGGGCGCCGGCTTTGAGCAGGGCGCGCACCGCCGCCGCTTCGCAGTACTGGGCGGCATGGAGAATGGGCGGTGCGTTGTTGCTGTCGGCCCGGTTCACATCGGCGCCGGCGGCGATGAGATCCGCAACCAGTGCGGTCTGAATGGCGGACTTCTTGCCATACTGGCGGAAGGTCACAAAGAGCAGCGGCGTGGCGCCGTCGTGCGCCCGCGGCTGGTTCGGGCTCACCCCCGCCGTCAGCAGCAGCCGCACCGTCTCGGCGTCATCGTCCATGAGCGCCCGCCAGAGCGCATCCTGGGAGGGGGGCAGGCCCCGCGTCTCCAAAGTCGCCATCGCCTCCGCCCGGCTCGGCATCGGCCGGACGGGTGCGCGCGCCGGTGCCGCTTCGGCGGGCGGCCGGGACGGCCTGACTTCCGCAGGCGGCCGGCTGCCGCCGGCTCCCGTCGCCTCCCGGAGGATCTTCTCAACCTCCGGCCGGCCCACCGCGTCCTTCAGCAGCCGGTCGCGCTCCGCGGCCACCGGGTAACCGCGGGCCACGAGCAGGCGGACCACGTCCGTCTTTGACAGGGCGATGGCCGCATCCATGAGCGCCTGGCCGGCGGTCCGTCCTCTCTGACCCGAGGGCGCATCCAGCCGGGCGCCGGCATCGAGCAGCGCCCCCGCGATGTCGGCGCAGCAATACACCCGGGCCAGAGCGGTTCCGCCGGCCTGCCGTGACACGCGGTTGGCGTCGGCGCCCCGCCGGAGGAGCTCCTTCACCGCGGCCCGCTGGCCGTCGCTCAGATCACCCCCCAGCATCTCCAGGAGCAGGGTGTCGCCGGTTGACGGATTGGGCGTGTCGGGCAGCATACCCGCATCCAGGTACCGGATCACATTGCCGGCGTTCATGAGGGCGCCGGTGAAGAACCAATCCGGCGTGAAATGCAATCCCTCGGCCCGAAGCTGCTTGCGGAGTTTGCGCTGCGCCGGCGTGGCGGCAGCCTCGGCGGCTGCCTCCCAGCCCGGCTTCACGGCGGCATGGAACTCGCCGCTGAACGACCAAGTCCGGCCGTTGGTCTGCTGAGGTTTTCGTGTGAACACCCGCCCGTTCACCGCACCAGCGGTCCGGGTGGCCGCGACGTCCCAGTCGCTGCACACCGCGCAGCCCGTGCTCAGCGAGGGGTGGGCCACGTTCCACCCCTCGGGCCGGCCCTCGCCGGTGAGCGAGAAATGGAGTCCGTGCGCCTGGCCGGCGTTGGCCAGGAGCTCATGGAGCGGGATGCCCCGGTCCAGCAGCTCCACCGAGAGCGGCCGGTCGGTGAGGAGCACCGCCAGCTCTTCGACGCTGTCCATATTCAGCTCCACCCGAGCGTACGCGTGGACCAGCCGGATGGCCTGCCCGTCCACGGTGAGGGTCACGTCGGCCCGCCCCGGGAGTGGCGCCGCCGCGAGCCCCGCCGTCAGGTTGAGTGTCGCGAGCAGCGCGATGATGTGCAACCGGATTGCGGTCATGGTCGCCTCCATCAGATCGGGATCAATCGAAAGCCGAACGCTCGCCACCGGATTGTAGTTGCATTCAGTATATATGAATCGACCGGTTTCCAACCAGAGCCGAAGCGTGGCCCGCCGTCCAGAAAGCGTTTGGACCGAATTCGTTCTTATGCTGAAATGGACCGTATCATCCACGGGGAGGCATGATCCATGCAGGTGTTGTATCTCAATTCGGATCAGATGGGCGCCGGCGACCCGGAGCTGGGCCGGAAATTGCTGCAGGGCTTCCTGAAGAAAATCGTGGACTCCGAGATTTCCCTCGACTTCGTGGTGTGCGTCAACTCCGGCGTCTTTCTCACCACCGCCGACGGCGAGGCGCTGAAGAGCCTGCGCACTCTCGAGTCGCGCGGGGCGAAGGTCGCCTCCTGCGGCACCTGCCTGGACCACTACGGCCGGCGCGCGGCGCTGCGCGTCGGCGTCGTCGGCGCCATGGCCGAGACCGTGGAATTGCTCGCCTCCGCCGCCCGCGTCATCCGTCCATAGACTGTTCTCGTCATCGTAATTGTCATCGTCATCGTAATTCGTAATCGTGCTCGTAATCGCACGTGTGAACATTTGTTCACAGGTTTTCAGGTTCACAAGTTCACAGGTTTCATGTTTCCGCCGCCTGCGCAGACCCGCGAAACTACCCAAAATCCAATGATCCATCGCCGTGGACACGGGGAGCACAGAATATTTCAAGGGCCGGAACGAGCCGCGAGTCCCGATGTCCGGTGTCAGAAGTTCGATATTTCACCCCAATGGACAGGGAGGGCACAGAGAATTTGGAAGTTCCACAGCGTGCCCCGAGCCTCGAGTCTCGAGCCTTGGTGACAAGGACGATTACGATTGCGATTGCGATTGCGATTACGAGCACGATTACGAACTACGAGTACGATATACTTGGAACTCTTCTCTCCTCACTCCTGTCTCCTGACTCTGTACTGTTTACTCCTTCCTCATTCCGCCGTTGCCCCGCAGAAGCCCGCGGTTTGAAGCAGGACGTTGATACTCCCTGCGAGGATAGTCCGCCCATGAGCGATGATCTGTCCACCCGCCTGGTGTACATCGGCGACCGGCTGCCCGAGTCGGTCGCGCCGCCCGAGAGCTTGCCCATCGTGCCGAGCACCGTGTACGCTTTCGACGATCTGGATCAGCTGGAGTCGGTGTACACGGGAACGGCATCCGGCTATGTCTACGCCCGGATAAGGTCACCCCAACCACGATGTTGTGGTGGAGATCGCCCCGGCGGCGAATCCGTAAACGCCTTCATCCGGGCACTGACGCACGTCCGGCTGACGCCGAGCCTGGGCGGCTGTGCCACGACGCTGTCGTATCCGTGGGGCACCTCCCATCGAGCGCTCGGTGATTTTAGCGAAAACTACAGGGGATCACCCCGGGTCTGGTGCGCGTGTCGGCGGGACTGGAGAGCGTCGAGGATCTGGTGGCGGAATTCACGGCGGCATTGGGAAGCATGAAGTAATTTACTCGCTCCAAAGGCATGAACCATTTGTCAACGGCCTGGTTCTCGGCTAACGCTGTCGCGCTGGCGCTGATCGGGGGGATGACGGTTTTGCCCGATTCAACGAAGTTTTCAACCACGGTGATGGAGTCGGCCGATGCGGCCTATGCCCGCACCACCCTCACCGTTCAGACATGATTCGGCTTCCTGCTCACCGCCGCCAGCATCCGCCTGGTACACCTTCTAACGGCGGCCAAGAGTTGGACCATCGGCATCCCGGCCCTGGCTGCCCGGCGCCGGTCATCCGGTGCATGCCGGTTGGGTGGCGGCTACCGTCGATTGCTCGTGGTGAAGGATAATCCACATTTCTATATATAGATTGTTGAAGAATAGTCTACAATCCTCCTGCCTACCCAAATCCTGTTACCTCCTAAGCGCCTAAAAAAACAAACATTATCAACTTTGGCATCCGTTTTGTCTCCCCTTTTTCCCAAGGAGGGGTTCAACCCATGATACGCCGGTTGTTCATCTTCATGCTTCAACTCACCGGTTCGGCCTGTCTCATGATGGCCGGTGCCGTGCCCGCCGGAGCCACCGCCGCCGGACAATCTGCCAATCCGGTGGACACACTCGTGGCGGATGCCGTGGCCCACAACCCCGGCCTCCAGGCCCAACGGCAAACCATCCTGGCCGCCCGCCAAGCGATGGTGCGAGCCGGCGCGCTGCCGGATCCCACCGTGGAAGTCGAGTGGATGAACATCCGCCTGCCGGTGCCCGATCCCGTGGACGCCCTGACCACCGGGGTCGGCGTGGGGATCAGCCAGATGCTGCCCGCCGGCGACAAGCGGCGGGCGGAGCAGGAAGCGGCGCGGGCCGAAGCCGCGGCGACCCACGCCCGCCTGGAGGAGATGGAGGCAACGCTGGCCGCCGACGTCCGGGAATCCGCCTATCGGCTGGCGACGATGCGCCGGCTGCTGGAGCTCCAGGACCGGCTGGACGAGGCGTTGGCCGGAGCCGCCCAGGCCGCCTTGGCCGCCTACTCGGTGGGGCGCGGCAGCATGGCGGACGTCCTGGCGTCCCAGGCCGCGGTCACCCGCGTCTCCATCACCCGGGAAGAGCTGCGCCGGCAGGAGGCGGTGATCCTGGCCCAGCTCGACGGCCTGACCGGCCGGCCCGCCCACCGAGAAACCGTGGACGCCGTCCGGCTGGGCGATCCGTCGGAATTGCCGCCGCTGGACGGCCTGCTGGCCCGGCTGGACCGCGAGGCGCCGGCGGTGCGCCGGGCCCGCAGCGAGGCCGGGATCGCCGATGCCGGGATCGTCCGCGCCCGAGCGGATTTCAAGTCCGACACCATGGTGGGGGTAGGCGCCCGCTTTCGTGATATGAGCATGGGCGGCGACAGCTTCATGGCGGTCCGCCTCGGCTTCACCCTCCCCTTTCTTCATCGGAACGACCGGTACCGCCCGGCTCTTGAAGAGGCGCTCCGCCTTCAGACCGGAGCCCAATTGGAAGTCCGGCAAGCCCTGGTCGACGCCCGCTACCGCCTCACCGCGGCCTGGCAATCGGCCGCCAGCGCCCAGCGGACCGTCTCCCTTTACCGCGACGGTCTCCTCCTGCAAGGCCGGCTCGCCTACGAATCCGCATTGGCGGCCTACAGCGCCCAACAGGTGGATTTCGACTTTCTCGTCCAGGCCTTGACCGCCTATTTCGAATGGCAGGGGATGGAGATCATGGCGCTGGGCGGCTATCAGGAAGCGATGGCGCGGGCGCAGGCCGTCCTGCCGGGGCTCCGGACCAATTCGCCCGCCGAACCCGCGCCGCTGCCGGCACCTGCGGGATCGGCAATCCCCTTGGAGGTTTCACCATGAAAACTGTGTTCTGGAACCATAGACGCTGGCCGTTCGCCGCAGCCGGCATCGTCATCCTGGCAGCCGCGCTGGCCGTTCTGGCGGGATGCGGCAGCACCTCCGCGGAAGCCAAACAGTACCACTGCCCCATGCATCCGACGGTGGTTTCCGACAAGCCCGGTGAGTGTCCCATCTGCGGCATGAACCTCGTCCCCATCCATGAAGCCGAAGGGGCCAAACACTCCACCGCCGACCATACCGAGCGGTCGGCCGAACAACCGGCTTCGAGGACCATGGCCAAAAAAGGACCGTACGCCTGCCCCATGCACCCGGAGATCACCTCGGACAAACGGGACCGCTGCCCCAAATGCAACATGTATCTGGAAATACTGGATGAGCCGCCTGCAGAGCCGGGACAGGACCAACCGTCGCACCCTCCCGCCAAGGCGCCGTCGAAGCACGGACACGGAGCAGCAGCCTTCCCGGCGGATCTGGACGCCGTCGACCCGCCCGCGGGACTGGCCCCCGTCTCGCTGAGCCCGGAAAACCGCCGCCGCCTGGGAGTCACCCTCGGCGAGGTGGAACACCGGCCCATCGTCCGGGAGACCCGCACGTCGGCCCGGCTCACCGCGGACGAAACTCGGCTCACCCGCGTCTCCACCAAGGTGGAAGGGTGGGTGGACACTCTCCACGTCAACGTCACCGGTCAGTTCGTGAAGCGCGGTCAGCCGCTGCTGACGGTGTACAGCCCCGAGCTGGTGGCCACCCAACAGGAATTGCTCACCGCCCTGGCCATGTCCCGCCAACTGGCCGCCAGCCCTCTGGATTCGGTGGCCCGCGGAGGAACCGACCTGATTGAAGCCGCCCGCCGGCGGCTGCGGCTCTGGGACATCACGCCCGAACAGATCGCCCGGATCGAAGCCACCGGGCAGATCGAGAAAACGCTCACGGTCTATGCCCCGGCCTCGGGCTATGTGCTGGAGAAAACCGTGCTGGCGGGCCAACGGGTCATGGCCGGCGAATCGCTCCTGGTCGTGGCGGATCTGTCGCGACTGTGGGGCCTGGTGGACCTGTACGAGACCGACCTGGCATTTGTCCGTGTGGGGACGCGGGTGGAGCTGAGTCTGCCCTACCTGGGCGACCGCACCTTCCGCGGCCGCATCAGTTTCATCGACCCCGTGCTGGATCCGCAAACCCGCACGCTGCGGGCGCGGATGGAAATCGCCAATCCCGGCATGACCCTCAAGCCGGAGATGTACGCCGACGCCCGGCTCCGCTTCGACATGGGCGACCGGCTGGTGGTGCCCGATGGGGCGGTCATGCGGACGGGGACGCGGGACTACGCCTTCGTCGAGGCCGCCGACGGGCGGCTGGTCCCCCGCGAACTCCGGCTCGGCGCCCGCACCGACGGCTACTACGAGGTGCTGGCCGGATTGGCTGGCGGCGAGCGGGTGGTCACCTCCGCCAACTTCCTCATCGATTCCGAATCCTCGCTCCGAGCGGCACTGGCGGCTGTCACCCACTCGCATTGAGAGCCGGGAACAGGTTCCCGGGAGATGGATCAGTCATGATCGGACGGCTCATCGAATTCAGCGTCGAATACCGGCTGCTGGTGATCCTGCTGGCGGCGGTGGCGCTGGTCTACGCCGGCTATGCCATCCAGAACATCCCCCTGGACGCCATCCCGGACCTGAGCGACACCCAGGTCATCGTCTACTCCCGGTGGGACCGCAGCCCCGACATCCTGGAGGACCAGGTCACCTATCCCATCGTCTCCGCGCTGTTGGGCGCCCCCCAGGTCAAGGCCATCCGCGGTTTTTCCGATTTTGGCTTCTCCTACGTCTATGTCATTTTCGAAGACGGCACCGACCTGTACTGGGCCCGCAGTCGGGTGCTCGAGTACTTGTCCAAGATCCAGGGAAGTCTGCCCGAGGGGGTGCGGACGGAACTCGGCCCGGACGCCACCGGAGTGGGCTGGGTCTTCCAGTACGCGCTGGTGGACCGAAGCGGCACCCACAATCTGGCCGAGTTGCGGTCCTACCAGGACTGGTACCTGCGCTACGCGCTGCAGAGCGTCCCCGGCGTGGCCGAGGTGGCCGGCATCGGCGGATTCCAGAAGCAGTACCAGATCACTGTCGATCCCAACCGGCTGCAGGCCTACAACCTCTCCATCATGGAGATCGCGGAGGCGGTCCGCCGGAGCAACAACGAGGTGGGGGGACGGTTGCTGGAGTGGTCCGGCACCGAGTACATGGTCCGCGGCCGGGGGTATGTCCGGCACCCCGAAGACCTGGAGCAGATCGTGCTGCGGACCGTGCCCGGGGGCACTCCGGTACGCCTCGGCGACGTGGCCGCGGTGAGCCTCGGTCCGCAGATCCGGCGCGGCCTGGCCGACCTCAACGGCAACGGGGACGCCGTGGGCGGCATCGTGGTGATGCGCCACGGCGAAAACGCGCTCGCCGTCATCGAGCGGGTGAAGCAGCGCCTGCACGAGATGCGCGGCTCGCTGCCGGAGGGCGTGGAGATCGTCACCACCTACGACCGCTCGGAGTTGATCCAGCAGGCCATCAATAATCTCAAGGGCGATCTCATCCTCGAAATGATCATCGTCTGCGTGGTCATCCTGTTTTTCCTGTGGCATTTCCCATCGGCCGTCGTACCCATCATCACCATACCCGTGTCGGTGGTGCTGGCATTCATCCCCATGTACCACTGGGGCATCTCCTCCAACATCATGAGCCTTGCGGGCATCGCCATTTCCATCGGCGTCCTGGTGGACGGCGCCATCGTCGAAGTGGAGAACGCCTACAAGAAACTGGAGCATTGGCAGGCGGAGGGCGGTCGAGGGGACTTCCACCGGGTCCGGCTGGAGGCGATGAAGGAAGTCGGTCCGTCGGTGTTCTTCTCGCTGCTGGTGATCGCCGTCTCGTTCCTGCCCATCTTCACCCTGGTGGATCAGGAGGGGCGCCTGTTCAAGCCCCTGGCGTACACCAAGACGCTGACCATGGCGCTGGCGGCGCTTCTGGCGGTCACGCTGGACCCGGCCGTGCGCATGCTCTTTTCCCGAATGCACCCGTTCCGGTTCCGGCCGCGCTGGCTGGCCGGTGTGGCGACCGCCTTTCTCGTAGGACGCTACTACCCCGAGGAGCGCCATCCCGTGAGCCGAGTGCTGTTCTGGCTGTACGAGCGTCCCTGCCGGCTGGTGCTGCGCTTCCCCAAGACGGTCATCGTGGGCGCGGTCCTGGTCATGGCGGCTACCGTGCCGGTTTACCTCAAACTGGGCACGGAGTTCATGCCCCCCCTCAACGAGGGAACGATCCTCTACATGCCCACCACCCTGCCGGGGATTTCGGTCACCGAGGCCCAGCGGCTCATGGAGCTGCAGGACCGAACCCTCATGGCTTTCCCCGAGGTGGTCAGCGTCCACGGCAAGGCGGGCCGGGCCGATACCGCCACCGACCCGGCGCCGTTCTCCATGATGGAAACGGTGGTCCAGCTCAAGCCGCCGGAGCAGTGGCGGCCCAAGCCCCGCTGGTACTCCGATTGGGCGCCGGCCCCCTTGCAGGCGATCCTGCGCCCCATCTGGCCCGACCGGATCTCCTGGGATGAGCTGGTGGACGAAATGGACCGGTCCATGCGCATTCCCGGCAACACCAATGCCTGGACCATGCCCATCAAGGCGCGCATCGACATGCTTTCCACCGGGGTGCGCACCCCCGTGGGCATCAAGGTGCTGGGCGGCGACCTGGCGGAGATCCAGCGGCTGGGCGGTCGGATCGAGCAGATCCTCCAGCCGCTGCCCGGCACCCGCAGTGTCTTCGCCGAGAGGGCCGCCGGCGGATACTTTCTCGACTTCGAGCCCAGGCGCCAGGATCTGGCCCGGTACGGCCTGACCGTGGACGACCTCCAGATGGTGATCATGGCCGCCGTCGGGGGCGAGACCGTCGGCACCACCGTCGAGGGCCGGGAGCGGTACAGCATCAATCTGCGCTACCCGCGCGACCTCCGCGCCGAGCTGGACCAGCTGGGCCGGATCCTCCTGTCGACACCCCGAGGCTTCACCGTGCCCGTGTCGGCGGTGGCCGACCTCCGGCTGACCGCCGGTCCGGCGATGATCCGCAATGAGAATGGCATGCTGGCCGGCTATGTCTACGTGGACGTGGCGGGCCGCGACATCGGCTCCTACGTGGCCGAAGCCAAAGCCGCCATGGACCGGGAACTGAACCTGCCGACGGGTTACTCGTTGCTTTGGAGCGGCCAGTACGAGAACATGCTCCGTGTTCAGAAGCGCCTCAAGCTGGTGGTGCCCCTGACCCTGTTCCTGATTTTCGTCCTGCTCTACCTGAACACCCGCTCCACGTTCAAGACGCTGCTGGTGCTGCTGGCGGTGCCGTTCTCCCTGGTGGGCGCGATCTGGCTGCTCTATCTATTGGGCTTTCACATCTCGGTGGCTGTCTGGGTGGGCATGATCGCCCTGATGGGGCTTGATGCGGAGACGGGTGTGTTCATGCTGCTGTACCTGGATCTGGCCCACGACGACGCCCGGCGGCGGAACCGGCTGAACAACCTGGCCGAGCTCCGCGAAGCCGTGATCCACGGCGCCGTCAAGCGGATCCGGCCCAAGATGATGACGGTGGCCACGGCGGTGGCCGGCCTGATGCCCATCATGTGGAGCATCGGCACCGGCGCCGACATGATGAAGCGGGTGGCCGCCCCGATGGTGGGCGGACTGTTCACCTCGTTTGCCCTGGAACTGCTGGTTTACCCCGCCATCTATCTGCTCTGGAAAAAACGAGACCTGCCGCCCGCCGCGGAGGCAAGGCCGATGGAGGAATCGCCACATGAAGCATAGCACCCTTTGGATAATCATCTGCCTCGGCGCGGCGGCGGGAGTGTTTGCCGCCGAACCGGCGGAGCACCGTTTCGCCGTGGTGCACGGTCACACCCTGCGCGACTGCCAGGGCACGCTTGTGATCGGCCCGGCGGGAATCCGTTACGAGGCCGGCCGGGAATCAGACACCCGGGCCTGGAACTGGACAGACATTCGCGAGCTCCGGGTGGAGTCTCCCCGGGAGCTGTCGCTGGTCACCTATGAGGACCAAAGACGGCTTTTGGGCCGGGACCGGGTGTTCCATTTCCGGCTCACCGACGGGGACATCACTCCCGCGCTGGCTCGAGAATTGGCCGCCTGGTCGGCGCGTCCACCGGTCCTGACGGTTCTCCCCCCAGAAAGCTCGCCGCCCCTCTTCCAAATCCCGGTGAAACACCGGCATCTGACCGGCGGATGCGTGGGCGAACTGAGGGTGTATGCAGAACATTTGGAGTTCCGATCCACCGAATTACCCGCCCACAACCGGTTCTGGCGCTGGAACGACCTAGCCGCCTTCAGCCAGCCGGAGCTATTCCTGTGGCTCATCCACACCTTCGCAGCCGGGGAGGATACGCTCACGTTCGATCTCCGCCAGGATGCGCCCGCCGGGGCCGCGGACTACCTTCGCGAGCGGCTGGTTGAGGCTGTTCTGCCGGCCGTCGGCGGTGATTGACCGGCTGGTGGTGGACCCATCTCATCCATCGCCGGGTGCACGCTCACGCCTCACCACGGATCGTAATCCACGCCCGACCGGCCGTCGACCCGCGAACAACGCGTCTTTCCATCGGACGAATCTCTCCCGGCTGGGACCCGCGGGGGAAAAAGATGATGCCAGACCGGGACCTCTTCAATATAATATAGCATCTTATATACATCCCTTCGGCAACGGCCGAATGCGAACTCGTTTAACCCAATATTCAGGAGGATCCCATGATTCGAACCGTCACCGTGTGCCTCGTGCTGATGCTGCTGGCCGTGCCGTTTCTGGCGGCCGACACCGCTTCGTCCAAGCCGGCGGACGACTGGCAGATTCTGCGCGACAAGTTGAAGGCAGACAAGAAGCTTTTGGTGGCCGAGAACCTGACGATGACCACCGAGCAGGCCCGGGCGTTTTGGCCCATCTACGACGCTTACCAGGCGGACCTGACCAAGATCAACGAGCGGATCAAGAAACTGGTCCTCGCCTACGCCGACGTCTGGAACAAGGGCGCCGTGAAGGACGAGGACGCCAAGAAACTGATCGCCGAGATGCTGTCCATCGAGGAAGCGGAGCTTCATCTGAAGAAGACCTTCCTGCCCAAGTTCGAAGCCGTGCTGCCCGCTACGCAGGTGATGCGCTACTTCCAGATCGAGAACAAGATCCGGACTCTGGTCCGGCTGGATCTGGCCGCCAACATTCCTCTGGCCGATTGAGCCCCCTCCTCCCGGCCGGATCCGCACTTTTCAGGACCGGCCGGGATTTTTCCTGCGATCGAATCCCGGACACCCCGCCCGAATCTTCCGGACGTTTCCCATCTCCATATTTCATCATTGTTGGCGCCTCGCTCACATTGTCCGCGCCGCCCGCCTCCGCTTGACCAAGCAGCTGCTAGGGCACCGCAAATCCCGGATCAGCCCCAGACTTGTCATTGATCCGCCTCGCGGGTTCAGCAATCCCGATAACCCTGAGGATACCGGTTGATTTATAATACCAACTCTATGGAATATTCGCACAACCAGGAGGTCAACATGGTCCGGATCATCGCGAGCGCCTCAATCCTGATCTGCCTTTTGGCGGGCGGCGCCCTGGCCGCCGAACCGAATCCGGCAGCCATGAAAATGGTGATGGACTGGAAGGCGCGGCTGCAGCTGACCGACGCCCAGCAAGACGCTCTCCTGAAACTGGTGGACGAGCTGGGAACCAAGCTGGATCCACTGGCGGAAAAAATCGAGGCCGGAGAGGAAGTGGATAAAAAGGCCGCCATTGGGCAGCTGAAGACCGTCCAGGCCGAGTTCGAGTCCGGGATGAAACAGCTCCTGACTCCCGACCAGCAGAAGGAGTGGGAGAAGATCCAAACCGAAATCCACGGGCTCATCCTGAATCAGGTAGGCGCCAAGCAGGTGGCCAAGCTCAAGGATCCCCTGAAACTCAGCGACGCCCAGTTGCAGCAATGCGTCCCGGTGATGGCCAAGAAGACGGGAGAATTGATGGAGTACTTCTCAGAGGTTCAGGAAAAAAAGTCGGATCCGCCCCGGAACAAACGCCAGGAGCGCCGGGCAAAGATCAGCACGGTCCGCGGGCTCAAGGAGATCACCGGCGAGGCTGACGAAGCGCTCAGGAAGATATTCACCGACGATCAGTGGAAGCAGTATGAGGCCATCCAGGAACAGCAGAAAGCGGCCCTGAAGGCGAAGATGCAGCAGGGGAAATGACCGGATCTGCTACAATGCGGGCATGAAAACACCCCCTGACGGCGCGCCATCCGAACAGGCGGAGGCGCCTCGAATTCCGGAAGCCGGCCCCGACCTGTTCTCGGTCACAGCCGAAAATCCAGGCCGTTACGCCTATCCCGGGGACAACCCGGCGGGGGCCGAGCTGGCCCGCGGAGGGATCGGCCGGATCCTGCTGGTGCACGACCGGCACCTGGGTCGCGAGATCGTGCTCAAGGAGCTGCTCGGCGAGTTCGCGGTGAACCGCGACACGCTTTCCGCGTCCGGGGCCGGCACCGCCGGTACCGCGCCGCTCACCGTCGTCCGTTTCCTGCGCGAGGCGCGGGTCACCGGCCAGCTGGAGCACCCCAGCATCGTCCCGGTCTACGAGTTGGGCATCCGGGCCGACGGCACCCTGTACTACACGATGAAACGAGTCCGCGGTCGGACCATGACCCAGGCGTTGCAGGCATGCGAGACCCTGGCCGACCGACTGCATCTCCTGTCCCATTTCACCGACCTCTGCCAGGCGATCGCCTACGCCCACAGCCGCGGCGTGATCCACCGCGACATCAAACCCGACAACGTCATGCTCGGCGAATTCGGCGAGACGGTGGTGCTGGACTGGGGTCTGGCCAAGGTGAAAGGCAAGAAGGACATCCACCGCCAGGAGATGTCGCGGGACATGCAGGCCCTGCAGGACGGCCGCGAGGGCATCACCCTTGACGGCGCCGTGGTAGGCACTCCCTACTACATGTCGCCGGAACAGGCCGAGGGCCACCTCGACCAGCTCGACGAGCGCTCCGACGTCTGGGCCCTGGGCGCGGTGCTCTACGAGATTCTCATCGGCCGGCGGCTGTTCAGCGGCGAGTTCCCCGTCCAGATCATCTTCGAGGTGATGCAGGGCCGCTTCACTCCGCCCCGCCAGCTTGAGCCGTCCGTCCCGGCCGAGCTCGAGTCGATCTGTCTCAAGGCCCTCCAGCGCGATCCCGCCGACCGATACGCCTCGGCCCAGGAGCTGGCGCGGGAAATCCAGTCCTTCCAGAGCGGCGCGCGCGTCATCGCCCACGAGTACACGTCGTGGCAGCACCTCCGCCGCTTCGCCGCCAAGAACAAGCCGGCCATCATCGCCGCCGGCGTGATCCTCGGCGTGATTCTGGTCGCGCTGATCCTGCTCGGCACCGCCAACGCCCGCCTGCGCGAGGCCCGTGCCCGGGAGCACCAGGAGCATCTGCTGGCCAATTACCATATCGCTCAGGGTTTCAACGAGAAGGCCGCCGAGTTGCTCGAGGAGCAGCAGTATCTGGCGGCCCGGGTGTTCGCCGCCGCATCGGTGCTGCACAATCCGGCCAATCCGGCGGGGCCGTTCGCCTCGGCGGCATTTGCGCGGAACCAGGCGGAGAGCGTGCGGTTGCAGGTCATGGCCCGGTCCCGGGTATTCCAGGCCCGGACGGGCGCGCGGCTGGAGCACAGCCGGACACTCGATGCCGGGACGCCGCTGCTGGCCGCCGCGGTTTCACCGGACGGCCGCTGGGTGGCCGCGTTGGGCGACGACCAGGCCGTCCGGGTCTGGGAGGCGGCCTCCGGCCGGCTGGCGCATACCCTGCGCGGATTCCGCCGGGGCCCCCGCGGTCTCACCTTCTCACCCGATAGCCGACGGTTGATCGCCGCCGGCGTGTCGGCCGAAATCCACGCCTGGGATCTGCCGTCAGGCGAGGAAGCGTTGGCGGTAACCGGCCCACCGGGTACCATATTCGACATTGTCTACGCTCCGGACGGGCGATCCTTTTTCACCGCCGAGGCGGCGGGAACGATCGGCATCTGGGATGCCGCCACGGGTCGGCGGCGGGGCGCCCTGACCGGCCACGGCGCGCCGGTTTTATCCCTGGCCATCGCCGACGACGGCCGCCGCCTGGCCTCGGCGGGACGGGACCGGGTCATCCGTCTCTGGTCGCTTCCCGGCGGGAGATCCGAGCGGGTGCTGCACGGCCACCAGGGCGTGGTGCGCGGCGTGGCGCTTTCGCCCGACGGCACGCGCTTGGCCTCGGTCAGCTCCGACAAGACCCTCCGGATCTGGGAAACCTCCACCGGCCGGCTGCTCTTCACCGGCGAGCAATTTGCCGACGAGGTGCTCACCGTCGCCTTCTCCCCCGACGGCCGCACGGTGGCCGCGGGCGCCTGGAACGCGGTCACCAGCCTCTGGGACGCCCGGTCCGGCCGGCTGCTCCTGCAGGTGACCAGCCACGCCCAGGCTGTCTGGGATGCGGTCTTCACGCCGGACGGCCGGGAGCTGCTCACCTTCGGCGAGGACGGCCGCATGCAGGCGTGGAGCGTCCGGCCGGGGCCACCCGCCTATGTCGCTCCGGGGCAGGAGTACATCTGGTCCATCAGTTTTTCGCCCGACGGACGACTGGCCGCCGTTGCCGGCAACGACGGCGACCTCCGGATCTACGAAGCCGCCTCCGGCCAGTTACTGCGCACCCTGACCGCCAGCCGGGACATCATCGCCGACATCCAGTTTTCACCTGACGGCCGGTCACTGGCCGCCTCCGGTTACGATGGCACCATCCGGATCTGGGATCCGGAATCCGGTCGTCTGGTCCGCTCCTGGCTGGCCCACAAGTCTCTGGTCCAGAAGCTGGCCTTCTCGCCGGACGGTGCCGAACTGGCTTCCGCCAGCAGCGATTCGACCACCCGGATCTGGCACCCGGCCACGGGCCAACCGCTGCGCACCCTCGAGCCGAAGAGCGGACCGGTGCGCGGTCTGGCCTACTCACCCGACGGGCGCCTCATCGCCACCGCCAGCAACAAGGGCGCCCTGGATCTGTGGGACTCCCGGACCGGCTCGACCACCGGGCGGATCACCGTGAGCGACGCCGACCTCTTCGCCGCGGCCTTCTCGGCCGACGGCCGCTGGCTGGCGGTGGCCGATTTCGCCGACCGGCTGGCGCTGGTGGACATGAAGTCCCGGCTGGTCGTCCGCAATCTCGCCTGGACGAGCGGCGGGGTGAACCGGCTGGCCTTCGCCCCGGACTCACAGCGGCTGGCTGCCGCTGGCAACGACGGCGCCACCGCCGTCTGGTCGCTGGACGGCGGTACGCCCGACGTGGTGATCAGCAGCCGCCAGAGCGTCATGGGCATCGCCTTCACCCCGGACGGCCGGTCGCTGGCGGTGGGCGACGTCGAAACGGGCCGCATCTACCCGCTGGACTTCACCCATTTGGGCGATCCGCCCCGGCGCCAGCTCCGCGCGGCGGAGTCCGCCGCGGGCGTCGTCCTCGACGGCTTCAACCTGACGCTGCGACCGGCCGGACGCTGATTCCGACCTCCTGTGTCGTACCGGGATCAGCATTCGCGGAATTGGAATACGCATGCTCCCGCTGGCATCCAACATCGGGGCGGTTCACTCCGATCCGGCGGAAACCCAGATATTGTTTAAGGAGCCGGTTTGATGAAAAAGATCACCCTGTTTTCAGCCCTCCTGCTGGCCGGCCTGGTGGGTTCCCAGCTGCTGCCGGCCTGGCTGGGACCGGCCTACGCCCCCCTGGCGGAAGCGGTGCGCTTCCTCACCATGTTCGGCCTGGCGTTCATCATGATCCACGTGGGCTACGAGTTCGAACTGGACCAGACCCAGGTGCGCGCGCTCGGCAAAGATTACGGCGTCGCGATGACCACGGCGGCGTTTCCCTGGATCATCGCCACCATCTATTTCATGTACCTCCTGCTGCCCGCCGCCGAGTGGGGAAGCTGGACGACGTGGAAGGAGCTGATCCTGGCGGGGCGGTTCGCCGCTCCCACGGCCACGGGCATCCTGTTCTCCATGATGGCCGCGGCGGGTCTGTCGGCCACCTGGGTCTTCCGCAAGACCCGCATCCTGGCCATCTTTGACGATCTGGACACGGTCCTGCTCATGATCCCCCTCAAGATGCTCATGATCGGCTTGGCCTGGCAGCTGGGCTTCATCGTGGTGGTGATGGCTATCCTCCTGGTCGTGGGCTGGCGGTGGCTGCACCGGGTGAGGTTGCCGGTGAGCTGGCCGTGGGTCCTGGGCTATGCGCTCGCCATCGCCGCCGCCAGCGAATTCATCTACCAGTTCACCAAGCTGCTCGATGACAACGTCCCGGTGCACATCGAGGTGCTGCTGCCGGCGTTCGTCCTGGGCTGCGTGATCCAGCGGCCGGCGGGGTGCGACCCCCACTGCGACGACGCCCGCGAGGGCCATCAGGAAGGGCCCGAGTCGCCCGTGGAACAGCGCGTGTCCACCATCGTGTCCGCGGTCTTCATGATCCTGGTGGGCTTGAGCATGCCCGTGTTCGTCGGGTCGGCGGCGCTGGCGCCGGCCGGCGGCGTCGCCACCGTGACCGCCGCCCAGCCGCCTCTGTCGCCGGGCGCCCTGGTGCTGCACGTGGTCGCGCTCACCCTGCTCATCAACATCGGCAAGCTGTTCCCGGCCTTCTGTTACCGGCGGGAGGCGCACTGGCGGGAGCGCCTGGCGGTGGCCGTCGGCATGTGCCCCCGTGGCGAGGTGGGCGCCGGAATCATTCTTTTGAGCCTGAGCTACGGCATCGGCGGTCCCGTCGTGGCCGTGGCGGTGCTCAGCCTGGCCCTGAACCTCGTGCTGACGCCCGTGTTCGTAGCCGCTGTCAATCACCTGGTCCGCACCGCGCCGCCCGGGCTCGCCTAACGGGGGCGGCGCCGCAATTCCGGCTTCAGTTTTGCCGTCCGCCCGGCTACAATAGCGGGACACACCGCGTCACCGGGAGAACGGACATGAGCCACACGCTGCTGCGAACCAAACCCATCCAGACGCTGCTGGCGGACACCCAGGACGAACACCACAGTCTCAAGAAGTCGCTCCGTGCCGTCGACCTCATCGCCATCGGCATCGGCTGCATCATCGGGGTGGGCATCTTCGTGCTGCCGGGCGTCCAGGCCGCCCACAACGCCGGCCCGGGCATCATCCTGTCGTTCGCCATCGCTGCGGCGGCCTGCGCCTGCAGCGCGCTGTGCTACGCCGAGCTGGCCGCCATGATCCCGGTGGCCGGCAGCGCCTACACCTACGGCTACGCCACCCTGGGCGAGATATTCGCCTGGATCATCGGCTGGGACCTGATCCTGGAGTACATGGTGGCGGCGATCCTGGTCTCCACCGGCTGGAGCGCCTACTTCGTGAACATGCTCAGCGCGGGAGTCGGAGTCCACCTCCCGGCTGCGTACACCGCCTCGCCGTGGGACAAGACCCCCGGCCTGTTCAACCTGCCGGCGGTGGCCATCGTGCTGCTGCTCACGTTCCTCCTGGTGCGCGGCATCAAGGAGAGCTCCCGCGTCAATCTGTTCATCGTCATCCTGAAGATCGCCGTCATCCTCTTCTTCATCCTGCTCACCGTCTGGCACGTGGATCCGGCCAAGTGGAGCCCGTTCATGCCGTTCGGATTCACCGGGGTCATGACCGCCGCAGCTATCGTCTTTCTGGCCTTCGTGGGCTTCGACGCGGTGAGCACCACCGCCGAGGAGGCGATCAATCCCCAGCGGGACATGCCCATCGGGATCATGGGCTCCCTGGCCGTCGCCACGGTCCTGTACATGGCCGTCTCCGCCATCATGACCGGGGTCGTGCCCTACCAGGACCTGGGCGTCGCTGATCCGGTGGCGCTGGTGCTGAACCGCCTGGACCTGCCGTGGGCCAGCGCCCTGGTGAGCGTCGGGGCCATCGCCGGCATCACCAGCGTGCTGCTGGTGCTGCTCATGGGCCAGCCGCGGATCCTGTTCGCCATGTCGCGGGACCAGCTCCTGCCGCCGTTCCTGTCCAACGTCCACCGGCGCTTCAAGACGCCGTGGGTCACCACCCTGATCACGGGCGGCATCGTGGCGGTGTTCGCGGCGCTGACGCCCATCGACGTGTCGTCGGAGTTGTGCTCCATCGGCACGCTGTTCGCGTTCATCATCGTCTGCGCCGGCGTGCTGGTGCTGCGCTACACCCGCAAGGACCTGCCCCGCCCCTTCCGCGTGCCGCTCTTCCCGGTGCTGCCGGCGCTGGGCATCGTGCTGTGCGCGTATCTCATGCTCAGCCTGCCCCTGGTCACCTGGTGGCGGTTCCTGGGGTGGATGGTTATCGGCCTGCTGATCTACTTCCTGTACAGCATCCGCTCCAGCCGCCTGAACCAGGAGGGCGTCGCGGCGGCGCCGGAGCCCAAGTAGACGCGGCGGCGGACTGGGTACCCGTCGCACCGCGCTGGGAGGTCACCGCATGGATCCCGTCTGGGCCAAGCTCAATTACAAGGGGCACGCTCCGGTGCTGGCGCTGAACGCGCCGGACAGCTTCCGGCCGCGGCTGGCCGACTTGGGCTCCGTCCGGGTGGATCGCCGGCCGGCGGCCGGCGCGGTGTATCCGTTCGCCCTGGTGTTTGTCACCGCCTGCGCCGATGTGGCCGCGCTGGCCCCGCCCGTGGCCGCCGCCATGGGTTCCGACGCGGTGCTGTGGTTTGCGTATCCGAAGAAGACATCCAGGATTTACACCTCGGACCTCTCCCGCGACGTCGGCTGGCAGCCGCTGGGTGACCTCGGCTTCGAGGCCGTCCGGCAGGTGGCCATCGACGACGACTGGTCGGCGCTCCGGTTCCGCCCGGCGGTGGCGATCCGAACGCTGCGACGCGACGCGTCCCGCCGCATGAGCGCCGAGGGACGCCGGCGGGTGGATGGGAGGGAGTGAGGACCGACCACTTCAAGGGGGAATGAAGGTTTGAAGGTTTGAAGGTTTGAAGGTTTCGCAGAACCTTTCAACATTCCAACCTTCAATCTTTCCAACAGTCCCCGGATGGTTCCGGCCGCCGCATTTCTCCCTACGGCCAGAGGAACCGCTTGAGCACCGTGAACGCCCGGTCCACGTGGCGTTTTTCCAGGATCAGCGTCAGCTCGGTGTACGTGGACACCACCTCCACGACGTTGATGCCCGCCCATAGCAACTGCTTGAGGATGGCGTAATACACGCCCGGCATCCCCACCACCTTGGGCGTGTAGCGGATCCCCACCGCAGCCAGTCCCGGCAGTCGCGACACGCGCCGCTCCCCGGCGAAGATCGCTTCCACCCGCTTCTCCAGACCGCCGGCCGCCAGCACCGTCACCTCGTGCACCCCCTGGGTGACCGCGAGGAACGCGTCGCCGCCGCGGGTCGTCTCGCGGAGCAGGCGTTGGAGGCAGCCGGCGATGCCCGGCGAGTTGAGATAGGTGAACTCAGCGATGTTGGAGCGCACGGTGATGTCGCGGATCTGGCGGAGGATCCCCTTGGCGTCCCCCGGCGGCCCGGCCAGGCGGGGCGCCAGCCGCTTGAGGGCCATGACGATGGCCCCCTCGCCCGCCGGCTTGAGGGTTTCCGCCGCCACTTGCGGCCCGATGAGACGGGCCACCGCCGACAGGTTCAGGATGCCCTGCGCCAACCCCTCGCCGAGGAGCGGCGATTCTCGGACGATACGTTCCACGACTGCGGCGATTGGAATCATGTTAAATATTTAACACTATATACTATTTTAGTCAAATATAACCAAAAATTTTATTTCGCCGTTTTACGGCCCTACACTGGCCCCCAGCTTCGCAATGGGAGGTTGCCCATGATCGACGTTCATCTGTTCAGCAGCCGGCCCGCCGCCGCGGCGCCGGCGGGGAGGTAGCGATGGTTCGCATTCTGGATTCCACGCTGCGGGAGGGGGAGCAGTCACCCGGCGTCGCCTTCCCCACGCACGTGCGTCTGGCGGTGGCCGAGGCCCTGGCCGCCGTGGGCGTGGACATCATCGAGGCCGGCCATCCGGTGGTCACCCCCGCGATCCGCCAGTCGGTGGCCCTGCTGGCCGGCGCCGGCCTGCCGGCCCGGATCGGCGCCCACGCCCGAGCCCTGGCCGGCGATATCGACGCGGCGCTGGCCTGCGGCGTCGATTTCCTCGGCATCTATTTCTGCGTCGCCCCGGCGCGGCTGGAGGACCAGGGACTCACGCTGGTCCAGGCCGTCGACCGCATCGCCGCCGCAGTGGCGCGGGCCCGGGCGCAGCGGCCCGGCCTGCTCATCCGGTTCACCCCCGAGGACGCCGTGCGCAGCCCCCTGCGACACGTCGTCATCGCGGCCGCCGAGGCGGTGCGCGCCGGCGCCGACATCATCAGCATCGCCGACACCACCGGCTGCCTGGTGCCGGGCACGCCCCGCAACATGTACGACATGGTCCGCCGCGTCCGCGATGGTCTGACGGCGCGGGACGCGCATCCGCTCATCGCCGTCCATTGCCACAATGACCGCGGCCTCGCCCTGGCTAACGCCCTGGACGGCGTCCGCGCCGGCGCCGACATCGTCGACGCTTCGGTGCTGGGTCTGGGCGAGCGGGCCGGCATCGTGGACCTGGGCCAGCTCCTGGCGGTGCTGGCCGGCGACTTCGGCGGCGATGGCCGCTGGGACCTGACTCGGCTGCCGGCCCTCTACCGCCTGGTGAGCCGCGCCGCCCGGCGGCCGGTGCCGGCGCATTTTCCCGTGACCGGCCGCTATGCCTTCACCCACTGCGCCGGCGGCCACGTCCGGGCCGCCCTGGTCCACAACGGCCATTACGCCAGTCTGGCGCCGGAGCTGGTGGGCCGACGGGCCGAGGTGGCTCTCGGCCACATGTCGGGTCTGGCCGCGGTGCGCCACGGCCTGGACCGGATCGGCGTGGCCGCGGACGACGACCTGGCCCGGGACGTGCTCACCGCCGTCAAGGCCGCCGGCCAGGGTGGCCACGCGGTGGACGTGGAGGAGCTCGCCCTCATCGTCCGCTGCGTCGCCGGCACTGACCGCGCCCCCGCCACCCCCCGGCCAGAAGCGCCGGCGTGCGCCATGGCGTCAGTCGATCATTGATCGTCGATAGTTGATGGTCGATGGTTGATAGTTCGTGCTCGTAATTCGTAATCGTCATCGTAATCGTGCTCGTAATCGAGGCTCGAGACTCGAGGCTGGCGGCTCGTTCCCGATCGATGGGCATCGGACTTCGGACATCGGATATCGGTCTTCGGATTCTGTCTTTTCAGCATCACTCTCGACTTGAGATAGCCAATAAAAACAGCAACCGGTAATAACCAATTAACACCCAATTCACCAATTCGCCAATTCGCCGTTTCGCCGTTTCACCGGTTTGCCGGCTCGCCATTCGCCGGCTCGCTGGTTCAATGGCGCCGGTTCTTTCAGTCATTCACGATTTCTTGATGATCGGGAGAAGATCGCCTACAATCGCTCCATCAAAACCTGCGGGGGCCGGCATGGATTTTCCAATCTTCCATCTGGATTGGCTGGGCAACCGGATGCTCATCGCCGTGATCGCGGTGGTTCACGTCCTCGTCAACCACGCGCTGGCGGTGGGCTTCATCCCGTTCATCACCTTCATCGAGTACCTGGGATTCCGCCGCCGCCAGGCCGATCCCGAGGCGGCCCGGGCGTGGGACGATCTGGCGCGCCGGATGATGGCCGTCTGTTTCGTCCTGACCACCACCGTGGGCGCGCTCACCGGCGTCGGGATCTGGCTCTCCACCGCCCTGGTCAACCCGGACGCCATCGGCAGTCTGATCCGGGTGTTCTTCGGCGCCTGGTTCACCGAATGGATCGTCTTCGTGCTCGAGGTGGTGTTCGTCATCCTTTACTATTACAGTTGGCACCGCTCTAACGACTCCGACGCCGCCAAGCGCCGGCACATCCATTTCGGCGCCGCGCTGAGCACCTTCTCCTGGCTCACCATGGCCATCATCGTGGCCATCCTCGGCTTCATGATGGACCCCGGCGCGTGGCCGGTCGCCCGGACCTTCCTCAGCGGTTTCGCCAACCCGATCTACGTGCCCCAGCTCTACTTCCGGACCGCCCTGGCCATGATGATGGGCGGGGCGGTGGGGCTGCTGCTGGCGGCGCTGCTCACCGGCCGGGACAGCCCCATCCGCCGGCCGGCGGTCCGCTACGCCGCGCTCTGGCTGCTGGTCTGGACGCCGCTCACCGCGGTGGGGGCGTTCGTCTACCGCGCCGTGATCCCCGGGGAGATGATGCGCAACATGCCCACCGCCGTGTCCACGCTGGTCTTCAGCCAGTGGTACGATTCCCTGGTGGCGATCATCGCGGGATCGCTGGTCGCGGCTGCCGCCGTGGCGCTGTGGGGCTTCGCCCTGCCGCGGTGGCTGCCGCGGGCGGCGGCCGTCGTGCCCATCCTGTGCCTGGCGTTTTTCGTGGGCAGCTTCGAGCGGGTGCGGGAATTCATCCGCAAGCCGTACGTCATCAAAGATTACATGTACGCCAACGGCTTGCGGGTTGCGGAATACCCGCTCTACCAGCGCGACGGCGTACTGCCCCACGCCGCCTTCGCCGCCTCCGGCCCCGACCGCCTCGCCGCCGGACGCGACGTGTTCCTGGTCGCCTGCAGCCGCTGCCACACCATCACCGGCATCAATTCAGTGACCGCCAACTTCCGCCGCCTCGCCCCGCCCGGCCAGACCATGGGCGCCGCCGACATGCGGGACTACATCCTGCGCATGCACAAGGCGTGGTACTTCATGCCGCCGTTTCCGGGCAACGCCGTCGAACTCGGCGCCCTCGTCGACTACATCCGGACGGTGGATCAGAGACCCGCCGCCCCGCCGGGCGCCCAGGATGCCGGCGTGTTCATCAACCCCGACCGGCGGCTGCCGGTGCCGGCGCCCGCCGCTCCGCGAAAGGGGGTGTGACCATGGACGCGCTGTCGATCCCCCTCCTCACCGCTCAGACCATGCCCGTCCTGCGCGATATTCCGCTGCCGCTCCCCCTGCCGGCCGTCGCCCTCGCCGCCATCCTGGTGCTGGCCTTCCTGGCGCACATCCTGTTCGTGGACCTGCTCCTGGGCGGATCGCTCCTGACCCTGTGGGCGGAGCTGCGCGGCCGCCGCGACGCCCGCTACCTCGCTCTGGCCCGCGCCATTGCCGCCACCATCACCGTCAACAAAAGCCTGGCGGTGGTGCTGGGGGTGGCGCCGCTGCTGGCCATCAACACGCTGTATCCCGTTTTCTTCTACCCGGCCACCGTGCTCACGGGCCGGATGTGGATCAGCCTCGTGCCCATCCTCATCGCCGCGTTCCTGCTGCTGTACCTCCACAAGTACCGCTGGGAGCAATTGTCCCGCCGGCCGGCGCTGCGGCTGGGCGTGCTGGGGCTGGCGGTGGCTCTGCTCCTGCTGGTGCCCCTCATCTTCCTGACCAACGTGAATCTGATGCTCTTTCCGGAGCGCTGGGGCGGCGTCCGCGGCTTCTGGAGCGCCACGCTCCTGCCCAACGTGCTGCCCCGCTACCTGCACTTCGTCTGCGCGGCGCTCGCGGCCACCGGGCTGTTCCTCGTGGGCTGGATGCGGCGGCCCGCCTACCCGGCCGCCGAGCGCGTGCCCGGCTTCACCCGGTCGGAACTGCTCCGCCTCGGTTACCGCCTGGCGCTCGTCGCCTCGCTCGCGCAGCTCGCGCTGGGTCCCCTGAACTTCTTCACTCTGCCGTGGCACGGGGTGACCTGGGAACTGGCGGGGATCTTCACCGCCGGCCTTGCGTTCGCCCTGGTGGCCATGCACCAGATCGGGCGGGAGCTGCGGGGGCCGGACACGGGCGTGGGCCGGAGATTCTGGGCCGTCGTCGCCCTGCTCTCGGTCACGGTGCTGTGCATGGGCTGGGGCCGCCACGCCTACCGCGAGAACACTCTGGCGCCCCACCGCGCCCGGCTGCTACAACCGGCTGGGCAACCTGTACAACCGGACGTTTCCACCGCGGACCGACGCCCGTAACCGCGCGCACCGCTTCGAATATTCACCTCTCGCCCACGGCCCGCGACTCCGCGGGCCGTCCGCCGGTTGATCCTGCGCGTCTCGTCGCTCGCAGGCTTCGCTGTCGCGGAACGGCCAGCGTCCTGCCGCGTATTAGCTGACAACGGAGGTCCTCATGATCAAAACCATCATCCTGATCGGATCGGTTTGTCTGGCGATGGGTCTCAGCGGCTGGTCGGACGGGCAGCAGACCGCCGCTCCCTTCGCCTATCCGGAAACCGAAACCGGGCGGCGCGTGGCCGGTTACGTACGCGCCTTCAATGATCCCAGCGAAGGGGCGCTGCGCGCGTTCCTCACCGACAACCTCACGCCGGCGGCACTTGCCCAGCTGCCCGTGGAAAACCGGCTGGATACACTGCGCCGGATCAAGGGAGACACCGGCACACTCGAGCCGGTCCGGGTCCGGACCGCCGGCGCGGCGGCCATCACCCTCACCGCCCGTACCACCAAGGGCGGATGGCTCGAACTGGCATTCGCGTTCGAGCCCGAGCCGCCGCACCGGCTCCTGGGCGTGCGATTCAACCTCCAGGACGGCCCGCCGGGGCCGGACGAACCGGAGACGCCCATCACCGAGGCCGAACTGGTGGGAAAGCTGGATCAGCTTCTCGTCACTCGCACAAGCCGGGACGAGTTCTCCGGCGTCGTCCTGCTGGCCCGGGGCGCCACACCGGTTTTCCAAAAGGCCCTTGGCTTGGCGAGCCGCGAGTACAACGTGCCAAACCGATTGGACACCCGCTTCAACCTGGGCTCCATCAACAAGTACATCACCCAGATCGCCATCGAACAGCTCGCCGGAATGGGCAAGCTCCAACTCGACGCGCCCATCGGCACCTACCTGCCCGATTACCCGAACCCGGATGCCGCGGCAAAGGTCACGGTGCGGCACCTCCTGGACATGACGGGCGGCATCGGCGATTTCTTCGGCGAACGCTATGCCGCCACCGCCAAGGACCGCATCCGGGACCTGTCCGACTACCTGCCGCTGTTCGCCGCCGAGCCGCTCCGCTTTGAACCGGGCGCCCGCCGCGAGTATTCCAACGGCGGCTACGTCGTGCTGGGGCTCATCATCGAAAAAGTAACCGGACAGAGCTACTTCGATTACGTGCGTGAGCATATCTACGAGCCCGCCGGGATGAGCGACAGCGGCCATCTTGAAACGGATATCCCCGTTCCGAACGTGGCCAGCGGCTACACCCGCCGCTGGGACGGCGGCGAGCACTCCGGGGAGCCCCGCCGCAACAACGTCTACACCCGCCCCTGCCGGGGCAGCTCCGCCGGTGGCGGCTACGCCACGGCGGGAGACCTGCTGAAACTGGTGGAAGCTCTGAAGGCGGGCCGCCTGGGCGCGCCGGAGCGATCCAGGCAGATCACCGAGGCCGGTATTGGCATTGCCGGCGGCGCGCCGGGGATCAACGCGATGGTGGAAGTGGACGCCGGGCAGGGGTACACCCTGGTGGTGCTGTCGAACGACGATCCACCAGTCGCGATGGATGTGGCGCGGCAGGTCAGGGGCTGGCTCAGCCGCCTGGCGCCACCGGCCCGGCCGGCGAGCTGACGCCGGATGAATCCGGCGGGTGCCGGCGGATGCGCCCAAAGAGCCGGCGGGACAGCCACCACAGCAGCCCCGGCGGCACCGCCGCCAGCCCGGCGCGGATGATCCGGCGCGAGCGGTACGCACCCATGAACAGCGCCTCGCGAAGCCGGCCGCCCGACGGGGCCGTCGCCTCGACGAGGGCGTATTCCGGCACCGGCCGGCGGTGGCGCAGCCGCAGAAAGGCGCGGCGTTTCTTGAAATCGAACTGGTATGCCTGCTCGCGGACGATGTCCGCCGGCGCGGCGGATCGCAGCTCCAGGCCGCTCCCAATCCGGGCCAGGAATTCCGCGCCTCTCTGCGTCCGCACGATCAGGTGCGACCAACGTCCGTCCCCCCGGGCGTTGGCCCACTTCGCATCGCCGAACGAAAGGTCGGCCTGCTCGGCGGTCAGGTCGATGCAGTACAGGCAGCGTTCCGCAAGATACAGGTAAAGCAGCGCTCCGTATACGTCCCGCCGGATCGCCACCGGCGCCCCGCCGTCGTGCTCCACCCACAGAACACCCGGCCAGGGACCGCGCCGGTACTCCAAGTGGCGCACACTCTCCGGCCGCACCCCCAGCCGGCGCAGCAGGTACAGCGTGCCCTCGCGCTCGCACACCCCGTTGCAGAAGGTGCCCAGCCGGACCGCGATGCAGCGGCCCAGGTCCGGCTCCAACGCCTCGAACTTGCGGAGGGCGTGGATATGGCAAGGCAGCCCCACCACGGCCACCCGCTCGTGGCGGCGGATCTCCGGCAGCACCTCCGCCAGGTGGGCGATCTGGTACTTGGCCTGTCCGGATCGCTCCGCCTCGGCCGGATCGGTGAGCACGGCGTAGGCAGCGCGGGTGGGATCGCCGGGGCGCATGGTCACCGCCAGGACCGCATCCAGAGCGCCCGCGCGCAGGCCTTCTGAAATGAGGGCGGTCACGGCTCCGCCCGAACTGGCCCGCTCCCGGATGGCCGCATCCCGGCTGCACGCCTGCCAGACGTCCCGGTACGCGCCGAGGAGCGGGTGGACGTCCGCTCGGTCCGCGGCCGGCGCGCGAAAATCCACCGCCACGCCCGGACACACGGCCAGGCAGCGCCGGCACTCGGTGCAGGCCGACTCCCGGGCGTAGAACGGGAAAAGCTCCGCATCGAGAGCCAGCACGCCGTGGGGGCAGGCCGGTACGCAGGCGCCGCAGCGGGCGCACAGGTGCTCAGGGATGAGCCGCTTTGCGGAGGTACTCGTCATACGTGCAGATGGGCGCGGCCGGGTTGCCCGCGCAGACCGTGTTCGCCGCGATGTCGCGGGTGACTACCGCCCCCGCTCCGATCACGCAATTGTCGCCGATGGCGACACCGGGGAGGATGATGGCGTTCTTGCCCACGAAGACGTTGTTTCCCAGGGTGACCGGTTTCGTTTCGGGCCGGTCGAAGCCGAAGCGCGAAAAATCGTGGGTCAGGATGACGGCCCCCCGCGACAGGCAGCAGTTGTCTCCGATCCGGATCAGCCGCGGGGCGATGTTGTCGAGGTTCGCCAGCGGAGTGTAGACGCGGCAGTTGGCGCCGAGTCCGATCCCCATCCGCCGGATCACCCACGGTTTGACCCGGAGCAGGTAGGGGCGGTAGAAAAACTTGATGAACCTCATCACCATGGTGGACACCTCGGGCAGCATCCCGCCCCTCGGGCAGGGACGGCTTCAATTGTCGAACTGGCGCACGAACCGGCGATTGATCCACTCCTCGAGCCGTCGCTTCAACCGGACCGGCAAAAGGTAATATAACTTCCGCGCCACGATCCGGAAATATGGCTTTCTCCAGCCGTCTCTGCCCCACGGGTAGCGGTTGAACGCCAGCACCTCATCGAGGTCGAACTTCCGCTCCACAGGCTGCGGCTCGGCCGACGGTCGGCCCACGGCGACGTAGGCGATCGGAATCCAACTGCGGGGAATGCCGAACAGGCGCCGGATGACCCGCGGCCGCGGCAGATGGATGATCCAGCAGGTGGCCAGTCCGTGAGCGTGGGCGTACAGGCACAGGTTCTGGATGGCCGCCGCGGCACTCTGGTAGTGCGGCCGATATTCCAGGTTGTCCGAATTGTCGGCGGCGAGCACGAGGATCCCCTGTGGGGCACGTTCGATCACCTGCGCGCAGCCGTGTTCCACCAGCCGGCGGCGCAAGGCGGGATCGTCCACCACGATGAACCGGATCGCCTGGGTATTGCAGTGGGAAGGGGCCCAGCGGGCGGTGTCCACCAGCTCCCGCAGCAGTTCCGGCGCCACCGGCTCCGGGGTGAACTGCCGGATGCTGCGCCGAGACTGGATTCCATTCCGCATCGCCTCGGACATCCCGATCTCCCACCCCTGGTCACCGGTGGTATCCGCCGGGCAGGAGTACGACCATTATTATAGAGGAAGAGGCGGCTCGTGCGCCATGTCCGATTCCCGAAGGCGGCTGCACCTCCGGCTCAAACGATTCCGCTCTGTTTCCGGACCGTCCGCACCAATCGGGATCCCCCGTCTCCTGCTGCCGGAATCCCCGTCGTCTTGCAGATGGAACTCGCAACGTGCGTTCATCGAACGCGCGCTACTCTGGAACTCGCGGCCGGAGGCCGCGAGGTACCGGGTCGGAGGCCGCGAAATCCTTTCGGTGCGCGGTCAGCGGATGTGCAGTTCCCACCAGGCGCGGAGGCGCGCCCGGTGGCGGCCCGGCACCAGCACCAGGTGATTGCCGAGCGGCGCCGCCAGCAGCTCCGCCGCGTCCGGCGGATCGATCCGCAGCGCCACCTGGGTTCGGCAGAGCCCGTCGGCCGTTCCGGCGGCGGTGATCTCGCCTTCGGCCAGCCAGAGCGCATCAAGGTCCCGCCCGCCCACGCGGAGCAGCGTCACCGGGCCGGGCCGGAAGGTCCCCTGGATCCCGACGCCCACGCCCGATTCGAAATGGGTGCGTAGCCGGTAGCCATCCACCAGCCGGAAGGGCACGGTGCAGTGGGCCAGGCCCAGCTTCCCGGCGGCCGGCACGATCCGGTACGGATTGGCCATCCAGGCGCGGCGTCCCAGCAGGCGGTCGGCCAGGAGCAGGCCCAGGGCGCTGCACAGGTCCCCCTCGCACCCCGCCACGATCCCGTCGTCGGCCAGCCAGGCCAGGGCCAGGCAGCCGGTGACCGACCGCTCGCGGATCAAGTCGAAGCAGCGCACGGTGAGCGCGTCCAGCCGCTCCTCCTCCACCAGCGCGGCCAGCGCGGCCCAGACCCGGGCGGACGCCCCCACCGCCGCCTCATCCGGCTCGCCGGCGCCGGCGGCGCCGGCAATCGTCTTGGCGGCCCGCTCGGCGCCCGCGTTCGGCGGCAGGTCGGCCAGGCGGTCATAGAGCCAGTCCACGGGCAGCTTCACCACCGTCGGCCCCCAGCGACGGCGCATCACCGCCGGATCGGGGGAACTGGCCACCAGCCAGTCCGATGGCGCGCCCAGCAGGCCGATGCGGCACGCCGCCAGCGCCCGGGCCGCCCGCACGCCCGCCAGCGCCTCCGCCACGTACTCCCAACCGATGGCGTCGCCGGCCCCGTCCAGGAACAGGATCCGCCCCCGGAGGCCGTCCGACTGCAGGCGGGCCAGCGCCTCGAGCGCAGCCGGCAGTGAGTTGTGCCCGGGGTGCGCCAGGAGCAGCACCGGCCGGGCCCGGTCGCCGGCGCCGGTGCGCGCCGCGAGCTCCAGGACCGCGTGCTCGGTGCCCCCGGTGCCCACCAGGATCAGCGCCGGCGCCTCGTCGGTTACGGCCTCGGGCAGGCTCGGCTGGCCGCCCATGGCGTCGAGGGCGCGCGTGAAGGCCGACACGGCCTGGTGCAGGGCGGCGGCGTCGTGCAGCGGCGAAGCCACCACGGTGTAGACGAACGGCTGGCTCATGTTCTCTCCATAACCGGTGATGGCGCCATTGTCCGACATCCCCGGCTCCGGCGCAAGCCGGATGCGCGTCCCCTGTGCGGCGGCCGCCCCGCCCGGCCGGCTGACGGCGCCCCCTCTTTTTAATCCGCTTCGCTGCGCGTGATTGACTCCCCGCCGGCGCGGGATATAATCGCCACAGGTCCGAATCCACACGGCGGTGCCACATGGTGAAACGCCTTTCGGTCATCGACACCGAGCGGTGCGTCGGCTGCCAGTCCTGCATGTTCGCCTGCGTGCGGCGCTCGGGCCACGGCGGCCTCGGTGGCGCCTGCATCAACGTCCGCTCCGCCGGCGGCATCCGGCGCGGCTTCCTGGTGGTGGTGTGCCGCGCCTGTCCCGATCCGCCCTGCGCCAAGGTGTGCCCGGTGGCCGCTCTGTCGGCGCGGCCCGGCGGAGGGGTCCGGCTCAAAAACGAGCTGTGCATCGGCTGCGGCAACTGCGCCCGCGCCTGCCCCTTCGGCGCCATCTTCTGGGACGACGCGGCCGACAAGCCGCTGGTCTGCGTCTACTGCGGCTACTGCGCCGGCTACTGCCCCTACCACGTCATCGCGCTCGAGGACGTGGAACCGGAGGTGCCCGTTGAGCGTTGACCCCACCCTCCACCGCGTGCTGTACATCGATCTGGCCCGGCGGCGCTTCGAGGTCCGGGAGCGGCCCGACGTCTTCCACGACGGCCTCGGCGGCACCGGGGCCGCCATCCGCCTTCTGGAAGAAGAGTGCCCGGCCGGCGCCGACCCGATGGGGCCGGACAATCCCATCGTCATGGCGGTGGGCCCGCTCGTGGGCCTCTTCCCGCTGGCGTCCAAAACGGTGGCCATGTTCAAGTCGCCGCTCACCGGCAACCTGGGCGAGAGCCACGCCGGCGGCCGCAGCGCCGTGGCCATCCGCTCCGCCGGCTACGGTGCGCTGGTGATCCGCGGCGCCAGCGCCTCGCCGGTCTACCTGTCGGTGGACGGGCATGGCGTCCGCTTCCGCGACGCCTCGGCGCTGTGGGGCATGCGCAGCGCCGCCACCGTGGGCACGGTGATCCGCGCCCGCGAGGCCGGCGCCGGCGCCCGTTCCATCATGCGCATCGGCCGCGCCGGCGAGCGGGGGGTGCGCTACGCCTGCGTCGTCACCGAGACCTACCGCCATTTCGGCCGCCTGGGTCTGGGCGCCGTGTTCGGCGCCAAAAAGCTCAAGGCGCTGGTGGTGGGCGGCCGCCGGACGTTCGATGTCCCCGACCGCAAGGCCTACCGCGACGCCTACGACGCCGTCTACCACGCGGCGGTGGATTCGCCGCTCATGAAGAAGTACCACGACCTGGGCACGGCCATCAACGTGCTGCCCCTTCACGCGTCCGGCGGCCTGCCCACGCGGAACCTGCAATCGGGCCAGTTCGAGGGCGCCGAGGCGATCTCGGCCGAGGCGCTGGCCAAGGGGTACCTCGGCCGGCGGATTGCCTGCACCCACTGCCCCGTGGCATGCATCCACCTGGCGACACTCCGTCTGCCCTATCCCAACGATCCCTACTTTTTCAAGACCCTGATGATCGGCTACGATCACGAGCCGGTTTACGCCATGGGCAGCCTGCTGGGCATCGCCGATCCGACCGGGCTGCTGCGGCTGCTCGACGAGGCGGAAATCCACGGCTTCGATGTCATGAGCGCGGGCGTGGCCCTGGCCTGGGCCACGGAGGCGCTGGCCCGCGGGCTGATCTCCACCGCCGACACCGACGGTCTGACCCTGGCCTTCGGCGACGCTGACACTTACATCGCCGCCATGGGCCGGATTGTCCGCCAGCCCACCGACTTCTACCGGGCGCTGGCCCGCGGCACCGCCCACGCGGCTGCGGTCTACGGCGGGGCCGATTTCGCCCTCACCTTCGGCGGCAACGAGATGCCCGGCTACCACACCGGCCCCATCGGCCACCTCGGCTACTTCGTGGGCGCTCGCCACAGCCACCTGGATAACGCCGGTTACAGCGTTGACCAGAAGGCCGCCGCCAAGGGCGAGCACCTCACGCCGGAGCAGGCCGCTGACACGCTGCTCGAAGAGGAGCGCTGGCGCCAGGTGCTGACCAGCCTGGTCGTCTGCCTCTTCGCCCGGGGCGTCTACGATTCCGCGACCGTGATCCGGGCGCTGGCCGCCGCCGGGGTGGAGACCACGGCCGAGGCGCTCTCCGCCATGGGCGCCGAGACGCTGCGGCGCAAGTTCGCGTTCAAGCGGCGCGAAGGCTTCGACGCGGCCGCCATGCCCATCCCCCGACGCATCGTGGAAACGCCCTCGCCCGCCGGACCGTTCGACGAGGAGTACATCCGCCGCGGGATCGCGCATTACATGGCCCGGCTCTGACGCGCCGATGGAACGGCACCTCGTCATCCCGGACTACCTGGTGGAATTCCGCTGCCTTGGTCCGACGTGTTCGTTCAACTGCTGCCACAACTACTGGACCGTCGAGATCGACACCGAACTCTATGCGGACCTCCACGCCGCGATGGCCGGCACCCCGGCCGATCGCCGGATACTCGAGGAGCGGTTTCCCCTCGACGACACCGCCACTCCCACGGTCCACCGCCGCACCGCGCCTCCGGAAGAAGCCCACTGCCCCTTCCTTCAGCCCGACTGCCGCTGCCGCATCCACGCCGATTACGGCGAGGAGCTGCTGCCCGTGGTCTGCCGGATCTTCCCGCGGTATTACCAGTCCACCCGACAGGGCTTGCTCGCGCGCGGCACCCTGGCCTGCCCCGAGATCGCCCGCCTGGCCCTGACGGCCGCAGCCGAGCCGGTGCTGCTGCGTCTGACCGCGGCCGACGGACCGGGCCGTCACCGCGAGCCGTCGGCGCGGTGGCGGAGCGCCGACGAACCGGACCCGGCGGACCGGGCGTCCGCCCAAATCCTGGAGGCAATCTGGGAACTGCTGGAGCCGGGCCGCCATCCCTTTCCCTTCGCCCTGTTCGTGGCCGGCGTCCTGGCCCGCCAGATCGACGCCGGCACTCCACCGGCGGACGCCGCCGCCGCACCGGCCGACCCGGAGTGGCTGTCCGAGTTGCGCGCATCTTACGACACAGCCAGACTCGCGGCCCACTCCCCGCTGCAAAGCGCCTGGACCACGCTGACCGCGCTGACCCGCTTCCGGTCCGCATCCATCGGGCACTCTATCCGGGCCGCTCTGAACAGTTATCCCGGCATCGAACGCGCGCCCGCCCCACCGGCCGCCGGAGCGGGCCCGGCGGCAGACGACGAGGCGGCCGGGACCTGCGGCGGAACCACCTCCGCGACGATGGCGGTCCTCTGCCGGCGCCGCGCCGCGGTGGAGGCGGCCTGCCCCGGCCGCGTGGCCGGGTACTGGCGACGCTTCAGCCGGCACCACCTGTTCGGCATCGCGCCTGTTGACGGCGGAAAACTGTTGGAGCAGATCATGATTCTGGCTCACTACCTGGCGATGCTCGACATCCTCCTCCATGGACAGCCGGTCGTGCAGGCCCTCGCCGGCGAGACGGATGACGCCCCGGCGGACGCCGCCGCCGCTCTGGATCAGGCAGTCACCGAAACGGTCGCCCGCTTCGCCCGCATCACCACCCACAACCAGTCCCTGCAGGTGCGGATGCACGACTACATGCACGGACTGGGCCCCTTCGGCATGGGCGGCCTGCTCACCCGTCTCTATTTCCTCGAGACCGGCCGCACGTCACGCGAAGGTCGGTGAACCCGCCCAATTGTCCGAAACGATCCGGTCCGACGCACCCCGGGGTGGAGGTTTGACCAAAACCGGGTATAATACCGCCATCATTCCAGCCGGCTCGGCCCGATGTCGGACCGCCACGACGGCCCCGTCCGGCGCAGCGTCCCCGGCGGAAAGCGAGGGCCCATGAGCGAAACCGCCGGCACCGCCTCGAAGACGATCCGCCTGCCCCACACGCTGGTGATTGTCATGGCCCTGGTGGTGCTGGTCCTGGCGCTGTCCTGGCTGCTCCCCTCCGGCGAGTTCCAGCGCGTCGAAAAGGCGGGGCGGCAGGTCACCGTGCCCGGCACGTTCCGGCACCTGCCCAAGGTCCATCTCGGACCGGAGATGCTGCTCCTCGCCCCCGTCCGCGGCTTCGTCGACGGGGCGCTCATCATCGCCTTCCTGTTCGTCATCGGCGGCGCCTTCAACATCGTCCAGGAGACCGGGACCATCACCGTCGCCATCCGCCGCATCACCCGGGCCATCGCCGCCCGGCCGTATCTGGAGAAGCTACTCATCCCGCTGCTGATGGTGATCTTCTCGCTGGCCGGCTCGGTGTTCGGCATGTCCGAGGAGACGATCCCGTTCGTGCTCATCTTCATCCCGCTGTCGCTGGCGCTCGGCTACGATTCCATCGTCGGGATCTCCATCCCGTTCCTCGGCGCCGCGGCGGGCTTCGCCGCCGCATTCTTCAACCCGTTCACCGTGGGCATCGCCCAGGGGCTTACCGAGCTGCCCCTCTACTCCGGGCTGGAGTATCGCCTCATCTGCTGGGTGATCGGCACCGCCGTGGTCATCGCCTACGTGATGATCTACGCCGCCAAGGTGAAGAAAAATCCACAGCTCAGCCCCGTCTACGCCATCGATCGATCACGCGAATCCGCGGGCGGCGGCGAAACGACCGCCGACACCTGGACCGTCCGTCACATCCTGGTCATCGCCCTGTTCGTGCTGACCATGGTCGTGCTCGTCTGGGGGATCCTCGAGAAGCAATGGTACATCGAGGAGATCGCCGCCCTGTTTTTGGCCATGGGCCTGGTGCTGGGTGCCGTGGCCGGCCTGGGCCCCAGCCGGATCGCCCGGGGTTTTGTCACCGGAGCCAAGGACATGGTGAACGTCGCCTTCATCATCGCTTGCGGCCGGGCGCTCCTCATCATCGCCAAGGACGGCCAGGTGCTGGACACCATGCTGAACGCCGGCGCCGGCCTCATCTCCGCCCTGCCGCTGGTGGTGGCCGCCCAGATGATGTTCCTGGTGCAGGCGGCGATCAACTTCTTCATCCACTCCGGCACCGCCCAGGCGGCGCTGACCATGCCCATCATGGCGCCGCTGGCCGACCTGCTGGGCCTGACGCGCCAGACTGTGGTCTTCGCCTTCCAGCTCTGCGAGTTCGTCAACCCCATCCTGCCCACCTCGGCGGTGACCATGGGTGTGTTGGGCGTGGCGCGGGTGCCGTGGGAGAAGTGGGCCCGCTGGTTCCTGCCGCTCATGCTCATCCTGATGGCTCTGAGCCTGGCGCTGCTGGTGCCGCCGGTGCTGCTGCGGTGGGGGCCGTTCTAGCCCCATCCGGCAAGCCGCGAGCTCTTTCATGGAGGAGGATCCTGTCATGAACAGATGCTGGTTGCCCCTGGTGCTGGTCCTGGCTCTCCTGGCCGCTCCGATCGCCGCGGCCGCACCGGCGGTGGAGGAACCGCCACCGACAGTCCGCCCGGACCGGATCCTGGGCATCTTCGGCGGCATGGGCCCCGAGGCCACCGCCAACCTGTACGCGGAGATCGTCCGGCTGACGCCGGCCACGCGGGACCAGGACCACATCCCCACCCTGATTTACAGCCTGCCCCAGGTGCCCGACCGGACGGCGGCGATCCTGGCCGGCGACCCGGCCATCATTCCGTGGCTGGTGGAGGGCGTGACGCGCCTGGAGAAGGCCGGCGCGGCGTTCATCGTCATCCCCTGCAACACGGCCCATTACTTCCACGACCAGATGCAGGCGGCCGTCTCCATCCCCATCCTGCACATGATCCGGGAGGCGGCCGACGAGGTGGTCCGCCGCTACCCGGACTGCAAGACCGTCGGCCTGCTCGCCACCACCGGCACGCTGCAGACCGGTTTGTACTCGAAGGAATTCACCGCGCGGGGAATCCGGGTGGTGACGCCCGACGAAGCGGTGGAACGCGACTGCGTCATGCAAGCGGTCTACGGCCACATCAAGGCCGGCACGGGACGCCAGGCCGCTGAAGACCTGCTGGCCAAAGCCGGCGACCACGTCGAGGCCAAGGGCGCCCAGGTGATCGTGCTGGGCTGCACCGAGATCCCGCTCGCGTTCAATCCGGCGCGGGCCCATGTGCCGGTGATCAACGCCACCCGGGTCCTGGCCGAGGCGGCCATCCGGGCGTACCGGGACGCGACGATCACCAATCCCGCCTCGCGTCAATCGGTTGATGCCGTGGGCAAGCACTGAGCGCGTCGGGGAGCCGGGAATGACTCGCGCTGGACGGCACTGGATCTGGCCGGTCGGAGCCGCGCTGCTCTTCTCCGGCAGCTACATCGCCGGGCGGATCACCACCGCGGAATTGGCGCCACTCACTGCGTCGTTCCTGCGCTACATCGCCGGTTTCGCGTTTCTCGCCGCACTGGCCGCCTGGCCGCGCCGCCGGGCGGAGCGGCTGAGCGCCGGCGACCACGGGCTGCTGCTCCTGGCGGGTGTGACCGGCGTGAGTCTCTACCAGTTCCTCTTTTTCGCCGCGCTCCGGCATACCGCCGTCGCCCACACCGCGATCATCAACGCCCTCAGCCCCATCGTCACTGCCGTTTTTGCGGCGGTGTGCATCCGGGAACGGCTCACGGCGCGCAACTACGCGGGGGTTGCGATCGCCGTGGCCGGCGTCCTCCTGCTGCTGAGCCGGGGCGCGCCCGCCCGGCTGCTGGCGCAGCCGGTCAACCGGGGCGACCTCTTCATGCTGCTGGCGGTGGTTGCCTGGGCGGCCTACGCGCTGCTGGTGCGGCGCCTGTCGACTCGCCTGGACGGCTGGACCATCACGTTCGCCAGCACCGGCTACGGCCTGCTGTTCCTGGCGCTGGCCGCCGTCGCGGCGGATGACGTGGCCGGGCAGGTCCGGGCCCTGTCGCCGGCCGGCTGGGCGGCGATTATGTACATGGGGGTCGGCACCTCGGGTCTGGGATATCTGCTGTACAATCGGGCCATCGCCCTGTCGGGCCCCACCCGGACCGCCGGCGTTGTCTACAGTCTGGTGCCGGTGGGCGTCGCGGCCTTGGCGTGGGTCTGGTTCGGCGAGCCGGTCACGAGGATCATGGCGGGAAGCACCGTCCTGATCCTGGCCGGGCTCTACCTCCAGCAGGCGCGACGCTGAAGACGATACGGCGCCGCCGGATCACTGGCGGGTGATCTTGTTGTACAGCCAGGCCAGCAGCACGCCGGCGATCCAGCCGTCCAGGACGCCGTAACCCACCGCCACCAGCACGCCCCAGAAACCCCATTGGCCGTAGTGGTATCCCGGATAGACCGAGTCGACGAGCTGGAGAAACGCCTCGCCGTAACCCGGCGCCAGCAGGTTGCCCACCCCGATGCACAGGAGCGTCAGCCCCCAGACCGCGGACACCGCGCACCCGAAACGGACGACTTGCAGTTTCATGACTTCCTCCCAACGGTGGTTCATTCAGCGGTCCGACCCGGTCCGGCGCGACAGCCGATGGGCGGAACCCGTGGGGGCCGGCCATCGGCCGGCGGTCGGTGCTGCGGATCGGTGGGCTGATCATACGCCGGGGGGAGGATTCCTGCAAGCCGGAGAACCGGGCGCGCCGGGGGCGGGCTTGCACCCGTCACCCCAACGCGCCATACGGCCTGGACCGGAGGGTGCCCGGGCTCAGGCGCCGGTTTTAAGCGGCTGGCCGCAGAAGGGGCACAGCGACCAGTTGGGATCGGTCGGCTTCCCGCACTTGGGGCAGGCCGTTGACTGGTCGTGGCCGCAGTAGGGGCAGATCTTGTAATCGGCCTGCAGCCCCTGGCCGCACCCCAGGCAGACCTTCTTGTGCATAAAGCGGACCACCAGGTAGATGATCACGCCCACCAGGTTCGGCACGTAGGTCGCCACGGTGGCCCACAGCCAGGGATCCAACCCCCGCTTGGCCGCGTCCCGGTAAACCAGGATGGCGATCAGCGTTAGTATGCCGAACGGAATGATCAGCAAGGGCAGAAGGAACAGAATCGTCCGGTCCGCCGTTTCGACAAGCGCATTGGGCAGGACCACCACGAACACCGCCGCAAGCACCAGCAGGGCGATCATCCCGGTGATTGCCCAGAACACGTATTTGAAAACAGATTGATGAGCCATTGTCATACCTCCATTAAAATCTCAACCGTTCATCCGCGGCGATCAGCAGGCGTCCCACCGGTTCCCGTCCGGCGAGGAGGAGCAACATCGCCACGCTGCTCAGCAGCGACGCACCGGCGTAACCCGCCACTTTCACCGTCCAACTCCAGCCCGGCAACCACCAGATCAGCGCCAGCGGCACCACCCACAGGGCCGACAGAACCAGGCCGGCCGCGGTGACCGCCGCCAGCAACCGGTCGGCGTTGGCGCACCGTTCGATCCGCCGGACCAACTCAGCGGGCGGGGTCATCCGTTCCCGGCCGATCTCCCGAAGCAACTCGTCCACCCGATCCTCATTCATGACCTGCCTCCTGCATGGCCTCGGCCAGCCGGCGCCGGCCCGTCCACATGCGACTCTTCACCGTGCCCGGCGGCACGTCCAGAACTTCCGCGATCGCCTCGAGGCTCCAGTCGAAGTAGTAATGCAGCACCAGCGGAATCCTGAACTGCGCGTCCAACCCGTCGAGACATTTCGTGAGCATGGCTTTCTCCTCACGCCGCGCCAGGCAATCATCAGCATCGGGCGTCCCCGATTCAACCCGCTCGAGCTCGAGTTCCATCCGCTCCCGGGAGAAGAACTCCACGCACCGTCGCAGCCACCGCCGGCGCCGGCGGCCCCGATCCCGGTGCAGGTTCACGCAGACCGTCACCAGCCAGGGGAAGAACCGTTGGCCGGGATCGTACCGGTGATAGTTCCGCCAGGCCCGCACCCAGGTATCCTGAAACAGATCGTCGGCATCCGCCCGGTTGGCGGCGAACCGGCGGCACAGCGTGTACAGGTCGTCCCGGTGGCGCGTGAACAGTGTTTCCATCGGCTCCCGCATGTCCCGCCGCTCCTTGACGGCGTCGCCGGCTGGTTCCGGCCGGATCGGTGTTTCCATCAACATCTACGCCCGGGTCGCCTTCCGGTTCAAATTCGTCACCCGTTCCGCATCCCGCAACTTCGCGACCCCGGCGGTTTCGATCAGCTTGCGTCAGGATCGGCAGCTCGATGTTACGGCCGCCCCCGATCAACCGATGGCGGGGTTGTCCCGCAGCTCCCGTTCCAGGCGGGCCATTTCGCTGCGCAGCCTCCCGCGCTCGGCCCGGGCGTACGGGTTGCAAGTCTGCAGGTCGGCGAAGGTGACCCAGTCGTCGCCGGCCGCCGTATCCATCAACGCCCGCAGGTGCTCCCAACTCGGAGCCGCGAACGGCGGCTCCCCGGCGGCGAGGCTGGCGCAGGCCCGGCCCAGCCACTGAGTCAGCACGAGGGTCCGGGCCATCACCCGATCGTGGGCCGACGGGCTCGTCCGCACCACCCGGAACCCCCGGTTGTTCCAATATGACTCCCAGAATCTGGCAACCGCCGGCGGCGTCCGCCGGATAGGGCAGAGGACCACCGTCTGTCCCGCCGGCCGATCACCCAGGCTGCTCGGCCCGAAGAGCGGATGCAGGGGCAGCGCCGCCACCCCCGCCGGCAGGCGCCGCAGCAACCGGGCCGGCAGCACCTTCACCGCCCCGGTCTCCAGGACCACCGCTCCGGGACGCAGGTACGGCGTCACCGCCGCGAGGACGCCGGAGAGTTCCCGCACCGGCACCGCCAGCATCACCACGTCGGCGCCGGCCGCTCCGGCCAAGGTGGTCGCACCGGCATGGCCGGAGATCCGCCGCGGATCCCGGTCGTACACCCGGACCGTGAAATCCCGCTCCAGCAGTTCCGCCAGCAGCCGGCCCAGCCGGCCGCAGCCGATGATGCCAACGCTCTCCGGATGATGGTCCATGGCGCGCCTCCTGCCGTATGTTTCATCCCTGCGACGCCGGTCTTGTCGCGATCCTCGGGATCAGCCGCGGGGGGTGTCGGTGTGATATTGCCATAACCCGGCCCAAACAATACAATACAGAATGAATCACGAGGACGCCATGACTCATTACAGCCACACCCAGATCGGCACCCTGATCCTGGCCGTGCTCGGCTTGTCCGTCCTGGTCCTGCTCATCTTTTTCCTGACCGGGCCAGCGCCGCCCCAGATCTTTTGCGTGGCCATTTTGCTGGCCCTCATGGCCTTCCTGTTCTCCCGGCTCACGGTGGAGATCCGGGATGACCAACTGGTGTGTTTTTTCGGACCCGGGCTGATCCGGCGATCCTTCAATCTTGCAGACATCACCGGCTGTGCAAAGGTTCGCAACAGCTGGCTCTACGGCTGGGGCGTCCGCCTGACGCCCCACGGCTGGATGTTCAACATCGCCGGACTCGACGCCGTGGAACTGACCCTAGCCGACGGCCGCCGCTTCCGAATCGGCACCGACGAACCCGATCGCCTCAGCGCCGCCATCACCAGCGCCCGGTCACTGCGATCCCGGTGCAGTTGACGCCCCCCCGTTCCGCCCCGCACCCGCCTGCGGCGACCCCGTACTCAGGTTGACGCAGCCCTGCGGCCACCGTTGGGCTGCGTCACAGACCTTGCCCCGCTCCCCGAGTTGACCTACAATGGAGGTCATTGGTTTCGCGTAGGAGTAGGTAGGGTGGAAGATCCGGGCGATCGAGCGGGCCGGACCCCTGACAATACGGACATGATCGGCCGCACCATCGGCCATTACCGGATTCTGGAGCGGATCGGCGCCGGTGGGATGGGCGAGGTGTACAAGGCCGAGGACACCCAGCTCAACCGTCGCGTGGCCCTGAAATTCCTGCCTCTCGAATTGACCCGGGACTCCACAGCCCGCCGACGGCTCGTCCAGGAGGCCCGGGCGGCCTCCGCCCTGGACCACCCCAACATCTGCGGCGTTCACGAGATCGGCGAGACCGCCGACGGACGGATGTTCATCTGCATGGTGCACTACGAGGGGGAGACGCTCAAGGACCGGCTTGCCCGCGGTTCCATGTCCTTCGAGGAGATCCTCTCCGTCGCCATCCAGACCGCCCAGGGGCTGGCCGGCGCGCACCAGGCCGGCGTGGTCCACCGCGACATCAAGCCCGCCAACATCATGATCACCCGCACCGGCGACGTCAAGATACTCGACTTCGGGCTGGCCAAGCTGTCCGGCCACACGCACACCACCGAGTCGGAAGGCACCGCAGGCACGACGGCGTACATGTCGCCGGAGCAGGCCCGCGGCCTGTCGGTGGATGCCCGCACCGACATCTGGTCGTTCGGCGTCGTCCTCTACGAGATGCTGACCGGCCGCAATCCGTTCGCGGCGCCCTACACCAAGGCGACGGTCCACACGATCCTCAACGAGACGCCGGCGCCGGTGACCGACGTCCGGCCCGACACGCCCCCCGAACTGATCCGGATCGTCGTCGCCACCCTGACCCGGCCGCCGGAGCAGCGCGCGCCGTCCATGGCCGGCGTGCTGGACCAGCTCATCGATTACCGGAACAGCCGCGACGGCGTCGCGTCCGACACACTCCGCCGGACGGCGGCCCGGATGACCCGCCGCCAGGGCTGGCAACTGGCCACGCTGCTCCTACTCCTCGCGGCGGCGGCCGGTTACTTCATCATCACGCGGCTGACGGCTCCGCCGACGGCCGAACGGCACCCCGGCGGCGAGACCGCCACCGCCCGCAAGCCGAAGATCTTCGTCGAGCCCGTCAAGATCGCCAGCCCGGTGGGCGATGCCCTCAACCTGAGCGAGATCCTGACCTTCCTGCTGGAGGTTGACCTCTTCCAGTCCCGCTACCTGTCGGTGATCAAAGAGCCCGAGGGAGCCACCCACCGGGTTCGGGTGATGTATATGGAGGGAAGCGCGTGCCGCCTCCAGGCGGCGATTCTCGACGCGACCACGCAGGAGTACATCGCCTCGGCCCAGGTGGAGCTGGCCGAGCCGGCGGATCCGCAGGACCTCATCGACGCGCTCACCCCCAAGATCAAAGAGGCGCTCCGATTCTCGCCCGAATCCATCGCCGGCGACATTGACACCGCGCTGCGGGACGTCACCACCTCTTCGCGCGAGGCGTTGCGGTTGTACATCGAGGCCGACAAGCTGTACGCCAGCGGCCGGTTCACCGAGAGCAACGCCCGTCTGGAGCAGGCCACGGCCCTCGATCCCGAGTTCGCCATGGCCTACGCCCGGATGTCGGTCAACTACGGCCACCTGCGCCAGCTGGAAAACGACCGCCAATACATGCAGAAAGCCCTGGCCTTCAAGGCGCGGCTCACGCCGCGCGAGCGATTCAACCTGGAGTTGCTGTATTCCAAGTACACCGAGGTCAACTACCTCAAGCGGGCGGAACTGGGCCGGCGGTTTGACGCCCTCTATCCCAATGACGCCGGGATCAAGCGGCTGGTGGGCGGGATCTACCGGAACGCCGAGGACTGGCCGGAGGCCGGCCGGTGGTTTCGCGGGGCGGCGATGGCCGATCCCACCGATCACCTGGCCGTGCTCAACTTGGCGGAGATCGATATCCGTCAGGGCCTGGCCGGCTCGGCCCGAACGCTCCTCGTGCGCAACCGTCCGCTGTTCAAGGATCCGATGCCTTACCAGGGTCGGCTGGCCTGGACCTACCTACTGGAAAGCCAGTACCAGCAGGCACGCCAGGAGTTGATGCAGTGCCTGGACCTGCCGCGCGAGAAGAGCTGGCTTCACGTCCGGCTGGCCGCCGTGGAGAACCTCTGCGGCCGGCCTGGCGAGGCCGAGCGGATCCTCCGTGAGCGGATCCGGCATGCCGATCCCGATCAGCGGTTGATGGGTCATTATGTCCTGGCGGAGTTCCTCATCGGTCGGGGCCGCTACGTCGAGAGCGCCCAGGTGCTCGATGCGGGGCTGCGCGAAGCGGCGTCGCTCGGTGAAAATGCCATCCGCGTGGACCTGACCCTGCTGGCCGCTTATCTGGAGCTGCGGCGCGACGACGCCGCCGGCGCGCTGCGCCACGCCGAGTCCGCCGGCGCCGCGGCGCCGGCGCTGCTGGATCCCGAGTACGACGCCCTCGCACTCCACTTGCAGGGCCTGGCGCTCCTGGCGCAGGGACGGGTCGAGGCGGCGGCGGACACCGCCCGGCGCCTGCAGGCCCTGGAGGCATCGACCGGCATGGCAAAGCTGCGGCGCCACTACCACCACCTGTCGGCCGCCATGGCCCTGCATCGGGGCGATCCCCGCCGGGCCGCCGCCTTGATGGAGCTGGCGCTCCCGCTCCTCGACTGGACGCCCGACGTCCGGTTCTTCGGCAGCCCGTCGTTCTACCTGCCGCTGCTCGCCGAAGCCTACCGGGCGGGCGGGCGGGTGGACCGGGCTGTGGGCACGCTCACCCGGCTGCGCGACTCGGCCGCCAGCCGCCTCAACACCAGCGACAGCTACGCCCTCGCGCTCCTGAACCTGGGCCGGTGCGCCCGGCAGCAGGGGAAGGCTCAGGACGCCCGCCGCCATTTCGGGCGATTTTTGGACGTCTGGCAGGAGGCGGATCCCAATCGTCCGGAATTGAAGGAGGCCGCCGCCGGCCGCCTGCCGTAGCCCCGCAGCGCGGCGGTCAGGCATCCGCCCGGAGCGCCGTCCCGGCTTCCCGGCCATCCGGCGCGCCGAGTTCCGGCACGGGCCCACTCCGCAGGATCCGCTCAAACCGGCAGTACCATTCCGGGATCCGGCCGATGCGCCCCGAACTCAGGGCCGCATCCAATGGGCAGATGGCGCATTCGAAGAGATCACCGCAGAACATGCAGAAGCCGCCCGGCGTCAGGCCGTTGTTCATGACGAGCTGACGGTACGGAGCGAGCGGCCCGTCGCCACCAGCCAGGCCCTCCGGATCGAGCCCGCGGATGTCTCCGAGGCAGTAGCGGGTGTATTCATCGGTGTGTTCCCGGCCGCGGAAATAATCGGCGAACAGATGGCAGCCCCAGACGGTTCCGTCGGCCGCAAGCGCCAGCCGCGTCTCACCGGCGGGGCAGCGGAAGATCCGCCGCTCGCCGCCCGTTTGTCCGGATGCCCCGGGAGTTGCTTCGTCTTCCGGGTCGGGCGGCGGCAACAGCGGGCGCACGTCCCGCAGCGCCGCCGCCAGCGAGACGATCTCCGCGTCGCGCCACGGCGACTGCCGGTCGTAGGCGAGAATCAGGCGGGAGACGCCCGAACCGAGCAGGAGGCGCACCGTCGCCGGCAGATCCCGAACCGTGTCCCGGGTGACCACGCAGTTGACCGCCAGTCGGATACCCGGATAGTCGCCCAGGGATTTCAGCAGCCGGGCCAGTCCGGCGGCGCTGCCGGCAGCGCGGTGACGATCCTGGTTCACGCCGTCATGGCTCAGCACCACCCGGAACCGGTGGGCATCGAGGAATGCCAGCTCGCGGGGTCCCAAGAGACTGCCGTTCGTGGTGATGCCGTAAGTCAGGGTTCGTTTCCCGCCGCGGTTCCACGCCTCGATCCGCCGGACGGTGCGCCGGATCGCCGGGAACACCAGCGCCGGCTCTCCGCCGAAAAACGTCACCCGGCAGCGTTCCGCCGCCAGCGGCAGGAGCCGCGCGCAGGCTTGTCGGATCCGGTCATCGGCCAGATCCCGCGGCGACCGTTGCTGGTAGCAGTAGACGCAGCGGTAGTTGCACCGCTCGGTCATCATCAGGGTGAGGTGCGTCCAGCGCATTGAAGGAACCGTATGCGGGGCCGAGGGCGGCGGGTCGCCCTGACGCCCCGACACCCGCCGGAAACCGCCGGACGGGACCGGCCGGTCATGTCCGGATCGTCGGCCGGATCCGCCCGGATCGTTCCGGTGGGCGTGGCCGGATCAGATTCCAGGCCGGGCCGGCGGACACGGCGACGGTCGGCTCATGTACTCCGCGCAGTCGCGCGTGTTCGAGGATTCAGGTGAACCGAGGATGGTCTCGAGACCGGTCACGGCGCGATCCGCGGCCGCTGCCACCTCAGGGGAGGCGACCGGCCGGCCGGCTGCGACACCCGCCTTGATCCAGCCCAGCAGATAGATCAACCGGACGCCTTCGGCCGGAACTTCGCCCGCCGCCGCCCGGCTGCCCGGCGCCGGCGGCGTCAGCATCCGTCGCACGATGTCCAGCGCCCGCCGGGCATCCGTCAGCGGCGCGCCCGCCGGTGCCGCCGCCAGCAGCGCCTGAATCTGATCCAGCCAGACGTGGACATTGGGATATGCAGTTTCTCCACCCATCCAGCCACCTCCAAGTCAGATTTTCCGATCCGCGCACGCCGTCGCCTGTGCGGCGACGACGGAGTTCTATCCGCCGTCGTTCGCCGACCCGGCATGCCTGTGATGAAACGTGTGGTATTAATAGCACAGGATCATACGCCGACGCCAACGCTTTCACCGCCGCCCCCGCGAGCGGGCAACACGAGGATGACCGGCTATGCACATGGACACCGCCGACTTGAACCTGGACGCTGTGCTGGTGCATGTGCCCCGACTGCTCCTCCGCGACCCGATGATCGGGCCGCACGCCCGGGTCAACTTTCCCGCCGCCGGGCTGCTGGCACTGGCCGGGGAATTGGAGAGGCGGGGTCGGCGCTGCCGGATCGTCCATCTGGGCGCGGAGAAGCTGCTGGACCCGCGCTTTTTGCTGGCGGACTACGTCGGCGCATCCGGGGCGGCGCTGGCGGCGTTCTCTCTCCATTGGCACCCCCAAACCCACGACACCCTGGAAGCCGCCCGGCAGCTCAAGGCGGCCCGGCCGCGCGTGCAGGTGGTGCTGGGCGGGTACACCGCCGGCCGTTTCGCCGGGGAGATCGTTGCGGAGTGCCCGTTCGTCGACGCCGTGGTGCGGGGCGAAGGGGAGCGGCCGCTGGCGGAACTCCTGGCGGCCGTGCAAAGCGGGCAAAGCGAATGGATGGACATTCCCAACCTGACCTGGCGCGACACCGGCGGCGTGGTGCGGCACAACCCCATCAGCTACTGCGCGGACGCCGCCGAGTTGGACACGGCGGATTTCGCCGCCCTGCGCTTTTACCGCCACCCCGAAACCGTCTGCCGCCTCCAGTGGCTGGTCCCGTGGGATGGATCGGCGCGGCTGGTGCAGCGGCTCGGCCGCGGTCAGCGGGACGCGGTGATCCACGGCGTGTTCGCCGGCCGCGGGTGCCCGGGCTCGTGCACCTGGTGCGGCGGGAGCGGCCCCGGCGTCCGCCGCCTCACGGGCCGCACGGTGACGGCGCGGCGTAACCCCGCACGGGTGGCCGAATCGGTGGCGCGGCTTCGGACCGACTGGGGCATCGAGCGGTTCTATTTCTGTTTCGATCCGGATCCCGCCCGCGAGGGCCACACCGCCGCCCTCGTCGCGGCGCTGGAGCGGCTGCGGCCGGCGGTGCGGACGGATTTCGAGTTCTTCGGCCTCCCCTCCCCCGAGCTGTGCCGCCTGTTCCGGCGGGCGCTGCACCACGCCTCGCGGGTGATTCTGTCGCCGGAGACCGCGGACGAGTCGCTCCGGCGGATCCACCGGGCCTACCCGTTCACCAATGCCGAACTGGAGGAAAGGCTGGACCTGCTGAACCAGCTCCGCGCGCCCACCGTGCTCTACTTCGCGCTGGGGCTCCCCGGTGAGACGGCCGCCGGGGCACTGGCCACCCGCGACTACATCCGCCGGCTGCGACGGCGGTTCGCCTGCATCCGGAGCGTGCACGTCTTCCCCATCGAGATGGAGCCGGGCGCGCCATGGTTCGAATCGCCGGAGCGCTACGGCGTGCGCCTGCGCCGGCGGAACCTCGGCGATTTTGCCGCCGCCTCCGCCGCTGCGGCGCCATCACTCGGCTACGATACCGCGACGCTGACCGAGGCGGAGATCCTGCGGCTGCACCGGCGGTTCTTTGCGCCAGGCGGGCGTTGGCTGCCCCCTGTGGCCATGATACTCCGGGCGCTGTTCCGGCTGGCCACCGCCGGCGCCGGCGGCACGCCCGTCCGCTGGTTGCGCCGCCACGCTCCGCCGACGGGCAGAGGCTGATTCGGCCGCCTGCACGATCCGCGCGAACGTCGCGCAACCAGTTGCAACCCCGCCCGTGTTCTGTCAGACTATCCGCATGCTGGACGCGATTCTTACCACGGCAGCGCTCAAGCCGGGCATGGTGGGCCTGCTGGGCCTGCCGCTGGACGAACACTCGTCGTTCCGACGCGGGGCCGCGGCGGCGCCGCCGCGGATCCGGGCGGCCCTGGCCTGCGAGTCCACGAACCTGAGCACCGAGGACGGGCGCGATCTCGGGGCGGAGCCGCGGCTGGCGGATCTGGGCGATCTCGACCTCGACGCCGCCGGCGCCGCGGCGCCGGCGACGATCACCGCGGCGGTGGCGGACGCGCTGGCGCGCCGCGCCCGCGTGTTGTCGCTGGGCGGCGACCATTCGGTCACCTTCCCCGTGCTGCGCGCCTACGGCCCGCGTTATCCGGGTCTGACCGTGGTCCAGCTCGACGCCCACCCCGACCTGTACGACAGCTACGGCGGCAACCGCCTGTCCCATGCCTGCACCTTCGCCCGCGTGCTCGAGGAGGGCCTGGCGGCGCGGCTCGTCCAGGTGGGCCTGCGCACCCGCACCCCCCACCAGCGCGACCAGGCCGAGCGGTTCGGCGTGGAGGCCCTGGACATGCGCGACTGGCCGCGCGGCGCCTTGCCCACGGTTTCCGGACCCGTCTACCTGAGTGTGGACCTGGACGTTCTGGATCCGGCGTATGCGCCCGGCGTGGCCCATCCCGAACCGGGGGGTTGCAGCACGCGGGAACTGCTGGCGCTAATCCGCAACCTGCCGGGCCCCCTGGTGGGCGCCGACATCGTCGAATATCTCCCGGACCTCGACACCGCGGCGGCCACCGCCCGGGTGGCGGCCAAGCTGCTCAAGGAGCTGGCCGCCCGGCTCCTGGCCGACGACTGAGCCGGCCCCGGGCCCGGTACATCATTTGGAGGTGTCATCGTACCATGTCGTTCCGACGCATCGTCTCGCTCGTGACCACCCTGTCGTTCCTGGTGATGGCGTACACCGGGATCATGCTATTCCTCAGCCCCCAGGGCCGGGTAGCCAACTGGGCCAACTGGACGCTGTGGGGTCTCGGCAAGGAAGACTACTCCGCCATCCACATCAATTTCATGGTGGTATTCCTCATCGCCTCCATCCTGCACATATATCTGAACTGGACCTGCCTGGTGTCCTACCTGCGCAACGCCGCCCGCCGCCTGGTGGTGGTCACACCCGAGTTCCTGCTGGCCCTGGGGCTCACCGTCGTGGTCTTCGCTGGCACGCTGCTGGCATGGCCGCCCTTCCGCAATCTGGTGGCGTTCAACGGCGCCGTCAAGGCATCCTGGATCGCCTCGTACGGCGAGCCGCCTTACGGCCACGCCGAGTTGTCCACCCTGAGCCAGTTCGCCCGCTACCTGGGGATCCCGCCCGACGACGCCCTGGCGCGCCTCCGCGCCGGCGGTCTCCAGGTCGATGACGCCGGCCAGACCGTCGACGTCGTCGCCCGGCGCAACGGCGTCCCGCCCCAGCGCGTCTACGACGTGCTCCGGCCGGTCGCTCCAGCCGGTCCCGCCGGCCGGTCCACGGATAACCTGCCGCCGCCCGGCGCCGGCAGCGGTCTCGGCCGCAAGACTCTGGCCGACCTCGAGCGCGAAGGCCTGATCCGGCTGCCCGTGGCCCTGGAGCGGCTCAAGGCCCGCGGCGTCGAAGCCGGCGGCGACTCGACGCTCAAGGAAGTGGCCGGCGAGCTGGGTGTCTCGCCGCACGACCTGCTGCGCGACTTGCAGTGAGGGGGCCGAACGTCGAAAAACGTGACGGCCGTCACCGGATCCCGCTGAGAGCGCTGCAAACATTGATGGTTCGGATCCGTATGAGGATAGAATCCGCGACGAGGAGCGACCTGCGTGTGCCTGAATCGTCTGCCTAGCATCCGGTTCTGCCGGTCCGTCGTCCGGCTCGTCAGCCTGGCGGCCGCACTGGCCCTGGCTTTGCCCGCCGCGGCCGGCGATGACCCCGGCCGCCCGGTGAAGTACCGCCCCTGGCATCCGGCGCCGGGGGACACTTCGGCCAACCCGGCGTCCCCCTGGACACCCGATCCCGCCGCGCTCCCGGCCCTGCTCGCGCCGGAGGGAACTCCGGCTGATTTTTCCGCCGACGCCATCTGGCGGCTCGGTGACCTGATCGATTTCGCCCTGCGCCACAATCCCAGCACCCGGGCCGCCTGGCACGCCGCCCGGGCGGCGGCGGCGGCCAAGGCAAGTCGGGGCGGCGCCTATCTCCCCACCGTCGATCTGGAAGGCCTCGCCCAGGCGGGGTACGGCTCCCGCTCGTCGAAGTACGAGGAATGGCAGGGCGCGTTCGGGCCGTCCATCACGGTCAATTATCTCCTGTACGATTCCGGCGGACGGGCGGCGGACCTGGAAGAGGCCCGCCAAGCGCTGCGGGCCGCCAACTGGACCCATCGCGCCGTGCTTGAGGACGTCATGCTCCTGGTGCTGGAGGCGTACTACCTCCACCACGGCGTGAAGACCCTCGTCGCGGCGGAGGAGACGGCGGTGCGCGAGGCCCAGGCGGTGCTCGAATCCGCCACGGAGCGCCATCGCGCCGGCGTGGCCACCATCGCCGACGTGCTCCAGGCGCGCTCCGCCCTGGCCCAGGCCCGGCTGGCCCTGCAGACGGCCACCGGCGACCTGCGCACGCTGGAGGGCGCGCTGGCCGCGGCCGTCGGGCTGCCGGCCAACACGGTGATCCGCCTGGCCGACTTCCAGCCGGAGATCCCGGCCGACGCGGCCGCCGGCGAGGTGGACCGATTCATCGAGGTCGCCCAGCGTCTCCGTCCCGACCTGGCCGCCGCCCGGGCGGAGGCGCTCGGCGCCGAGGCCCGCGTGCGCAGCGTGCAGGCTGCCGGCGGCGTGACGGTGGCCGCCACCGCCGGCGCCGGCGCCCTGTACAATACCGGCTGGGACACGCTGCTGGACAACTACTCGGTGGGCCTCACGCTCCGGTTGCCCATCTTCACCGGGTACACCCACACCAACAACGTCATTCAGGCGAGCGAACAGTCGGCGGCGGCCGCGGCGCGCGTCCACAGCCTGGCGCAGACGGTGGCGTACGAGGTGTGGCGCAGCTTCTACGCCCTGCAGACCGCCGGCGAGAAGATCCGCACCACCGACGAACTGCTGGGCAGCGCATCGCAGTCGTACGACGTGGCGCTCAACCGCTACCGCGCCGGCGTGGGCGACATTCTGGACCTGCTGTCCGCCCAGCGCACCCTGGAGGCCGCCCGCTCGGAGCAGACCCGCGCCCGGACCGAGTGGCTGCTGGCTATGGCCCGGCTGGGCCGCAACACCGGCCAGTTGCTCGACGCCGGCCCCGCCGCGGCGGTTGCACCACTCGCGCCGCCCGATCCGCCCGCTCCACCCCGATCCCCCGAAGGACAACCATGACACGCATCGCCTGCATTCGCCTGCTGATCCACTTGCGCACGGCCGTCCCCGCCGTCCTGCTGGCCGGACTCGCCGCCGGCGGCGTCGGCTGCACCGGCAAACCCGCCGACAACACCCCGCGGACCGCGCCGCCCGTGGCCGTCACCACCGCGCCGGTGGTCCAGAAGCCGATGCCGGTTCAGCTCAAGGCCATCGGCACAGTCGAGGCGTACTCCACCGTGGCGGTCAAGACCCAGGTCAGCGGCCCCATCCTCAGCGTCCACTTCAGCGAGGGTCAGGAGGTCCGCCGCGGCCAGACCCTGTTCACCATCGACCCGGCCCCCTTCGCGGCGGCGGTGCAGCGCGCCGAGGCGGCGCTGGCGCGAACCCGGGCCAACCTGGAGCGCGACCGCGCCCTGTGGCGCAACGCCGAGGCCGACGTGCAGCGCTACGCCGAGCTGGTGGCCAAGGACTATGTCACCCGCCAGCAGTACGACACGGTTAAGGCCAACGCCGAAGCGCTGCAGGCCACCCTGCAGGCCGACGAAGCGTCGGTGCGGGCCGACGAGGCTGAACTGCTCAATGCCCGCCTGGATCTCGGCTACTGCACCGTCACCGCCCCTGCCAGCGGGCGGACGGGCGAGCTCCTCGTCCACGCCGGCAACATGGCCCGGCTCAACGAAACCACCCTCGTCCAGATCTACCAGATCCGCCCCATCTACGTGGATTTCACCGTGCCCGAGCAGGTCCTGCCCCGCCTACGGGAGCAGATGCGCCGCGGCCACATGACCGTTTCCGCCTCTATCCCCGACAGCGGCGCTCCGGCCGAGCGCGGCGCCGTCACCTTCCTGGACAGCACCGTCGCATCCGGCACGGGCACCATCCACCTGAAAGCCACGTGCGACAATGCCAGCGGCGTGCTGTGGCCCGGCCTGTTCGTCGATGTGCTGCTGGTGCTGGATACCGAGCCGCAGGCGCTGGTGGTGCCCGCCCAGGCGGTGGTGCCCAGCCAGGAGGGGTCGCTGGTCTACGTCGTGGCGGCGGGCAACACCGCCGCGGTGCGCCAGGTCACCGTCGACCGGATCATGGCCGGCGAGGCGGTCATCCGCGGCGGCCTGCGCGCCGACGACACCGTCATCGTGGACGGCCAGATGCGGCTGACCCCGGGCTCCCGGATCACCATCCGCCAGAAGGTGGAGCCCGAGGTCATCCAGCCATGAACATTCCGGCCCTGTTCATCCGCCGGCCCGTCACCACCGTCCTGGTGATGCTGGGGATCATCCTCTTCGGCGTCATGGCCTACATCACCCTGCCGGTCAACGACCTGCCGAACGTCGATTTCCCCACCATCACCGTCTCGGCCAGCCTGCCCGGCGCCAGCCCCGAGACCATGGCCTCGACGGTGGCCCTGCCGCTGGAGCGGCAGTTCTCCACCATTGCCGGCATCGACAACATGACCTCGTCGAGCGGCATCGGCTCCACGCAGATCACCCTCCAGTTCGCGCTGGAGCGGGACCTCGACGCCGCCGCCCAGGACGTGCAGGCGGCCATCGCCCAAGCCCAACGGCAGCTGCCCCGCGACATGCCCACGCCGCCGTCCTACCGGAAGGTCAACCCGGCCGATTCGCCGATCCTCATGCTCGCCATGAAGTCGGACACGCTGCCGCTGTCCACCCTCAACGAGTATGCCGCCACCACTCTGGGCGAGCGGATTTCCATGGTCAACGGCGTGGCCCAGGTGCAGGTGTACGGTTCCCAGAAGTACGCCGTCCGGGTCCGGCTCGATCCCGACCGGCTCACCAGCCGGGACATCGGCATCAACGAGGTGGCCGACGCCATCCGCAACGGCAACGTCAACCTCCCCAGCGGCGTGCTCTACGGCACGCACCGCGCCTACACCGTGGAGTCGGACGGGCAGCTGCTCGAGGCCGCCGCCTACGGCGGGCTGATCGTCACCTACCGCGAGGGCGCGCCGGTGTACCTGCGGGACCTCGGCGAGGCGATCGACAGCGTCGAGAACGACAAGGTCGCCGCCTGGCACGTGACCCGCGAGGGCGCCAAGCGGGCGGTCATCCTGGCCATCCAGCGCCAGCCCGGCACCAACACCGTCGCCATCGTCCAGGCCATCCGGGACATCCTCCCGGTGTTCCAGAAACAGCTCCCCGCGTCGGTGGAACTCGGCGTCATCTTCGACCGCTCCCAGTCGATCCGCGAATCGGTCAACGACGTCAAGTTCACCCTGGTGCTCACGCTGTGCCTGGTCATCCTGGTGATCTTTCTGTTCCTACGGAACATTTCGGCTACGATCATCCCCAGCCTGGCGCTGCCGTTCTCCATCGTGGGCACGTTCGCCGTGATGTACCTGGCCGACTTTTCGGTGAACAACCTGACGCTCATGGCGCTGACCCTGTCGGTGGGCTTCGTGGTGGACGACGCCATCGTCATGCTGGAGAACATCGTCCGCCACATCGAGATGGGCAAGACGCCGATGCAGGCCGCCCTCGACGGCTCGAAGGAGATCGGCTTCACCATCGTCTCCATGACCATCTCGCTGGCCGCCGTCTTCATCCCGGTGCTCTTCATGAGCGGCATCCTGGGCCGGCTGTTCCATGAGTTCGCCGTGACCATCGCGGCGGCGATCCTGATCTCGGGCATCGTGTCCCTCACCCTGACGCCGATGCTGGCCTCGCGGTTCCTGCGTCCGCCCGGTGAGGTGCGCCACGGCGCCCTCTACCGGGCCTCCGAGAAGGTGTTCGACGCGATGCTGCGTTTCTACGACACCACGCTCCGGTTCGCCATCCGCCACAAGCTGGTCACGCTGCTGCTGTCCTTCGTGATCCTGGGCGTCACCGCCTGGCTCTTTAACGTCGTACCCAAGGGCTTCATCCCCACCGAGGACACCGGCCAGGTCCGCGGTTTCACCGAGGCGATCCAGGGCATCTCCTTCGAGTCGATGGTCCGCCACCAGCGGGAGGTCACCGAGATCATCCGCCAGGATCCGGACGTCGAGGGGATGATGTCCAGCTGCGGCGCCCGCGGCGCGTCCGGCCTCAACGCTGGCAACGTGTTCCTGCGCCTCAAGCCGCGTCAGGAACGGACCAGCACCGCCGACGAGATCATCAACCGGCTGCGCCCGAAGCTCGCCCAGATCCCCGGCATCCAGGTCTACCTTCAGAACCCGCCCACCATCACCATCGGTGGCCAGCAGACCCGGGCGCTCTACCAGTACTCCATCCAGAGCACCGACACCGCGGAGCTGTACCGGTATGCCCCCCTGCTCGAAGCGCGGCTCCGCGCCATGCCGGAGCTGCTCGACGTCAACAGCGACCTGTTCATCAAGAATCCGGAAGTGCGGGTGGACCTGCTGCGCGAGAAGGCCACCGCGCTCGGCGTGACCGCCTACCAGGTCGAGGACGTCCTCTACACCGCCTTCGGCACGCGGCAGATTTCCACGATGTTCGCGCCCGACAACCAATATTACGTGGTGATGGAGCTGCTACCGCGGCTGCAGCGGGAGCCGAACGATCTGTCCAACCTGTACGTCAAGTCTGCGGGCGGCCGGATGGTCCCGCTGGACGCCGTGGCCCGGATCCGCCCGGCGGTGGGACCGCTGTCGGTGAACCACCTGGGACAGCTTCCCGCCGCGACCGTCTCGTTCAACCTGCGGCCGGGCGTGTCGCTGGGCGAAGCGCTCACGCGCATCGAGAGCGCCGCCACCGATCTGCTGCCGCCCACGGTCACCCGGAGCTTCCAGGGCACGGCGCAGGCCTTCCAGGCGTCGCTCAAGGGGATGGGTCTGCTCCTGATCATGGCCGTGGTGGTGATCTACATCGTCCTGGGGATTCTGTACGAGAGCTTCATCCACCCGGTGACCATCCTGTCGGGCCTGCCGTCGGCCGGCCTGGGGGCCCTGGTCACCCTGCTGCTGTTCCGGGTGGACCTGAACATCTTCGCCTTCGTGGGAATCATCATGCTGGTGGGCATCGTCAAGAAAAACGCCATCATGATGATCGACTTCGCGCTGGACGCCGAGCGCACGAAGCAGGTGCCGCCCGCCGAGGCCATCTACCAGGCCTGCCTCATCCGCTTCCGGCCCATCATGATGACCACCATGGCGGCGTTCTTCGGCACGCTCCCCATCGCCGTGGGCTTCGGCGCCGGCGGCGAGTCGCGCCAGCCGCTGGGGCTGGCGGTGGTGGGCGGACTCGTGGTGTCGCAGGTGATCACGCTGTACCTGACGCCCGTGGTTTACATCTACCTGGACCGGATGCAGCAACGCGCGCGCCGGCAGCGATAGGCGGCCGGCGCCGCGCCGGGCCCGGGCAGGCGTGAATCGGGCGGCCTCAGTTGGCCAGGCCCAGCCGGTTCATCAGGTTCTCGCGGTAATTGCGGCTCAGCGTCAGCTCGGTCCCGTCCTCCAGCAGCACCTTGTAGTCCCCGTGGAAGTACGGCTGCAGCTCCCGGATCCGGTTCAGGTTGATCATTGTGGACCGATGGATCCGGGCGAAGCGGGCGGGGTCGAGCTGTTCCTCCAGCCGGGCCATCGTCTCCCGGACGATGTGAGTCTTCGACCCGGAATGCAGGCAAATGTAGTTGCCTGCCGATTCCAGCCAGTCCACCTCGGCCACGGGCACCAGCAGGACGCGGCCGTCAGTGCGCACGGCGATCCGTTGCAGGTGGCTGCGGCGGCGCTGCATGTCCTGCACCAGCTCCGCCAGTTGTTCCGGCAGGCCGTTGTCGGCGCGGCTCCCGCAGCGGCGGCGCGCCCGGTTCAGCGCCTCGTGCAGGCGGTCCTGGTCGAACGGCTTCAGGAGGTAGTCCACCGCCTGGACGTCGAACGCCTGGAGTGCGTACGCCTCGTGCGCCGTGACGAACACCACTGGCGGCATCCGGTCGGCACCCACCGCGTCGATGACCGCCAGACCGTCCATGCCGGGCATCTGGACGTCGAGCAGGACCAGGTCCGGCTCCTGCTCCCGAATGGCCGCGACGGCGTCGGGCCCGTTGGCGCACTCGCCGATCACGTCCACCCGGGCCTCGCCCTGCAGCAGCCGGCGGACGCGCTTGCGCGCCAGAGTCTCGTCATCGACGATGAGGACGCGCAGGGCGGTCGCCTCGATGCTGCCGCCAGGCGCTTCAAGAGTCGGTGAAACGCTCATGGTCACTTCCCCCGGTCAGGATTGTCTTCCTCCGCTATATACGCATAGCGGGCTGGATTTGTTGCAGGATGCGCTTCGTGCGGGCCGGACGGATCAGATTTCGGGCAGCACCTCGGAGAAGCCGTCGCGCTTGGCGCCGAAGTGGGAGAACATGATCCGGGCCGCTTCGGTGGCGGTTTCCTCGATGGAGCGGAAGGTCACGTCGATGATGGGCCAGTCATGCCGGCGGTAGAGGCGGAGGCCGTAGGTGACCTCGTCGCCGATGAGGCCGGGATCCGTGTATTCGATCAGGGCGCCCGGGCGCTGGTGGCGGGCCCGCTCCTGCCGAATGAGCTGGAGACGGTCGGGATTGATGGTCAGAGCGACCACCCGGCGCGGGTCCACGGTGAAAAGCTCGTCGGGCAGCGGCTGATCGAGCACCACCGGCACGTTGGCGGCCTTCCAGCCGCGGTAGGCCAAATAGATGCTCACGGGGGTCTTGGACGTGCGCGACACGCCCAGGAGCACGATCTCCGCCTGATTCAGCGTGGCCAGTCCGACGCCGTCGTCGTGCTTGATGGTGTAGTCCACCGCCTCGATCCGTTTGAAGTACTTCTGGTCGAGCTGGTAAAAAAGACCCGGCTGGGCCAGCGGCGAAACTTCCAGGATATCGGAAAAACGCGTCAGCACGGGACCGAGGATGTCCACCGTGGGCACGCCCTTGAGCCGGCCCAGTTCGTAGATCCGCTGGCGGAACTCCGCCGCCACCATCGTGTACACGACCACGCCCTTCGCTTGATCGGCCCGGTCGAGGATCGCCTCGATCTGTTCGAAGGTGCGCACATGGGGGAGCGTGACCACCTCGACCCGGCTGGTGTTGAACTGCGACAGCGCCGCCTGGACGACCGTATGGCAGGTGCGGCCGGTGGCGTCGGACACCACGAAGATGCGCAGCATGTCGCCGAGGCCCGGATTCATCGTGATCTGATTCTAGGTGATCCCCGTCTCCAAGTCAAACCGCGGCGGCGGTGCGGCGGCGGAACATGATGGGGATGCCGTCGGCCGACGGCAGGCCGATCTGGACGAGTTGCCAGGCCGGGTCGTGCTCGCGCACCACCCGGCGGATCATCTCGATCCGGTCCTCCCCCTCGGTTGCGGCATCCTGATCCCGCCAGGACACGATCTCCACCCGGTAGACCATGCGCCGCTTCCGGCCGTTGATGGTCACCTCGATGTCGATGTTCTGCTCCGCCTCGAGCGTCGGAATCTGCAGCGTGATTTCTCGTGTGATCATGATGGACCAATCCCTCCGGAATCGGATGTCATTCGTATCGCAACGCCGCAACCGGGCGGGACCAGGCCGCCCGGAGGGCCTGGCCGCTGACCGTGGCCGCGGCCACGGCCAGCACCAGCGCGCCCGAAAGGGCGAACACCGGCCAGTTCATGTCGATGCGATAGGCGTACCCCGCGAGCCAATGCCGGCTCAGCCACCAGGCCAGCGGCCAGGCGAACAGGTTCGCCGCCAGCACCCACTTGACCTGATCCCGCACCAGGAGCAGGACAAGCCCGGTGGTGGACGCCCCCAGCACCTTGCGCACCCCGATCTCCTTGGTGCGGCGCTCGGCCATGAACGCGGCCAGGCCCAGCAGCCCCAGGGAGGCGACCAGGACGGCCAGCCCGGTGAAGTACGCGAAGAGCAGTTGGATCCGCTCCTCGGTCTGGTACCAGGCGGCGATGGACTCGTCCACGAAATCCGACCGGAACCTCTCCCCGTGCACGAAGACCTTCCACTGCTTCTGCAGGAACGCCATCAGCTCGGGGATGTCGTCGGTGCGATAGCGGACGCAGACAAAGAAACCCTGGCCACACTGAATGACCTTGGGTCCGATGGGCTCGTGGAGCGACGCCCCGTGATAGTCCTTCACCACCCCGATGATCCGCCCGCGCCGGCCTCGGTAGCTGAGCCACCGGCCCACGGGGTTGGCCAGGCCCATGGCCCGGACGGCCGTTTCGTTGACCACCCAGTTCTGGTCATCGTTGACGAAGTCTCTTGAATAGAACCGTCCCTGAACCATCTGGAGCCGGAAGACCGCGGCGTAGTCGTAATCCCCGAGATCCGCCGCCAGCTTGACCTCCTGGTTGGGATTCCGCCCCTCCCAGTCCACTTCGGTGGTCCCCCAGAAGCCCGTCGCCGGGGGCATCCCCTGGCAGACGCTCGAGATGCCGGGGTACTGCAGCAGGGCGTTCCGGGCGGCATCCCAGTTCCGTTCGAAGCCACCCCAGCCGGGGAACGTCACCACCCGGCGGGCATCGTAGCCGAGATCCTTCTGCTTCATGAAGCGGAGCTGGCTGAAGATGACCGCAGTCACGATCAACAGGGTAATGGTGAAGACAAACTGGAGGGTCACCAGCGCCTTGCGCAGGCCCCCGCCCCGCCGGTCGCCCCATCCTCCCCCCGACCGGATCACCTGGACCGGCGGGAAGGCCGACAGGAACAGCGCCGGATAGCTTCCCGCCAGCACACCGGTGAGGGCGGCGATGCCTGCCAGTCCCAGCCAGATTGTGGCGTCCTTCGATCCAAGAACTGACAATTGTTTGCCTGTCAACTCATTGAACGCGGGGAGGAGCAGCTCCATGAACACCACGGCCAGGCCCAGGGCGATCAGCGTCAGCAGCCCCGTTTCGCCCAGAAACTGGCGAAACAGATCCGGCCGGCCGGCGCCCACCACCTTGCGCACCGCCACTTCCTTGGCCCGCACCGCGTGCCGGGCGGTAGACAAGTTAATGAAATTGACGCAGGCCAGCAGCAGGACGCCCGCGGCGGTCAGCAGGAAGACGGCCACGTGGGCGATGTTCCCCTTGTCGGGATATTTCACCATCCACGTGTTGATGTCGGTGGAACCGAGATGGACATCGGTCAGGGGCTGCAGGTGCACCCGGCCCTGGGCTTTGGGCAGATGGCTGCGGATGAGCCGGGCCGTCTTCTCCCGGACCGCCTCCAGGCGGGCGTCGGGACGCAGCAGGAGGTAGGTGGCGAACTGGGTGTAATCCCAGGCGTCCAACTGCGACTCCCGCCAAGCGGCCATGTTCACCGCCGGGAAGGCATAGTCGAAGCTGAGGTGCGACTGGGCGGGGATGTCGCGGATCACCCCGGTGACGGTCATGTCTGTATCGGAAATGCTCATCACCCGCCCCATCGGGTTCTCCTGCCCGAACGCCTTGCGAGCCAGGCTCTCTGTGATCACGATGGAATGGCGGTTTTTCAGGGCGGTGTGGGGATCCCCCTGAAGGAAGGGGAAGGAGAAGATCTCAAAGAAGGAAGGATCCGCCGCCGCCAGCCGCTCGTCCATGAAATAGCGGTCGCCGATCCGAAGCCGCCAGCCCGACCAGCCGGCCTGCACCCGGACGAAGTCCTCGACCTCCGGCAGCTCCGCCTTCAAGGCAGCCCCGAGCGGCGCCGGCGATCCCGCCTGGTGGGCGACCACCCCGCCCGACAGGTCCTCGACGGTGACGCGGCAGATCCGGTCCGCCCGGGCGTGGAACCGGTCGTAGCGCCACTCGTCCCACACCCAGAGCAGGATCAGCCCCACGGTGGCCATGCCCACGGCCAGCCCGGCGACGTTCAGCGCGGAGTAGAACTTGTGCCGGGCGATCATCCGCCAGGCGGTTTTCAGATAGTTGACGATCATCATTTGCTGTCCTCGCACAAAGACCTCGATTCCCGTCCTGGAGCCGGGGCCGACAGAGTCACTGCCGACGCAGGCTGTCCGCCGGATTGGCCAGGGCCGAACGGACGGCCTGGACACTCACCGTCAGGCCGGCGATGACGACGGCCAGGGTGGCCGCCGCTGCAAACGGTTGCACGCCCGCTTCCACACGGTAAGCGTACGCCTCCAGCCAGCGCCTCGTGACGAACCAGGCCACCGGCCAGGCCAGGACGTTGGCCACCAGCACCCCGCCCAGCAACTCACGGGACAGAAGCAGCACGATACCGCCCGGCGCGGCGCCCAGCACTTTACGGATGCCGATCTCCCGGGTCCGCTGCTCGGCCGTGAACACGGATAGTCCGAACAAGCCCAGGCAGGCGATGACCACGGCCAGGCCGGCGAGCACGCCGAACACCGTTTCCAGCCGCTGCTCGTCCTCGTAGGCTCGAGCGAACATATCGTCGAAAAATGAGTACGTGAACGGCCAGTGAGGGGAGAATCGCTTGAATCCGGCTTCGATCGCCGCCAGGGTGGCAGGAACATCCGTCGACCGGATCTTGACGGATAGAAACGAGACGGCGTCAGGATTTAAGAAGATGTACAAGGGGGCGATGGGCTGGTGCAGGGACTGGAAGTGGAAGTCCTTCATCACCCCCACAATTCGGCCCTTATTCCCCCGCCAGTGAGTGAATTCCTGGCCCAGGGGATCTTTCCAACCGGCGGTCCGCACGGCGGTTTCGTTGACCAGAAACGCCCCGGCCGCGTCGGCCGGGAATTCCCGGGAGAAATTTCTGCCCTGCACGATGTCGATGTCGAACAGGTCCACGAAACCGTAGTCGGCGGTGTTGTAGTAGATGGGCACCGGTTCGCCATAGCTCTTGCCGGTCCACGGGCGGCTGGTAAACGTCGTGACGTCGTTGGGCAGACTGTCGGATGCCGCCACGGCCGTGATGTCGGGTCGGCGCAGCAGTTCGGTGCGAATGGCCTCGATGTTCTGCCTGATGGCCTGGGCCCGGACCGGGAGGATCACGATCTGCTCCCGGTTGAAACCGAGGTCGGCCTGTCGCATGAAGAGCAGCTGGTCCCGCACTACGAAGGTGCTGATAATCAGGACGATCGTCACGGTAAACTGAGCCATCACCAGGATGTTCCGCAGCCGCGACGCCGGCCGCGGCCCGCCGGTGGAGGTCCGGCTCAGGACGGCGGCAGGCCGGAAGCCCGACAGGAAGATCGCCGGGTAGATGCCTGCCAGCAATCCTGTCAGCAGACTGACCAACAGGATGCCCCCGAAGAGGAACGGATTGCCGAGGGGATTCAAGCTGAGCTCGCGCTCCACCAAGGTATTGAACCAGGGGAGCACCAGCCAGGCGACCAACAGAGACAGGCCCAGGGCCAGCATCATGACGGTGACGGATTCGCCCAAGAACTGGGTGACGAGCTGGATGCGCCGGGCTCCCACCGCTTTGCGCAGACCCACCTCCCGGCTGCGGGTCAGCGAGCGGGCGGTAGCCAGGTTCATGTAGTTGACGCCGGCGATGAGCAGCACCAGAACGGCCACCGCAGACACGAGGATGATATATGTCATGTCGTTGTTGGCGCTCACCTCCTGCTGGCGGTGGGAGTGGAGGTGGATCTCGGTGATGGGCTGGATGCCGAAGGTCCGCTTGTAGTCGGGGCCCACGGTCACGCTCATGCTGCGCAGGAGCTCGGTTTCCATGTCCAGGAAACCGCCCTGCACGGCCTGCGGATCGGCTCCCGGCCGGAGGAACAGGTAGGTGTAGACGAAGTTGGAGCGCCAAGAGTTGCCGTCGTTGCCCGTCAGCCGGAACCAGGTGTCCAGCGGCGCCATCATCTCCATGCGCAGGTGGGAATTGACCGGCATCTCCGCGAACACGCCCGTCACCACGAATCGCTGATGGTCGAAGAGGGTCAGGGTCTGGCCCAGGGGATCTCCGTCGCCGAAGTACTTGCGGGCCAGCTTTTCGGAAAGGACCAGCGCGTCCGGTGCCCGCAACGCTTGGTGCGGATCGCCGCGGCGAAGGGGGATCGTGAAGATGTCGAACAGAGCCGGATCGACCCAGTGAAGTTCCGGCTCGATGAGGTGGGTGTCGCCGCGGGAGACCAGCACGTCGCCATCCTTGACCACGCGGGCGGCGGCCTGGACGGCGGGGAACCGATCCTGAACGCGGGGCCCCAGGGCCGGCGGGCTGAAGCAGTATTCCTCCCGGACCACCCGGTAGATCCGGTCGGCCTGGTCGTGGTACCGATCGAAGCTCAGCTCGAACTGGACGTACAGGGCGATGAGGACGAACGTGGCCAGGCCGGTGGTCAGACCGACGACGTTGAGCAGGGAATAGACCTTGTGCTTCATCAGGCCGCGGACGGCGACCCGAAGGTAGTTCAACAGCATGTCCGGGCTCACGGCGAGCCTGCCGCGCTGGCGTTCCCCGGCCTGCGCCGGCCGCTGTTCGTCGATGTTCACGGTGACATCCCGGCGAGCGAATGGCGGCATCAAACGGCTCAGGATGCGGTGACGCGGTCTGTGTCTGCGATTCATGGTCATCTCGTTATTCCTTTTTGTTCAACATACGTCCGGTCATCGCGGGCCGGACTCCATGGCCGGACCGTTCGCTCTATTGGTGGCGTTCGACCTTCGGGCGTCCTTGCAGGACATCAATCTCATAATTCACTGCTCTCCATCGCGCTTGACCATTCGGTTCACTCGTATCGCAGGCAGTCCACCGGGTTGGCCCGGGCGGCGCGGATGGCCAAATAGCTGATCGTGAGCCAGGCAATCCCAAACGTCAGGGTGATGGATAGCGCGAACACGCCGATCCCGAGCGAGATGCGGTAGGTGAAACCGTGCAGCCAGTGATTCAAGGCAAAGAACGCGACCGGGCAGGCGATCAGGGCAGCCCACGCCACCCCTAGGATCAATTCCCGGGAAAGCATCAGCAGGATTTGGGTCATCCGGGCCCCCAGCGCTTTACGCACTCCAATTTCCTTCCGGCGCCGGGTGATCAGGTGGGAGGCCAGTCCCAACAGCCCCAGGTTTGCGATCAGTAAGGCCAGCAGGGTGAAGACGTTGACCACGCTGCCCAGCCGCTGATCGGCTCGGTACAAATTGTCGATCCGCTGATCGAGGAAGGCGAAATCGAACGGGTAATCCGGAGCGATGCGATTCCACGCCCGGGTCAGCGACGCCAGGACCGCCGCATCGGCCGATTTGAGCTTGATGAACAAGTATTCGAACCGGGCAGGATTGCAGATCAGGGCCACGGGGCCGATGGGCGCGTGCAGCGAACGGGCATGGAAGTCCTTGACCACGCCGATGATCTCCCGGTTGTCCAGGTGTTTGCCGATGGGCTGGTCGAATCCCAGGGCCCGGACCGCGGTTTCGTTGACCACGACTTTCTCGGACTGGCTGCCGGACGGGGCATTGGAAAAAAAACGCCCTCGAGCCAGTTGAATGCCGTGGGTTTCGAGGAAATCCCCGTCGCACGAGGCAATCGCGCAGTTCAACTGTTCGTTGGGCTTTTTCCCCTCCCACGCCTCGATGTGGATCACGCTGCCGAACATCATCACCGGGTCGCTGGCCGCCGCCGCGCTAAGGACAGAGGAGTTCCGTCGGAGTTCCACTTTGAGCGGGGCCAGCCGGTCGACCAGGTCCCCGCGCAGGGGCACCATGAGGACCTGCTCCTGGTTGAAACCCAGCCGCTGCGTCCGCAGGAAATCCAGCTGGCGCCCGATGCTCACGCTGCCGATGATCAGGATCATGGTCAGGCCGAACTGGAACACCACCAGCAGCTTGCGCAACCGGGGCCCACCCGTCGAAAACGCGGAACCGCCCTTGAGGACCGCCGCCGGTTTCAGCCGGGAGAGATGCCAGGCCGGATACAGCCCGGCCAACAACCCGGTGACCAGGAAAAATCCGAATAAAAACAATCCGGTAGACGGAGAGAGAAATGAATCGAGCGAGATGTTTTTACCGGACAAGGAGTTGAAGATGGGGAGGCCGATGATCACCAGGATCATGGCGACAATCATGGCCAGCGCGGTCTGCAGATAGGACTCCCCGAGGAACTGGCCGGCGATCTCGCCGCGCCGGGCGCCGGTCACCTTGCGCAGGCCGATCTCCTTGCCCCGGGTGCTGCCTCGGGCGGTGGCCAGGTTCAGGTAATTGATGACGGCCATGGACAGAATGAACACCGCCAACAGCGAGAACAGGGCGACGATCCGGATATCGCCGCGCACTTCCCCTTCACCGATATGCGCGGAATACAGGTGAATGTCTGTCAGGGGTTGCAGGCTGAGGGTGGTGCCGGGATCGTTCAGGGGCCGGTGCAGCCGGGCGGCGATCTTACGGTTCAATTGCCAGACATCGGTGTTGGCTCCCACCGTGACATACGTTTCATAGGAAAAGCGTTCCCAGGTATGGGTCGGAAATCCGAATTCCTCCGCGGCTTGGAAGGGAAGCAGGATGTCGAAGGTCAGATGCGACTGCGTGGGGACGTCGGCAAGGATGCCGGTGACGATGCAGTCACGGCGGTTGTTCAGGCGCAGGATTTTCCCCATCGGATCGTCCGGCCCGAAATATTTCGCCGCCGCCGATTCGGTCAGCACAATGGACCGGGGGTCGGACAGCGCGCCTCCCACCGCACCCTGACGCAAGGGAAAAGAGAACATCTGGAGAAATTCGGGATCGACCAGCGAGACACGGTCTTCGTAAAACCGCTTCTCGCCGTATGCCACGATCTGTTGACCGACGTACAGATGACGCGCGGTTTGCCGGATCTCCGGGAACTCCGCCTTCAGGGCCGGCCCCAGGCTGGGCGGCAAGACGGCGATGGACTCGTTCCCCCCGGCCGGTTCGGCAATCTGTGCCACCACGCGGTAGATGGCCGCGGCGTTGGAATGAAACCGGTCGTAGCCCAGTTCATCCCGCACCCAGAGGAGAATCATCAGGCAACTGCCCAAACCCGCCGCCAGCCCGAAGATGTTGATGAATGAATAGCCCTTGTGACGGAGGAGGTTGCGCCAGGCGACTTTCAGGTAATTTCTCAGCATCATATCACTCCCATCATTCGTACCGCAGGCTGTCCACCGGGTTGGCCCGGGCGGCCCGGATCGACTGGACGCTCACCGTGAGCATGGCCACAAGCAACACCGATACACCCGCCAGGAGGAAGACGCCGATTCCGATGGGCGTCCGGAAAACGAAGCTCTCCAGCCACTGGCGCATGGCCAGGTAGGTCAGGGGCCAGGCCAGCGCATTGGCCAGCAGCACCCACAGCACAAAGCGCCTTCCGAGCAGCACCACCACGCTGGCGAGCGATGCCCCCAACGCCCGCCGGATGCCGATCTCCTTGGTGCGTTGGCCGATGGTGAACGAAGCCAGGGCGAAGAGGCCCAGGCAGGAGATCAACAAACAGACGCCTGCGAAGAGGGTCGCCAGTTTCTGCTGCTTCTCGTCTTCGGTGTAGATCCGGGCGATCCGTTGGTCGAGGAAGGTATAGGCGAACGGGTATCCCGGCGCGAAGGCCTGCCAGCGGGCGCGCAATTGCTGCAGCGTCTCGCGGATCCGGTCGCCGCGGATGCTCGCGCTCACGTACGGGGCGGGGTCCATCGGCGCCGTGATGAACACGGGGCGGATGTCGTAGTGCAGCGGATCGAAGTGGAAATCGCGCACCACGCCCACCACGGTTCCGTACTGGAAGCGCTTGCCGATGGGTTCCTGCCAGCCCATCAAGCGGACCAGGCGCTCGTTGACCACAACCTCGAGCGATTTGTTCCGGAAATCCGCCCGCGATGCCGGGCGGGAGAAATTGCGGCCCTGAATCAGTTGGATGTCCATGGTGCGGAAATAATCCGAATCGGCCTGCAGCGAGGGAAACGCGTGCAGTTTCATTTCTCCGGAACTCGTCTCCCAATTGAACGCAAAGCCGGTGTAGCCGAGGCCGGGCACGGCGTTCGAGCAGGCGGCCGCGCGCACCCCGGGGCAGCGGCGGACTTCGTCCTTGAACGCGTCGACGCGGTTCAGGAGCCCGGCCTCGGTGACCTTGATGACCACCACATGGTCTTTCCGGAATCCCAAGTCCTTGCCATGGACGTAGTCCAGTTGGCGGACCATCAGCAGGGTCAGGGCGACGGCGGCGATGGTGATGACGAATTGCGCCACCAGCAGCGCCTGGCGGATGAACCGTCCCGCGGCCGGGGAGCCGGCTTTTCCCTTGAGTGTCCGCACCGGCGACAGGCGCGCCAGGTAGAACGCGGGATACAGGCCGGCCAGCACGCCGACGACCACCCAGATGGCCGCGAGCGCCGGCAGCAGGATGGGATTCGAAAGCGGGTTGACCTGGAGGTTCTTGCCGATCACCTCGTTGAGCGGCGTCAGCGCCAGGATGATCTGGGCCAGGATGATTCCGGCCGCCAGGGCCACCAGCACGAACACGAGCGACTCGGTGAGCAGGTGGGCCACCAGCGCTCCATGGCTGGAGCCGACGACCTTCTTGATCCCGATCTCCTTGGCTCGCTTGCTGGCCCGGGCAGTGGTCAGGTTGACATAGTTGACACAGGCCAGAAAGAGGATGAAGAGGACGATGCCGCCAAACCAGAACAGGAAACGGGCGTTGACAGCAGCCTGGCCGGAATCCAGGCTCGACCGCAGGCGGATGTCCGTCAGGGGCTCGACCAGGCCGAGATACTGGATGCCGTCCACGGCCGCCTGATACTTGCCGTAAAACCGACGCTCCTGGGCGGCGAATTCCTCGGCGGTGAATCCCGGCGCGAACAGGAAATACAATCCGTAGCCCATGTCTCCGGACAGATTGGACGGCTGGAACAACTCCGCCTGGTCGAGGCCCTTGAACAGAGTGGAGAAAGACAGCAGCGCGGTGAATTGCAGATGGTCGCTGAGCGGCGGGTCGGCGATCACGCCGGTGATCTCGAACGGGCCATGGTTTTCAATCTCCAGCATCTGGCCCACGGGATTGCGTTCACCAAAAATTTTTCGGGCCAGGGACCGGGTCAGCACCATGGTGTTGTTCCGGTTCAAACCGTCCGCCGGATTCCCGTGGACGAACGAATGGCTGAACGCGGTGAGCAGCCCGGGATCGGCCCAGAGGAAATTCTCTTCCTGGAAGGCATCGGCCTTGTGCTTGACCAGGATCTCACCCGCGGAGCCGATGCGGATGTACGATTCGATTCCCGGGATGAACTCCTTCAGCAACGGCCCGGCGGCCGCGTTGCAGGTTGTCTGGACGCCGGTGACGCCGCCGATGGTCATCTGCACCCCGTACCGGTAGATCCGCCCGGCGTTGGCGTGGCGCCGGTCGGCGGACCATTCGTCCTGGATGAACAGCAGGCCGATGATGCAGCAGGCGATGCCCAGCCCCAGTCCGAACACGTTGATGAACGAGTGGAACTTGTCTCGAAAAATGCCCCGCAGTGTTTGTTTGAGCAGAATCCAGATCATGGCCGTCCCCTCCGTTCAGATCACAGGACCGTCAACGGGCGGGTCCGGGCGGTGCAACCGGAACAGCACCCGCCCCAGGTAGCCGCCCGGGCTGATTTCGGCAATGTAGAGGCCCGGTTGCAGGTAGGCCGCGGTGCGGAGCCGCAGCGGCGAGAGTCGCTCCAGCAGCTCCGCCGCCCGCCACTCGCCGTCGCCGTCCTGCAGCAGGACCGGGTCGCCCGCCGCCCGCATCTTTTCCAAAATATCCTTGAGGCTCATGGTCTTCTCCTTCCCAGCCATCGTTACTCGTAGCGCAGGGCGTCCACTGGCCTGGATCGGGCGGCCCGCAGCGCCTGCCCGCCGACAGCCAAGATGGCGGTGCAGACCGCGAGTAAAACGGTGACGACGAATACTCCGGCGTCGATTTCGGTGCGGAAGGCGAACTGCTCCAGCCAGCGGGTCATCAGGTAATACCCGCCGGCCAGCGCCACGGCGCTCGCGAGCAACACCCACCGGCAGTATTCGGACACCAGCAGCCAGACAGTGCCCGCCGCCGTGGCGCCGAGCACCTTGCGGACGCCGATCTCCTTCGTCCGCACCTCCGCCGAGTAGGTCGACAGGCCCACCAGGCCCAGGCAGGCGATGACGACGCCCAGGCCGGCGAACAGCGCGAACAGCCGCCCGATGCGGTCCTCGGACCGGTACAGGCGGTTGAGGTTCTCATCCAGCAGGGCGTAGTCGAATAGCCCGCCGGGAGCCAGCTCGGCGATCTTCCCCCGGATCGCCGCCAAGGCCGCGGACATCCGCCCCGGCTCCACCTTCACCAGCAGAAAGCGGGCCCGGGCGGGCTCGTAGTGCAGCACCAGCGGCTCCACCGGATGGTGCAGCGAGTCGAAATGGAAATCCCGAACCACTCCGATGATTTCAGATTTGGCGCGCGGCGAGACGACCCGGGCGCCCACGGGATCATCCAGTCCGAGCATCCGCGCCGCCGTCTCGTTGACGATGAGGGCCGTCGCGCCCGGGGCCATCCGCCGGAACGCCCGACCGGACACCACGCGGATCCCCAGGGTGGACATGAAATCCTCGTCCACCCGCATCCACCGGAACGAGGGCCGCTGGACATCCTCGGGTTCGGACTCCAGTCGGACCGGTTCCAAACTGAAACTGCCGCCCTCCCCGGGCAGCTCGTTGGTCAGCCCCACCTGGCGCACTGCGGCGAGTGTTTCCAACTCGTCCTTGATGGTCGCGGCATCGGCGGTGATCGTCTTCCGGAGCTGGCCATCCAGCGGCACCGCGGCCACGTCAACCTTGTCGAAGCCCAACTCCTTGCTCTGGAAGAAATCCATCTGCCGGTGGATGACCAGGGCGCCGAAGATCATGAACGCCGAAATCACGAACTGGACCACCACCAGGCTCTTCCGCAGGACGGCGGCCGAAGAGCGGGGCAACCGGACCCCCTTGAGGGTGTCCACCGTCTGGAACCGGGCCAGGGCGAGGGCCGGGTAACCACCGGCCAGCAGGGTGGCCAGGGCGCCGGCCAGCCAGACCCAGGTCAAAGGCCCGATCCCCACCAGATGGTCCAGGGCGAGCGGCTTTCCCGCCAGCTCGGCGTACAGCGGCGCCGCCAACCACAGCAACCCGGCGGCCAGCAGGCCGGCCGCCAGGATGAAGCCGAACGCCTCGCCCAGATACTGGCCGATCAATTGGCCACGCCGGGCGCCGACCGCCTTCTTGATCCCCACCTCTTTCATCCGCTTGAACGCCAGGGCCGTGGTGATGTTGATGAAATTGGCCACCGCGACAAGCATGATCAGCCCGGCGACGGCGGAGAAAATCCAGACGTAGGCGATGTCGCTGTTGGGGCCCATCTCCTGGATCAGCTTCGAGCGCAGGTGGATGTCGGTGATGGGCTGCAGACGGTACTGCGTGCCGGCCAGGATCTGCTCCCGGGTCCGCCCGCTGCCCATGAAATTCTCCACGGTGAGGTCCGGCAGCCGGGCCTCGAGCCGGCCGCGGTCGGCGCCCGGCGAGCGCAGCACGTACAGGTACATGCCGTCCCAGAAGCGGTTTTCCTCCAGGCCGTCTTCTCCCATCCCGGCCAACAGGGCAAACAGTGTCTGCATGGGCATCAGGTACGTGAAGCGCAGGTGGGTGGCGGCGGGCAGGTCTTCGAATATGCCGGTGACGGTGAAGGCGGTGTTGGTGTCGTCGTCCACGATCACTTCACCCACCGGATTGCGTCCGGGGAAGTGCTTCCGGGCCAGCGCGGCGGTGAGCACGATGGCGTCCGGCCGCGCCAGGGCCGTGGCCGGGTCTCCGGCGATGAAATTCAGGTCGAACATCGCGATGGCCGCCGGATCGGCGAAAAAGCCCCCGGTTTCCCGGAAGCGTGAAACGGCGCCGTCCGGGCGCTGCCACCGCCACACCCGTTCTTCCAGGGGATGGAACCGGGCGAAGAGCTCCACTTCCGGCATGCGCCGCTCCATGGCCTGCCCCAGCGGCGGGCACACCTTGGCCACGGCGCCGGGCGGATCGTAGAACTCCCGGATCACCCGATCGATGCGGTCGGCCTTGGGAAAGTCCCGCTCGTAGCTCAGTTCTTCGCTGACATGCGCCAGAATCAACAGGCTGGCGGCCATGGCTAGGGCCAGCCCCCCCACGATGATCAGGCTGTAGCCCTTGTGGCGGACAGCGTGGCGCCAGGCGATTTTCACCCAGTGTCGGATCATGCATTCACCTCGAGAACTGAACGTCTCCTCAACATCCGGAACGGTGCTCGCTACTCATAGCGCAAGGCGATGACCGGATCGGCCCGCGCCACCTGGAGGACATGCCAAGCAACGGTCAGCAGGGCGACGACCAGGGTCAACGCGAACGACACCACAAACAGGCCGACACCCAGCGGTGCGGGATAGGCGTATTGGGCCAGCCAACGGTTCGCCCCATAGACCGCCAGCGGCAGGGCCAGCGCATTGGCCACGCAGACCAGGAGAACGAACTCCCGCAGCATTCGCCCGAGGACATCCGCTGCCGAGGCTCCGCACACCTTCCGAATGCTCATCTCGCGGGCCCGGCGCTCCGCCATGAACGCCGCCAATCCCATCAACCCCAGGCAACCGACTCCCACGGCCAGGACGACAAACACGGCCAAAACCCTCCGAACCTTGTCTTCAGCGCGGTACATCGAGTCGAACCGTTCGTCCAAAAAATAGTATTCAAACGGTTGATCCGGAGCGACGCGCAGCCAGGTTTGCCGCAACCGCGTCACCACTTCTTCGGCCGACCCGGCGACGAACCGGAAGGCGATCAGCTCCGGCTGGTGGCCCAGCCGCAGCACCAGCGGGCGGATGGTGCTGTGCAGGGTCTCGAAGTGGAAGTCATCGACCACCCCGATGACGGTGTATTCGTCCAGGACCACCTGACCCCGGTTGATCGCATCATCCCCCGGAATGCCGAGTTTGTGTCCCACCGGTTCTCTCCAGCCGCATTGCCGGGCCAGGGCCCGATTGACGATGACCGCCCGGTCATCCGTGCCGTGGGCCCGCGAAAAGTTTCGGCCGGCCACCAGCTTCAATCCGAGGGTCGGCAGATAGTCCACATCCACCTGGAAGCCGGAAACGGGGATGGCGTGAGCCTCGTCAATCCGCCTGTCGGCGTAAGCCGTATAGTTGAACACGCTCGAAGGCACCGGCAGACACCCGGAGATGGTGGCATGGGTGATCCGGGGATCGCCCAGCATCTCGTTCTTGAAAGCGTCGGCCTGGATTCCGAGCAGATGGGCGTTATCCAGGACGAGGACCTGTTCCTTCTCGTAGCCCAGGTTTTTGGTCTGGGCATATTCGATCTGGCGGGAAACCACCAAAACACCGATGATCAGCAGCCCGGAAACGGTGAATTGGAATATCACCAGGCTCCGGCGGAGCCAATGACCCCGGCCGCCGGCACACCACCCGCTTTTCAGCACCCGGACCGGCTGGAAAGCGGAAAGAGCCAGAGCCGGGTAGCCGCCGGCCAAAAAGCTGGTGACGGCAATCAGGCCGACACCCAGGGCGACCCACGAACTGATGGCGATCATAGACAATCCGAGCGTCTTGCCGGTCAGTTCGTTGAATAACGGCAACACCATCACCACCAGGCTCATGGCCAGTCCGAGGGCCAGCAGGCTCAGCATGAAGGGTTCCGCGAGAAACTGGAGGGCGAGCTGCGACCGGGAGGCGCCGATGGATTTGCGGATGCCCACCTCGCGAGCCCGTCCAATCGCCTGGGCCGTCGCCAGGTTGACGTAGTTGACGACGGCCACTCCCAGCACCAGCAGGGCCGCCACGGCAAACAGGTACACGTACGTGGCGTCGCCGTTCGGCTCGAATTCGTATCGCAGTTTGGAATGCAGGTGGATCGACCGGAGGGGCTGCAGAATCAATTGCAGGCGGAACTGACCATCGGCGATGGCCTGGGCCACCGACTTGCCGAAGAAGGATTCGAACAGCGGGCCGACGTGCTTGGTCATGACCTGAACGTATTTTTTCTCGATCGCCCGCGGGTCGGCCCCGGGTCGCAGCAGGAGATAGGTATAAAAGTTGCTGGTGGTCCAGTTGGCTTCGCGGGCCTCGGCCAGCGACGTCATGGAGCCGATCAGGTCGAAGTGGAAATGGCCGGCGGCGGGCATGTCCTGAAACACACCGGCAATCTGAAAGTCGCCCATCCCATCCAGGGTCAGCGTGCGCCCCACCGCATCTCCGGCGCCGAAATACTTGCGGGCGCTGGTTCGACTGACCAGCAGCCGGCGAGGCTCCGCCAGCGCCCCGCCCCCGTCCCCCTGCAGCAGCGGCAGGGTGAACATGTCGAACAGCGACGGATCGGCGAATGCCAGCCGGGTTTCCTTGAATACTACCGGACCGGTGCGGACCACGCACGCGTCGTAATGCCGGATCCGGACGGTCGCCTCAACCTCGGGGAACTCCTGGCGGAACATCGCCGCCGCCGGCGGTTCCAGGGTGCCCATCCAGGCGTCCACTCCCCCGAACCGGACCTGCCGGGTCGCCCGATAGATGCGGTCGGCTTTGAGGTGATGGACGTCGTAGTGCTGCTCGTCCCAAACCCACAGCGAGATGAGGATGCAGGTGACCATCCCGGCGGTCAAGCCGATGATGTTGAGACCGGCATAGCCTTTGTGTCTCGAAAGATATCGCCAGCTTGAATGAAAGTGTCGAAGCCACATGGTCTTCCCCCGAAGTCCGGCCTCCACCAGTCAAGCGGTTGCAGGTACCGCGCGCCCCCCGGCGCTCAGCCGCTCGCCGCCAGTTGATGGCCCGTCACCCACCCGTCGCAGAGGTGGATGATCCGGTGGCTGTAGGCGGCGTTCTTCTCCGAGTGGGTCACCTGGATGATGGTCGTCCCGGCCCGGTTCAGCTCACGGAACAGCGCCATGATCTCCTCGCCCTGCTTGGAGTTCAGGTTGCCCGTGGGCTCGTCGGCCAGGATGAGCCGGGGATGGATGATCATCGCCCGGGCCACCGCCACCAGTTGCTGCTGCCCGCCGGAGAGCTGGGCCGGGAACAGGTCCTTCTTGGCGACGATCCCGAACCGGTCCAGCATGTCGGCGACCAAGCTTTTACGCTCGGCGGCCTTCACCTTCTTGTACAGCAGGGGCGTCTCGAGGTTCTCGTAGACGGTCAGGTCGTCGATGAGGTGGTAGCTCTGGAAGACGAAGCCGATGTTCTGCTGGTGCAGCTCGGTCCGGCGCCGCTCCGTCAGCTCGTGGACCGGGATGTCGTGAAAGTAATACTCCCCTTCCGACGTCGCATCGAGCATGCCCAGGATGTGGAGCAGGGTGGACTTGCCGGCGCCCGAGGGGCCCATGATGGTCAGGAACTCCCCCTCGGCCACGTCCAGCCGGACGCCTCGCAGCACGAAGGTCTTGACGAATCCGTTCGTGTAATACCGGGTGATGTCACGCAACCGGATCATGCTGCCACCTCCCGTCGGAGTTTCAGACATGGAACTTCTCCATCAGGTTCTCGGTCACCACGTGCCCGTCGAACAGGTGGACGATGCGCTGGCTGTAATCGGCGTAGGCGGGCGAGTGGGTGACCATGATGATGGTGGTGCCGCTCTCGTGGAGATCGGTCAGCAGCTTCATCACCTCGTCGCCGTGCGTGGAGTCCAGGTTGCCGGTGGGCTCGTCTGCCAGGATCAGCTTGGGACTGCCCACCACCGCCCGGCCCACGGCCACCCGCTGCTGCTGCCCCCCGACAGCTGTTGCGGGAAATGGTTCTTGCGCGGCACGAGCTGCATCTGCTCCAGCACCGCCAGCACCCGTTTCTTCCGGGCCGAGGCCGAGATGCCGAGATAGAGCAGCGGCAGCTCTACGTTCTCGAACACCGTCAGCTCGTCGATGAGGTTGAAGCTCTGGAAGATGAAGCCGATATTCGATTTGCGGAGCTGGGCCCGCCGGCGCTCGGAGTGGCGGGAAACATCCTCACCCAGGAAGAGGTATTCACCCGCGCTGGGCGTGTCGAGCAGGCCGAGGATGTTGAGCAGCGTGGATTTGCCGCAGCCCGAAGGACCCATCACCGCGATGAACTCCCCCGGCTGGACCGCCAGGTTCACCTGGTTCAGGGCGGTGGTTTCGACGTCCTCGGTGGTGTAGATTTTTTTCAGGTTCCGTGTTTCGATCATGTGGGACTCCTATGCGCCGGATAATGCGGACGGGTCTTCCCCCTATTGGAAGACCAGGCGATCCATGTCGCCGTAGTTATCATACGAGGAGGTGACCACCCGGTCGCCCGGGCGCAGGCCGTCCACCACCTCGTAGTATTCGGGATTCTGGCGGCCCAGGCGGATGGGGTGCCGGACGGCCGACCGGCCGCCGGGTTCCACGAGATAGATCCAGTTGCCGCCCGTCTTCTGGAAGAAACCGCCGGTGGGCAGCAGCAGCGCCTCGCCCACGTCGCCCAGTTCCAGGCGGATGTGCAGACTCTGCCCCCGGCGGATGCCGCCGGGTTCCTGGCCGCCGAACTCCAGATCCACTTCGAACCGCCCGTCCCGCACCTCCGGGAAGACCTGCTTCACGCGGAGCTCGTAGGACACGCCGGCCAGTTCGAAGGTCCCCCGCAGGCCGGTGCCGATCCGGGCGATGTAGTGCTCGTCGATGGGCGCCCGGACCTTGAAGCCGTCCAGAATGTCGATCTGGCCCAGTTGCTCGCCGGGCGTCTTCGACTGGCCGAGTTCCGCCTGGAGCGAGGTGAGCTGGCCCGTCACCGGCGCCCGGATGACCAGGTTGTCCAGCTTCTGCCGCACCACCGCCAGATTCTCCCGGATGCGGGTCACCGACTCCTCCAACTGGGCGATCTGCTGGTCGCGGAACGCCAGCTCCCGTTGTCGCGTTTCCATGGTCAGGGCGCGCTTCTTCTCGGCGTACTCGAAGGTTTCCCGGGCGGCGTCGAACGTGTCCTTGGAGACCAGTTTTTCCCCGTACAGCGCGCTCTGGTTGCGGTACTCCCGGCGGGCGCGCTCCAGCTCGTGCTCCACGTCGGCCAGTTGCTGGTCCAGTTCGAAACGGTACTGCTCCAGGGACAACTGCGCCGTGCGCAGGTTGTTGTTTTGCTGGAAGAACTCGGCCTCGCGGTACATGATGTCCAGGAGCAGGTCGGTGTTGGTGAGCTTCAGGATGGGTTCCCCCGCCCGCACGAACGCACCGGCCTTCAGATAGAGGTGCTCCACCCGCCCGCCTTCCTCGGCGTTGAGATACATGGTGTTGATGGGCTGGACGCTGCCGATCACGGGGATGAACTCCTGGAAGGGGCCGCGGCGCACCGCGGCGACGGTCAGGTGCTCCTCCTGGACCCGCAGGGTGGTGGCGTGGGATTGGAAGACCAGCAGGTAGGCCACCGCAGCGACAAACAGGACAGGAAGACCGAAACGAAGGGCGTTTCGCAGGGTTAGGCGTTTCTTCTTCAGGGGGCGGTCCATGCTCATCGGGTTTCTCCTTGCCGACGGTATCGCAAGCGGTGTGCCAGTGAACGCCATGCGGCTGGCACAGTCTGCAATGCCTTGAAATTTCTAAGAATCGCTGGGGCCCCCCCCACGCCACCGATCTTAGCGTGTCCCCGGGCGGCACAGCACCTGTCCGAATTCGGACACCCGTCCCCTTCTCTACCTCTTAAACTGAAAATGTGCCGCGGAAAGCGAACCGGGACACCCGCCATCTGCCCGACAGTTTAAACCGATCAATTGGAAATGGAATTTTGGACACCCAACAATTGGAATTTTGGACACCCAACAATTAATGTATACACGGGCACGCAACGACCCACCATTGGGGCCACCCATTCAGCAGAACCGGCATTCCGGGACAGCCCGGGACCAGCATATGAAACCAAATATCTGGGGCGGCCGCCCCGGCCAGTTGACACACCGCATGGATCGGCCTGCATGGTTGTCCGCACTATCGTCGTATTGCTTGCGACCGGCAGGAACTGCGATTCCTGGAGCGAGGAGCAAACGGGAAAGGATCGGTGGGTGAGTTGAATCACCGCGTCCCGGCCGGGACGCAGCCCGTCAGAGGCCGAACGTCACATCGGCCATGAACTGGTCGCGGTACCTGCGGCTCAGGATCCGCTCGGTCCCGTCCGTCAGGATCACCAGGTAATCCCCGCGCTGGAACGGCAGGAGCTCCCGGACCCTGGCCACATTGATCACCGTGGTGCGGTGGATGCGCTGGAACTGCTGCGGATCAAGCCGCTCGGCGAAGCGGGTCAACGTTTCCCGAACGATGTGGGTGGCGCCGTCGGCGTGGACGCAGACATAGTTCCCGGCTGACTCGACCCAGTCCACCTTCGCCTCGTCCATGAGGATGAAGCGACCGTCGGTTTTCAGAATCAGTCGGCGTCCGGGCGCGGCCGGCGGTGGGCTGATGGGCAGCAGCTCATGCAGCCTGCTGCTCATTTCGGCGATGATCGTGTTGTTGCTCATAGGAGTCTTCCCCCGCTCCAGCTGTGCAACCTTCATGCCATTGTCCGGAGCGGCTTCGGTCCTGTCGGCAGATCCCCCCAAACCGTTGCAGATCGCGCCTCTCACGGATCAGGCAGCGATCATTTCACGAGGGCTACTGTTCTCCGGCGGACAGCACCTGTCCGTTTTCGAACATGCCGGCCGGGCAGCCTGTTGAGGAAACGCCCACCCGCAAGGGTTTCAATCGATATGCTACAATGGTAGCGCATTTGCAGACAAACGAGCCGGAGCGCCACCATGAGCGGCAAGTTCGGCAAAATTCTGATCGTGGACGACGACGCGGATGTCCTGCAGGCGGCGCGTTTCTTCCTGAAGCAGCACGTGGAGCTGGTGCACACCGAGCGCGATCCGGCCCGGATCCCCCAACTGCTCCTCAACGAGTCGTACGACGTCATCCTGCTGGACATGAACTTCACCTGCGACGTGACCAGCGGCGCCGAAGGCTTCCTCTGGCTCGGCCGGATCCTGGAGATCGACCCGGCCGCGGTGGTGATCATGATCACCGCCTTCGGCGACATCAACGTGGCGGTCCGGGCCATCAAGGAGGGGGCCACGGACTTCGTCCTCAAGCCGTGGCAGAACGAGAAGCTCCTGGCCACGGTGTCCTCGGCGCTGAACCTGCGCCGCTCCCGGTTCGAGGTGGCCCACCTGCGCTCCCGGCAGCAACAGCTCCACGAAGACCTCGACCATCCGTTTCACGAGTTCATCGGAGTATCGCCCGCCATGCAGAAAGTCTTCGCCTCCATCGAGCGGGTGGCCAAGACGGACGCCAATGTACTGATCCTCGGCGAAAACGGCACCGGCAAGGAGCTGGTTGCCCGCGCCCTGCACCGGAACTCCGCCCGGGCGGCCGAGGTGTTCATCAGCGTCGACATGGGCGCCATCACCGAGACGCTGTTCGAGAGCGAGCTGTTCGGCCACGTCAAGGGCGCCTTCACCGACGCCTCCGCCGACCGGGCCGGCCGCTTCGAGGTGGCCTCGGGTGGCACGCTGTTCCTCGACGAGATCGGCAACCTGCCTCTGACCCTCCAGTCGAAAATCCTGCGGGTGATTGAGACCCGCTGCATCACCCGGGTGGGCGCCAACAAGCCCATCCCGGTGGACATCCGCCTCGTCTGCGCCACCAACCGTCCCATATTGGAAATGGTCGCCCGCCAGGAGTTCCGGCAGGACCTGCTGTACCGGATCAACACCGTGGAGATCCACCTGCCCCCGCTGCGGGACCGCGGCGATGACCTGCCGCTGCTGGCCGACCACTTTCTCCAGCTCTACACCCGGAAGTACCAGAAGCCGGTCCCCAAGCTCAGCGCGGCCACACTGAAGATGTTCGGCAAATACGCCTGGCCGGGCAACATCCGCGAACTGCGCCACGCCATCGAGCGGGCCGTAATCATGAGCGACGCCTCCGTCCTCCAGCCATCGGACTTCTTTTTCAGCACCGCCGAACAGGGGCCCGACGGCCTGGCCCTCGGCAGCTTCAATCTGGAAGACGTGGAACGATCGGTCATCCGCAAGGTGCTCCACAAGAACCAGGGCAACATCAGCCAGGCGGCCCGCGAACTCGGCATCACCCGGGCCGCCCTGTATCGCCGAATCGGCAAGCATGACATCTAGCGAGGATCGCCCGCCGTGGTCCTGAAACGGTTCCGTGTCCAGATCGCGCTGCGCGTGCTGCTGCTGGCGGCGGCCATCGGCTTGGCGATCTACCTGGCCCGGTACAGTTTGCCGGTGGCCGGTGTGCTGGCCGCCATCGCCGTTTACACGGCGTTCGCCCTCGCCCGCTACGTGGAGCGGACCCAGCAGAGCCTGGGCCGGTTTCTATTGGCCGTCCGCTATGCTGACTTCTCCCAATCCTTCACCCGGAGCCCGCTCGGCGCACCGTTCCGCGAGCTGGACGCCGCCATCGCCGAGGTCATCGGCGAATTTCAGAAGCACCGCCTGGAAAAGGAAGCCCAGGCCCACTATCTGGAAACCATCGTCCAGCACGTGGGGATCGGCTTGGTGGTCTACCGACCCGACGGCGCCGTGGATCTGGCCAACCGCACCGCCAAGCGGCTGCTAGGCGTCGCCCGGCTGGCCCATCTCGACTCCCTGCAACCGGTCAGCCCGGAACTGGTCCGGGTGCTGGTGGAACTCACGCCGGGGCAGCGGGCCCTGGTCCGGGTGTTCCACGACGCCGAACCGGTGCAACTGGCCATCGCCGTCACCGAGTTCAAACAGCGGGACCGCCTCTTCCGGCTGGCCTCGCTGCAGGACATCCACGGCGAACTGGAGGAGAAGGAAACGGAAGCCTGGCAGAACTTGACCCGGGTGCTCACCCACGAGATCATGAATTCCATGACCCCCATCGCCTCGCTGGCCGCCACCGCCAGCGACATGTTCGCTGCCAATCGGCCCGACGCCGGTACGGCCGGGCCGCCCCCGCCGGGCGATCCGGAGCAGATCCGGGACATCCGGGAGGCGCTTCAGACCATCCACAAACGGAGCCGCGGGCTGATGCAGTTCGTGCAGGCCTACCGCAGCCTCACCCACATCCCAGCGCCACACTTCCAGGTGTTCCCCGTTCGGGAAGTCTTCACCCGCATGCAACACCTGATGCAGGAGCGGATCATCGCCGCTGGAATCATTCTCTCCGTAACCGTCGACCCTGAAAGCCTGGAACTCACCGCCGACCCGGAACTGTTGGACCAGGTGCTCCTGAACCTCCTCATCAACGCGGCGGACGCGGTCCGCGGCCGGCCTGACCCCCGCCTCGAACTCGGGGCCTGGCTGGGCGAGCGCGGACGGGTGATCGTCGAGGTCCGCGACAACGGCTGCGGCATCACCGAAGAGGCCCAGGCCAAGATTTTCATCCCCTTCTTCACCACGAAGAAGGAGGGCTCCGGCATCGGGCTGAGCCTGTCGCGGCGGATCATGCGAATGCACCGCGGCTCCATCACCGTCCAGAGCCGGCCCGGCGAGGGCGCCGCCTTCCGCCTCCACTTCTAGAAAGGAACGGGGCGGCCGCACGGCCGCCCCGGTGCAGAGGAGTCTTCCCCCGAAGGGAATCCGATGGCGCCGTCCGCCCATCCCCTGGCTGACGGCGCTCGCGTCATTTCGGTGGCGGAGGCGGCGGCGGGGCCGCCGGCTCCCACACCACGTTCACGATCTTCCATTCCCCGTCCAGCCTGGCCAGGTGGCAATGATCGGTGAACTTCAGCGACACGACCCGGACGCTGGCCACCGTGCGGTCCACCGACAGGATCTCGATGGACAGCTTCATCTCTTCACCCGGCTTCAGCTTGCCGGCGCCGGCGCCGGTGTACGCCACCATGGCCGACTTGCCGATGGGCTGCAGGAACAGCCGTCCCGCGCCCGGGCTTTGCAACACGCCCCGTTTGGCCAGTTCCGGATGGAGCGCCCGGTCCATGCGGGCCGCGTCCCCCGTGTACCAGCCTTCGATGTAGTCGCGCACGCACGCTTCGATGGCCGCCTGGTCGGTCGTCGCGTCCGGTGCCGTTCCCCCAGGCACCACCGCCATCCATGCCGCCATCAGGAGCAGGCTCGGCATCCACATGCGGACCTCCGGGTACAGACACTCAAAGCGTGACGTGTGTTAAACCGTTCACTTATACGAAGAGAATATCGGCCGGGATTCGACTTTTCTCACCCGGAACAGGCGGTTGGTCCCGCGTCCTGTCCGGTTCATCCCACGGACCCTGTGGTCGGGTGTTGTCCGTCCGGTTGACGGCGACCAAATATTTTTGCGAAAATTGGGGCAATCGGCACTCTAACCGAACGGATTCGGATGCGATCCGACCGGCCCACCACCGTGGGAAATATAAGGAGGCCATCATGCATGAACCGCTTAGAAAGTGGGGCACGTTCGTTCTGATTGCGTGCGCCCTGGGCCTGGCCCTCGGCGCCATCAGCCCGGAGCTGCGCGCCCTCGGGCGGCAGGTCAACGCCGTGTTCCGCGCCCTGGACAACCTGTCACTCCCGGACAACCTGCCGGAGATCGAGGCCAAGCTCAAGGAAGCCGACAGCCTCATCGAAAAGGTCCGGGCCATGGATCCTGAGTATGCGGAGATCGGGGTCTGGGAAAACAAGTCCCGCGGATGGAAAAAGCAGATTGCCATGGTGAAGCCCGCCGCGGGCGGCGGTTCTTCGACCAGCGGTTCCACCGCGACATCCGGATCGCCCGGATCATCCGCGTCCCCCTCGGGCGCGTCCGTCTCCGGCGGCCTGAGCAAGGAGGAGGTCAAGGCGGACTGGCAGGCGTTCTGCGATTACTTCGAGTCCTTCGAAACCAAGTACAAGGCGATCTTCAACCACAACGGCGAGGTCATGTACAGCGAGAACACCCTGAGCGACACCCTGGCCAAGCTGGAGCAGTTGCGCCGGGCGGACGTCCCCGAAGCCCGCAAGCGACTGGAGGCCTTCGGCGCCAAGTACGGTCGGGACACCGACACCATCGACCGCAAGCTCTTCGAGCTGACGCCCGAGAACACCCGCAAGGGCCACTACGATCCGGAAAACCAGCGTCCGGACTGCTCGGCGGGCCAGGACTACCGGGATCTGGAGCGCATGCTGAAGTTGGTCAACGAGGGACCGGTGAACCAGGCGGCGGGAATTCTCAAGCAGGTCCAGCTCGAGATGAAAAACACCGCCCAGAAGTCGGAATCCCAGTTGGCCCGGCACGCCGAGCAGCTTGACGCCGCTCACCGGCTCGACCCGAACAACGCGGCGGTGAACGAGCAACTGGCGGCAATCCAAAAATCCCGCGCCGGCATCAAGGCGGCGGCGGCCGAACAGCTCAAGACGGCCAAGTTCCCTTCCAACTCCAGCAGCTTCGCCGGACCGGGCAGCACGGGCACATTGACGGCGGCGGCCATCCGCTACTTCAACGAGGTGTATCCCAAGGAGAAGGCCATCGCCGCCAGCGTCGCCGGCAACTGGGTGAGCACCAAGAAGAACATCCTGGGCCAGACCATCCAGTGGGGCCTGCCCGTGTACATCGCCAGCATCCAGAACAACTCCAAGGAGATCTGCCGCGTGTTCAAGATGACCGTGCTGGCCGCCGAGGGGAACAACCCGCCCAAGGCGCCCCCCTTCGTGGACCACTGGACCGGCGACTCCTACCAGATGCTCATCGCCAACGTCCCGAAATAACCACATCACCCAATCTCATGAGCCGGACGGGCCTTCCCGTCCGGCTTTTCATTTGAATATGCCAAAGCGACCCAAAAGAAAAGTGGCTGATTGAATCACCCGGCGGCCACCAGTCGCGAAGTGCTGAGAGCACCCATTCACCGACTCATCGATTAACCGATGCACCGTCCCCAAAAAGAACCCCGGCCCGCTGGAGGCGGGCCGGGGGATGGGCGTCGAACGATCTCGCGCCCGGAGGGCGCGAGGTACATTACTGAGCCGGGACGGCGCAGAGGAAGTCCAGTGCGTCGTTACCGAATATGACAAACGAGAAGACGTCATTCGCCGCGGTCACGTGGATGTAGCCGCTGGTCTGGGCCTGAAGCGTGCCGATCCCCTCGATCTGGGACAGCAAGCGGACATACTTTTCACCCGGGGCCAGGGTCCGCACCACGGTGTTGCCGTTCTGGATGCCGTTGCTGAGGAAGACTTTGATGGTGACGTCCACCGGAGCCACGTTCGTGTTCACCACGGCGATGCCGGTGAAGAAGCTCACGCCGCCGGCGTTGCCGCTGGCGACCTGGGCGTAGTAGAAGTCGTCCTTGCCCTCGCGCTCCAGCGGCAGGGTGGACATGTAGTGGTTGTCCACCGGATTGCCGAAGGTGAGGCAGCTCGACAGCGCCAGGGTGGAATCCACCTGGAGCCATCCCTCGGTGGTCACGCCCGACGGCAGGCCCAATTCCGTGTCGCGCAGCTGAACGAACTTCAGGGCGGGCACGGTCACCTGGAAGGGCGCGCCGATGACGGTCCCGTCGGCGCGATACGGGGTGATGGTGGCCACGGCGTCCGTGTCATGGTAGTTCCACAGAACCAGTTCGGTGTAGTAGACGTCGGGCATGAACACCACGTGGGGGGCATACAGGAGGGTTTCTCCGAGCGGCCGGATGTTCAGCGAGCTGATTGCGGCGTCGCCGTCCCGGATCACCGCGTTGCCGATGAAACCGGCTCCGGCGGTGGCGTGATCGGCACCGGCTTTGTCAGCTCCCGGCAAGGTGATCCTGGCCACGCCGTCGAACGCGGCGCCGAAGGTGGTCGCCGCGTCCAGCTTGACGAAGCCGCCTGCGGGGATGACGTGTTCTCCGCCGTCGTAGGTGGTCACGTTGTCATAGCCGAACAGCAACACCGTGATCGCCTCCGCCGTCGGGTTCGCGATGAACAACTCGGTGGAAAACGTACCGGTGGCCCGCACCATGGGCAGGAAGCCGAAGCTCATGGTGTCCGTCCATACCGCCGCACCGTCCAGGCCCGTCAGGCCGCCGCCGGTGAACTGCTGGGTGACGAAAAAGCCGAGCAGGCCGCTCTGGTCGCTCTCGGCCAGCACCCAGCCGTCGGTGGCCTGGGTCAGTCCCAGAATCCCCTCCACCTGGTAGGCGCCCTGGCTGCCCGCCGGCCAGCTCCAGAAGTCCGACACCTCGGCGGTGTTCCCCACGGCGTCGAACGACGTGAACCGGACGTTGGCGTCCGCCGCGCCGGTGTTCACGAACCCGTACCCTTCGGTCCACGCGCCGGGCGCGTAGGCCATGCGCGGGAAGTAGGCGCGCTGCACCGGAATGAAGGGCGCCGCCGGTTCAAAGCGCATGGATGTGTTGGACAGGTCGAAAGCGTCGGCCTTGGCGAATGCCTGGTAGATGGGCAGGCCGGCGGGGATGGGCACCGGGCTGGTCAGGGCGGAAAAATCGCCGGATGGGTGGTCCAGGATCGCGCCGGGGCTCAGCCCCACGACGCCCTTCCATTCCGGTCCTCCGCTGTACTCGGTCTGCGACTGGGTCATGGTGCAGGTGCCCCAGGCGAACTCCACCGCGCCGTCCGGGAACAGGGTGATGGTGACGGTGTGGGTGCCCGTGGGTCCGGTCTGCGCCCACTGTTCCAGCCGGTCATAGGTGACCGCGAACCGGTCGGCCTGGGCGTTCACCAGGATCTTGTTGTCCCCGACCGACTTGGCCAGATCGGTGAAGAGGCCGGCGATGCGGGGCATGTTATTGAGGAAGGCGAGCGGGCCGCGCTGCTGGTACTCGAAGCCGGCTTCGAAGGTGATGTTGCCGTCGGAGTTGATGTAGCAGCCGGTGTAGAGCTTGCCGTAGAACGGGAAAGTGAACCCGCCGGCGAAGGGGATGTAGATCGAGTCGTCGTCGTCGAGCCCGCTCGGCGTGACGGGGGTGACCCCCAGGGTGACCGGCTCGATGTTGGATTCGACGATCTCGCTCCGGTTCCCCTGCGAATCCTCCAGGTAGCCGTACACCTGGATCGTCTCGCCCACGTTGGTCGCCACCATCTGCCAGACGCTGAACGGATCCAGGATGGCCTGGCCGCTGGGGCCGGTCAGGCTGGAGGCGTTGACCGGGTACGGCAGGGCGGTGACGTCCTCGCCGTTGACCCGGAACAGGAAGTAGAACCACTGCAGGTCGGCGTCCGGATCGGCGTAGTCGAACTGCATGACGAAGTCCACGAAGGTCGGGTAACCCGCGTCGTACAGCCCCTTCTCGGCGATGATCAGGTTGGTCAGCTCCGGCGGAGAGCTCGGCAGCACCCGGAGCTGGAAGGGCCGGGCGAAGGAGCCGGCGCTGCTGTTGATGGTCAGGACGAAATCGATCACCGTGCTGGGGGCCACCGAGCCGTCCACCTGGAACACGAACGGCGCCGCGTTGATCTGGCTGCCGCCGGCGTCGATGGTGCCGTAAGTGCCGCCGGGCGTGCTCACGGTGATGCCGGTGGTGGCGGTGGCGAGCGTCCCATTTGTGGAGTTGACCGCCGCGCCGCCGGTGTTTTCCAGCGTGATGTTCAGGTTGATGGTCTCGCCCGGATCGATGACGCCGTCGTTGTTGCCGGCCGCGTCGTTCACCTCGACGGACTGGATGTTGATCACCCCCGTGGCGGCCAGCGTCACGCCGCCCGTGGCCACGAGGCCGAAGCCCTGGAAGCCCGTGCCGGCGAAACCGGGGATGTTGGTGCCGAAAATCCGGATGGTGTAGGCGCCGGCGGCCGGCGATTTGACCAGAACACCCTCGACGTTGTTGAGGGTGTCGGTGCCGGTGGGATCGGTCTTCGATTCCTTCAGGTCGTTGGTCAGCTCCGCGTTCCACTGGTTGCCGGCGTAGCGGACGCCGCCCGGACCGACCACCTCGAGATCGAGGTTATTGACCAGGGTGATGGCGGCGCTCTCCGAGCCCGGCGGGTCGGTCCAGACCAGGGTGACCTTCAGCGGCTGGCCCGCCGCGACCTGCAGGGGATATTCCCGGACGCCACCGGTGGTCAGACCGCTGGCGTTGGCCACATCCCACACCAGGAGCTGGCGGGCGTCCGCCTTGGCGTTGAAGTAGAGGGCGTTGTCCAGAAGCACCCGGCCCCAGCCCTGCCCGGCGGCCGGCGCGTCCTCCTTGCCCACCCGGCCGGTGTTGCCGCCGGACATGTTGGCGCAGGAGTTGATCAGCACCGCCTTGAGCAGCGCCGCCGAAGGGGTGAAGGCGTCCGCCGGCGTCTTGACGCCCGACGGATACCACCCCTCGGTGAAGTACTGGCGCGCCAGGGCGCTGAAGCCGGCGACGGTGGGCGCCGCCATGCTGGTGCCGCTCATGGCGATCGTGTTGCAGTTGTTGGCGGCGGTCTCGCCGCGGGCCGAGACGATGTAGTCGCCCGGCAGGGCGAGATCCGGCTTGTAGCGGCCGTCGGCCGCCGGCCCCTTCGAGGAGAACGAGGCGATGGAGTTGGCGCCGGTGCTGCCGTTGGTGGTGGCCGCCACGGCGATGACGTTCTTCGAGGTGCAGAGGTAGTTCAGGGTTTCGGGCGTGGGCCCGGCGTTGCCGGAGGAAACGACGATCAGGAAATCCTCGTTGTCCCAGACGAACATGTCGGTGTAGGTGCAGGCGGTGGTGTAGAGATTGTTCTCGACGCCCCAGCTGTTGGAGGCGACATGGACGCCGCTGGCGCGGTCCTGGGCCCACATGTCGTAAAACGGCCAGGGGAAATAGAGGTAGGGGCTGTCGGACCGGCCGCCGTCCTGGATGACGAGCTTGGCCAGGGGAGCCATCCCGTCGCCGGTGTCGTGACCGGCGGCCGCAGGCGAGGCCGGCGTGTGGTAATCGTCACCCGTGGCGGAGCCGGAGGTGTGGGTGCCGTGGTAGCCGTGGGCGGCGTGGTCGCCGTCTTCGGATCCCGGCAGGATGTTGTAGGCAATGAGCTTGCGCTGGGTGTTGTTCACGGTGAGCACGTTCGGCGGCTCCACGGTCTGGCTGGCCAGCACCGCGCCGCCGGCGGTGTTGATAAAGAAGCACATGTCCTTGTCCAGGCCGCTGTCGGCGATGGCGATGACTTGGCCCTGGCCGAGGATGCCTTGGTCGAAGATGGGCGTCGTCTTGCCGACGGTGTCGCCGCTCTGGCCCATCCAGTAGGAATTGTCGTTCAGCGGCCGATCCAGTTCCCGCCGCTCCACCCAGCGCACGTCGTTGAGGCTCAGGACGTGCTCCACGAACGCCGACAGGATGTCGCGGGACACTTCGAAGACCACGGTGTTGCGACCGCTCTGCGCGAAGTTGAACCGGCGGTCACTCACGAACCGGTTCACCAGGCTCTCGATCCCGCCGGCCAGGTCGCCCCCGGGGAAGAAGTCCACCGAGAGCCGGTGGGTGTCGTCCGCCGCCCCGGCGAAGCGGGCGCGCAGTTCGGCCGCCAGCGCCGGCGCCACACGGAAACCGGACTGGTAGTCGCCGATCCAGCGCACGCCGGCCAGGCGGCTGACCTTGTCATACTGCGCGCCGCTGAGGCGGACCACCAGGGCGTGGTTCGGCACGTAGTCGAAGATCCGGGCGCCGGCGGCTTCGAGCGCCTGCCGGTCGATGGGACGGATGGGCCCGGCGAACTGGACCAGGTAGTACTTTCCGTCGAGCGGCTGCCCTTTCAGATAGTCGGGCACCCAGGCGCCGAGATCGGGCGCCCCGCTTTGCAGCGGGTCGAAGATCGCCGCCTTGAGCAGGACCAGTTCGCCCCGCGCGGCGGCCTGCGAGTAGAACTGCTGCGGATCATCTATGGGCTGGGCCGTCCCCGGGAAGAGGACCGGCCGGTCCGTCAGAATTTGGCCGGCCCATACGCCCGCGGTTCCCGCCAGCAGGACGACCAGCAGGAATCCGAGCCTGGATCCGGCTCTCTGTGCGCGCATCATGAAGCACCTCCGATAGGGTTTTCGTCTTACGACCCCAAAGTGAACCGAATTATAGCACGGGGCCCCCGCCGGCCGGGCAAAATCGCACCACGCTTCGCCGGATGCCCCGGCAGCGGTCCGGCTCTGGTATAATACGGCCAGCACTCGATCCCACTCGACCGCCAGGCCGCAGCGAGCGTGACCATGACGCCGGAATTTCGCCCCATCAATCCCGAGGAAATCCCCGACAATCCGTTCCGCCTCATCGGCGCCGACTGGATGCTGCTCACCGCGGGCACGCCGGGCGACTGCAACCCCATGACCGCCAGCTGGGGCGGGGTGGGCGTGCTCTGGAACCAGCCGGTGGCGTTCTGCTTCGTCCGGCCCGTCCGCCACACCTTCGGCTTCATGGAGCGCCACCCGGTGTACACGCTCTCCTTCTTCGAGGAGCGGCACCGGCCGGCGCTGGAGCTGTGCGGCACCCGCTCGGGCCGCGACCTCGACAAGGCGGCGGCCGCCGGGCTGACGCCCGTCACCGGCGCCGGGGGCGGCGTGGCGTTCGCCGAGGCTCGGCTGGTCATCGAGTGCCGGACCCTGTACAGCCAGGACCTGGATCCCGCCCGCTTCCTGGATGCGGAGCTGGCGGACCACTACCCGGACCGGGATTACCACCGGCTGTACATCGGCCGGATCACGCACGTCTGGATCCGCGGCGCCGGATCGTCTGGCCGCGGCTGACTCCGCGTGCGGCAATTCGCGCGCCCTCCGCACGGGCGCGCCGCCAAGGTGACTGCATGAAACACAAACTCCTCTGGATCGGCATGGCGGCAGCGGCCCTGACCCTCGGGTTCGGCGGCGGCTATCTGGCGCGCGGCCCGGCGGAAGTCTCCGCCGCGGAGCTCCTGATCCGTTCGGCGCGGGTGCTGTGGGGACTGACCCTGACCACACCCCAGCTCCAGCTCATGTCGGAAGACCTGCAGGACAACCTGAAAGCCTACGCGGCCATCCGCCGGGAGTCCATCCCCAACGACCTGCCCCCGGCGCTGGAGTTCCATCCCCGCGCCGCCGTGCCGCCCGCTCCGGCGGCCGCCGCCGCCCCGCCGACCGGGCGACAGCTCACCCGGCCGACGGACCTCGAGGAGCTGGCCTTCCGCCCGGTCACCGAGCTGGCCGAGCTGGTGCGCACCCGGCAGGTCACCTCGATGGAACTGACCGAGATGTACCTGGGCCGGCTCAAGCGGCACGATCCGCAGCTTCACTGCGTGGTCACGCTCACCGAGACGCTGGCGCGGGAGCAGGCCCGGCGGGCCGACGCTGAGATCGCTGCGGGGCGCTGGCGCGGCCCCCTGCACGGGATCCCGTACGGCGCCAAAGACCTGCTGGCCGTCCCCGGCTACCCCACCACCTGGGGAACGACTCCCTACCGCGACCAGGTGTTCGCCGACACGGCCACCGTGGTCCGCCGTCTGGAAGAGGCGGGTGCCGTGCTCGTGGCCAAGCTCACCCTCGGCGAGCTGGCGTGGGGGGATGTCTGGTTCGGCGGCCAGACCCGCAATCCCTGGAACCTGAAGGAGGGCTCCAGCGGCTCGTCGGCCGGCTCGGCTTCGGCCACGGCCGCCGGCCTGGTGGGCTTTGCCATCGGCACCGAGACGTGGGGTTCCATCGTCTCGCCGTGCACGCGCTGCGGCGTGACGGGGCTCCGGCCCACGTTCGGCCGCGTCTCCCGGGCGGGCGCCATGGCCCTGAGCTGGTCCATGGACAAGATCGGCCCCATCGCCCGCTCGGCCGACGACTGCGCGGTGATCCTCGACGCCATCCGCGGTCCCGACGGACTGGATCCCACCGTGACGGATGCCCCCTACCGGATCCCCGCCCGCCTGCCGCTGGACCGGCTGCGCTTCGGCTACCTGAAGCCCCTGTTCGAGGGCGACTACCCGGCTCGCGCCAACAACACCGCATCGCTGGCGACGCTGCGGCAACTCGGCGCGCGCCTCGAGCCGGTGGAGCTGCCGCCGGGTCCCGTCGATTCCCTCGCCTTCATCCTGAGCGCCGAGGCGGCGGCGGCCTTCGACGAGCTCACCCGCTCCGGCGGCCTGGACCGCATGGCGCGCCAAACCCGCGACGCCTGGCCCAACGTCTTTCGCTCGGCCCGGTTCATCCCGGCGGTGGAGTACATCCAGGCCAATCGTCTCCGGACACGGCTCGTCGCGGACACGAACGCCCTCTTCGAAAACATCGACGTGCTGGTGGCCCCGGCTTTCGAGGGCGACACGCTCCTCCGGACCAACCTGACCGGCCACCCCTGCGTGGTGGTGCCCGACGGACTGGACGCCAAGGGCGCGCCCACCAGCATCACCTTCATCGGCCGGCTCTTCGACGAGAGCGCCGTGCTGGCCGCCGCCGCGGCGTTCCAGGACGGCGGGCCGTTCGCGGGCCGGCGGCCGCCCGGCTTCTGACGCGGCGCCCGGAGGGCACATGATCATGAACGGGTATTAGGAGGCAGCTGGACTGATGGCCAGGTATTACTTCCAGATCGGCAACGACGTCGTCGGTCCCCTGGACGCCGAGGGCGTGCGGGCCGCGGCCCGCGAGGGTCGCGTCCGTCCCGACACGCCGACGCGGTTGTCGCCCGACGCGCCGTGGGAACCCGCGGGACGCCTGCTGGCGGATCTGCCCGGCGGACTCGATGCGCCTGACTGGCCGCCGGGCCCGTCCAGCGGTGACGCGACCTTGCGCACCTCCGGCACGGTGGCTGACACGCACCCCTCCTGCGGCGGGCGCGCGTTCCGGATGAGCTTGTTCGGTCCGGGCGAGCTCGTGGCCGGGCGCTACCGGGTGATCCGCTTCATCGGCCGCGGCGGGATGGGCGAGGTGTACGAGGTCGAGGACACCGAGCTGCACGAGCGGGTCGCCCTCAAGACCATCCGCCCCGAGATCGCCGGCGACGAAAACGCCGTCAACCGCTTCAAGCGGGAAATCCACCTGGCCCGCAAGGTCACCCATCCCAATGTCTGCCGCATCTTCGACCTGGGCATCCACCACTGGCCGCCGGAGGCGGGCGGGGAGGAACCAGGCGTCTTCTTCCTGACCATGGAACTGATTCCCGGCGAGACGCTCGCCGAGCGTCTGAACCGGGTGGGCCGGCTGGAACCGGCGGCGGCGCTGCCCCTGGCGGAGCAGATCTGCGCCGCCCTCGACGCCGCCCATCAGGCCGGCATCGTGCACCGGGACTTCAAAACCGGCAACGTCATGCTGATCCCCACCCACGAGGGCGCCGCAGGCGAACGGGCGGTGATCACCGACTTCGGCATGGCCCGCTCCAGCGTCGACAGCGACTCGCCGCTGGACGCGCTCACGGTGACGGGCCAGATCTCCGGCACGCCCACGTTCATGGCCCCGGAGCAGGTGGAAGGCGGCCCGGTCACCGCCGCCGCCGACATCTATGCGCTGGGCGTGGTGCTCTACCGCGCTGTGACCGGCACCTGGCCCTTCGTGGCCGATACGCCGCTGGCCACGGCGCTCAAGCGGTTGCGGGAGGCGCCGGTCCCGCCGTCGGCCCACCTCCCCGGCCTGAATCCGAAATGGGAAACGGCGATTCTCCGGTGCCTGCAGCGGGAACCCGCGGCGCGTTTTCCCGACGCCCGGTCTGTCGCCGCCGCCCTGCGCGGGGAAACGGCGGATGGCGGCTCGCAAATCGTTCACGCGGCGGCGCGCCGTCCGGCGCGCCGCTGGCTCGTCGGCGCGGCGCTGGCGCTGGCCCTGGTCGCCGGCGGCGTCCTGTTGTGGCGGACCGGCGTGCTGATGCCGCCGCCGTCCAAACCGGATGATGCGGCGGTGGCCATGCGCCGCGCCGTGGCCGTGCTGGGATTCAAGAACCTGTCCGGCCGGCCCGAGACCGACTGGCTGGCCACCGCGCTGGCCGAGATGGTCCGCACCGAACTGGGGCCCGCCAGCCAGCTCCGCCTGATTCCAGGGGAGAACATCGCCCGGATGCGCATCGAGCTGGCGTTACCGGAGGCCGACACGCTGGCGTCCGACACGCTGCAGCGCATCCGGCGCAACCTCGGAACCGACGTGGTGGTGCTGGGATCCTACCTGGCACTGGGTGAACGGGGCGGCGGCCGGATCCGCCTCGACGTCCGCGTGCAGGACACGGTGTCGGGCGAGACGCTGGCCACGCTGGGCGAGACCGGCCAGGAGGCGGACGTCTTCGATCTGGTCGCCCGGCTAGGCGGCCGCCTACGCGCCGCGCTCGGCGGCGCCGTATCCGCCGGCGACCAGACCGCGCTCGTCGTCCGCCCGGCGGACGCTCGGGTGCTCCGGCTCTACGCCGAGGGTCTGGCGCGGTTGCGGGTCTTCGACGCCCAGTCGGCCCGGGACCGCCTTCTGGAAGCCACCCGACTCGACCCGGCCTACCCACCGGCTTGGGAAGCCCTGGCCGCCAGTTGGACCGCCCTCGGCCACGACGCCGAGGCGCGCGCCGCGTCGGCGAAGGCGTTCGCCCTGAGCCGGTCGCTGGACCGGGAGACACGCCTCCGCATCGAAGCCCGCTATCACGAGGCGGAACGCCAGTGGCCCCAGGCGGTGGAGATCTACCACAGTCTCTGGATCTTCTACCCCGACAATCTCGAATATGGACTCCATTTGGCCTCCGCCCAGGTGGCCGTTGGGCAGGGAGCCGACGCCCTGGCCACGGTGGCGCAGTTGCGGAAGCTGCCCGCCCCCGCCGGAGACGACCCGCGCGTGGACCTGGCCGAGGCGTCCGCGGCGGGCAGCCAGTCCGACTACCGGCGGCAGGCGGCGGCGGCCGGCCGGGCCGCGGATAAAGGCCGGACGGCCGAAACGCGGTCGCTCACGGCGCGGGCGCTGCTCCTCCAGTCCGGCGCCTACCGGGAGATGGGCGAATTGAAACCGGCGCAGGCCGCGGCGGCAGCAGCCCAGGAAATCTTCGCCGCCCTCGGTGATCGGGGCGGCCAGGCCCAGGCGCTGCGAGCCTTGGCCAACATCCGCTACGATCAGGGCGATCATGCCGCGGCCAAGCGCGACTTGACCGAGTCCCTGCGTCTCAGCCGGGCCATCGGCTCCCGGATGGGCGAAGCCGCCGCGCTCGGCAACCTGGCCGTGATCTGCAAGGTGGGCGGGGATCTGTCCGGCGCACTCAAGCTGCAGCGGGAGGCGCTGGCCATCCTGGAGGAATTGGGTGAAACCGAGGGAATGGCCACGATTCGCAACAACATCGCCAACATCTACTACATCCAGGGCGACTACGAGCGGGCGCGGCTCATGTTCGAACAGGCCCGCCAGGCCTTCGAAGCCACCGGCAATCGCAGCGGTGTGGCGCTGATCCAGAACAACCTGGCCACCATCCTGTTCGACCTCGGGCGCCTCGAGGAAGCCGGCGCGTTGTACCGGGAGTCGCTGGCGATCCGGAAGGAGATCGGCGATAAGCCAGGCCAGATGTTGGTGCTGGCCAATCTGGGCGAGGTGGAGCGGTTGCGGGGCAATCTGCCGGAGGCGCGGCGTCTGTACCGGCAGTCGCTGGAACTGACGCGGGCCAACGGCGTCCGGAGCCTGGAGGCCTGGGCGCTGTTCGGTCAAGGGGAGCTTGAGGCGGCCGCCGGCGACCTGGCGGCGGCCCGCCGGCTGCACGAACAGGCGTTGGCGATCCGCACCGAGATCAACGAGGCCGCCGAACTGCCCCTCAGCCACCTGGCGCTGGCCGGGGTGGCGCTCCGCGAGGGACGCGCCGCCGAAGCCCAGGCGCTGGCGGAACAGGCACTGGCCGCGTTCCAGCAGTCGGACGTTGCCGACGGGGCGCTGAGCGCGCGCTTGACGCTCGCCGCCATCGCCCTGGACCACGGTCAGGCCGACGCGGCAGCTCGGGAACTGGCCGCGGCCCGGTCGGTCGCGGCGAAAATTCAGTCCGCGGTTTTGATGCTCCGGCTGAACTTGATGGAGGCGCGCCAGCAGATTGTGGCGGGGCCGGCCAGCCGCGCCGCGGAGCGGCTGCAGCGCACGCTGGCCGAGTGCCGCCGCCTCGGCCTGGTGGAACTGGAGTTGGAGGTCCGACTGTGGCTGGCCAGGGCGGAGCTGGCGTCGGGCCGCCGCGAGACCGGCCGTGCCGGGTTGGAGACTCTGCGGCGCGACGCCGCCACCCGCGGCTTCGGCTGGCTGGCCCGCCAGGCCGCCGCTCCCTGACGACCCCCGGCCTCCATCCGGAAGCGGTCAGGTCGCTCGGAGTCGTCAGGATCTGACGGTGCATTTCAAATATCCTTTGGTCCCTCCGTTCCGTAGAATACCTTTTCGGACTGTGTGGACCACTTTGTTTCGAGGGAGAATGTCATGCGTTGCTGTTTGATCGCTGTGTTGTTTACCGCCCTGGCCGGTGTGATCCTGGCCGCCGACGACGAGCCGACTGCCGCCGGCCGCGTCACCGTCGCCCCCAATCCCGTCAGCGCCTACTCCATCTGCAAGACGCTGGCCGGGCCGGAGTACGCCGGCCGGCTGACGGGCCACCCCGGCTACACCGCCGCCGCCCGTTGGGCCGCCGATCAGTTCCGCCTCTGGGGCCTGGAGCCGGCGTTCTCCGGCGGCTACCTCCAGCAGTTCCCCGCCCCGCACACGGTGCTGGAGGAGGCCGAGGCGATCCTGTACCTGCCCGGCCCTACCCCGGCGGCCCCGGAGCAGGAACTGCGGCTGGAACCCAACAAGGACTACCTGCCCCTGTCGTTCAGCGACAGCGGCGACCACACCGCCGGCATGGTTTTCGCCGGCTGGGGCATCGCCGCGCCGGAGCTGGGTTACGACGACTATGCCGGGATCGACCCGAAGGGGAAGTTCGTCGTCTGCTTCCGCGGCACGCCGGATCCCGCCGACGACCGTTTCACCGACCATGACCAGCACCGCACCCGCCTGCGCACGGCGCGGGAGCGGGGCGCCCTCGGCCTGGTTTACATCTATGAACAGCCCCAGATGAACACCAATGGCGACTGGCTCGCCGGTTTCACCCCCGCAGAGATCAGCTACACCGTGGCCGACAAGATCCTGGCCGCCCGCTCCACCACCGCCAAGGACCTCCGCGACGACCTGCGGCGCTACCGCCGGCCCCTGTCGTTCGACCTGTCGGGCCGGCTCCGCCTGCGGGTGGTCTCCCGCCACGTGCCCGACAGCCAGGGCTACAACATCGCCGCCTTCATCCCCGGCGCCGATCCGGCGCTGCGCGACGAGTGCGTCATCGTCGGCGCCCACTTCGACGGATGCGGCCCGCACCTCGGCTTCATCTACCCGGGCGCCAACGACAATGCCAGCGGCTCCGCGGTGGTCATGGAGCTGGCGCGGACCATGAACCTGTGGCCGGAGAAGCCCCGGCGCACCGTGATCTTCGTCCTGTTCGGCGCCGAGGAAACGGGGCTGCAGGGCTCCCACACCTTCGCCGCCGGCCTCCCCTACGGGATGCGGCAGGCCGCCGCCATGATCAACATCGACATGGCCGGCGCCGGCGACGGCGCCTGGTGCGGCTACAGTGCGGCGCTGCTCCCGGTGGTCGATGCGGCCGACGCCGAGGTCGGGCTGATCCGCAACAAGCGGGCCATCACGCGCGTGGGCGTGCGCTCCAGCGACTTCGCCCCGTTCTTCCAACTGGGGATCCCGTGCGTCAGCCTGTCGTCCACCGGGCCGCACCTGGCATACCACGAGCCGGGCGATACCATCTACCGGATCAACCCGGAGATCCTGGGCGCCATGGCCCGGCTCACCGGCGCCATCGCCGCCCGCCTGGCCGATGGCGATGCCGTGCAACCGGGCCCCTGATGTGAGACAATAACGTCCGGGACTCAACCGTCGGACTGAAGTCGCAACAGCCGGCTGCCGGAAGGAAGGCGGTCATGCCTGTCCCCGGACTGGACAGACTCACCCTGCATTTCCCAGACCTGACAACGATTGCCGGGCGCCTGCGCCTGGGCCTCATCGGATTCGTCGCGTTCGCGCTCCCCTTCGCCGCCATGCTGGGCCTGGACGCTAGGTGGCCCGGCTGGACGCTGGCCGGGCCGCTGGCGGTGATCGCCGCCGCCTACTTCACCCTGCGGCAGTTCTTTCACCGCCGGGCCCGGCTGCGAACCCGTCACGGAGACGCCGCGTACGCCCGCGCCTTCACCGCCTTCGCCCTCCCCGGAGTCTCCATGATCTGGGCGGCCATCCTGCACACCCCGGTGATGCCGGGCCCGCGCATCTGGAGCGGCTGGCCGGCCGCCGCCGCCGCGGCGGCCGGCGTGTATCTCGCCCTCACGGGCGTCGCGCTCTTCGCACGGGCGATCCTCCATTTCGGCTTCGACAACCTGGCCATGCTGTACGTGTATTTCCCGGCCAAGGGGCGCCTGGTGGAATCGGCCGTCTACGGATTCCTGCGTCACCCGGCCTACTCGGGAGTGGTGCGCCTCGGCCTGGCCCTGGGACTATGGCGAGGCACCTGGGCGGCGGTGACCTTCGGCTTGTTCGTGCCGCTGGGATTGACGGTGTGGCTCCGCACCGTCGAGGAGCGGGAACTCGTGGCGCGGTTCGGCGACGGCTACTCGGAGTACCGCCGACGGACGCCGGCGTTTTTCCCCCGCACCCGGGACACACTCCGCTTCTGGCGCTTTCTGGCGCTCGGGCAGTGACGCCCTACCCTGACCTGAGATTATTCCCACACAATCTTCGATTGTTCGGATTTACGTCCCGGCGGATGCTCCCGATAATAGGTGCAGATCATTCCATTCTCCATTGGTTTGAGGAGGCATCATGAAGATTGCGAACAGTGTCGATCCGTTCGGAGCTGTCGACATCCCCGAAGGGGATCCGCTCGGACCGAACCGACTCGCGGCGGACGGCGCACCGAATGCGCCGGTGAATGACCGGATGGTCGAGTATCAGCCGCCCCAGTGGGATCCGGGCGAAAGCGACAAACCCCCTTCGCCCCCCGGCGGGAATACGTCCGGAAAAGATCCCTATTCGGATGAAAAATACAACTCGGGGCTGGACAGCCACCAGCCGGTCTTCACCGCCAACCAGCTGAGAGTGAACATGGGCAAATTACACTCCGCCGGCGGCGTGGCGGAGCAGGCGGGCCGGCTCGGAGTGGAGCTGCCGAGCCAGGGATTGCGCCCCCCCCAGACCCGGCTCCCCGATTCGTCCGACCTGGGCAAGCAGCCGGGGGGCTTGATCGATGAGCTGCCCTTCAGCCACGACATCGGCCCCACGGCCACCTCGCCCGACCCGGCGGGACCGGGGGGCGGCGGCTACCCGGACACCCCCAAGCGGCCCGACGGCCGCAAGGGCGTCGGCCCGCCGCAGCTGAACCTGGTTGAAACGCTAAAACAGGGCGGCCCCAAACCGCCTTCCCTGCCTGACACCGGCCAACCCCATCCGCCCGATCCGCGGTACGGCGTCCCCACCCCGGATCCGGAACCTGTCCCCTCCCCGCCCGATCCGCCCGACCCCGATGACGCGATCAACCTGGTGGGTTTCGACGTCCGCGCTGCGGCCCCGACCCCGCCGCCCATCCCCCAGCCGGATCCCGACTCACCGGCTGCTTCGTCTGGCGCCACGAAGGCGCCGAGCTTCGAAGCGCGCGCAGCGGCGCCGCAGCCGCCCATGCCACCGCCGACGGATCCCGATTCTCCGGTGGGGTAAATCGCCACCGCCCGTTTCGCCGACATCGGTGCGCGGACCCCGACGTCGACTCCGCCCATCCTCCCGAGCAGCCCCACCAGCTGCTGGCGGTGACCTGAGGGGCTGTGCCCCGCGAATCTTCCGGTTTGGGTCGAGGGGACACCCTCAGTGGCCGCAGCGATGCTCCAGGACTTGCCAGGCAGGGACGTAGACCGGCGCCCTCGCGTCGGGATCCCAGCGCCACGGGCCGGTGGCGAAGGCTTGGAGCGGACGACCGCATCAGCAGCAGCGGCGGGTGTTGTCGCAGGCGCAGCGCACCGGCACCATCAATTCCGGTATCCCGGGCGACCGGCACTCCCCACGGAGGGCCCCGCAGGCGGCACATGGCGTCAGGCCGCCCGCCGCGCCGAAGGGGTCGGTACCGGCCACCGGCTCCTCGTCCGGCGCCGCCCGCCGCCCTCCCGAGGGGGGCCGCAATACCTGTGGAATGGCTTTGATTATAGCATTCTCCCTACACCCGGTTGCGGGAAGTGAAACGCACCGCCTGTTGAAAATCCCGGCCCAGCTTGATCAGAGTGACCAGGATCACCACGAATTCCAGGCGGCCCAAGAACATGCCGGTGGACATGGTCCACAGCGCCACCGGATGCGCCCCGCGTGCGGTCACTCCCACCGACAAGCCCACCGTGCCAAGTGCCGAAGCGAATTCGAACAGCGCCGGTTCCAGGGCGCTGCCGGTCATCATCAGGAGCAGGCTGCCCACCGCATAGGTGGACAGGTATAGGCAGACGAAGGCAACCACCTGCCGGATCTGTGCGTCCTGGAGGAAAACCTTGTATTCTCCCTGCCACAGGGGCTCCGACACCACTGCCGATCGGGGCAGCAGCAGGCGTCGCAATTCGCCCAGCATGACCCGGAACAATAGATGGACGCGGTATTGCTTGATGCCTCCCGCCGTGGAGCAGACTCCGCCGCCGATGAGCATGAGCACGATGAGCACCCAGACGCCCGGCCCGTTCCAGGAACCGTAAGTCACGGTCTGGAATCCGGTGGTTGTGAGCGCGGAAATGGTCTCGAAGACGGCGACCCGGACTGCTTTCCACGGGGCCGGGTACAACGCCCGACAGGTGGCCAGATACGCCACAACGGCACTGACGGGGATCAGCAGCGCCATCAACCGAATTTCGCCATTGCGGACCACCGACCGTAAACGGCCCCGCAGTAAGAGGTAAGCGGTCAAGAAATTGAGATTGCCCAGAATCATCAAACCGATGAGAACACCTTCGACAAGCGGACGGTCCCAGTGGCCGACGCTGTCCGGGTACGAGGAGAACCCGCCGGTTGAGATCGCCGGAAACGCATGATTGACCGCATCAAACCATGTCAAGCCGACCAGCCGGAGCCCCCCCACCCCCAGGACCATATAGATACCGTAGATGAGCACGACCAGGCGGACGGATCGGCGAACCTGCGGCACCAACTGGTCCGTCCGGCCCTCGGCGATGGACAAGCCAGGCCCAATCGGCCCCGCCAGAGCCGCCAGCATGATGACGACCAACCCTGCCCCACCTGCGAGTTGCATCATGCTCCGCCACAGCAGCACCATGTGCGACACCTGGGTGACATCCACCACCGACAGGCCAGTGGTGGTCCAGCCGCTCACCGCCTCGAACACGGCCTGGGTGAGATTGAGCGACGCCGCCGGGATGAAGGGCATCGCACTAGCGAAGATCGCCCCGCTCCAGCTCATCAGGACGATCACCCCCCCCTCCGCCGCCGAAAGCACAGCCGCTCCCCGCGGACGGAACATACGCCACAGGATCCACCCCGCACCCGCCATAACCACGGCGGGCACGATGAAGCACGCAGCCTGGACCGCTTCATCCGGCCACGCCACGAGCACCAGCAACGGAGTCAGCATCAAACCGGCGACCAGGAGAAACATCAGACCAGTGTACGCGAGGATAGCCCGGTATCGGCTGGCCAGAAATTCGATGCGATTCATGTTCGCGCCTGGCCTTTCCGCTCACCGGTAATCGCTCGAAGGGCCGGGCCGTGGTTTTCCGGCAACGAGATCAGCATCACCCGATCGTCGGGCAGCAGTTGCGTGCCCCCCCGGGGAATGACCGCCTGTCCCTGGCGCACCAGGCAAGCCACCAGGGCATCCGGCGGCAGTTCAAGCTCCCGCAGAGACCGGTTGGCGGCCGGCATATCCGCCTGGAGAAGGATGTCTGTCACGATCACCCGGCCTTCGCCCAGGGGGATCAGGCTGGTGATTTCCTGGAAAGCCGCCCGCTGTTCGATCAGGCCGGCGATGATCCGGGTGGTTGCAAACGCATTGACCCCCAATTTTTGGAAGGCCGTTTCGTTATCCGGATCGTTGACGACGGCGATGACATGAGGCACGCTGAAGCAACGCGCCGCCAGCTGGCAGATGACCAGGTTGTCCGGATCGTGCGGCGTGATCGCCAGCACCACGTCGGCTTCCCGCACCCCGGCCTCCTCCAGCTTGACGGGATCCGTGCCGTCCCCATGCACCACGATCGCCCGAAGTTGACGGGACAAACGACCGCACTCGTCCGCATCGCGGTTGACCACGGTGACCCGGCAACCCTTCGCCAGAAACCGGCGACACAAGAAATAGAGCGGCTTCCCGCCACCCGCCACAAGGATTTTCATGAGTCCTCCCGGCACCCGCAGGAGCTGTTCCCAAAACCCACCAGTCCCAGGACGGCATCGGCAGTGGCGTCCGCGGGACAAATGGTCGTCAGGCCCAACTCCCGGCAGAAGGAAGCCCGCTCGGGATGAAACACCCGGGCCACCACCCGAGGCACCCTGTACACCCGGTGGGCGAGTTGAGCAACCATCATGTTCACGGCGTCTTCGCGGGTGGCGGCAACCACCAGGTCGGCCTGACCAATCTTGGCCTGCTCCAGGCAGGCCGAGTCGGTGCCGTCCCCCTCCAGGCTGAAGCCGCTGAACTCAAGGCTCAGCGCCGCGAATGATTCCGGCCGGCGGTCGATCACCACCACGCTCTGGCCCTGGGCACTGAGCCGGTTGGCCAGTCGGGAGCCGGTTTGCCCGCAGCCGACGATAACGACATAGTGATGAGCGCTCACTTCCCCTTATCCTCCGGCTTCCCTGTGGGTTCTTCCAGCATGATGCGACCCGAACGGGGCCAGCTGGTCAGCCGTTCCAGGTTTCGTTGCGCCGGCTCGTACGCGGGAGCCAGGGCCAGGGCGGCCCGGTATTCCCGGATGGCGGTCAGCGGATCCTGGCGCTGTTCATGGATGGCGCCCATGAGGTTGAATGCCGCCGGCCGATCCGGGTCCAAGGCGATGGCGGCCCTGACTTCAAGTTCGGCTTCATTCAGGCGGTCGTCCGCCATCAATTGGCGGGCCCTGGCCAGCCGGTCGAAGTAGTCGGCGACCATATCCGGCGGCCCCGCCTGCCTTGTAATCAGACGGTCAACTTGCTGCCGCACTTCATCGGGGATGAACGGCTTCTGCAGAAAATCCGCCGCTCCCCGCTTCATGGCTTCCACGGCGGCGTCGATGCTGCCGTGGGCGGTGATGATGATCACTGCCGCTTCGGGCTGCTTGCTCCGGATCCGCTTCAATACATCTAGCCCGTCCATGCCCGGCAGGCGCAGGTCCAGGAGAATCACCCGGTACCGCTCCCGTTCGAGATAAAGCAGGGCTTCCTCGCCGTTGACCGCCGCCTCGACCGTCCGCTCAGGCGATTCGAGCGCCTGAACCAGAGTCAGCCGGATGCTCCGTTCGTCATCCACAATCAAAATCCTTGCTGTGTTACCCATGTCGTTCCTCTTTATTCCATCACCGGCAGGGTGAAGGTGAATGTGCTGCCGCTGCCCGGTTCGGAGTCCACCCAGATGGTCCCCGTGTGGGCGCGGACTATTTCCCGGCAAATGGCCAGTCCCAGACCGCTTCCACGGTTGTCCCGGCTGTCGCCGACCTGAACGAACTTGTCAAAGATCCTGTCCTGAAACTCCCGGGGTATGCCGCGGCCGTCGTCCCGGACGGACACGTGCACGAATTCGCCTGCCCGTTCAGCCCGGATGTCTATATGACCGCCGGACGACACGTAACGCAGCGCATTGGAAATCAGGTTGGTGAGCACCCAGGAGATCTTGGAACTGTCCGCGCGCACAAAAACCGGTTCTTCGGGCAGGCTCGCCACCAGGGTCACATGAGCCTTGTCAGTCTGCGGCCTAAAGATGGCCAGGACCCGTTCGGCCAATCGCGACACGGGCACTTTTTCAAACTGCATTTCGATTCGTCCCGATTCGATCTTTTCGAGATCCAGCAGATCGTTGACCAGCGCCCTCAAGCGGTTCGATTCCTGGTACGCCACGTCCAGCAGCTGGCGTTGCGCGTCATCCAGGCGATCGATGGCCCGCTCCCGCAACAAGCCGATGCTCATACTGATGCTGGTCAGAGGTGTGCGCAACTCGTGGGAAGCGGTCATTACGAACTGGCTTTTCAGCCGGTCCAGTTCACGGAATCTCGTCACGTCGCGAAGCAACAGGACCACACACAGCAACGCCGATCCGCTGCCGCTCACCGGCGTCACGGCGAAGGTGCAGTGGCGTGTTTCTCCGCCCCGATTCAGCGTCAGGATCATTCGGTCCTCGCCCAGATGCGGGGCTTCCCGTGTGTCGGCTGTCTGCCTCAGGAGGGCGAGCAGGCCCTCATCATTGATCACCTCCAGAAAGTGCCGCCCGATGGCTTGTTCGGACGTCACCGCCAACAGGGTGAGGGCGGTGAGGTTGATATGGGTCACCCGCAGGTCCGGGTCGATCACCAGGATACCGTCCTCGATGCTCCGCAGGATGGCCTCGCCCCGTTTCTTTTCGGCCATGATCTCTTCCACGTTCATATCCCGGTAATCCTTGAGCCGGCGGGCCATCGCGTTGAACTCCCCCGTCAGCAGGCCAAGCTCGTCCCGGCTGTCGACAGGCAGCTCCACGTCGTAGTGTCCCTGGCCAACCCGCTGGGCTGCAGCCGCCAGCCGGTGCAACGGGCGAACCAGGCGCTTGGACAGCAGGACGCTGACGACCAGCCCAATCGTCATCGCCATCAAGCCGACGCCGCTGGTGGACCACACCGCCTGCCGGGCTAATCGTCGGGCCTGCCGGCTGGTGCCGAACATCGCCTGTTCATTCAGCCGCCGCAGGCGCTCCGACTGTTCCCGGACGGCCCTGGACAGCGGGGCCAACCGGCTCTGACTGTCTTCCCTCGCCTCCACACGCGACGGGTCCAGCGCGACCAGGCTGTCTGTCGCGGCCGACCGGTAGGCGGCATATCTGCGGTCCAATTCTTCGATGACCCCGGCCTCGCCGGTGACGGTGATGTTGTCTTTTGCCCGACCCAGCCATTCGAAGAAACGGGCTTCGTTTTGCCGGAAGCGGGCCCGGCCCGCCAGACTATCGCCGAGCAGCACCTGGAGCACGGCTGCATCCTGCTCTTCCACGGCATTCATCATCTGCCCAGCGGCCTGGATGCTCTTGTAATTCTCCCTGAGGATGGCCTCCGAAGCTTGGCCCAGATCAACCAGGTTGTGGACCGCCCAGACCAGGACGATCCCCGTCAGCAAGAAGGCCATTCCGTAACCGAACAATATCTTCAAGCGGAGCGTCATGAGGCTGCCTCTGAGATGGGATCCGTTCGGCCATTGCCCGCCGAACAATCGGATAAATGCACAACGGATGCCAATCCGGAATACGGCCAAAGGGCTGCGGGCCGGGTGTTTTCGGCACAACCAGCATGCAAAATGCCCGATCGCTGCTCAGGCGGATTGCATATTGCACGACAAAGAAGGGAGTGGGGGGTGATTCAGGCGATTGGTTACTCGAGGCCGTACTGCTTGCGGCGTCGCCATAGCGTGGCCGGGTCCACGTCCAGTATCTCCGCCGCAGCCTGCAGGCTCAGGGCGCTGGCCAGGATCCGGCGAATGTGCTGCTCTTCGATGGTGGACAGCGGTACGGGATCGCCCAGCCGGACGAGCTGACGGGGGCCCACCAACTCTTCGGGCAGGTGCTCCGTCCCGATACGGGCTCCGCGGCACAGGATCACGGCACGTTCCACCACGTTTCGCAGCTCCCGGATGTTGCCCGGCCAGCGATAGTCCTGAAGAGTCGCCCGGGCATCCGCAGTGAACCCCTCGACATGTTTCCGATTAGCCTGGTTTAAGACGGCCAGCAACCGGTCAGCCATGGTCGATACGTCCTCCCGCCTCTCCCGCAGCGGCGGCAGGCAGATGGGGATGACGTTGAGCCGGTAATAGAGGTCCTCTCTGAACCGTTCGTTCGCCACGGCCTGCTTCAGGTCGGCGCCGGTGGCGGCGATGATCCGCACATCCGCATGCCGGGTGATTGACTGCCCAACGCGTTCATATTCCCGATCCTGCAGGAACCGGAGCAGCTTGGGCTGGATCGGCGGCGGCAGATCCCCCACCTCGTCCAGCAGGAGCGTCCCCCCCTCGCACGCCGCGATCCGGCCGGGATTGTCTCGCACGGCGCCCGTGAATGCGCCTTTGATATGGCCAAACAGCTCGCTTTCCAGGAGTTCCGGATTCAGGCTGGCGCACGAGACCACCGCGAACGGCTTCCCCGCCCGTGGGCTCCATCGGTGGATCGCCCGGACCAGCACCGTCTTGCCGGTTCCGCTCTCGCCGTTCAGGAGCACCGTGGCCTCGGCTGCAGCTACCTGACGGGCCATCTCCACCGCCCGCTGCATCGCCGGACACGCCGTCTGGAAATCCTGCTCCGGATGCACCCGGTCCAGGTCGCTTCGCAGCTCGGTCACCTCATGTTCCAGTCTTCGGAAAGCTCCCACCTGCCGGGCGATCAAGCGGATCTGTTCCGGGTCGAACGGCTTGGCCAGAAAATCGAAGGCCCCGCTCCGGATGGCCGCAACGGCGGACTCGATAGATGCATACGCCGTCACCACCACAATGCGCGCCGACGGAGCCGCCGCCAGCAGGCGAGGGATGAAGTCGAGCCCGTTCTCGTTTTCCAGCCGCAGGTCCAGGAAGATGAGGTCGTACACCCGCCGATCGGTCGCCTCGATGGCCGCCAGACCCGAATCCACACCGGTCACCGCGTGTCCTTCGCTCTCCAGGCACATCGCCATGGTCCGGCGGATATTGGCCTCGTCATCGACGATGAGGATGTTCAGGTTGGGAACGCGCTCCAGGGTGCGGCTCATTTTTTTCTATTCTCCGCCGGCCTGTTCACCTCCGTTCGGTGAACGATGCATGGGCGGCATTATACGCCGTTCGGCTGACGGGTACCAGCGCGGCGGGCGGCAACGGCCGCTACGACGGCGTGGTACAGCGGGTAAGGGATGATGCGCATGAGCTTTACCAGCCAGGCGAAGGGGACGGGGAAGGCGATCTCGCGGCGGCCGCGGCGCAGGCCCCGCCAGATGGCCTCGGCTGCGGCAGGGGCGTCGATGAGGAACGGCATGGGGAAGTCGTTCTGGTCGGTCATGGGGGTGCGGACGAAGCCCGGGTTGACCACGACCACCCGGACACCCCGCGGCTCCAGCTCGAAGCGGATGCTCTCCAGAAACGCGATGAGGCCGGCCTTGCCGGCACAGTATGCGCCCGTGCCGGGCAGGCCGCGGTAGCCAGCCAGCGAGGCGATGCCGACGACGGTACCGCTGCCCCGTGCCGCCATGTCTGGTGCCGTCAATGCGACGGTGTGCACCGTGCCGAGCAGGTTGGTGTCCAGCACACGCCGGCAGTTGGGCCAGTCGAGCTGCGCGCCCCGGCCGCCCTGGTGGACGCCGGCGTTGGCCACCGCCAGGTCCGGCACGCCCCAACGCGCCCGCAGTTCGCCGTAGGCGGCCGCGAGTTCCTCCGTCCGGGTCACGTCGGCCGGTAGCGCCAGCACCCGATCGCCAGCCGGCCCCTCCAGCTCCGCCCTCAATGCTTCCAGGGCATCGGCGCGCCGGGCGGTCAGGGCCAGGCGGTATCCCTCACGGTGCAGCCGGCGGGCCAGCTCCCGGCCGATGCCGGAGCTGGCGCCGGTGATCCAGGCCACGGGTGCTGCGATCATCGAGGCCCCTCCGCGTTGGGTTCCGCTGCCCACTTGGATGCGGCGCGGGTGCCCCGGTCCGCTTTCTCCCGGGCGGCGGCGGAGTCGGCGGAGAATCTCCGCGCGTGCCGGCCGCATCTGCGGTTATAATAACCTTGCACTCACAATCATTCCGCGCCTTCGCCGGTCGCCACCGGCTTCACGCGCGACGGGAACGGGCCGACACATGGACACACAATCCCTCGACATCGCCGTCATCGGCTGCGGCGTGGCCGGGCTGACCGCCGCCCACGTGCTCCAGCGGCGACACCGGGTCACGGTATACGAGAAAAACGACTACCTGGGCGGACACACTCACACCGTGGTCATCCCCGACGGACCCGACGCCGGCACGCCGGTGGACACCGGCTTCATCGTCTTCAACACCCGCACCTATCCGAACTTCATCCGGCTCCTGGACGATCTCGGCGTGGCCGCCCGCGCCAGCGAGATGAGCTTCAGCTTCACCTGCCGCGCCACCGGCCTGGTCTACGCCGGCACCGATCTGAACGGGCTGTTCGCCCAGCGGCGCAACCTGCTGCGGCCCGCCTTCCTGGGCATGCTCCGCGATATCGGCCGCTTCGGCCGCCGCGCCGGCGATGACCTCGCCGCGGGTCGGCTGGCCGGGCGGACGCTCGGCGACTACCTGGCGGACCTGGGGCTCGGTCGCGCCTTCCGCGACGACTACCTCCTGCCCATGGGTGCGGCCATCTGGTCCACCCCGACCCGCGAGATGCTGGCGTTCCCGGCGGAGTCGTTCATCCGCTTCTTCGGCAACCACGGCCTGCTCACCCTCAGGGACCGGCCCCAGTGGCAGACCGTCGCCGGCGGCTCCCACAGCTACGTCAAGGCCTTCGCCGCCGCCTTCCGCGGCGAACTCCGCCCCGGCACGGCGGTGGCCGGCGTGCGCCGCGACGCCGACGGCGTCACGGTGCGCCTGGCCGACGGCGCCAGCCGGCGCTTTCACCGTGCCGTCATCGCCACCCATGCCGACGAAGCGCTGGCGCTGCTCGAGGACCCGACGCCGGACGAAACCCGCCTCCTCGGCGCCTGGCGCTACAACCGCAACCACACGGTGCTCCACACCGACGCCGCCGCGCTGCCGCCCCTGCGCCGCGCCTGGGCCGCCTGGAACTACGCCCGCGCGGCCGGCGCCGACGGCGAGAGCCGCCAGTCGGTGACCTACCACATGAACCGGCTCCAGGGGCTGGCCGCCGCCCGGGAGTACTGCGTGTCCCTCAACCGGCCGCAGCCCCCGGCGCCCGGCTGCACGGTCGCCGAGATGCTCTACACCCACCCGATGTACACGACCGAAGCGCTGGCCAGCCAGGCGGAGCTGCCCGTCCTGAGCGGTCCGCGCCACACCCACTTCTGCGGCAGCTACCACCGCTGGGGCTTCCACGAGGACGCCGTGGCGTCGGGCCTGGCCGTCTGCCGCCGGTTCGGGCTCGAGCTATGAACTCACGCATCTACGTGGGCGAAGTGAGCCACGCTCGGCTGCGGCCGGTGCGGCACGTGTTCCGCTATCCCCTCTACTGGTACGCCTTCGACCTCGACGAACTGCCCGAACTGGACCGCCGGATCGCCGCGTTCGGCTACAACCGGATCCGCCCGGTGGCCATCCACGACCGGGACTACCTGACCGCAGGCCGCGAACCCATCCGCGACAAGCTCCTGACGCTGCTCCACCGGCACGGGCACGACGGCCCCTTCGGCCGGATCGAGCTTGTGACCGCGGCCCGCTACTGGCACTACGTCTTCAACCCGGTGAGCTTTTATTTCTGCCACTGCCCCGACGGCGCCGTGGCCTTGGTGGTGGCCGAGGTGAACAACACCTTCGGCGAGCGCCACGTGTACATCCTGAACCGGCCCGCGGGGCCGCCCGGCGAGTGGCCGCTCCGTTACTGCGCCGACAAGGCGTTCCACGTCTCGCCCTTCAACGACCAGCGGGGGACGTATGCCTTCGAATTCACCGATCCCGCCGGGCCGCTGGACATCCGCATCCACCTGGAGCGCGACGGCGAGCGGATCATGACCGCCCGACTCCACGGCGCCCCCCAGCCTCTCACCTCCGGCGTCCTGGCTCGCACGGTGGCCCGCCAACCTCTGGCTGCGGCCCTGAGCATCCCGCGCATCACCTGGCAGGCCGCCCGACTCTACTTCCAGCGGCAGCTCCCCGTGCACGCCCGCCCCGATCCCGCCTGCCCCATGACCATCGGCCGCCGGCCCCCGACCTGGCACGAACGGATCTGCCGGCGGCTGGTCTACGGCCTGCTCCGGCGGCTGGCCCACGGCCGGCTGGAGGTGGCGCCGCCCGCCGGCGCCGAGCAGTCGTTCGGCGATCCCGCCGCGCCGGCGCCGGTGCGGCTGGAACTCCGCAACTGGCGGCTGTTCCCGCGCCTGGTCTGGGGCGGCGACATCGGCTTCGGCGAATCGTACGCCGACGGCGACTGGGACTGCGCCGACCTGACCGGCGCCGTCCGGCTGTTCATCCGCAACCGCGCGGCGCTCGCCTCCGGCAACCTGGCCACCGCCGCTGTCAGCCGCGTCGCCAACCGGCTGCGCCACGGCCGGCGGCGCAACACGCTGCTCGGCAGCCGGGCGAACATCCGCGACCACTACGACCTGAGCAACGCGATGTACCGACTCTTCCTCGACGAGGCGATGATGTACTCGTGCGCCCTGTTCGACGCGCCCGATCTCAGTCTGGAGGAGGCCCAGCGCCGCAAGATCGCGCGGCTGCTCGCGAAGGCCGCCCCCGGTCCCGGCGACCACCTCCTGGAGATCGGCTCCGGCTGGGGGGCGTTCGCCATCGCCGCGGCCCGCGAGACGGGCTGCCGGGTGACCACCATCACCCTGAGCGAGGAGCAGCTGGCGCTGGCGCGGGAGCGCGTCCGCGCTGCGGGGCTGGCGGAGCGCGTGGCGGTGGAGCTGTGCGATTACCGCCACGTGCCGGGCCGCTTCGACCGAATCGTATCCATCGAGATGCTCGAAGCGGTGGGCCATCGCTACCTCGGCACCTTTTTCGCCCGCGTCGACGAACTCCTGAAACCGGGCGGCTGGGCGGTGGTCCAGGTGATCACCATCCCCGACCAGCGCTACGACGCCTACCGCCGCCAACCCGACTGGATCCAGAAGCACATCTTCCCGGGCGGGATGCTGCCGTCGCTGGACGCGCTGAGCCGGGCGATGAAGGATCACTCGGAGCTGGTAGTCCAGGATCTGGAGAACATCGGCGTCCACTACGCCCCGACCCTGGCGGAGTGGCGGCGGCGCTTCCTGGCCAATACCCCGGCGGTACGGGCGCTGGGCTTCGATGATGCGTTCATCCGGAAGTGGGTGTATTATTTCTCCTACTGCGAGGGGGCGTTCGCCGAGCGCTACCTGAACGATCTGCAGCTGGTCCTGGCCCGACCCGGCGTCCCGCAGGCTCCCTGGGAAAAGTTGCGCTGCCGATGAGCACCGTTCCGGGTGCGCCTGAAGCGATCCGCACTGAAGCCGCGGCGCGAGGGTGGGGCGTCCGGGATCCTGATCGCCGACTCGACAGTCGAAAACACCATTTCGAGGTCGCCATGTCCATTGCCAGAAGTCTCTGCTTCGCCTTCACCGTGTGCGTCCTCGCCGGAACCGGGGCGCCGGCGCAACCGGCGGACGGGCGCCGGCCGCTGCTGGTCACCGTGGATGACCTGCCCTTGACTTCGGCGCGGCTCCACCCCGATCCGGCCGAGCGGCGGCGGATCACCGAGGCGCTGCTGGCCGCGCTGGCCCGGCACGGCGTCACCGCCGTGGGGATGGTCACCTGGCGCAACGTCCAGGGCCCCGACGATCTGGCCCTGCTCGACGCGTGGCTGGCGGCCGGCCACGAGCTGGGCAACCACACCGCCACCCATCCGGACCTGACCCGCGTCGGCGCCGCGGCGTTTGTCGCCGACGCCGAAGCGTGCCGAGTGCGGCTGGCGGAGCGGCTGGCGCCGCGGGGGCGGACGCCGCGCTTCTTCCGTTACCCGATGCTCCGCGAGGGGAACACCGCCGCCGATTGGGCCGCGGTACGCCGCTACCTGGCCGAGACGGGACAGCGCAACCTGCCGGTGACGCTGGACACCCAGGACTATGCCTTCGAGGAGCCGTGGGTGACCGCCCGCCGCGCCGGCGACGCCGCGGCCATGAACCGCCTCGCGGAGGACTACCAGTCCTCGCTGCGCCTGTCCGTCCGCGACCAGGAGCGGCGGGGCGACCGGCTGGTGGGTCGCGCCGCGCCGCAGATCCTGCTCCTCCACGCCACCGAAGTGAGCGCCGCCCAGTGGGATGAGCTGTTCGTATGGCTCACGGAGACCGGCCACCGGTTTGCCGCCGCCGATGAGGTGCTGGCCGACCCGGCGCTGGCCGAAGATCCGGAGTTCCTGGCCACCTACGGCTGCGGCCTGTGGGATCGCCTGGCCGCGGTCCGGGAGGCGGACGCCGCCCGCCGCGATGTCGCACAGCTCCTGGAGCGACAGGCCGAGGCGTGGAACCGGGGCGACCTCGAGGCCTTCTGCTCGGTCTACGCCGAGGAAGCCGCCTTCGCCTCGCCCAAGGGGCTCACCCGCGGCCGGGCCGAGGTGCTGGCGCGCTACCGGCAGTCGTATCCGGACGAGGCCGCACGGGGCCGCTTGTCGTTTGAGATTCTGGAGATTCTGCCGGTCCGGGGGCGGGAGGTGTCGTTGCTGGGGGACGCGCGCCCCGGGCGGATCCACGCCGTATCGGTGCTGGCGCGCTGGACCATCGCCACCGCCACAGCCACCTCCAGCGGCCTGACCCTGCTCGTGCTCCACCGCCGGGGCGACAGCTGGGTGGTGGTCCAGGACGCTTCCATGTGAACCGGCGCGGTCCCCGCCGCAGCGCGCCGCCGGCCCGCCCGCGCAGCCGCGGCTCGCTTACTTGGTGCCGAACAGCCGGTCGCCTGCGTCGCCCAGGCCGGGCAGAATGTAGCCGTTCGCGTTGAGGTGGTCGTCCAGGGCGGCGGAATAGATTTCCACCTCCGGCGCGTGCCGCTCCAGGTTGGCCACGCCCTCGGGCGCCGCCACCAGGCAGAGCACCTTGATCCGGTGGCAGCCGGCGGCCTTCAGGTAATCGATGGTGGCCCGCAGCGAGTTGCCGGTGGCCAGCATGGGATCCACGATGATGGCGGTGCGGGCGTCGACGTCGTGGGAGAGCTTCCGGTAGTAGGTCACCGGCTCCAGCGTTTCCTCGTTTCGGTAGATCCCGATGATGTTCACCCGCGCCGACGGGATCAGGTCCAGCACGCCGGGCAGCATGCCGATCCCGGCCCGCAGGATCGGCACCACGGCCACCTTCTTGCCCGACAGCCGCTGCACTTGGACCGCGCCGGCCCAGCCGCTTACTTCCATCGGTTCCAGCTCCAGGTCGCGGGTGGCTTCGTAGGTGAGGAGGTTGGTGATCTCCTCGGCCAGCCGGCGGAACTTGGACGTGGGGCACGAGACGTCCCGCAGCAGGCCCAGCTTGTGAGCGATCAGGGGATGTTGGACAACCCGGAATCCCATGGTGTTTCCTCCCGTTGCGAATGGTGGCGGCGCCCGGCGCCGCGGCGGACGCGCGTCACATGATGGTCTTGGGGTCGGGCCGGCCGCCGGCGCGCCCGATCCGCTCCAGCCGGTCCAGTTTCCAGGCCAGGTGGCGGCCGTTGTCGGCCAGCGGCCCGGCGGCGAGCGCCGCCGCCTGCCGCCGCGCCGCCCGCAGGGCGGGCCGCCAGTCCCGGTCGCCGGCCATCGCATCGTACAGCGTGCAGAGCTCGCACTCGGCCAGGTACAGGCCGATCATCTCGTCGTTCGGATTGATCGCCCCGGCGCGCGCCAGCGCCGCCCGCGCCGCGGTGACTTCGGCGGCCAACGGCTCGCTCCGCGTCGCCCGCCAGCGGGCCATCGCCAGGTGGACACCCGCCCGGGTGCGGTGGGTCCAGTGCGTGTTGGGATTCGCTTTCTCGGCGGCCGCCAGGGCCGCTTCAGCCCGGCGAGCGAGCGCCGGCGGATCGCCCTGGCCGAACTGGATCTGGTACTCCATCAGGCTCAGAAGGGCTAGGGCCAGGTTCACGCCGGAAGATACGTTTTCCCGGCCGACCGCCAGCGCCCGTTCCAGGCTCCCGGCGGCCGCCTCGAAGTTGGCCGTGGGATCCGCCCCCTGGCTTTTCCGATAGAGGCCCAGGTCCATGTGGATCAGGCCGTGCGTGTTGAGGGCCACCACGTTGTCCGGATCCACCGCCAGCAACCGGTCCACGGAGGCGATGCCCTTGAGGAACAGCGGCTGGGGATCCTCCCGCCGGGTCATCGCCAGTTTGCCGCATTGCCAGTACACCGTGGCCACCTTGTCCAGAAAGGTGACGCTGTCCGGTTGGCGCCGCAGCGCCTCCTCGGTCACCCGGACCGCTTCCGCCGCCTCGGTGTCGGCGGGCTGGCCGGTGTTGAACAGGTGTTCCATCCAACTGGATCGGGTGTCGATGATGACTGTGTACGTGTCCAGCAGGTCTGGATCGATCCGCTGCGCCTCACCTGCTGCGGCCAGCGTCCGGGGATAGGCGGCGGGATCCGGTTGGCCGGTGTACCAGACTCCCATGAAGATGACGTCGGCCCACAGGTTGGCCAGATCGAGTCGGACCTGGGCGTCGCTCGGCGCCACCCGAATCGCGGCTTCATACGCTTCCGCTCCGCGGCGGTAGGCGGCCTCCGCCTCGGTGTAGCGCCCGGCGACCCGGTGCCCGGCGCCGTCCCCCCGCCAGATCCGGCCTTCCAGGATCTTCGCCTCGTAGAGCCACGGCAGCCGGTGAAACGCCTTCCCGGCCTTGGCCAGGGCGTCCCGCAACCTGCCTTCGTAGAAGGCCAGAAGCGCTTCCGGCCACTCGGGGCAATCGGTGTTCAAGCCGGCGCCGGCCCGCAGGTAGCGGCAGGCCGGCTCGCGCAAGGTGCGCACGATTTCATCCCGGCGGGCTTCCCGCTGCTTCTTGCCCTGAATCTTGTAGAGCGCCTGTTCCTCGCGGAAAAAGATCTGTCCCAAGGCGCTCCCCAGGGCGAAGGCGACCTCGGGTGTCCGGTGGTCCAGGTTCCAGGCGCGCTCCAGGTGCTCCCGGGCCCGGTCGAAGTCGTGCAGCGCCAGGTAACCGCGCCCCAGCGCCGAGTGGCCCGGGCCGGCGGCCACCCCGCCCCGCGCGTGCATCTCCCGCTCGATGGCCTGCATGGCCCGGCGCACCATGGCCTTGGCTGGTCGGATGTCGTGGATGTCCAGCGACTGGGCTCGCCACAACACCCCTTCCACCTGCTCCACCCGCTGGCCGAACCGCTGGGCTAGCTCCGCCTGCTCGGCGGCGGCGCGGCGCGCCTGCCACCAGAGGGCCAGCAGCACGGCCGTCGCCACCAGGGCGACTCCCGCCACGGCCACTACGGCCTTGTGCTTGCGCAGGCGCTTGCCGATGCGTTCCACCAGACCCGGCGGGCGGGCCTGGATCGGCTCGCCGTTGAGGAATCGGTCCAGTTCGTCGGCGAGCGCCCGGGCCGAATCGTAGCGCCGGCGGGGATCCTTCTCCAGACACTTCATGACCACGCACTCGAGGTCCACGGGCACGGCCGGCGCGTGCACACGCAGCGAATCGGGTTCCTTGTTGATGGCCTGCAGGAGCGCCTCGACGGGCGTGGCCGCTTCGAACGGGGGATGACCGGCCAGCAGGGCGTAGAGCGTAGCGCCCAGGCTGTAGACGTCCGCACGGCGGTCCACCGCCCCCGCCTGGCCCAGGGCTTGTTCCGGCGACACGTAGGCCGGCGTCCCCAAGGAGGTTCCGCTCACGGTGAGCGCCTCGCCGCCCATCTCCCGGACCAGGCCGAAATCTACCACGAAGGGGGTCAGCGTCCCGTCCTCGTTCGTCTCCACCATGATGTTGGCCGGCTTGATGTCCCGGTGGATGAGCCCCATCCGGTGGGCGGCGTGGACTGCCTCGGCCGCCTGCCGAACGATCAGCACCTTCTGCTCCAGCGACATTCCCGCGGCGGCCGCGCTCAGGGCCTGGCCCTCGATGTACTGCATGGCGATGTAGGGCCGGCCGTGCACCTCGCCCACTTCGTACACTTTGCCCACGTGGGGATGGTCGATGCGGGCCTGGGCCCGCGCCTCGCGGAAGAAGCGCTGCACGCATTCGGGATCGTCGCCGGACAGGAACTTGACCGCCACCCGCCGGTTCAGCCGGTTGTCCCAAGCCAGGTACACGCGGCCCATGCCGCCCACGCCGAGGAGGCGTTCGCAGCGGTACAGGGCCCAACCCGGCGCGGGCCAGCCGGTTTCCTCGGTGGGGGCTTCGGGCAGCGCGGCGGCGCGGCCGGTGTCCGCGGCCGCGCTCGGCGCAGGCGGCGACAGCGGCTCTTCCTCGTGGCGGTGTGGCGGCGTGGCTCCGGATCGGCTTGGCAGAACGACGGTTTCCGGCCCCTCATTCGGGTCCGCGGCAGGACCGTCTGCGCGCCGATGGTGGGAATCGGAAGTCACGGTCCTATTCTATCGGCTCGCCGGGCCGCCATCAAGGAGGAACTCACCGGTGACCGTTGACTCGGACCGGTGGCGGGGGTATAGTGGAAGCGGTTGTTTGAGCCACAGGCGCCCGCCGGGCTGAAAAGGGAAGGCGGTGAAAAACCGCCGCGGTCCCGCCGCTGTGACCGGGGACGAACGCCGCGCGATCCACTGTCCCGCCGAAAGGGGGATGGGAAGGAGCGGCCGGTAGAACGATCCGGAAGCCAGAAGACCTGCCTGTGACTCGTCATCGGATTCTTCGAGGTACAAGATACGGTGATCGACTTCACGTCACGTCGTTCCGGTCATCCCGACATCCCCAACCTTCGGAGAATCCTATTCACCTCGTGTTGAATAGGAGGATCCATGCGTCGTCTGTTTCTGGCTTTCCTGATCGGATGGCTGGGTGTCGCGGCGGCCCAGGCCGTCGCCGCTGACGCCGCCGAATCCCCGGTCCGCATCCGGACCGAAATCGTCGTCACCGCCACCCGCACCGAGGCGGAGCTGCGCACGGTGGGCAACTCGGTCACCGTACTCACTCGCGCCGAGCTCGAGCGGCTGGGCTACGCCACCGTGGCCGACGCGCTGGCCGGCGTGGCCGGCGTCCAGCTCACCACCTCCGGGCCGGCGGGCAGTGTCACCACCGCGCTTCTGCGCGGCGCCAACTCCGAGCACACCCTGCTCATGCTCGACGGCGTCCGCGTCAACGACCCCATGAGCCCCAGCCGGGGGGCCGACCTTGGCAACCTGACCCTGGACAACGTGGAGCGGATCGAGGTGATCCGCGGTCCCCAGAGCACCGTGCTCGGCTCCGATGCCATCGGCGGGGTGATCCACGTCATCACCCGCCACGGCGAAGGGAAGCCGGAGGTCGACGCCGAAGCCGAAGGCGGCAGCTACGGCACCTGGCGCGCCCGGGCCGGCGTGGCCGGCACCGGCGGCGGTTGGCGCTACTCCGGCAGCGTCTCGCACAGCGCGAGCGACGGCTTCTCGGCCGCGGCGACCCGCGACGGCAACACCGAAGCCGACGGCTGGCGCAACACCACCGCCACCGGCCGGCTGGAGTACGCGTTCTCGCCCGCCCTGTCGGCTTCGGCCAATTTCCGGTTCCTCGACGGCCGCAGCGGCCTGGACAATTCGGGCGGCCCCTACGGCGACGATCCCAACTTCACCGGGGACGAGCGCCAGCTCCTGGCCGGCGCCGAGCTGCGCCACACCCACGGCTCGGGGCTCTGGCGGCAGCGCCTCGCCTTCGCCTACACCGGCGCCGACCGCGAATACCTCAACTTCGCCGACAACGCCCACCCCGGCGAGTCCAGCGAGGCGCTGTACAAGGGCATCACCCACCAGCTCACCTGGCAGCACGAGCTGTTCTACGTCGACGGGCATGCCCTCACCGCCGGCTACGATTACCTGCGGGAGCAGGGCCACTCCTACTACCACTCCGAGAGCCTGTGGGGCCCGTACACGTCCGCGTTCCCCGGACAGAGCGCCGACATGCACTCGCTCTACGTCCAGGACCAGTTCCAGCTCGGCGGCCGGTTCTTCCTCACCGGCGGCGTCCGCCTGGACCACCACGACCGCTTCGGGGCCGATCTCAACTTCCGCCTCATGCCCGTGCTGGACCTGGCGGCATCCGGCACCCGGTTCCACGGCAGCGTGGGCACCGGCTTCAAGGCGCCGTCGCTGTACCAGCTCTACGCGCCGCCCTCTGACTGGGGCAACACCGGCAACCCGGACCTGGAACCCGAGGAGAGCTGGAGCGTCGACGGCGGCGTGGACCAGATGCTCTTCGGCAAGACGCTGTGGCTGAGCCTCACGGGCTTCTACAACCGCTACGCCGGCCTCATCGTGTTCGGCGACGGCTACGAGAATCTGGACGACGCCGCCACGGCCGGCCTGGAAGCCGAAGCCCAGTGGTCGCCGCACGAGCGGTTCCGCCTGGGCGCGGCGTACACCTACACCCGGAGCGAGGATCGCGCCACCGGCGACTCGCTGCTGCGGCGCGCGTCCCACCTGGTGTCGGCCACCGCGGCGGTGCGGCCCGTCGCGAAGCTGAACCTGGCCGTGCAGCTCCTGTACAAGGGCGCCCGGCCGGACCTGGATTTTTCCTCCTGGCCCTCCCGGCGAGTCCGCCTGGATCCGTACGCGTTGCTCAACCTGTCCGCCACGTACCCGCTGTCGGACGAGCTCGAGCTCTTCGGGCGGGTGTTCAACCTGCTGAACCAGGACCTGGAGGAGATCGCCGGCTACGGCTGGTCGGAGCTGGCGGTGTACGGCGGGATCCGGCTCCGGCTGAGGTGAGCCGAGGTTGTCAGCGGGCCGTTTTCACCACGAAGACACCAAGCACTCAAAGGGATCCTCCCTTTTGTCATCGGTCATTGATCATTTTCATTTGTCATTGGAGAACGGTGAACGGGTGAATGGGGAGGCGGGAAACGAAAGGCACACCCTGAATTTCGAACCGCGAGATTCGACGGCATGAGCGATGGGGGTTTGGAATGCGGTTCGGTTCTTGGCAAACACCGCCGTTCCGGATGCGGCGCCCAACCGACGCCCCTCCGGCGCGTCACTTCATCAGCAGCAGGCTCAGCGCCATCACCACCATCCCCGCCACCAAGCCCAGGAGGCTGTCGTGCCCCCGGCCGTAGGCCCGGCTCGTGGGCAGCAGCTCGTCGAGGCTGATGTAGACCATGATGCCGGCCACGCCGCCGAACAGGATGCCCATCAGCTCCGGCGGGACCACGCCGGCGGGGCCGCCCACGACGAGCCGGAGGACCAGGTAGGCGATGACCGCTCCCACCGGCTCGGCCACGCCGCTGGCGAAGGAGTAGAAGAAGGCTTTCCGCCGGTTGCCGGTGGCGTAGAAGATGGGCACCGAGACGCTGATCCCCTCGGGGATGTTGTGCAGCGCCACCGCCACGGCGATGGCCACGCCGAGGCCCGGGTTCTGCAGCGCCGCCAGGAAGGTGGCCAGGCCCTCCGGAAAATTGTGGATGCCGATGGCGATGGCGGTGAACAGGCCCATCCGCAGGAGTTTGTGATGGTGGTCGGCCGGGTCGGCGGCCCGGCTCTGCGCCGGTGGCGCGGCCGCCGCTCCCGGCGGCCCCGGCAGGGGCGCAGCGGGATCGTGCAGCGGTCGGGTCTCCGCCTCGGAAGGGGTCTCGTGGGGGTTTTCAGCGGCCGGGATCAGGTTGTCGATGAGGCCGATGAGCAGCATGCCGCCGAAGAACGAGGCAGCGTTCACCCAGTGGCCCCAGTAGTTGCCGTAGCGCGCGACCAGCGCCTCGGTCCCCTTCAGGAAGATCTCCACGAACGCGACGTAGAGCATCACGCCCGCCGAGAAGCCCGTGGCCACCGACAGGAACCGGTAGTCGGTCCGCTTGGCGGTGAAGGCGATGATGCTGCCGATGCCGGTGGCCATCCCCGCGAACAGGGTCAGCCCAAACGCGATCCAAACGGCTTCGGTCATCATCCTGGTCCACAAATCCGGGGTTCTGATTTCGGAGGGTGATTATATCACCGATCGAATCCGGCTCCGAATCTCAACCGCGTGGCTCCACATTCGGATCCTGGTCGGCTCTGTGCGTGGCACCGCTGCCGCCGGCCGGAGCGCGGGTGGACGGTTCCGACCGCGGCGGTCGCGCCCGGCGGCTGCGCCGCACCTGCAGGCGGACCAGGAGCCCCGTGGCAATCCCGATGGCAGCGGCCACTGCCACCCCGGCGGCGGGGCTATACAGACCGTTGCCGATCCCCGCCCCGATCAGGCCGCCGACCGCCAGGGCCGCCAGCACCGTCAGCGCGATCCCCGCTATTTCCCGCCGTTCCATCGTCTTTAGGCCTCCGCTCACTCTGACCGTTCCACAAGTCGGCGCCGGTTGACCATCAGTAATTCGTTGTGTTCTCCGTGTCTGTGTGGTGATTCGGTCTTCGCCCCAGCTCGTGGCGCAGGGCCGACTCGAGGTCGGGGAACCGGAACGAGTAACCAGCGGCGAGCAGTCGCGCCGGCAGCGCCCGCTGGCCGGTGAGCATCAGCGCGTCGGCCAGCTCGCCGAACGCCAGCCGCAGCGCCGCCGCCGGCACGGGAAACACCGCCGGGCGGCGGAGCACCGCCGCAAGCGTCCGCGTGAATGCGGCGTTGGTGACCGGCTCGGGGGCGGTCACGTTCACGGGCCCGGCCATGCCGGAGTCCATCAGGGCGTGGTGGATGGCGCCCACGACGTCGTCGCGGGCCACCCAGCTTAGCCACTGGCGGCCGCTGCCGAGGCGGCCGCCCAGCCCCAGCCGGAACAGCGGCAACAGCCGCGCCAGCAGTCCGCCGGCGGCGCCGAGCACCACGCCGAACCGCAGGTTCACCACCCGGATCCCCGCCGCGGCCGCCAGCGCCGCGGCCGCCTCCCAGTCCCGCACCACCCCCGCGAGGAAATCCTCAGCCGCCGTCCCGGACTCGTCCGCCGCCGCGTCCCCCGTGTCACCGTAAATTCCCACAGCCGACGCGCAGAGGAAGGCGGTCGGGGGCTTCGGCATGGCGGCCAGCACCTTCGCCAGGCGGGCGGTGGGACCCGTGCGGCTGGCGCGGATTCGCTCCTTACGCGCCGCGGACCAGCGGCCGGACGCGATGGATTCGCCCGCCAGGTGGATCACGGCGTCGACACCGGCCAGGTCTTCGGGCCGGAGCCGCTCGTACCCCGCGCCCGCGGCGATCACGCCAGGCGCGGGACTGCGCCCGAGACGGATGACCTCATGGCCGCCGGCGGTGAGGAATGCCGCCAGCGCCGATCCGACGAATCCGTTCGCCCCGGAGACGGCGACGCGCTGCGCGCCGCAGTCGCGCCACCGCCAGTGCGCCGCCAGGTCGGCCGCGAGCACGGCGTGGCGGTGGGCGAAGGTGCGCGCCAGGCGCCGGCGCACCGCGCCCCCGCCCAGCAGGCGGCCCACCGCCCCGAAGGGCAGGGCATAGTCGATGGAGTCGGTGTGTCGCGCCGCCGCCGCTCCGTCGGACTCGAAGCGGTGAGTGTGCGCCCAGTGGGCGAACGGCCCGCGGCGCTGCACGTCACGGAATTCACGACCGGCGACGTAGCCCTCGTGCACCGCTTCCCATTCGAACCGCAACGGCCCGGCACCGAGGGCGAGCAGCACCCGATCGCCGTCCCGGATACTGCCCGCGCGCTCCCGCACCGCCACTCGATCCCAGGGCGGGGTGAGGCGCTCCAGGGCGCCGGGGCGCTCGTGCCAGGCAAAGGCAAATTCGGCGGGCACCTCGATCCGGCTGCAGTGCGCAAACGTGTCGGTCCTCATGGCCGGCCCCCTGAAGCACGTGGTCGATTCCTTTTACTGGTTGTCAAGGATAGGCAAGGATGCGCGGAGTTGCAAGCGATTCCAGGGCACCTTGCAGTCTGGCGGCCGCTAGTTCCCGCGGCACAATCGCGGGGATTTCGGCGATGAGACAGGGAATTTCAGCGGTAGAATCCCGGGAATGTCGATTGATCGGTGCGGATGCGGTCGCGATCCGGCTGATCCGGCTGCGGCCGAACTCGCGCACGGAGTGCGCGAGGTACTTTCAAGTTAGATATCCAGGTTCCGGGCCATCAGGGCATTGGTCTCGATGAAGGAGCGGCGCTGCTCCACGTTGTCGCCCATGAGCACCGAGAAGATCTCGTCGGTCTCGATGGCGTCCTCGATGTTCACCTTCAGCAGCGTGCGCGTCTCAGGGTTCATGGTGGTCTCCCAGAGCTGCTCCGGATTCATCTCCCCCAGCCCCTTGTAGCGCTGGATGGCCACGTCCTTCTTGCCGAGCTCCAGCACCCGGTGGAACAGCTCGGCCTTTCCCGCCACCTCGACCCGCTGGTCCTTGACCTGGATGACGAACGGTGGCTTGTCGAGCGGCAGGATCTTGTGGAACAGCTTGAACAGCCGGTGGAACTCGGCCGTGGTCAGCTCCTCCCAGTGCAGGTCCAGCTCGGCGTGCTTGCCGTTGGCGATGCGCAGGTTGAACACGCTGTGCTCGGGATCGCGGATGATCTCCACCCGGTAGCCCTTCTCCAGCAGGTCCGTCGCCAGGGCGTGGATGAACGGCTCCTGACCGAACAGCGTCTTGATCTTCAGGTTGGAGAAACCCGGCTCCAGGTACTTCGACAGGAACTCCATGCCGTAGCGGATCAGGTCCGGGTCCTTCAGCCGCCGCTTGAAGCGCTGCTTGATGATGAGGTACTCGTCCACCTGGCTCAGAAACTGGGATAGCGCCCCGCCGGTGAGTGTCTTGGCCTGGCTGCCGTTGCCCACGGTGACGGTGGCCATGTCAACGGCCCGCTTGAGCAGGTAGCGGGCCATCTCGGACTCGTCCAGGATATAGCGCTCGTCCTTGCCCGACTTGACGCGGAACAGGGGCGGCTGGGCGATGTAGACGTGATGCCGGTCGATCAGGTCGGTCATCTGGCGGTAGAAGAAGGTGAGCAGCAGCGTGCGGATATGCGAGCCGTCGACATCGGCGTCGGTCATGATGATGATCCGGTTGTAGCGCAGCCGGGCCAGCTCGAAGTCCTCCTTGCCGATCCCCGTGCCCAGGGCCGAGATCATCGTGGAGATTTCCTGGTTTTCCAGCATCTTGTCGAAGCGGGCCTTCTCCACGTTCAGGATCTTCCCCTTGATCGGGAGGATCGCCTGGAAGCGCCGGTCGCGGCCCTGCTTGGCCGAGCCGCCGGCCGAGTCGCCCTCGACGATGAAGATCTCGCACTGGGCCGGATCCTTCTCCTGGCAGTCGGCCAGCTTGCCCGGCAGGCTGAGGCCTTCCAGGGCGTTTTTGCGCCGGGTCAGGTCGCGGGCCTTCCGGGCGGCGTCGCGAGCCAGGGCCGCCTCAACCGTCTTCTTGACGATGCTCCGGGCCACGTCGGGATGCTGCTCGAAGTGGATCATGAGCTTCTCGTTGATCACCGACTCGACGAGGCCCTTGATCTCGCTGTTGCCCAGCTTCATCTTCGTCTGGCCCTCGAATTGCGGGCTGCCCAGACGGACGCTCACGATGGCCACCAGCCCCTCGCGAACGTCATCGCCGGTGAGGTTGCGTTTGATGGCCTTGAGGAAGCCCTCCCGCTCGGCATAGGTGTTGATGGTCCGGGTGAGCCCGGCGCGGAAGCCGCTCAGGTGGGTGCCCCCCTCGTGGGTATTGATGTTGTTGGCGAAGGTGAGCATCGCCTCGACGTAGGTGTCGTTGTACTGGATGGCGATCTCCACCTCGGTGCCGTCGGCCTGCTCGGCGATGTAGATCGGCTTGGGGTGGAGCACCTGCTTGTTCTTGTTCAGGTAGTCGACGAAGGAGTTGAGCCCCCCCTTGTAGTAGAACTCGTGGGTCTTGTCCTCGCGTTCATCCTCGATGGTGATCTTGAGGCCGCGGTTGAGGAAGGCCAGCTCGCGGAGGCGCTGGGAGAGCGCGTCGAAGTTGAAGTTGATCTCGTCGAAGATGGTCTCGTCCGGCTTGAACCGCACCTTGGTGCCCGTGCGGTTGGTCACGCCCACCTCGGCGAACTCGGTCTTCGGATCGCCCTGTTCGTAGTACTGCTGGTACACCTTGCCCTGGCGCCAGATCTCCAGCTCCATCCACTCGGACAGCGCGTTGACCACCGAGGCGCCCACGCCGTGCAGCCCGCCGCTGACCTTGTAGGCGGTGTTGTGGAACTTGCCGCCGGCGTGCAGGGTGGTCATGACGATCTCGGCCGCCGATTTGCCCTTCTCGTGCATGTCGACGGGGATGCCGCGGCCGTTGTCCTCGACGGTGACCGTGTTGTCGAGGTGGATGGTCACCTTGATCTCGGTGCAGTAGCCGGCCATGGCCTCGTCCACCGAGTTGTCCACGAGCTCGTAGACCAGGTGGTGCAGCCCCTCGAGACCGGTGGTGCCGATGTACATGCCGGGGCGCAGGCGGACCGCCTGCAGGCCCTCAAGCACCTCGATGCTTTCGGCGGTGTAGCTGTCCGCGCCGTTGCCGTTGCGAGCCGCCGCCTGGTTTTTTTCGTCGTTGGCCATAGAGAATTTGCCTTGTCCAAATCACAAATTTAAACGGAGGATTATACCACGGCGGCGGCCTGAAAACGAAGCGGAAAATCGCCGAAACTGTAATTGTAACTTGTTGAAAATTTAAGTCTTACGGACGCCACCCGCTTCGATCTGAAAAACCTCGCAGGCGGGAAGCATGGCGGTGAAAATTTCCGGCTTCGAGGAGGTGAGGAAGATCTGGGTTTTGGCGTCGAGATGGCCCAGCAGCACCCGCAGGCGCTCCAGGTCGAGTTCCATGTCCACGTCGTCGATCATGACCACGGGAAAGGCGCCCCGCTGTTCCCGGTACAGGTCCATCACCTGGAGATAGACGCTGAGCAGCACGCTGCGCTTCTGGCCCGATGAAGCGTACCGGCGAACATTGCACCCGTCGAGATGAAAGTCGAACCGGTCAAGGTGCGGGCCGTACAGACTCCGGCCCGCTTGGAGCTCCCGTTCGCGGTGCAATGCCAGGTGGGCGACGGCCGCCTCCTCGTCAGCCAGCAATTCGGCCGGGAGCGACGGCGCGTAGCGCACCGCCACCGCCGCCGGCGAAAAGCGGTCGCGCAGGTCGGCCGCCCCGAGTTCCGCGAGGAAACTCGCGCGGTGGTGGACGAGCGCCCGCGCGGCCAGCACGAGCTTGCGGTCCCACGGCTCCAGCACCGCGGCGGCGGCGGCGCCCGGGCGCAGCAGCGCGTTGCGGTGCCGCACCACCCGCCGGTAGGCGGCCAGGCGGTGCAGGTACTCGGGGCGGAAGAGGACCAGCAGACCGTCGAAGAACCGGCGGCGTGCATCGGGCCCCTCGGTGATCACCCGCAGGTGGGAGGCGGTGATGCAGAGAATGGCGGCGGTGTCGAGAAAATCGGTGACTTCGGCCGCCTTCTCGTCGAGCCGGAGTTCCTTGCCCGCCGACCCCACCCGCACCTCCAGCACCCGCGGCAGCGGCGCCCGCGCCACCCGGCAGCGGAGGCGGAACTCCCCCTCGCCGTGGCGGACGCACTCCTCCAGGCGATGGGTCCGGAACGACTTGGTGTAGCAGGCGCAGTAGAGCGCCTCGAGCAGGCTGGTCTTCCCCTGGCCGTTGCGTCCGGCGAACAGGTTGATGCCCGGCGCGAACGCCACCGGCTCCTCGGCCAGGTTGCGGAAGGCGCAGGCGTGCAGGGATTCGATGCGCATGGGCTCCGGTTCCGCCGGCTCCAGCCGCCGGCTTCCGGCCATCATACGGCCGCCCCGGGCAAAATGCAAGACGGGCCGCGTCGCCCGCCCGGCCCGAAAATGCCGGGCGCAGCGGCTCCGCCTGTGCTACCATGCGAAGCAATCGTGGCATCAGCGGAGGCGCCCATGAAACTGGCCCGATTCGGCGTATCCTGCGACGCGGAGCTGCTGACGGCGTTCGACCGCCGGCTGGCGGCGGAAGGTTTCAAGAACCGCTCCGACGCCCTGGCTCACCTGATGCGCCAGCACCTGCTGGCGGAGAAAATCCGGGGCAATGCCGAGGTGGTGGGCGTCGTGACCATGGTGTACGACCACCACCGCCGCGAGTTGTCGCAGCGGCTGATCCAGCTCCAGCACGACCACCACACGCACGTCCTGTCGAACCTGCACATCCACCTGACGCACACCGACTGCCTGGAGGTGGTGGTGATCCGCGGCACGGCCGGCCGTGTCCAGGAGCTGGCCGACCGCCTCATCAGCACCCACGGCGTCAAAAGCGGCCGCGTGTTCATCCCGGCCGCAGTGGACGAGTGAGCCTGACCGCCGCCGCCGGCCGGTCCCAACCGCTGGCGTCCATGGTCCCGTTGCGATATTTTCTTCCGTTGTTTTGACTTTGCCACCCCGAGTTGGCTATAATCGAACTCATCTGATTTGCTTAACTATCCGATCGGCCCGCCGGCCAGCTTTTCCGAGACATTTCATCGTCCGTCTATCATCCCGTCTGAGGAGGCAGTCATGGATTCCAGCTACTCCGAAGGTGTGCGGCGATACATGCGCGAGGCCGAGGCCTATCTCGCCCGGCGGACCGCCTACCGGGATCAGGTCAAACGGCTCAAGTTCGACACCATCGCCGTGCACGGCATGTACTCCGTCGAGGAGGCGTTCGCCAACGGCCAGGGCGGCATCATCGAGCCCATCTACCCGTCCACTTCCCAGGCCTACCGAGACTCCGACGAGATGGAAGCCGGTCTGGCCTACCTGGTGCCCACCTGGTGCTATTCCCGCATCCACAATCCCACTGTCTACTACCTGGAAGAAACCCTGGCGTTGCTCGAAGGATACGGCACCGGCGCCGACACCACGGCGCTCTGCACCTCGGCCGGGATGTCGGCGATCAAGCAGGCCGTGGAACCGTTCCTGGAGATCCGCGACGGCGATATCCGCAACCTGAATTTCGTCTCCGCCGCCCAGGTGTACGGCGGGACGTTCCAGTTGTTCAACCTGCGCATGCGCGAGCGCGGCGCCCAGGTGCGCTGGGTGACGCGTCCGTGGGAGATGGACGAATGGGAAAAGCTGGTCGACGACGGCACCCGGTTCCTGTACGTCGAGATGCCCTCCAACCCCCAGCAGGCCTGCGCCGACATCGCCGCGGTGGCGGCGGTGGCCCATCGCCACGAGATTCCGCTCATCGTGGACGCCACCATCGCCACCCCGGCGTTGCTGCGCCCGATCGCCCACGGCGCCGACATCGTGGTGCATTCCCTCACCAAGTCGGTGGGGAGCGGCGGGTTCACCATCGGCGGCGCCATCGTCGCCCGGCGGCCCGTCACCAGCCGGCATCTCCCCGCCGAGGTCAAGGCTGACTTCGGCCTCTGGCTCAAGCTCTGGCCGTTCCGCGACTCGGGCCCCTGCATGTCGGCCCACTCGGCCTTCTTCCTCCTCAGCGACCTGCGCCTCCTGCGCACGAAGATGGCGCTCTTCTCCCGCAACACGATGCAGGTGGCCCGGTACCTGGCCGAACATCCGCGTGTGGCGCGGGTCGATTACCTCGGCCTGCCCGGCCATCCGCTGCACGCCCTGGCCGCGCGCTACATGAAACTGGCGGACAGCGACGAGCCGGCCTTCGGCCACCTGATGTCGTTCGACGTCCGCGGCACCGCCGCCGAGACCCGCCGGGTGTTCGACGGCTTCCAGCGCATCTGGCGGGCGACGGACCTCGGCCGGATCAAGTCGGTGGCCACCATCCCGGCCATCTCGACCCACCAGCAGCAGGGCGAAACCGGACGGAAACTCGCCGGCGTGGCCCCCACCATGATCCGTCTGTGCGTGGGCGGCGAGCATCCCGACGACGTCATCGCAGACCTCGAACAGGCGCTCAAGGTGATTGGTTAATCGGTGAATCGGGCGGAGTCATGGAACATCATCGAGATTCATATTAAGCATAGGAGGACTGTATGCGGCTATTGTTCGTCGGATTCGGGACGGTGGGCCAGGGGCTGGCCGAGCTGCTTCTGGAGAATCACGAGGCGCTTCGCAACGAGTACGGCTTGAACTGGACGGTGGTGGGCATCGCCGACATGCAGAAGGGCATGGTCTACCACCCCGACGGGATCAATCTGACCAAGGCCCTGGAGACACTCAAGGCGGGCCACTCCCTCAACGAGCTGCCCCAGGCCTATGTGCGGGGCGACGCCCTGGCCCTCATCGAGGAGGCCGAGGCGGACGTGATGCTCGAGGCGACCTACACCGACATCAAGACCGCCCAGCCGGCCACCGCCCACATCAAGGCGGCGCTCCAGCGCGGCATGCACGTGGTGACCACCAACAAGGGCCCCCTGGCGCTGCATTACGCCGAGCTCCAGGCCATGGCCAAGGCGCGGGGCGTGCACTTCCTGTACGAGGGGACGGTCATGAGCGGCACGCCGATCGTCAACCTCATCCGCGAGACCCTGGCCGGCAGCGGCATTCAGGAGATCCGCGGCATCCTCAACGGCACCACCAACTACATCCTGACCCGGATGGAGGAGGGGCTGTCCTACGCCGACGCCCTGAAGAAGGCCCAGGAGCTGGGCTACGCCGAGGCGGTCCCCGACGCCGACGTGCTGGGCTGGGACGCCCTGGCCAAGGTGACCATCCTGGCCAACACGGTCTTCGGCGCCACGAAGAAGCCGTTTGACTACCCGTGCGACGGGATCACGAAGATCAGCGCCGAGGCGATCGCCGAGGCCAAGCAGAAGGGATTCCGCTACAAACTCATCGGCCGGGTCTGGCGCGAGGGGGGCAAGGTGCACGCCTCGGTGGCGCCCATGCAGATCCCCCTGAGCCACCCGCTGGCCGGCGTGATGGGCGCCACGAACGCCGTCACCATCAAGTCCCGCGCCATGGGCGACGTGACCGTCGTCGGCCCGGGCGCCGGCCGCACCGAAACCGGCTACAGCATGCTCATCGACCTGCTCCACATCGCCCGGGCGCACTGACGCCGCCGGCGCCCACAGGAGGCACGCCATGTACAAGGGCTACATGAACCGCTTTCTCGAGGTTGACTTGACCCATCGCACGTTCCGTTTCGGCCAGCCCGATCCGTCGCTCTTCGCCGGCTGGATCGGCGGCAAAGGCGCCGGCCTGAAACTCATGGTGGACCGGGGGCTGGTCACCCACGACCCGTTCGCTCCGGAAAATCCGCTCATCTTCATGACCGGGCCGTTCACCGGCACTCAGGTCCAAACGTCCGCCCGTTCGGTGGTCTGCACCAAGTCGCCGCTCACCGGCACGTTCCTCGACACCCACGCCGGCGGCCACTTCGGACCGGCGCTCAAGAAGGCCGGCCTCGACTGGATCTGGATCACCGGCGAGAGCGACCGGCCGGTCTACCTCCACGTGCGCCCCGGCGAGGTCCGCTTCGAGGACGCCGCCCACCTCTGGGGCAAAGGGATCTACGAGGCGGAGAAGGCGCTTCGCGAAACTTACCCCAAGGCCCGCGTGGCCCTGATCGGCCCGGCCGGCGAGAACCGCGTCCGCTTCGCCTGCATCGGCACCGAGCTGTACCGCCAGTACGGCCGCGGCGGCGCCGGCGCGGTCATGGGCGCCAAGAATCTCAAAGCGCTCGTCGTGGAGGGGGACGAGAAAATCGCCTACCACGACCCCGCCGGCTTCCAGGAGCTGAACCGGCAGCTCACCAAAGACATCGTCGCCCACCCGAACCGGCAGCGCCGCGACGACCTCGGCACCATGATGTGGATCCGCATGGGCCAGGAGCAGGGGCATTTCCTACCCACCCACAACTGGCGCGACACCCAGTTCGCCGGCTACGAAGGCATCACTTCCGAGGCATGCCGCGAGAAGCTGGCCTGGAAGAGCACCGGCTGCTTCAACTGCGCCATCCGCTGCTCCAAGGAGGCGCGCTGGGGAAATTACGAGGTGGAGGGCCCCGAGTACGAGACCACCGCCTTTCTCGGTTCCGGCTGCGACATCGATTCGGCCGAGGCGGTGGCCTATGCCAACTGGCTGTGCGACGATCTGGGGCTCGACACCATCTCGGCAGGCGTGGTCTGCTCCTTCGCCATGGAGGCGTTCGAGCGGGGCATCATCAGCGCGGCGGACACCGGGGGCGTCGCGCTCCATTTCGGCAGCGCCGAGGCCCAGGCCGCCCTGCTCCGCCAGATCGCCCACCGTGAGAAGATCGGCGACCTGCTCGCCGAGGGCACCCGGATCGCCGCCCGGCGCATCGGCAAGGGGAGCGACTACTTCGCCATCCAGATCGCCGGCATGGAGCTGTCGGGGGTGAACATCAAAGGATGCGCCTCCATGGGCCTGACCCTGGCCACGTCCGATTTCGCCTCCCACACCCGGTTCTGGTCCGCCTCGGCGGAGATGCGGAAAGAGCTTTCCTGGGAGAGCACGCCCGATTTCGTCCGCATCGGCCAGGATGTCGTGAACACCCGGAACTGCCTCATCGTCTGCGATTTCGTGATGTACGACCTCGACCGGCTGGCGCCGGTGTTCGAGAAGTGCACCGGCATCCCCATGAGCGAGACGGACATGAACCGGCTCGGCAACAAGATCTCCAACCTGACCCGCCTCTACAACATCGCCAACGGCCGCACCCGCGCCGACGACACCCTGCCGCCGCGCTTCTTCCAGGAGCCCCACGAGGCGGGGCTCTTCGAGGGACGGCGCCTCACCGAGGAGAAGTTCGGCGAATGGCTGGACATGTACTACGCCGCGCGCGGCTGGGACGCCGCCGGCGCGCCCACGCCGGCCACCCTCACCGAGCTGGGGCTGAACCCGATCTGACCGGCGGCCCGCGGCCCACGGCTACCCCTTTCAGCGGACGGCATTCGCCGTCCGCTTTTTTCTTGGCCCCGGCCCTCCCTTTGTGGTGAAATCGGGAGGATACCCGAGGAGGCTTGCCATGATTCGAGACGACGCCCTGACCCTGCTCCACGAATGGACCCTGAAGGACGGCCTGCGTAAGCATGCCTACGGCGTGGCCGCAGCCATGCGCGCCTACGCGCGCCGCTTCGGCGAGGACGCCGACATCTGGGGGGTGGTGGGGCTGCTCCACGATTTCGACTACGAGCGCTACCCCGACGCCGACAACCACCCATTCCGCGGCGCCGAGGAGCTGCGCCGGCTCGGGATGGAAGAGACCCTGGTCCGGGCCATCCTGGCCCACGCCAGCTATACCGGCGTGCCGCGGGACACCCTCGTGGCCAAGGCCCTCTTCGCCGTGGACGAGCTGGTGGGCCTCATCACCGCCGCCGCCCTGGTCACTCCCGACAAGAAGCTGGAGGCGGTGGGCGTCCGCTCGGTGATCAAGAAGATGAAGGACAAGGCGTTCGCCCGCGCCGTCAACCGCGACGAGATCCGGCTGGGAGCCGAGGAGCTGGGCGTGCAGCTCGAGGAGCACATCGGCGTGGTGCTTGCCGCCATGCAGGCGAGCGCGGCGGAACTGGGACTCTGACGGCGAGGCTCGAGATTCGGGGTTCGGGGCTCGGGGCTCGTCCCCATTCGTTGAGAGTTGAGGGTTGAAGGTTGAGAGTTCGTGCTCGTAATCGTAATTCGTAATCGTAATTCGTAATCGTAATTCGTAATCGTAATCGTGCTCGTAATCAACGGCTTTTTCGGTCATGGCGTCAAATGTAGATGAGGCGCCAGACTCCGCGATTCGCAACGGGGGGGACGCCGCTGCTATCGCGGCGGGTGGCGGCAAACAGTCTGATTCCGTATAATCAATCCACGGCGCGCGGACGTCGTCGCGCGCGAGGAGAACCGCCCATGAAACTCACCCTGGCCGAAGAGCTGTTGCTGCTCAGCCTGCGCGACGACAAGGGGACCGTGCTGTGCTCGGCCTCCATCGGCCTGCCCTTCGGGCTGGCCGCGGCCGTCCTGATGGAACTGGCCATGAAGGAGAAGGTCCGGATCGAGGGCAAGAAACTGGTGGCCACGCCGGCCGGTGACACGGGCGACGCGGTCCTGGACGAGTGCCTCGGCCTGCTCCGGACGGCCGCCAGGCCGAAGACCATCGCCGGCTGGATGACCCGGCTGGGCGGCCGCAAGTCGATCCAGCGGACCTACCTCGACCGGCTCGTGCAGAAGCGCATCCTGCGCCGGGAGGAGCACCGGATCCTGTGGGTGTTCCCCGCGGAGCGTTTCCCGACCTCCAATCCGCTGGAGGAGCTGGAGGTGCGCCGGCGGCTGCGCCAGGCCGCGTTCACCGCCACCGCGCCCGACGCGCGCACCCGCTTCCTGGTGAGCCTCGTCCGGGCCTGCGACCTCGTGGACGAAGTTTTCTCCGACCGGGACGAGCGGAAAAAGGCCAAGCAGCGCTTCGCCGAGCTGGCCAAGGATGAGGCGTTCGGGAAAGCCGTGGCCGACCAGGTCGCCGCCGTCATGGCCGCCTGCGTCGCGGCCTGCGCCGCCGCCAGCATCGCCGCAGCTTCCTGATGCAGCCGCCGGGCCAGAGGAGCGGCCGGCATTCAACTCGTGGGCCTCTTGCCGGTCATGACACCCCGACCATCGACCGGTTCAACCTTTCCGCTGTCCCTGGCTGAAAAACGCGTCAAAAGCCGCCCACTCCCCCCGGACGTGCAGCACGGCGACGACGGCCAGCATGGCCAGCATCAATCCGACATTGGCCAGGATCTGGTTCTCGACGACGGCGAAATAGGCGAAGGACCGCGATCCGTTGTTGAACACGGCGTGGGCCAGCGCCGGCACCCAGATGGTGCCCGATTTGGCGTACACCCAGGCGAAGAAGACGAACGAGGCGATGGCCCCGACCGCCAGAACGGCCGCATTGAGCGCGTGTTGTCCGGCGGTGAAGCCGGAGGTGTCCGGCAGGACCAGCATCAGCGGCGCGTGCCAAGCGAGCCAGATCAGGCCGCCGGCGACGAAGCCGAGGATTCGCCGGGACCGGCAGAGCAGCGGGAACAGGAGCCCCCGCCAGCCGAATTCCTCGCCGAATCCGGCGACGACCAGGGGGACGTTGAACAGTGTCAGCCCGCCGATGAAGAAGATGATCAGCATCATCCGCGGCGTAAGCCCCGCGGGCAGGTCATCAATCCGCTCGCCGGACGCCGCCAGCTGGCTCAGCAGCTGCGCTAGGAACGTCTCGCCGCTGAAGTCCCAGCGGATGGCGCCAAGCAACGTGTAGACGGCATAGGAGAGGATCACGACGCCCAGGGTGATTCCCCAGAACCGAAGATAATCCGGCCATCTTCCAAGATGGAGCCGAGCGTCCCTGAATCCGGGCCGATAGAAAAACAGGCGCGTCAGGGCGGCGGCGATGGCCGGGGCCAGCATGTAGGCTCCGGCCAGGTAGTTCCCGCTCCGGCCCATGGCCTTCATCCCGGCGATGAAAGCCGCGCTGAGGAGCGCCACCAAAACCAGGTAGGCGATGAGGGGAGTTCGCTTCATGGGTGCTCGGGCCGACACTTGATGACGTGATTATATTACAGTTGTTTGACCGGTGCGTCACCGGCATGCGTGGTCGGCCTTCGACCCCACTCGGTTCAAACAGCGAGTTGTGTCAAGTATCTTCTGCAAAAAGGTAGAGGGTATCTCCAAGGCTTCTCCTGGCGTTGCCCCTCCCCCGAGGGGGAGGGGCAACGCGGCGCGCCGTCGCCGGCTCATGCCGCCTCGCCGTGGCGGAGCCGCTCC
>JAKQOW010000015.1 GCA_029565065.1 Acidobacteriota bacterium | reverse complement strand
GGAGCGGCTCCGCCACGGCGAGGCGGCATGAGCCGGCGACGGCGCGCCGCGTTGCCCCTCCCCCTCGGGGGAGGGGCAACGCCAGGAGAAGCCTTGGAGTTACCCCCTACCTTTTTGCAGAAGATACTTGACACAACTTCGTCTCCCCTTTCCCCGTCGCTCCTACGGAGCTTTCTGCCCTTCCGCGCGCCTCGACTTCCCGGACCTTTCGGTCCGGGCTACACGCCGCCGCCGCCGGCGCGGCGGGATCCTGCTGCGGACCTCGGATGGTCACCGTGCGAACAGTAAACAGTAAACAGTTAGGAGTTTGGAGTGCGCAGACACGTCTGCGCTTTGGATAGCGCGGGCCGTATGCGGCCCGCGCCTTGGAGTGCGCAGGCTGGACTGCGCTTTGATTCGGCGCGGGACGCGCCTTTGGATTCGTTCCGATATTCGCACACTCATGGCGTTGAGACAATCCGGAATCCAAAGCGGTGTCGAGCCACCGCACTCCAGGGCGCTTGCGCGCTAGCGAAATCGCTCCGCGCGCGGATCCGGAGCGACGTTACGCTGCGCGAACAGTAAACAGTTAGGAGTTAGGAGTTAGGAGTTAGGAGTTTGGAGTGCGCAGGCTGGACTGCGCTTTGGATCGGCGCGGGACGCGCCTTTGGATTCTACCGCAGGCCGCGTTCGCTGGACGCGGCCTGCGCGTGTACATCGGTGAGGTATCTCAGGACGGCAGCTTGGCCAGCAGGTCGCGGGCCATGGCGGCGAACTCGTTCTCCAGGGGAAGCAGCTCCTCGAGCAGCTCGCGGGCCCGGGGGACGTTGCCGGCCTGGCGGTGCAGGACCGCCAGGTTGTACACCACCTTCCAGAACAGGTTGTTGCGGGTGGTCAGGGAGTTGAGCAGCGCGCTGGCCTTTTCAGTCTGGTTCAGCTGCATCAGCGTGAGCGCCTGGCCGATGATGGCGCGGATGAAAAACGGATTCAGCGTGCACGCCTTCTCGAAATTTTGATACGCCTCGTCGGGCTGCTCCAGGTAGTAGTAGAGCCGGCCCAGGTTATAGTACAGGTCGGCGAAGCCGGGATTCTGCCCCAGAGCCAGGTTCAGGATGTGGACCTCGGCGCGCAGCAGATCGGCCTTTTCGGCGCCGATCTTCTCGTCGTCCGGCGACTCGTTGCTGAACAGGATGGTTTCGGGAATGGTCTTGAAGTCGCGGTACGACTCCTCGAACTTCTCCAGAGCCTCTGCCGCGCGCCCCAGATCCTTGTAACAGAAGCCCATGCTGATCCGGGCGGGCACGAACTTCGGATTGCGGAGCAGGCACCGGCGGAAGTACTCCAGCGCCTCGGAGTGCTTTTTGAGGCGCTGGGCCTCGCGGCCCAGGCGGAAGTAAACTTCCGGCAGGTCCACGCCGTCCACCAGCAGATTCTGGTAGTGCTTCACCAGGAGCTGGCGGAACCAGGAGTTGCGGATGATGTCCCCCTCCGGGTCCTGGAAAGGCAGAGCCTGCACGTCAATCTCGATGGTCTTGTGGAACCGCTCGTCCACCCACTTGTGCACGGCGGCCTCGGAGACGTCGATCTCATTTTTAGGTAACGGATACTTGCGCAGCAGCGGGTGGCCGGCGTCCAGCCGCAGCTGCCGGGCGAGGAAACCGAGGGGGATCTGGAAGCGGTTCCGCTGTTTGAGGAACGGGATCAGCTCCTCCAGGATCCGGAAGGCGTCCGCGTAGCGCTTGAGCACAATGTAAGCGGCCATCAGGTCCATCTGGGCTTCGGGGAAGGGACGCTTGAATTCCAGGGCCCGCAGAACCATCTTCTCGACCTCGGGGTACATGCGCCGCCGGAACCGGGCGATGGCCAGCAGGTGATACACCGTGGCATCAAAGGGAGGCAGCGCGATGGCGTCGTGCAGGATCTCTTCGGTGCGGTCCAGGCTGCCCAGGTTCAGGCGGGCGATCCCCAGGCAGATCCGGATGCTGGGGAAGTGGGGCTCGCGGGTGAAGATCGTCTCGAACACCCGCACCGCGGCCGGGAAGTTACCCGAGTTGTTGAGAATGATCCCCTTGTAAAGCAGCAGGATGCTGTGGTCCGGGTATTCGGTCAGCCCCTGGCCCAGGATGTCCAGCGCTTGCTTGTGCAGTTGTTGTGAGGTATATTTGATGCCAAGGAGCTTGTAGCATTCTAGAATGAAACCTTTAGAGAGGGACGCGTACGTGCCGTCGGCGTCGGAATCCCGGGCGGCGGCTTCGCGGAAAGACGCGATGGCCTTGTGATAGAGGCCTTTCCCGAATTCGCCGAGGGCCTCTTCGAATAAAAGCGATTCCTTCATGAAACCGTAACGTCTGTCACAAGATATTGATACTTTAAGTAAATTTGCAAACAGGGTCAAGAAAAAGATCGAGTCCGGCGGCTTAAATGGGTTCAGACGCGAGCAATCCCCCCAGCAACATCGTGTACGTGTACCAGGAAATGCTCCTCACCCTGGTGGACGTGTTCCAGCACGTGGCCGAACAGGACAACATCCAGATCAACCTGGAGCGCATCTTTGACCTGATTCTGAGCTTCCGCGACTACACCGCAGTCTGGATCTACCACCAGCCGGAGGAGTCCGGGCCGGCCCAGCTCATCGCCCACAAGGGCGTGGCCCGCGAAACGGTGGATCCCGAGCGGAATGCCGAGCTGCGGGCGGCGGTGATGGACCACGTCTTCCGCACGGCCCAGCCCATCTCGCTCAAGCGCCTTGAACCGTGCTTCGGACCCGCGGCCGGGACCGTGATCCGAACCCACCTGGCGGTGCCGCTTCGGCTCCCCGGCCGGGTGTGGGGCGTGCTGAATGTCGCCGCCGGCAACCACCGGCGGGTGTCCCGGCACGAGATCCAGTTCTTCTCGGTCATCGCGGGAGTGATCTCCAGTCTGCTGAACCTGGACCGGTGCCGGCGGCGGCAGGCCGGGGACCTGAGCCGGATGTCCGGTCTCGGCCTCCAGAAGCTGATGGAGAAGCTGGCCGACGGCGTCATGCTGATGACCGACGACTTTCACCTGACCCTGCTGAACCCGTCCGGAAAGGTCTTCCTCGGCGGTCTGAGCGAGTTCGAGAAGGGCGCGTTCTTCGACAAGTTCAGCGAGGTGCAGGGGACGATCTGTGACCGGCTGGGCCGGCAGGGGCAGGAATTGATGGAGATCGAGCTGCCGCTGGCCGATCCATACGGCAAGGTGATCCGCCTCGTGGCCACGCCGCTGCACGATTCGGTGTCGGGCTTCCAGGGCGCCATCATTGTCGCCAAGGACATCACGGGCGAGAAGAAAATGGCCCGGCAGGAGCGCCTCCAGACGCGGGTATCATCGGTGGGCTCGCTGATCGAGGGGATCTCCCACGAGCTGAACAATCCGCTGGCCGCGGTGTCCGGCTACGTCCAGATGCTGGGCCGGAAGCTGGCCGACGACGAGGGGGCGCGGGATATTCTGGGCAAGATCGATCGGGAGCTGACGCGGGCCATCGTCATCGTCAAGAACCTGGTGGCCTCGGCCGAGCGCCGCCCCCTGGAGAAGGTGCCGGTCCGGCTGAACGCGCTCCTCGAGCGTCTGGCGGCCGAACTCCGGCCCATGATCCACAGGCTGGGCGTGACGCTGAACCTGAACATGGAACCGGATCTGCCCGAGCTGTACCTCGAGCGCGAGAATATCGCCCAGGTGTTCCGCACCCTGATCGATCTGGCCGCCCAAACCCTGGCTCAGGACCATGGCGGCGGCGTCCTCGACATCGCGATGCTCAAACGCCTCGAAATGGTCCAGGTCGTGATCACCGACGGCAGCCCCGGCGTCGTGCCGTCGAACATGCCGGAAGTCCGGGCGCCCGTCCAGGCTCCGGACCAGCCGCTTGAAGACGCCAGCGTCCGGCTCGCATTCTGCTTCAACGTGGTCCGCAACCACGGCGGCGTGATCTTCACCGAGGCCGAAACCGGCAAGGGCATCGGCTATGTGATCGAACTGCCCGTCTTTGCGGAAGAGTATTGGCGCACCGATTCCGGCCCGTGATCCCGGGCATCCCCTCGCATCTCAGAGGAACGTTTTCCGCTCCCTGGCCATCGCCTCCAGCGTCTGCTGGACCGCGGTCTGGACCACGGCGATCTTGAAGTCCCCCGCAACGCTCTTCAATCCGTCCTCGGCCTGGCGCGACGGCGTGGTCGACAGCAGCTCGATGAGACCGGTGACCACCTTCGGGTTCAAACCCCCGATGACGCGGCCCATGACGACGGTCGCCTTGCCCAGTTCCTGGCGGATGGCGTCCAGGATCATCTGGACGGCCCGCGTCTGCTTGGAAAAATCGAACTCGCCGGCGCCCCTCAGGACGCTGGACTTGAACTCGTCCAACACCTCGGGCTTGTAGAATTTCTCCAGCCGGATGGCGTCCGAGACGTGCGGCGCCGTGGCGATCTGAAGCACGAGCTGCAGCCCGCCCATGGTGTCGAAGTTGAGGTAACTGCGGACCGCCTCCTGCGTCAGGGCGGGGAAGACGTCCGGATGGATGTAGGCGAGCATCATGTCGAGGATGTCCCGCACGGGGAAATCCGCCGGCTTCTGCAGCCGGCCCAGCAGGTAGATCAGGTTGCGCTTGTAGTACCAGCGGGTCAACTGCTGGCTCTGGAGCTCCGCGATGATCTGGTAGAAGATCTCCGGTTCGTAGACTGTCAGGAACTGCAGCAGGCGCTTGCGCCCCTCGGCGCCCTGCTCCTGGACCAGGCTGCCCAGCAGGTTGGTGGGGCGGGTCTCGAAAATGTTGGAGAACAAGGGTTTCAGGATTTTCTTCCGCTCCGGATCGCGGAGGTACTCGTCGAGGAAGGAGGTGTCGATGGAGCTCAGGGTGAGCACGCTGGCGACTTCCCGCTCCAGGAACTGGTCCTTGCGCTGATCCACCGTCTGGGCCACGAACCCGAGGATCTCGTTGGCCGCCTCGATGTGCCGCCGGTTGAGCAGCAGGCGAGCCTTCTCGATCAGGGCGATCAGCCGGTCCTTGAGGGTCTGGTCGTGGATGATGTTGGTGAAGGTTTTTTGGATCTCCTCCATCAACTCGTGAACCTGGGCCCGGCGGGCGTCCGGGGCCAGCGCGGCGTCGTCGATGACCGGGGTCAGCTTGTCCATGAGGAGGGCGAACCGCTCGCCGGTGATCTGGATCCACTCGCCCTCCGTGACCTGGGTGGTGTCGTCCACGTGGAACTGGACCTCGTATTCCGGCATGGCCGTCTGGGTTTCCGCCTCGAGCGATTTGAGAAACTGGCGCTTGATGTTGGGCAGTTCCTCCTTGAAGATGTCCCGCTCTTCCGCCGGGCAGAGGCGGTACAACTCGTTGATGAACGGCTTGATGAATTTGTCCAGCTGGAACAGGCGCAGGGAACAGAAGGAATCGGCCTGGTAGATCCGCAGGACGGTGGTGCCGAGGCACTGGTAGATGGGGATGCCCGATTTCTTGTTCTGGCCGACAGCCCAGTGGTTGCAAAGCTTGGCTACCTGGGCCGGGTCCAGCAGGCCCTTCCCTTCGGTGCGCAGGACGAGCTGGAGGGTGTCCTGGGCGTTGGCCGGGGTGATTTCGTCGCTCAGGTACTTGAAAAACGAGGTCACCAGCTGGTTCAAATCGGTTTGGTACGCGGAGTCTCCCATCTCATCTCCCGTTTCGCCCGTTCCGCAAAACCCGGCGTCTTCAGGCAAAAGTCCGTGGGGGTAGCAATTGTGGTGCGATGGTAGCACAGATGTTTTCCCTTTGCAACGCGGGGGCGTTCTGGTACTTTGGATGGGTATCTCCATTCTCGTGCCGCGACGGAAGCTCCGGATGACGCTGTCATCGGATGAATTCAGCTGGAAGATTCTGGCCGTGAGCCTGTTCTGGGCCGTCCTCCTGTTCCCGGGGGTGCTCATCGGCCCGGTGCGGGTGTTCCTCGGCTCTGTCCCCGTGCTCATCGACCCGAGTTACGTGCTGGTGATCCTCGGGGGCATCCTGTTCGGCATCTGGGGCGGAGTCGTCAGCCCGTTCATCGCCGTCACCGCGGCATACCTCATCCGGCCGGGGGAGCACTCGGCGGCGTTGTACCTGGCCTCGCTGGCGGTGCACATGATCAACGGCACGGTGGTGCCGATCGTGCGGGACCGTTGCTTCGCCCGGATGCGTCGCCTGGAAGTGCGGGCGCTGCTGACGTACGGGGCGGCCGGCCTGGTGCTGGTGCCCCTGGTGAACGGGCTGTTTTACGCGGTGTTCCGGCAGGTGTACTTCCTGCAGTGGGTGGAGGCGCCGGGGTGGGAGCTGCTGCTGTCCACGAGCCTTTACTTCGCCGTCCTCCTCGTGTTCCCGGGCGAGCTCATTTTCCAGTTCATCCCGCCCGAGGCGCGCCGCATGGGCGTCCTGATCGAGAACCGCTGGGGCCTCTGGAGCCGCCGGACACTGGTTTTCCAGAGCAACTGGCTCGTCGTGGCGGCGCTGGTGCTGTGCCTGCTGCCGCTGCCGGTCCACGCGGTGCTGGCGTACCAGGCGTGGTTTCAGCACCGTGAGGCGGCGCGCACCCAGTGGATCCGCAACCGGACCTACTGGAACAAGGTGCACGGCATGAAGATCCAGGCGCAGCTCGACGAGCTGCGCCAGGTCCAGCGGCTCTGCGCCTGGCGGATCCGGATGATCCCGGAGAACCGGGATGCGATCGACGAGCTGCTGCTCCTGGTTCTCAAGTCCCACGACGGGATTCGGAACCTGGAGTTCGTTTCCCGCGACGACGCCGATTTCCGCAGCCGGACCGCCTTCTACGTGGGATCGGAGCAGGGGCTGGACGGCTGGGCGCGGGACTCGTTCGGGGTGACCCGGCTGTTCACGGATTCGGCGGAGCCGTGGTTCACCATGGGGGAGCGGATCTTCCTGGCCGACGGCCGGGAGGCCGGCTGGCTCATGCTCCGATGCGGCGCCCGACCCATCGTCGAGGAGTTCATCCGCAACCAGGCGCTGCTGCCCGAGCGGGGGCGGGTGTTGCTGGCGGACCGGACCGGCCGGGTGATTTGGGGGGACACCGCCCTGTCGCGGCTGCCGCTGGACGCGCCGGACCGCTTCCACCAGACGCACCGGGGCCGCGGATTCTTCCTCGACGCGTATCCCGTCCTCGACGCTCACTGGAACGTCGTCTATCTCGAGGAGTACGATTTCCTGCCCGGCATGCGCGAGCACCTGGCGGAGCATGCCGGGTGGGCCATTTGCATCCACGTGTCCACGTTCCTGTTCCTGCTGGGCATCACGGTGCTGACCCGGGCGCTGGGCAAGGGGATCGAGAACCCGGCCGACCTGGATGACGCCGCGCCGGGAGGGACGGCCGGCGTTTGAACCACCCGACACCGGACACGACCGCGCCGCTCGCCGGTTCCATTCGGCGGGCGACTGTATTACAATTGGGCGGATTCGGATTCGGGAGGACGTCAGCCGGTGACACTGGACCGCATCGAAGAAGCCATCGAGGACATCCGCGCCGGGCGGATGGTCATCGTCATTGACGACGAGGACCGGGAGAACGAGGGCGACCTGACCCTGGCCGCGGAACGGGTGACTCCCGAAGCCGTCAATTTCATGGCCATGCACGGCCGCGGACTCATCTGCCTGCCGCTCACAGTCGAGCGCCTGGAGGAGCTGCAGATTCCGCTGATGGTCACGGAAAACACGTCGAATTTCGGGACGGCGTTCACCGTGTCCATCGAGGCCAAGCGCGAGGTGACCACCGGCATCTCGGCCGCCGACCGGGCCACCACCATCCGCGCGGCCATCGATCCCGCCACGCGGCCGTGTGACCTGGCCCGGCCGGGCCATGTGTTCCCCTTGCGGGCCCGCCCGGGTGGCGTGCTGGAGCGCGCCGGCCAGACCGAGGCGGCCGTGGACCTGGCCCGGATCGCCGGGCTGTACCCGGCCGGCGTGATCTGCGAGATCATGAACCCGGACGGGACCATGGCCCGCCTGCCTCAGCTGCGCGAGTTCGCCAAGCGCTTCCACCTCAAGATCGTCAGCATCGCCGACCTGATTCAGTACCGGCTCCGCACGGAGCAGTTCGTCACCGAAGTCGAAAGCGCCGAACTGGACACCGAGTTCGGCCGCTTCACCGCCCGGGTGTTTCAGAACCGCCTGAACCACCGCCAGCACCTGGCCATGGTCATGGGCGACGTCCGGGGCGGCGAGCCGGTCCACGTGCGGGTGCATGCCGAGTCGGTCCCGGGCGACGTCTTCCTGTCGCGCCACAATCCGTCCGGCGCCTACCTGCGCAGATGCCTGCAGTTCATCCAGGCCCGGGGCCGGGGCGTGGTGCTCTACCTGCGGGTGGGACAGGACGAGCCGCGCCTGCTGCAGGAGATTCGCGCCTGCCGCGTCGGCGCGCACGGCCCCGGCTACTCCTACGGCGCGGAGCTGTACCAGCAGGACGACCAGAAGAGTTACGGCATCGGGGCCCAGATCCTCAGCTCGCTGGGACTGGATCGCATCATCCTGCTCACCAGCCATCCACGCCGGTTCACGGCGCTGCACGGCTACGGACTGGAGATCGTGGAGCAGGCCGACGTGGACCAGCTCGATCCAGCGGCGGAAGACTCCCGCCCGCGATCCTGACGGCCCGCTCCGCGGCCGCGCAGCCCTGCCTGATGGCGAGCGGTGGGATATCCCCTGAAGAAAACAGCATTTCCCTTGCGTCGTGACCAGTTTTTCCGCTTATAATGTGGGCACCGCTACCGAGGGGGCGTGAATGAAGAACCTGAGTGCCATCATCCTGGGCGGCGGTCAGGGCGCCCGGCTGTACCCGCTGACCAAGGACCGCTCCAAGCCCGCCGTCCCTCTGGCGGGCAAGTACCGCCTCATCGACATCCCCATCAGCAACTGCCTCAACTCGGACATCCGGCGGATCTTCGTCCTGACCCAGTTCAATTCCGAGTCGCTCAACCGGCACATCGCCCAGACCTACCATTTCGACATGTTCACCGACGGCTTCGTGGACATCCTGGCCGCCGAGCAGACCCACGAGTCGCGCGACTGGTTCCAGGGGACGGCCGACGCCGTGCGCAAGTGCTTCCGGCATTTTGACACGGGCCACACCAGCCACCTCCTCATCCTCTCGGGGGACCAGCTCTACCGCATGGACTACCGCGACTTCTTCCGGTTCCACCTGGAGAAGGGCGCCGACGTCACCGTGGCCATGATCCCCGTGTCCGAGGCGGACGTGCCCGGCTTCGGCATCATGAAGGTGGACCGGAACACCCGCATCGTGGACTTCGTCGAGAAGCCGCCGCTGGATCGGGCGGCGCCGCTGCGTCTCACGGCGGAGGAAATCGCGGCGATCCCCGAGAAATACCACGCGGTGCTCAACGCCAAGCCGTATCTGGCTTCCATGGGCATCTACCTGTTCAACACCGACGTGCTGGCCGAACTGCTCCGCAGCGAGCGGTTCAACGACTTCGGCAAGGACATCATCCCCCACGCCATCAAGAACCTGAATGTCTACGGCTACCCCTTCGACGGTTACTGGTCCGACATCGGGACCATCAAATCGTTCTACCAGGCCAACCTGGAGCTGACGAAGGCCAACCCCGAGTTCGAGATCTATGACGCCGCCTACCCTGTCTACACGCATGCCCGCTTCCTGCCGTCCTCGAAGATCTTCCGCTGCCAGATCCACAGCTCCATCGTCTCGGAAGGGTGCGTGCTGAGCGGGGCGCTGGTCTGGAATTCCATCCTGGGCATCCGCTCGCGGGTGGGGAGCGGCACCGAGATC
>JAKQOW010000008.1 GCA_029565065.1 Acidobacteriota bacterium | reverse complement strand
GCGATCATCTTCCACATCATCATCTTCTTCATCCGCTTCCCCGACCTGGCGTCCCGCATACTCGAGCCCACCGTCTACCGTCTGGTCAATATTCAGTCACTGGCCCCGCCCCAGAACGCCGGCGGCGGCCGCGGCATCACCAAGCCGAGTCCCGAGACGCCCCAGCAGGCCACCACCATTCCCAAGCCGGATCCGGTCTTCGTGCCGGTGCCCGACCTGACCCCCGACCAGCCGGAACCCACCTACGAACCGGAAAAGATCACCCTGCCCACGTTCGAAGGCGAGATCGTCAACGACCTGAGTCTCGGCGAGATCTACGCGCCGGGCGGCGGCACCACGGGCGGCGGCACCGGCGGCGGCTACGGCGGCGGCACCGGCACCGGCATCGGACCCGGCGAAGGGGACGGGGTTTACTCGGTCGGCGCGGGCATCATCCCCCCCGAGGCGGTGATCAAGCCGTCGCCCAAATTCACCGATGACGCCATCCGCAACCGCATCTCCGGCGTCGTGCTGCTGTATGGAATCATCCGCAAGGACGGCCGCGTGGACAGCCTCAAGGTCATCCGCAGCCTCGGCTACGGTCTGGACGAGGAGGCCCTCACCACGGTGGCCACCAAATGGAAGTTCCGGCCGGCGATGAAGGACGGCCGGCCGGTGGACTGCTACGTCACCATCGAAGTCAGCTTCACGCTGTATTAGGAATCCCCGCTCATTCGGAAGTCACGACGAATTGGCCCGCCAGCGCCCGGGCGCGCTCGAGTTCCGCCGGGGTGAACGCGCCCCGCGGGGCGGCCTCGGCAAGCCCGAACTCTTCGGCGAAGCCCCGGGCGAATGCCCCCGCCAGGTCGGCATACGGCGGTGTCGGCGCCACAAAGTCGCCGATCGCCGCCATGACCGCCTGCAGCGGGGCGGTCTCGACCCCCATGGCGCCCGCCTGCAGCCGCCAGTCGTAGGCGTACGGGATGGAGCCGTGCTGGAGGAAGGCGGCACGGAGGCGCTTCTGCGCGCTGCCGATGATCTTCCGCTCGCCCACGATGATCTCGTAGTGGGAGGCGCTGGAGAAGCAGGGGTATGGGTTATGAATGTAATTGTCGGTGCGCGTCGGGGCCAGGCTGCCATGGCTCTGAATCGCCGCCGGCGCACCCAGCAGCTGCAGGCCGCGGCACAGCGCCCGGGAGATGCACAGGTAGATGTCCAGAATCCGCTGGACCGGAAAGTAGTCGCGGTCATTGGAGACCACGCTGTAGGTGAGTTCCTGGTGGTGGAGCACCGCCCCGCCGCCGGTGGGCCGACGGACGATCGCCACGCCGTTGGCGCGGCAGAACGCCGCGTCGGCGGCGCGGGCCACGTCCTGTTTGTTGCCCAGGCTCAGGGTGGGCACATCCCACTGGTAGAAGCGCAGCGTGGTCTGGGGTGAGCCGGCGGCTTCCGCCAGCTCCAGCACCGCGGCGTCGCGGGCCATGTTCTCGATCCCGCTGAGCGCGCCATCGATGATGATCCGCCAGGGTCCGGCCATGGAAGCACCTCCTCGAAAGGGGGCACTATACCCAAGCCGGTCCGGCGATTCAAGGGCATTCCAGCGGACATGTCATGGTCACCACCGGGCAGGCGGCGTGGCGGATCACCTTGTCGGTCACGGCGCCGATGAACCGCTCGCCCGTGAAGTCGCGGCCGTGGAGACCCATGACGATGAGATCGCTGCCGCCCTCCTGCGCTCGGTCCAGGATCTCCAGCGCCGACACCCCCGGGACGACCTCGGTGGTCACCGTTCCGGCGTAGCCGGCGAGACCGTCGGCCACCGCCTGGAGCCGCTGCCGGGCGCCGGCCAGCCGACCCTCGTGGAAATTGGGGAACGGGACCACCATCCCCACGTCGAAACCGATGGGGAAGACATCCTCCAGCACGTGCAGGAGCTGGATGGCGGAACCGGCGGGCGTCCCCAGCCCGCGCGCCATGCGCACCGCTGACAGGGAGCATTCGGAGAAATCCACCGGCACCAGGATCCGCTGGAACCGGACATAGGTGGCCGGATCGGCCGGGTCCACCGCCAGACCCGGTTGCTCCGTTACCGACAGGACAGGCTTACTGAGGAGCTTGAGCATCCGGTCGAGGGTGGATCCGTAGATCCACCGCTTCAACCCGCCGGTGCCCCGGCTGCCTGCGACCACTAGGTCGACGCCCCATTCGCCGGCGCACCGGGCGACTTCCTGGGACGCCCGCCGGCCGAACACGACGTGGGTGCGGACATCCGTGATCGCCGCTTTGAGCGGGGCC
>JAKQOW010000005.1 GCA_029565065.1 Acidobacteriota bacterium | reverse complement strand
ATCTACGTCCGCGCCCTCAAGCTCATGGGCGAGGACGCCATCTACTGCTGCGCCGACGACACCCACGGCACGCCCATCGAGGTGAACGCCGCCCGCCAGGGCATCACCCCCGAGGCGCTCATCGCCCGGTACTACGACGAGCACCGCCGCGACTTCGCCGACTTCGAGATCCGCTTCGACAACTTCTACACGACCAATTCGCCCGAGAACAAGGAGTTCAGCGACTTCATTTTCTCGTCCGCCCGCGCCAACGGCGACATCTACACGAAGGACGTGGAGCTCACCTACTGCGACAAATGCGGCCGCTTCCTCCCCGACCGCTACGTCAAGGGGCGCTGCCCGCGCTGCGGCGCGCCGGACCAGTACGGCGACAACTGCGAGCGCTGCAACGCCACCTACGCCCCCACCGACCTGGGCGACCCGTTCTGCGTGGTGTGCGGCACGCCGCCGGGGCGGAAGACGTCCGGCCACTACTTCTTCAAGCTGGCCAACTACGCCGAGCGCCTGCGGGCGTGGCTGACGGGCAACGCCAAAATCCAGGACGAGATCCGCAACTACATCCTCACCTGGATCGACGAGGGGCTCCGCGACTGGGACCTTTCCCGCGACGCGCCCTACTTCGGCTTCCCCATCCTGGGCGAGACCGACAAGTACTACTACGTCTGGCTCGACGCCCCCATCGGCTACATCGCCTCCACCCGCAACTACTGCACCCGCACCGGGCGCGACTGGGAGGCGTTCTGGCGCCGGCCCGAAGGGCGCGTCCGCCACATCATCGGCAAGGACATCATCTATTTCCACTTCCTGTTCTGGCCGGCCATGCTCATGGCTGCCGGCTTCAACCTCCCCGAGAGCATCCTGGTGCACGGCTTCCTCACCGTCAACGGCGAGAAGATGAGCAAGAGCCGCGGCACCTTCATCACCGCCCGCGAGTACCTCGACAAGCTGAACCCGGCCTACCTGCGCTACTACTACGCGGCCAACCTGTCGGCGAAGATGGCCGACGTGGACCTGGACCTCGAGGACTTCAAGCGCCGCGTCAACGCGGAGCTCATCGGCAACTTCGCCAACTTCGCCAACCGGTCGCTGACCTTCCTGGCCAAGAACTTCGACGGGGTCACGGGCGACTTCGCCGAGCCGGAGCTCGAGGCCAGGATCCTGGATAAGGCGGCGAAGGTGATCGGGCACTACCGGGACGTGGAGCTGCGCGCCGCGGTGCGCGAGATCCTGGAGATCGGCGACATCGGCAACCGCTACTTCCAGGAGCAGGCGCCGTGGGCGCTCGTCAAGACCGACCGCGCCCGCGCCCACGCCGTGACCAGCTTCACCGTGAACCTGGTGCGGATCCTGGGGACGCTGTTCAAGCCCATCGTGCCGCGCCTGGCCAACGACCTGGAGCGCCAGCTGGCGCTGCCGCACCAGACGTTCGAGCACCTGGCCTTCGACCTGAAGGGGCACCGGATCGGCGAGCCGGCCATCCTGATCCAGAAGGTGGATCAGGTGGACATCGTGCAGAAGGACCCCATGGCCGCCATCGACCTGCGCGTGGCCCGGGTGCTCGCCTGCGCCTCCCACCCGAAGGCGGACAAGCTGGTGGTGCTCCAGATCGACCTCGGCGCCGAGCAACGCCAGATCTGCGCCGGCATCCGGGGGTTCTACACCGACGCGGAACTCACGGGCAAGAACCTCGTGGTGGTGGCCAACCTGAAGCCGGCGCAACTGCGCGGCCAGGAGAGCAACGGCATGCTGCTGGCGGCCTCGTCGGCCGACGCCCTGGGCGTGCTCACCGTGGACGCGGCGCCGGGCACGCCGGTGCGCGCCGCCGGCATCGAGTTCGACGGCACCCCCCGCATCGAGATCACCGACTTCCAGAAGGTGTCGCTGGCGTCGCAGGGCGGCCGCCCGTTCTACAACGGCAAGCCGCTCCAGGCGGCCGGCGCGGACGTGACCGTGGACCGCGGCGTCGACGGCGGGATCAAGTAGAGGTACCTCGCGGCCTCCGGC
>JAKQOW010000165.1 GCA_029565065.1 Acidobacteriota bacterium | reverse complement strand
GGCCCAGAAGAGATTCTGGCGGATCACCCGCATTGTCTGGTGGGACAGGCGGATGGCCGCCGGTACGGTCCGGAGATCCTCCCGCATGAGGGTCATGTCGCCGGCCTCCATGGCCACGTCGGCACCGGCGCCGATGGCGATGCCGATATCGGCCGCGGCCAGGGCCGGGGCGTCGTTGATGCCGTCCCCCACCATGGCCACCACCTCGCCGTTTTTCTGCAACCTGTAAATTTCCGCGGCCTTGTCTTCCGGCAGGACCTCCGCAAGCACGGTGTCGATCCGGATGTCCGTTCCGACCGCCCGGGCCGTCCGGACGTTGTCACCGGTGATCATGGCGACCTTCAGTCCCATATCTTTAAGGGTCGCCACGGCCTCTCCGGCGGTATCTCTGGGGACATCCGACAGGCCGATGAGACCGATGATGTCCTTGCCCCGGGCGATATAGACGCCGGTTTTACCTGCGCCGGCCAGATGCTCCTCCTGCTTTTCCCAGTTCCGGATGGTAAAACCGAAACTTTCCAGATAGCGACGGTTGCCCAGCAAGCAGGGTTGACCGGCGACGCGTCCCTGGGCCCCCAGGCCGGCAGCAGCCTCGAATGCCTCCGCTGCTTCGGCTGATAGGCCCCGCAAGCGTCCCTCCCGGACGATAGCGACGCCGAGGGGGTGCTCGGAGGCCGCTTCAATGGCCAAGGCGATCCGGAGCAACTCGTTTTCGGACACCCCTGGTCCGGTCAGGATATCCGTTACCTGCGGTTCTCCCCGGGTGAGGGTTCCCGTCTTGTCAAAGACGACCATGGTTAGCCGACAGGCCTTTTCCAGGGCTTCGCCTCCCTTGATGAGAATGCCCCGCTCCGCCCCGAGGCCCGTGCCCACCATGACGGCCGTGGGGGTGGCGAGACCGAGGGCGCAGGGGCAGGCAATGACCAGGACGGAGACGAAGTTCAGGAGGGCCCGGCTGAAGCTGCCGTCGGGAACGAAAAAGTACCAGACGACAAAGGCCGCGATACCGATGGCGAAAACCACGGGAACGAATACCGCCGCCACCCGGTCGGCAAGGCGCTGGATGGGCGCCTTGGCGCCCTGGGCCTGTTCAACGAGACCAATGATCCGCGCCAGCGCCGTTTCCGCGCCAATCTTCGTGGCGGTAAAGGTAAAGGCTCCGCTCTTGTTGATTGTGGCGGCGTAAACAGCGTGGCCCGGCTCTTTGGGGACGGGCA
>JAKQOW010000184.1 GCA_029565065.1 Acidobacteriota bacterium | reverse complement strand
GCGATTCATGGTGTGGTCGCACTGCACGCCCGACGCCCTGAACCACTGTTCGAGGGCGTCTGGAATTTGTGCTGTTCTCATTGTCATCCTCATTTCTGCCCGCGATACGCACGGGCGCGGGTCGCATTGGAATCACAGTAGGGCGATCGGGGCCTCCAGCAGTGCTGTCGTAGGTGTCGCCGCGATCCTGTTCTCAAGATCGGCATCGGCGAAGAAGGCCTCCACGCGCTCGCCCATGGCTTTCATGGCGGCGGTGGTGGCAATGAGAAAGTCCTCGGTGTGCTGGGACCAGGGCAGGACGCGCACACAGTCGTCGCCCGAGTAACCGGTGTCGATATGGTGCCAGGGCTCGCTGCGCTTGTCGTCGGGCTGCTCACGCCACAAATCAATCTTCGGACCCTTGGCCATGTAACGGATGCCCCAGACCAGGTCGAGGCTGGCGCGCACCCTGTGGCTGCGGCCGAGGACGTCCGGCTTAGTGCCTTTGACGGCGACGACGATCTTCTTCACCCACACAAGCTCATGCAGTGCCCGCAGCCGCGCATGAATGTCCATGCGGAACTGGGTCACGTCGGTGCCCGTGAGCACGGAGCCGTCGCTGAGCGTGGTCGAGAGCTCAAGCGCCCCCGACGTCGTGACATAGATCTCCTGTTCGACCCTGGCGGCGTCGAACCTGAACTCCCAGACCCCGAACTTCTTCTTGTTGTGTCTAGCCATAATGTCCTTGGAGCCAGCAGAGGGATTCGAACCCCCGAAGCTTGCGCGGCTGCTTACAAAGCAGGTGCTTTTGACCACTCAGCAATGCTGGCTTAAACTGGTTACGAGTGCTGGTGCCCCGCGTCGTATTTGGGTCGGCTATAGGGCAGTGCCAGGGCCTTGGGTTTGAACCCGTGTGGGGTCCACACCTCCCAGCCCTCAGCTACATCGTCGATCTTACGGATGAAGTAGCCCCAGGTGCTGATGTGGCAAATGACCCAGGGCCAGGGTGTGACGGGCCAGGGTATGTCGATACCCTGCCACCATTCCCCGTTCTTGACGATGCCGCCGTTCCAGGTGCAGCGACCGTATCTGGGATAGGGCGTGCTGCTGCCCTGGACCAGTCCCCTGTAGGGATATGGCGTGCCGCAGCCGTCCCTGGTCCTACGCGTGCTCAGGGCTTCGCACTGGGCTCTAGACCAGTGTTCAGCCGGCTCCGTGTAGTACTTAGGCATCCGTAGCCTCTTGTTTGATTGCGGCGACAAGTTTAAAGTTGCTGCCGTCGGGCATAATGAAGCCCTGCGGGTCATCCGGAGACGGCGGCGCCAGCTCCTCATAGGGGTTGGTAGTAAGTATGGCCAAGGGCACGAACTCTACATCACCATCGTCCTCATTCACGGCACACACCACGTTAACGAGCTGCTTGTCCTTGACGGACATACACTCCATCAATGCCAAACGACCGCACGTGGTCGCTTCCTTGAGTTGCGCAAAATTACGTTTGGCAGAGTCACAGATCATACGTTGTCCTCGATTTCATCATAGGAGTTACTGTTTAGCGCCCTGCACCGCCCCCGCCACAGCTGCCGCCGCCGAAGCCGCCGCCGAAGCCGTCGCCCCAGCCGCCGCCATAACCGCAGCCGTCGCCGGAGCCGTTCCATTTTCTGCCGTTCCCGTCCGTCATACAGTTCCCCTTTCCGCTAATGATCGTCGCGGCCGTCTCCCTAAAGGTAGTCCGACCCGCCGCTGCGGCCGTTGCCGGAGCCGCTGCCGTCGCCCCAGCCGCTGCCGTCGCCCCAGCCGCTGCCGAAGCCGTATCCGCCGCCGGATCCGCCGCCGCCGAAGCGGCTGCCGCGGCCGCTGTTGGAGCCCCATCCCCAGCCGCGGCCGTCGCCCCAGCCGGAGCCGCCGCCCCAGCCGCAGCCGGAGCCGTCACTCCAGCCGTCGCCGAAGCCGGAGCCGTAACCGGCGCCGCCATCCGCCTCACCGTTCCTGTCCGCCATAGCCCGAATCTCCCTTCGATGTTCCGCCGCCGGAGCCCTGCCCGCTGCCGGTCCCGCGGCCGTCGCCTTTGCCCGGCCCGCGGCCCCCGCCGGATTTGCAGCCCCTGCCGAAGCCGTCGCCGCGGCCCGTGCCCCAGCTCCAGCCGGAGCCCCAGCCCCAGCCGAGGCCCGTGCCCGGGAAGGCGCGCGCGGCTTCCGTCTCCTTTTTCATAAAGCCTGTCCTCCCCGCGGTCTCAATCTCCCGTCACCCTTCCGGAGACGCTGCCGGAGCCGCGGCCGGAGCCGCGGCCGAAGCCGCGGCCGAAGCCGAAGCCGGAGCCAGAGCCGTAGCCGGAGCCGTCGCCGTTGCCGCCGCCCCAGCCGCAGCCGCACAACCAGCCGTAACCGCAGCCGGAGCCGCTGCCGTTGCCGCGGCCGGAGCCGAAGCCCCGGCCGTTGCCGGAACCCGCGTCCGGAGCGGATTCCGCCTTCAGTTTTCTTCCCATAGTGCCGATCCTCCACAGTCCCCGCGGCGCCCCGTTTCCCGTATCCCCGAAAAAAAGGACCCCTCCCGCGCACGGCGCGGGAGGGGCTCCGGAGGCTACGCCTCCTTGGGGGCGGCGGCCGCGATCGACTCGTAGGCGGCCCGGGTGGCCTCGGCGATCTCCAGCCCGGCCGGGTTCACGATCGCCACGGAATCGAGCCGCGCGCCGATGGAGTGCTGGGAGAGCGGCTCCTTCAGCCCGTTCGCCGCGATGTCGCTCATGGAGCCCGTGCGGTCGCGCGTGAAGACTTCCCACAACCGGTACGCGTCCTTCAGAACCACCGTGCAGGAGGCCGCGTCCGCCGTCTCCAGGATCCCGCAGTGGACCCCCGCCACCGTCGAACGCACGATGACGGGCTTGCCTGTGAACTTACCGAATACGTCGTTTGTCCCTTTGCTCATCTCGTCTCCTTTTCTCTGTTACGGAACCGCGGCCCCGGCCGCGTTTCCAAATCCGTCCGCCCGCCTCCCCGGCCTGTCCGGGGATATCCGGGCCGGCGGTCCCCCGAGGGGGCCGCACCCCAAAGTGTTGTTTTTTTGTTTTCCGGGGTCCCGGCCCCCGGCTACCGCCCCTCCGCCTTGCCGGCCTTCCCGGTCGCGACGGCCCTCAGCGCCCTGACGGCCTCGCGTATCCGCCGGCAGGCCTGGGCGGCATGCGGGACCGTGCCGGTCTCGGGCTCGCCCCAGCGGTCGAGCGGACAGCCGTCCCCGCGCAGGGCCACCACCAGGGACCGGGACCTCCCGGTTCCCGTCACGGAAGGCGGCAGGGCCCCTTTCGGGGCCACCAGAACCACCCCCGTCCCTTCGTGGCGGTACGGCAGCAGGGCGGTCACCCGCCTGTCCTGCCTCACGACGGTCAGCGACATCCTGCGGTCCCCCGGGTCTCCCTCGGGTTCCGCGCGCACGTGCAACAGAGTCATTTTCTTGCCCTTCCTTATAGGGGCCCGGAGGCCCCTGTTCATGATGCGGCGGAACCCGAGGGTCCCGCGCGACCGGTCAATCCATTAGAACATCGCCCCGAATGGGGCCGTCCCTCATGGTGGTGTATTTTTATAGCGCCGCGTCCCGAAAAGCCCCGGGAGGCGGCCGACCGCCGGATACGGCCGCTCGGACGGCCTCAGGACAGCTGCCAGGCCCCCGGAAGGCAGCCGTTGTACAAAATTGTGCAGCTTCCCGGCTCCCCGGAGGGGCCGGGAGGGGTCGGGCGGCGGAGGAAGCGAGGCGGCCCCCGGAAGCCCGGGGAGCGGGTCCGCGCCGTTTTTCGAAACATCAACGTAAACTCTACCAAAGAGCTACGGTATACAATGAGGGAAAACCGCCGAGTGTGACAGTCTCCGGACCCCCGTTTTTGCATGGCAACATGTATAATCAGAGGCCCTGTTAATAACCCGTTCAGGCCCCTTTTGGGCTAAGTATCTGCGGCCGTGTAAGTTAGCCGTAGACCCTTCGAGGCCTCGCCAGGTCCGTTTATATCGATTTTCCAGCTAAGCCGCCCGAAACAGGCAGTGTCACAGTGACTAAGTCGCTGCAGACGCTGCAGTTAGTTTGGTGCGACAAAAAGTCACGTTTGGTGTTAAGCAAAAAACGAATCTTGTATATATGGGAAAAAAATATTTTCACTTTTTCCGGGGGTAAAAACGGTAAATTATTTTTTTCAGTAAAATTCTAGGTTGTAAATATGCTTAACCCCCAAATGCGACTTTTTGACGCATGGTGCTAAGTTACTCGTGTCAGTACACTTACGGGGTTTTCGGCAACCGTTTTTGCAGCCGTTTTCCGAAATCTGTATATAAACTGGCCTGACGAGACCTATGGGTTTTTTATACGTAACTTCAGCAATCGCAATATGATTTACTGAAAAACGACTTTTGAACTTAGCCGACACTAATTTGAGTTTTTACATGTTTGAGTCTATGGCTCGATGTAACTACCTGATTTCACGACAGTTACTACGAGCCTCTTGTGGCGTGCGTCTCGTGTCGCTTTTGTCGGCTCCGTTTTCGCGTTTTCGGAGAAAATCGTGAAATCGCGAAAACGGGAAATGGTCTGGCCGCCCCGCGACCCCGCGACCGGGCCGCCGGGCAGCCCCGCGGCCCGGCCGCCCCGCAACACGGCGTCTTCCCGCCGCCTGCCGCAGGGCGGCCCCGCGACCGGGCCGCCGGGCGGCCCCGCGGCACGGCGGCTCCCTGCCGCCGGCCGCGGGGCGGCCCCGTGACCGGGCGGCTCCGGTCCGCCGGGCGGCCGGGCCGCCCCGCGGCGCGGCGTCTCCTGTCCGTCTCCCTTTTCCCGGCCGCCCCGCGACAGGGCGGCCGGGACCGTTTTCACCCCCGGCTGAATCCGGGGACGGACCACACCTGACCGTCGCGGCGGACGGTCTCTCCGTGCCCCGTGGCGGGGCACACCACGTCGTCACGGCCGCGGCAGGCCGCCGCGACAACGCCCGACACGATGTACACCGTGCCCTCCGCCGGCTCGGGCAGCCCCTCGACCTGCCCGAAAACCGTGCGGTACACGGGGACCGCGCCCCTGAAGAACTCGTCGTCGAGTTCGACGGCCCCGTCAGGGCCGTCGGACAGCCACGCATCCGCACGATGCCTGGCTTTCACGCGGGCGACCTGCCCGCTCGGGGGGAACTCTCTCCCCCCGTTGAGCCGCACCGTGTGCGGCGTGAGGTTTATCAGCTTCACGGCTGCCTTTCTGCCCGGATGGCGCCGGGCCCGCCTGTTTTCCGCCGCGGCCGGGCGGCTCAGCCGCCGGGCCCCTCCTCCCCCGCGATCTCCGCCGTCCTGAGGGCCTCCCTCAGGCCCGCGGCGACCCCGCGCCAGAAGGGGCTCAGGCCGTCTTCCCCCGCCTCCACCCTCCGGATCCTGTTCCGGATGGCCGCCGCGAACCGTTCGCCGTCCATCCCGCCTCCCTTTCCCCGGCGCCCCGCGCCGGCTTCATGTCCCGGCCGGAAAAAGCGGGGCGGCCGTCCCCCGAGGGGCGGCCGCCGCCGTCAGCGCTCCGTCACCGGGGCGCCGTCTCGCCTGACGAGGGTGTACACCCTCCCGTTGACACACACCAGCACCGGCCCGCGTATCCCGGGCACGGCTATCGCGGCGCCCCTGAGCGGGGGCAGCCGCTTTTCGGCCCGCCGGGCGGAATACACCCGCCCGGCGTCCTCCAGCCTCTTCAGGAACATCACCGGGACATCTCCCGGATCGCCCTCAGCAGGTCCGCCAGCGTCTCCGCCGTCAGGACCTGCCCTCTTATGACCGTAGACATGTTTTCCTCCGGAAGTTAAGGGCGCCGCCCCCGGAGGGGCGGCTCCCGGCCGCGTCAGAACGCGACGTCCTGCGCCGCGGCCGCCGCGGCGGCGCGGGTGGCCCGGCGGAGCGCCGCCGCCGCGACCATCTTGGCGGTCGGCGGCCTCACCGCCGCCCCGCCCAGCCCGGCCACACGGCCCCCGAAGGGGTCGATCGGCCGGGCGAACGTGATCTCGCCCGCGATATCCGCATCCGCATACAGGCCGGACTCCCTGACCCGGGGTTCGGAGATGTTGTCCACCGCGAGGGTGGCTGATCCTATCCCGAACGCCACCCAGCAGCAGGTGCTGGTTGCCGGCACGGCCTCGCCGTCCGGCCCCGTGAGGGTCTCCTCCGGCGCCCCGTCCGCCGTCAGGCGGACGCAATCGATGTCACCCTCCGGATTCCGGAGGGTGATCGTCCTCACGACCGGCCCCCCGTCATCGTAGACGGGGCTGAGGATGGCGGCCCCATCCGTCGGTGCGGCGAACCGCACCGACAGATTCAACCGCTGGCCGTCGATGACGGTCAGGCCCGTCAGCCGCATCGTTCCGGCTGCCTGGCCTTCCGCCAGGGCGTCGCGGAAGCGGCGCGCCGGCGTGAACTCCAGCACGCAGTTATTCAGCGTTACATCGGTCTTCATAAGCAGATACCTCCCGTTCACTCCGGACGGCGTAATTGCCGCCCGGCAGGGCGCTGTATTTTTTCCCGCGCCCGCGGCGTCTCCGGGGGCGGGAGGGCGGGAGGGCCCCCCTCAAGTCGCGGCGTCGCGCCGCAGCGGCGCCGCGCCTCATTCCTGTCCGCGCCGCAGCGACGCCGCGGGCGCTCCCCTGTCCGCGCCGCGGCGGCGCCGCGCCTCCCTCCTGTCCGGGCCGCCGCGGCGGCGGCAGGGCTTCCTCCTGTCCGGGCCGAGAAAGAAGCCGCCCCCGGGGGGACGGCCCCTCGCCGCGTCAGAACGCGACGTCCGACGCGGACGCCGCGGGGGTTTCCTCGGGCACCCCGTCCGCCTCCTGGCTGTGGAGGATTATCCGGCCGACGGCGGGCTCGCCGTCCGTCGGTGCGTCGAACCATCGCACCGAGAGGTTGAGGCGACGGCCGTCGATGAAGGTCCATCCCAACAACAGCGTTGATCCGGCTGCCTGCCTCCCGGCCAAGGCGTCTCGGAAGTGACGCGCGGGGGTGAATCCGATCTCGGACCGCGTTAGTGCGACAGTGGTCTTCTCCATAACAGTTTCTCCTTCGTCGTGGCCGGGCGGCGGGATTGCCGTCCGGCGGGGCGCTGTATTTTTCCGGGGCGCCCCCTGCCCGTGCCGTGAAGGAGCCGCCCCCGGAGGGGCGGCTCCCCGCCGCGTCAGAACGCGACGGCCGATGCTGCCGCCGGCGCGGCGGCGCGGGAGGCCCGCCGTCGCTCTGCCGCGGCCACCATCCGCGCGGTAGGCGGCAGCACGGCCGCCGACCGGATGCCGGCCAGCCGGCCGCCGAACGGATCGATCGGCCTCTCGAACACGATCGGCCCCGCGATCTCTGCGTCCGCATAGACGCCGGAGTCCCTCTCTTTGCCTTCGGTGATATTCGTTATTGTGAGGGAGGCCGACCCCAAACCGCCCGCGAACCAGCAGCACACGCTGCTGGCCGGCACCTCAGAACCGTCGGGCGCCAACAGCGTCTCCTCCGGCGTTCCGTCCGCCGTCAGGCGGACACAATCCAGATCACCCTCCGGATTCTGGAGGTGTATCCTCTTGATGACGGGCTCACCGTCCTCGTAGACGGGGGACAGCACCGATACCCCATCCGTCGGCGCGGCGAACCTCACCGATACGTTGGTACGGCGTCCCTCCAGGACTGTCCAGCCGGACAGACGCATCGAACCGGAGGCCGCGCCTTCCGCGAGAGCCTCGCGGAACCGTTTGGCCGGGGTGAACTCGATGGTCGCATTCGTGAGCGTTACATTGGTCTTCTTCATAACAGTTCCTCCTTCATTGTGGCCGGACGGCGGAATTGCCGCCCGGCGGGGCGCTGTCTTTTTCCGGCTTTGCCGGGACCGCGCTCCGGGGCGCTGTATTTTCAAGAGCACTGCCGACCGGCCGGCGCCGGCTGCCGAAGGCTGCCGCGGGCGGCTCAGGGGGCGGGAGGGAGGGAGGGACCCCCTCATGTCGCGCCGCCGCTGCGCCGGGGCCCCGCGCCGCAGCGACGCCGCGCCTCATTCCTGTCCGCGCCGCGGCGGCGGCAGGGCTTCCTCCTGTCCGGGCCGAGAAAGAAGCCGCCCCTCCGGGGGCGGCGGGAAGCCGCCCCCGGAGGGGCGGCGGGAAGCCGCCCCCGGAGGGGCGGCGGGAACGCCGCGTCAGAACGCGACGGCCGATGCCGCCGCCGCCGCGGCGGCGCGGGTGGCCCGCCGTTGCTCTGCCGCGGCCACCATCTTGGCGGTCGGCGGCCTCACCGCCGCCCCGCCCAGCCCGGCCACACGGCCCCCGAAGGGGTCGATCGGCCGGGCGAACGTGATCTCGCCCGCGATATCCGCGTCCGCATAGACGCCGGAGTCCCGCACCACGGGCTCGGTGACGTTAGTCACCGCGAGGGCGGCCGACCCCACCCCGAACGCCACCCAGCAGCAGGTGCTGCTGACCGGAACCGGCTCGCCGTCGGGCCCCGTCAGCGTCTCCTCCGGCGTTCCGTCCGCCGTCAGGCGGACGCAATCGAGATCACCCTCCGGATTCCGGAGGGTGATCTTCCTCACGACCGGCTCCCCGTCATCGTAGGCGGGGCTGAGGATGGCGGTCCCATCCGTCGGTGCGGCGAACCGCACCGACAGATTCAACCGCTGGCCGTCGATGACGGTCAGGCCCGTCAACCGCATCGTTCCGGCTGCCTGGCCTTCCGCCAGGGCGTCGCGGAAGCGACGCGCCGGCGTGAACTCCAGCACGCAATTATTCAACGTAACGTTGGTCTTACTCATTGGTTTATCCTCCTTATTGTGGCCGGACGGCGGGATTGCCGCCCGGCGGGGCGCTGTCTTTTTCCGGCTTTGCCGGGACCGCGCTCCGGGGCGCTGTATTTTCAAGAGCACTGCCGACCGGCCGGCGCCGGCTGCCGAAGGCTGCCGCCGCCGGCCGGCGGCCGGGGGGGCGGGCAGGGACCCCCTCATGTCGCGCCGCGCCTCCCCCCGCGGCGCCGCGGCGCCGGGCGCCGGGCTCCGGGCTCCGGGGGCCGCGGGGGAGGCGCGGAATCCCGCATGCCGAAAAGCCGTGACGTCGGACCCCCGGAGCCCGGATGCCCAAGGCCGGGGGGTCTTTATACCATGCGGGGGCGGTCGGGAGGGGCCCCGCCCCCTCGCCCCCGTATTTCCCCCTTGCGGAGAGGCCGGCCCCTGTGGTATCCTCCATTCATGACAGACGGATTCCGCACAGTGACGTTCCGCGTAGACCCTCCGACACGCACCGCCGTGACGGACTTCCCCTGCGTCCTGCACGCCGGGGACGACTCCCTCATCTTCGTCTTCGCGAACGTGTACGGGATAGACCCGGACACCTGCGCGGCCGGGCTGTTCTCCCCGTCGGACCCGGCCCAGAATCTGGGCGCCTTCTCCGGCTTCGCCTTCGTCCCCGGGGACACCTCGGCCGCCTGGTGCCGGGCGGACCTCACGTCCCCGGAGCTCGGCGCCGCCCTGGCGTCGTCGGCGCTCGGGGAGAGCGTGACCCTCAGGCTCTACCTGAGGGACGCGGTCAGGACGTGGCTGGACACCGACGTCCCCGTGTGCCGCGAGCCCCTGTCGTCGGCGGACCCGGCGTCGCCGGCGTCCGGATACATCACAGCGGCCCAGCTCGCCGCCGCCGCGGCCGCGGTGTCCGAGATGCCCGCGCTGACGGCCGCGCAGCGCGAGGCCAGGTTCGCGGCCCTGCTGGCCGCCCTGGAGGCGCTGGCCTGACCGGAGGGTGACATGGACTGCAGACTCAAAGAACGGGACTCTCGGGCGTGGCAGGTCGTACTGGCCTCCGCGTTTTTCATCCTGCTGGGCCTCTCCGCGCTTCCCGCGGTGCTGGACGACGTGCCGTACGACACCGTCATGTGGGACCCGCTGGACCCGTTCGGGTTCGCCGCCCTGTCGAACGCGTCGGCGCTGGCCTCCGCGGCCCTGCCGTCCGCAGGGACGGCGGCGGGCCTGCGCGCCGAATGGGTAGAGGTGGTGCCTGGCTACGACGATATCGGCCACCTGAGGATCTCTGATGCCGCGTCAGGTGACTCTGTGTATCTCGGCCCATACGGATTCGGCCAGTGGCGCTACGCGGACGTTGAGTTTTACCCCGGGGGTGTCGACCGGTTCGTGTCGTGGGCCGACGTCGCCGTCCGCGCCGATATCGCCGACGCCAGCAACAATCTTTCCGGCGTTATCGGCGCTCTGTCCGCCGCAGACGTGGGCGCTCTGCCATCCGCCGGGACGGTGTCCGGCCTGGCCGTAGAGTGGAAGACAAACGTGTACCCTGAGACGGACAAGGGCCATCTGAGGGTTTTTGATCCGATCAGTTCCAATGAGATTCTGCTCAATCCTCATGGCTTCGGCCAGCGGCGGGCCGCGGACGCCGAATACCCCGACGGCGTCGACAGGTACGTGCCGTGGGCGGATCTCGCCACGACGCAGGCGCTGGCGGCGGCGCTGGCCCCGCTGGCGACCACGCAGCAGGTGGCCGAGGCGGTGTCCGGCGCGGTGACGAACCTCAATCTCTACGCGGTGCCGGCCGCCGGCGGCAAACATGAACTGTGGATCAGGGAGTAGGGCATGAAAAAGACAACCATTACGATGTTATGCCTAGCGGCCTGTTTCGCCACGGCTGACACTAAAATCACATGGCTGGCCGACGTGACAGCTGACAGGGCCGAAACCGTGACAGGCGTGCAGAGCAACCAAATTGCCGCCGCCGCCGCGCATATCAACCGCGCCGACAACCCGCACGGCGTGACTGCCGCGCAGATCGGAGCGATCACAGCCGAGCTAGACCCTGTTGCAAATGCTAAGCTTGCGGTACACACGAACCGCACCGACAACCCGCACAACGTGACGGCCGCGCAGATCGGCGCGCTCACGGCCGAGCAGGATCTTGCCGCGCTGCGGACGTACCACTACGGCTCGCCTGACATTGTGGAGAGCCCGGCGGAGTGGTTCGTTTTCGACGGGGCGGGCACTATCACGGCGTTCAACTGGGCGGAGGGGCGCGAGAATGTCGTGATCCCTTGGGCCATCGGCGGCGTTCCGGTCACGGCGATTGGGGCGGGCGCGTTTGGGACGAGCGGCATCGTATCGGTGATTGCTCCGCAAACGGTAACAATGATAGGAGACTACGCGTTTGCCAGTTGCACCTCGCTGGCCTCTGTTTCATTGCCGCAAGCGCAGACGGTCGGAGATTTTGCGTTTAATTATTGCGAGTCGCTGGCCTCCGTTTCATTGCCGCAGGTGCAGGCTATTGCGGATGGTGCGTTTCGTTATTGCGCCTC
>JAKQOW010000183.1 GCA_029565065.1 Acidobacteriota bacterium | reverse complement strand
GCCTTCCAGAAGGAAAAGTCCAAGCTGCCGGCCTTGTGGGCGGGCAGCGTCCGCAAGCAATAGGAGTGCAAGGATGCCAACTCAGACATTTTTGCTCGGCATGAACGCCAAGATCTACCGGGGCGCCGAGGGCGCCATCCTGGCCGACCTGACCGAGATGGGCAACGTGAAGGACGTGACGGTCACCATGGAGGCCGGCGAGGCCGACGTGACCACCCGGGCCAACTCCGGCTGGCGGGCGACCGCGCCCACCCTCCGCGAGTGCACCGTCGAGTTCGAGATGCTCTGGAAGCCCAGCGACGAGGCCTTCGCGGCCATCTACGCCGCCTTCCTGACCGGCGGCCTGGTCCGCCTGGCCCCACTGACCGGGGCCAAGAGCGCGGACGGCGTCGCCCAGGTCGCCGGCAGCGACGGCATCTGGGGCGACTTCGCCATCACCAACTGCACCCGCAACGAGCCGCTGGAGGAGGGCGTGACGGCCTCGGTGACCGCCAAGCTGTCCATCTTCGCCGGGCTCATCGAGAACGGTCTGGAGGCTGCCTGATGAGAACCTTCACCGATAGCGCCGGGCGGACCTGGACCGTCGCACTGACCATCGACGCGGCCAAGCGGGTGCGCTCCCTGCTGGGCGTGAACCTGCTCGAACTCGATGCGGGCGACCCGCCCCTGATCACCCGCCTGGGCACGGATGTCATCCTGCTGTGCGACGTGGTGTTCGCCCTGGTCAAGCCCCAGGCAGACGCCGCGGCTGTCAGCGACGAGCAGTTCGGCGCCGCCCTGGGCGGGGATGTCATTCTGGCTGCCCAGACTGTGCTGTACGAGGAACTGGTGGATTTTTTCCGGAAGCTCGGCCGTCGAGACCTGGCCAAGGCCGCCCAGGCCCAGAAGCGGGTGATCGACCTGGCGGTGACGGCGGTCGAGCGACGGATCGGCGAGCTGGACCTGGAGGCCGAGATCGAGAGGACCCTTGGCGGGTTGTCTACCAGCTCGCCGGCGCACTCGGCATCGATCCCGGCCCCCTGACGCTGAGGGAGCTGCTGTGGATGGCCGAGGCACGCGGGCGGGACGCGTGGGCGCATACGTCGGTGCTGTGTGCCCTGATCGCCAACGTCAACCGCGACCCGAAGAAGGGCCGGCCGTTCAAGCCGGCCGACTTCGACCCGCATAGCCTCGGCGGCCGGGGCGACGTGATCGAGATCACTCAGGAAAACGTGGG
>JAKQOW010000145.1 GCA_029565065.1 Acidobacteriota bacterium | reverse complement strand
GCGTTTTTTGACGCCCGGCGTTGACGGCGGGCACCGTAAGGCGTATGATGGGGCCGTTTTCCGGTCGGAGAGTGAAAGCCGGACGGACGTGCGGGCGCGGGCGCACCTGTACGGAGAACTACGGAGGGTCGGCTGTGTACGCGAGGGCTATAACGTGCCGTCAGGCGTAGGCGTCCGAATAGACGGGGATGTCTTCGGCACCGTCACCCCATTCGATCCGCGCGGGGGCTATCGGCGGGGCGCGGATCGGCATCCCCAAACAGGCGAGTATCTTCCTTATCGCCTCGGGCGGGTTGACCGCGCACAGGATGCGCATCCTGCCGCCGCAGCGGTCGCATTCCAGCGCGTCTACCGCAAACACCCGCTTCAAGAGTTCCGCCCAGGCGTAGCGCTTGGGGCGTTGTTTCTTGGATAAAGCGGGTTTGGGACAACCCGCGCCACCGGCCGGGCCTGAGGCTGTCCGTGCGGAACAAGAGGCCGCCGAGGAATGCGGATGTACCGAAACGGGCGCAGGGCGGGCAGGGCCGATGTCCTCATCCGCCGGCCTGTCCGGCGGGCAGGTCGCATCTGGCGGAGGTTCCGGACACTCTGCGGCTGTTTCGGCTTCGGTTTCGGCTTCCATTGACTCGCCGCAGGGGGCGAGGCGGTCGCGCCACGACGCGGCGGGCGCGAGGACGCCGCTGTAGCGGATCATATTGAAGCGCGGCGCGGGGACCAGCGCGGCCAGACGCTCCAGAAATTCCAGTGGCTCGAAGACGACGCTGTCCGTCCCGTCGCGCCAGCGTTTCTTGAGGTGATACAGCAGCCGCCCGTCGGGCAGACGCTCCAGCCGGTCGAGCGCGACGGGCGGTCGGCACATGTAGCGGAGCAGGTGCTCGACGCCCTCCCGGTCGTAGGCCGGGAGGGCCGTGCCGGCGTGGAGGCCGAAGCCGTCCGCCTCCGCGCAGCAGCGTGGGGTGTCCGGCTCAGCCTCTTCGTTAACGTGCCCGTCCACGCCGCACAGGCGGACGGC
>JAKQOW010000123.1 GCA_029565065.1 Acidobacteriota bacterium | reverse complement strand
CGGCCTGACGGTCCTGTGCCTCCTCGTCTATCTGAAGACCGGCCGCCTGCGCCACCTGGCGCTCCTGTGCCTCGTGGTCCCCCTGGCGAGCCAGATGCGCCCGGAATCGGGGCTCATCGGCCTCTGGGCCTTCCTGGCCCTCCTCGTCGCAACGCCGCGCCGTCTGACCCGGTGGGAGGTATGGTTGCTGGGGCTCCCGGCCCTGGTCTTCCTCCTCCCCCAGTTCCTCCACATTTATGCCGTGAGCGGCGAATCCTGGGGCGCCGAGGGGGCGAAGTTCTCCCTGGAGTTCTTCTTCAAGAACATCGCCGTCAACGGCCCCTATTACCTGAACAACCAGCTTTTCCCCGCCGTCTTCACCTTCCTGGCGCTGATAGGTCTTGTGGGGCCGTTGCAAAACCGGGGACGGGGGCGATGGGAGGAGGAGGGCCGCAACGGCCTGGAGCAGAGAGAAAACGCCGCGGGGAAAGCCGATGACCCCCCCATGAAGAAGCCGGTGGATGAAGACGACGATGCAGTAGCTGCTGCTGCCGGTGCCACCACCGCCCCCCCGGTCGCCACTGCATCGCAAGCCCCCTCGGCCGCCACCGCCGCTCCGGCAACCGCCGCCGCTACCTCCGCCGCTCCGGCCACCGACACCGCCGAGCACCCGGCCGCCGCCGCATTGCAGGCCTGCCCGGAGGGAGCGGCGGGAACGGGCCATGTTGCCGTTGCCGGATCGTCCGATCTATACCGGAGCCAAGGAGGGGAAAGGGTAACGATTGGGGATGAAAAAGGGAAGGGCGGCGGCTGGCCCGGCGCGGGCATCCGGCGGTTGGCGCTGCCCGGCCTGTTTCTCCTGTGGTTTGTGATGTTCTGGGGGATCTTCCTGTTCTTTTACGCCGGGAGCTACAAGTACGGCGCCGACGTCCGCTTCGCCCTTCTCACCTTCATGCCCCTGGCCGTCCTCGCCGGGATGGGGGCGGACCGCCTCCGGGCCGGGATCGCCTGGATTGCCGCCCGTCTCACCGCCCGGCGGCCGCTGACGACCCGCGACGCCGAAGGCCCCATGTGGCCCCCTCAAGTTCTTTCTTCCCGGCGAAAGGATGGCCGAACCGCCAATGCGTCGGCGTCCGCGCCGACTCCGGCACCGCCAACGGCGTCATCATCATCGGGACCGTCGCTGCCGGCCTCGTCGTCCCTGCCGTTGTCCGCGTCTCGGTTCGGATCGCCGCCGCTTTCAGGAGATGCCGCCGGCCGTTCTTTCCGGACGGGCGGTGTCCTGGCCGCCGGCCTCATCTTCGTCCTGCTCCTCTACTCCTGGCTCCCCTTCCTGCCCCTCGTCCGCCTCGTCAGCCAGGAGGCCTGGGGGGCGCGGTACGATCACGCCTATGCCAAACAGTTCATCGAGAAGATCCCCCGCCGTTCCGTCGTCCTCACCCATGTCCCCACGATGATGCTTCTCTGGCAGCAGGGGGCCATCCAGACCTTTGCGGGCATCAACAATCCCGACATCATCACCGAACTCCTCAAGCGCTACGACGGCCACGTCTACTTCTACCACAACTACTGGTGCAGCACTACCGGCCATCATAAGGATCTGTGCACCATGATGAGGGAAAAGTACGAGCTGACGGAAATCGCCACAGCTCAGGAGCAGCACGTCCACTATGGCCTGTACCGCATCCGCTTCAAGGACAAATCGCCGGTCGAAGGCCAAAAACGC
>JAKQOW010000117.1 GCA_029565065.1 Acidobacteriota bacterium | reverse complement strand
CCGGGTTTTCCGAACGCCCCGATGTCGCCCCGGTGGGGCTCGGGGTGAGGAAGACAGGCACCTGCGTCGACGGGCCTCGCACCAGGGGCTGCGCCCCTGGCTAATGCCGTCCGGCCCTGCGGGCCGGGTGCGTGCCGAACGTTCAGCGATCAACCATCAACAATCAACCATCCGCGAACCTGTGAACTTGGGAACTGGGTCCTGGGTGCTGGGACCTGGAATTCGAACCCTAGGACCTAGGACCCAGAACCCAGGTCCCAGATCCGATTACGAATTACGAGCACGATATCCGACGTCCGATGTCCGCTCCCGGCTCCCAAAGCGAATCGGTCTTGCAATAACGGCCTGAAAGCCTTAGACTGGTATCGTCCAACGTCAACATAATGAACATCATGGCTACCATCATTTTTTAGGAGTCCGACGCATGAACGAAATGATGCAGGACCAGCAAGATCTTATCGCCCAATGGGCATTCGACACCCGGTCCATCCTGGGCCGGTTCCATCTCTGGCTCGATGACGTGGAGGTCCGCTGGCTCAGCGGCGAACCGGCCAAGGAGTTCACCCGGGAGATCTCCTTCCTCGACGGCCGCATGGAGCGGCTCTTCGCCATGGGCGCCGCGGTGACGGCCCTGGGTACCCTGCTCTTCGGGCGCTTCGGCGAGGGCGCCAAGCTCGACAAGGCCGGCCTCAACCAGGTCAAGAAGGACGCCGACGCGATCTCGGCCTACGCGCTGAGCGAGAGCCTCTGGTACCTGACCCGCCAGCTCCCCGAAAACCACGCCATCATGGTCTGCATGGGCGAGGGGCTCATGCCCAAGGCGGGTGAGACGCCCGAGATGGGCTCCAACCCGCAGCTCGGCTTCGGCCGGGTGTACGCGCGCCCCGAAGTGGCGCGCTGGCTGGACCAGCGGGTGGTGCGCATGCTCAACGATCCGGCCTACCGCTGGGAGGATTTCTACGGCGAGATCAAGGCGCGCGGGATCACGGTCTGGGGTGCGGCCATCGACACCCTCGAGAACACCTCCCGCTTCGCCAAGGGGAGTCCCAACGGGGCGCTCACCGTACTGCACCTGTTCAACCAGCCGCTGCGCGTCTCGCGGCCGTACGAGGGCTACGTGGGCAACCTGTTCCTGCCGCGCGAGATCGTGGCGCGGGCGGCCCTCGAATCCCTGCTCATCACCTTCCGGACCGACCGGGCGCTGGTGGTCCGGGCCATCGAGCAATGCTACCCCGGCATCAAGCGGGAACACATCCACGTCTGGACGCTCCGCGGCAAGAGCCGTGAGCCCCGCATCGGCGAGCTGTGGCGGCAGTGGGCGGCCCAGGGCGTGCACATCATCGACGACGGCTTCGGCCTCCCCTCCGGGCTGACGGCGTTCACCGAGTCGGGCACCTACGCCCCCACTTACCGCGTGGGCACCTGGCGCGACGCCGGCGGCGACCTCCATCTGTTCCTCGTGGACGGCTACGCCGCGTCGGCCGAGGCCATCCAGGCGGCCAGCCTGGCCCCCATGCTGAATCTCGAGGCCTCGCTGGTTCCCTTCACCTCGCGCTTCGACCTGCCGTACCAGCGCGAGCAGGACGTGATGAGCCTCAACCCCGACACCGACGACTTCAAGGCCCGGCTGGAGGCGGTCATCGGCCGCTCCGCCGACGCCGCCACGGTGCAGGAGTTCCGCCGCCTCATCCACGAGGGGATCGACGCCGGTATCCCGGTGCACAAGCCGCTGATCCACGTGGATGACTTTTTCCCCGAGAAGGAGTGGGACGTGCTGGCCGTCTGCGGCTACATGCAGGCGGACCCCTACTCCGGGGCGCCGGGCGTGAAACAGATCGAGACCAACGTGTTCCGGTCCACCGTCCGGCTGGCCGCCCCGCGCGGGGACAAGCTGATCACCTTCACCCTGCGCATGATGGAGACGCCGAACCAGAGCCGGCTGGTGTTCAATCCGCTGCTCAACCGCTTCCTGGCCGGCGAGGACTACGAAACCCGCCCCGTCAAGATCTCGGATTCGGGCCGGATCCGCAACGAGCTGCAGACGCTCTGCACCGAGGCCCTCGAGTTCTGCGGCGACGAGCACATCCGGATCCACTTCGACCGGATCCTGCCCGAGGTCATCCCCGAGCCGAAGCAGGCGAAGCTGCTGGAGGTGCTCCGCTGGTACAAGCGGCGGCACCCGCTCTGGTTCTCCTGGCTGGAGATCGTGGAGCCCGCCCCCCACATCGGCTGACGGCGCCCGGCGCGCCCGCCGCCGCCGTCAGCGGTCCCAGAACTCGCGGTCCGGGGTGATCTCGTGGATCTCCCCGCTGTAGCCGTACGGCACCCGGACGCCCAGCATCACCACCGCCAGAAAACCGTAGAAGGCGGCCTGGACGGCCAGGACGACGGCCGGCGACAGGGTCGAGAAGCCCATGGCCCCGTAGAACCGCGCCCAGGAAAACGCCAGCCCCTCCTCCAGGTGGCCCCGCGGCGACCAGACGCTGATCTTCACCAGCCAGGCCGCCAGCGTGATCAGGAACAGGGTGGCGTAGTTGCGCATGAGCCGCGCCTTCAGGGCGTGGATGAAGGCGATCTTGAAGCGGGGATGCAGGAAGTCCTCGGCGACGATGCTCCCCCAGCGCGCGTCGGGGCTCTGGAGGTCGCGCCGCAGGAGCGGGGCGAAGAAGTTCTCCTCGATCTTGCGCAGGCGCGTCCGCCAGACGTCGTAGTAGCGGTAGCGCCGCGCTTCCACCCAGAGCAGCGTCAGGATGACGACGTTGGCCAGGATGATGATGACGTGCGGGTGCTCCACGGCCCCGAACGCGTAGCTCAGCGCGGTCACGGTGACCACGATGGCCCAGTTCGTGGTCGCGTCCAGCCGCGAGCGCCAGGTGACCGCCCGCTGCATCTCGCCGCGGTACAGGTGGATCACCGACTGGATGTATTCCCCCCGGGTGAGCGGCTGGCTCTCGAAATCGGGAAAATTGCTGTCGGCGCGCGGATCGTTCGGCATGATGCCTCCTGTCAGAATGGCCAGAGGACCGGGATCAGCGCCACCGACACGCCCAACAGCAGCGCGGTCAGCGGCGCGCCCACCCGGGCAAAGTCGGTGAAGCGGTAGCCGCCCACGTCGTAGATCATGGTGTTGGTCTGGTAGCCCACCGGCGTCAGGAACGAGAACGACGCCGAGAACATCACCGCCAGCACCAGCGGCTTGGGCGAGACGCCCAGTTGGGCGGCCAGGGCGAAGGCGACGGGGGCCATCAGGACGGCCGAGGCCGTGTTGGACATGATCTCGGTCAGCGCCAGCGTGACCACCGCCAGGAGCGCCAGCACCAGGAGCGGCCGTCCGTCGCCCGCCACCCGGAGCAGGGCGTGGGCGATGCCGTCGGCCGCCCCGCTGCGCTCCATGGCCCGCTCCAGCGGGATGAGGCAGCCCAGCAGCAGGATGATCTTGAAGGGGAGCGCGCTGTAGAGCTCCTGGAGCCGCAGGCACCGCGTCAGCAGCATGAGCAGGGCGCCCACGATCACGGCGGTGGTCAGGGGCAGCACGCCGGCGCCCATCAGCACCAGGCACGACAGGAAGATCCCGACGGCCAGCGGGATCTTGTCCCGGCGCGGCTGGGGCAGCTTGATCCGTTCCAGCATGAGGAAGTCGGCGACGCTGCCGAGCTGGTCCATCCGCTGGCGGTCGCCCTGGAGGAGCAGCGTGTCGCCGAAACCCAGCCGAACCCGGCCCACCTTCTCGCGCAGAAGCTTGCCGTGCCGCCGCACCGCCAGCGCCACGACGCCGTACGTGCGGCGGAAATCCGCCTCCTTCAGGGTGGCGCCGACCAGCCGCGACGCCGGCGCCAGGATCCCCTCGGCGAGCACGATCTGCCCCGACTGCAGGGCCTGGTCATCCAGGTGGAAGTCGTGGCGGATGCGCAGGCCGGGCTGCTCGCGGAGCCGGAGCAGCCGGTCCACCGCGCCGTTCACGATGAGCAGGTCGCCGGCGGCGAGCGCGGGCGCCTCGCCGGGGAGGTGCTTGCGCTCGCCGCGCACCACCGCCAGGATGCCGACGCCCGCCGGCTCCCCGCCGTCGAGCGTCAGGCGCGGACCGGCCGCCTGGCCCACCAGCGCCGAGCCGGGCAGCACTTCCACTTCGGCGATGTACTCGCGCAGGCTGTATTTTTCGGACAGCTCCCGCGGCCGATCCCGGTCGGGGATCAGCCGGACGCCCACCACGGCCATGTACGCCATCCCCACGGCGAAGTACACCAGGCCGACGGCGGTGATGTCGAACAGGCCGATGCGCCAGCCCCGCTCGGCGGCGAGGGCGCCGACCAGCACGTTGGTGGACGTCCCGATCATGGTGCAGGTGCCGCCGAGAATGGCGGCGAACGAGATGGGCATGAGCAGCCGGGAGAGCGCCAGCCGCGATTTCTCCGCCAGCGAGATGGCGATAGGGAGCTGCATGGCCACCACCGGGGTGTTGTTCAGGAACATCGACAGCGCGCCCGTCACCCCGGTCAGCATGGCCATGATCCGCCCCGGCGCGTGGCGGGACAGCTTCAGGATGCGCCGGGCGACGATCTGCAGGGCGCCCGTCTTCTCGATGGCCGCGCTCATCACCAGCAGCCCCGTGACGGTGACCGTCGCCGGGTTGGAGAAGCCGGCCAGCCCCTCCGCGGGCGTCACCGCTCCCGTCACCAGCAGCGCCGCCAGCACCAGCAGGGCGGTCACCTCGACGGGGAGCGCCTCGGTGAAGAAGAGGATCATGGCGCCCGCGACGATCAGGAACAGCAGCAGCATCGGCCCTCCCGCGCCGGTCCCGGCCCGCGCTCAGTCGCCGAAGCAGATGCCCAGCTCGCGGGCGGTGAGGATGGAATCGCAATCCAGGGGGACCGACTTCATCCGGCTGGTGGCCGCCGCCAGGGGCACGTAGCGCACCGTCGGCGGGTCCAGCGCCACCATGCAGCCGCCCTTCCCCTCGGCCAGGCCCCGGATCGCCGCGGCGCCGAACCGCAGGGCGATCAGCCGGTCGAAGGTGGTGGGGCTGCCGCCGCGCAGCAGGTGGCCCAGCACCACCAGGCGGCACTCCTTGCCGGTGAGCTGCTGGAGCTGATCAGTCACGACGGCGCCCACGCCGCCCAGCCGCTCCAGCCGGCCCACCTCCTTGGAGACCACCGTCACCGTGCCGTCCTTCGGCTTGGCGCCCTCGGCCACCACGACGATGGAGAAATGCCGGCCGCGGGCCTCGCGCTGGCGGATCTTCTCGGCCACCTGGGCCAGATCGTACGGGATCTCCGGGATGAGGATGGCGTTGGCGGTGCCGGAGATGCCCGTGTTCAGGGCGATCCAGCCGGCGTAGCGGCCCATCACCTCCACCACCATGACGCGATGGTGCGCCTCGGCGGTGGAGTGGAGCCGGTCGATACACTGGGTGGCGAACGAGACCGCGGTGTCGAAACCGAACGTGATGACCGTCTTGTCCAGGTCGTTGTCGATGGTCTTGGGCACCCCGATGACCTTGAGCCCCTTGCGGACGAGCTCCATCGCGATGGTCAGCGAGCCGTCGCCGCCGATGGCCACCAGGGCGTCGATCCCTTCCCGGCGGAAGTAGTCGACGATCTCGCCGGTGCGGTCCACCTCGCGGAGCTGACCGTCGGGGCCCGGGACCGGGTACTTGGTGGGATTGCCCCAGTTGGTGGTGCCCAGGATCGTGCCGCCCAGATGGGTGATCCCGCGCACCGAGTCGGCCGTCAGCCGGATCACGCCGCCGTTCGGGTATTTCTCCGGACTGAGAATGCCGTGGTAGCCGTCGCGGATGCCCCACACCTCCCAGCCGCGGTTGAGCGCGGCGATGACCGCCGCGCGGATCACCGCGTTAAGGCCCGGCGCGTCGCCGCCGCCCGTGTTGATGGCGATCCGTCGGATGTCGGCACCAGCCATAGCCACCTCCAGCTCCGAATGCTTGCGGAACGTCGAACAGGTTGCGTTCATTCTACCACAGCCTCACGGCGTCGACCCTGCCCGGTCAACTCCGGCACTCCGGCTCCTGTTGACACGCCCGGCATTCGGTCTACAATGAAATCAATCGTCACGGACATTCATGGGGGCCGCCATGTACAAATGCATCCGCTTGGTTTGGTTGCAGACCGTATGCTGGGCGTTCCTGACCCTGCTCGGGGCGCCGTCCGTCCAGGCCGGCTATCTGTATGTTCTCAATGACGTGGACGGAGGGCCCAACCAGCTCTACGGATACCGCCTGGATGAGGCCGACGGTTCGCTGACGGCGCTGCCCGGCTTCCCCATGGCCACGGGCGGAAACGGTTCCCAGAACCTCATGAGCCAGCGGCTCTGTTTCGATGCCTCGCATGCGCGCCTGTTCGTGATCAACGGCGGGTCCAACACGCTGAGCGCCTACTCGGTCGACCTGGCCGACGGCTCGCTCAGCCCGCTGCCGTTCAGCCCGCTGGCGCTCCCGGCCGGACCCGCTCAACCCGTCAAACGCTGGGCCTGGGGCGCGGTGGCGGTGCACCCGGCCGGCTCGCCGCTCGTCCTCGTCAGGGACCAGTTGGACATCACGGTGAAGCCGGGCCAGTTGGCCAGCTTCATCATCACCGCCACCACCGCCACGGCGGCTGCCGGAAATCCGTTCTACGCCGGCGATTACGTGTATCCCTACGCCCTGGCTTTCAGCCGGGACGGCGGCCATGTCTATGCCGGCGGCAACCGGGACACCCCGTTCTTCGGCGGGTACCGGGTGGACGAGACGACGGGCGTCCTCACCGCCCTGCCCGGCTCCCCCTTCCAGTCCGACGGAACCTGGCCGCTGTCCTATGCCGTGGACATCCAGAACCGGCTCTTTCTCTACTCGTACCACAACGGGAGCGTCGGCCAGAGTGAGGTGTACACGTTTGCGTCGGGCGTCCCGACGGCGGTGGCCGGCAATCCCTTCGCTTCCGGGCTCGACGACGGCATTTTCGGGATCATCCACCCCGCGGGATTCTACATGGTGGCCGACCGGATCGGCAGCGTGGTGGGCGTGTTCCAGATCTCGGGGACGGGCGCCGGCACCACGCTGGCCGCCGTGCCGGGTTCGCCCTTCGCCTCGGGCGGATGGGCGCCCACCGCGCTGGCCCTGAACACCGCGGGCACGTTCCTGTACGCGGCTAACACCGGTGACCGGAACATCACCACCTTCGCCGTAAACCCGCAGACGGGGGCGTTGAGCATCGCGTACAACCAGGCCCAGTACACCCTCGGCGCCAGCGGCTACATCACCGGGATCGCCTATGCCGCCCCGCCCCAGCCGCCGCCGCCCGGTGACCTGAACCAGGACAACGCGATCAACGCCGCCGATGTCGCGCTGCTCGCCCGGCTCCTGGCCGACAGCCTCATCGCGTCCCAGATCCCCGCCCCATGGAACGGCGACATGGACCAGAATGGCGTCCTCGACGTCCTGGATCTGACACTGCTGGAGCTTTTCATCGGACTTTAGATTTCGTGCTCGTAATCGTCATCGTGATCGTGAACTTAATCGGGGCTCGGGGCTCGTTCCCGTTCTGACATGCGTGCCGCTGATCGGGCGTTTGAACGTTCGCAGGTTCGAAACAGTTGATCGTTGATGGTTGATGGTTGATCGTTCGGCACGCGCCCGGCCCGCCAGGGCCGGACCGGATTAGCCAGGGGCGCAGCCCCTGGTCAGGCGCCTCCACCCCGCGCGGCTGTTTCCTCACCCCGAGCCCCACCGGGGCGACATCGGGGCTGCGGAACCACCCGCTCACCATCCGATCAATCCCAGAGGGTCCGCTCGTCGTACGGCACCTGGTGGAGTCGGAGCAGCTCCACGAACTCCGCCTCAAACGTCACCCGGCGGTGGTGCTCTTCCTGGCTGTCGATGTAGCGGCGGACGGCGTCCGCCTGCGACCGGCTCACCGAAAACGCGGCGTATCCCGTCTGCCAGCGGAAGGTCCACAGGGCGGCGCCCTTCTCCTTGATCCACTTTGAGGACCCGCCCTTGAGTTCCTCAAGCAAATCCGCCACGGTCACCGTCCGGCACAGGCCAGCCAGAGCGTGGACGTGGTCCGCGGTGCCGCCCGCGGCGAGGAGGGGGCAGCGCATCCGCCGGCCGATGCCGCAGAGGTATCGGTACAATTCCCGGCGGATCGCGGGATCGGCCAGAAACGGCTCACGCCCCTTGGTGGCGAACACCAGGTGCAACAGGATCTGCGCGTACGATTGCGGCATGGTCACCTCCCCATGGTTCTAACCATACAAACGGATGCGCCGGGAAGGTGTCCGAAAAATAGTGTGTTGATCCGAGTAACGGTCTTTCGCCCCGCTGGGGCGACCACGCGACAAACTGCCGCCCACCAGGGGCTGCGCCCCTGGCTAATCCGGTCCGGCCCTGGCGGGCCGGCCACTTGCCTCCAAATAGCCAATTCAGGATTAAGCAATCACCAAAAACCAATAATCCGGAACGTGCGATGGCAGATGATCAATGCAAGTCCCCTCTATTCACCGAGTTCCCAACTCCCAGCTCCTATCGCCTATCTCCGTCCTGTACACGGTTTACCGTTGACTGTTCACGGTTCACTGTTTACTGTTGACTGTTCACTGTTTTGCATAGAGACTGGCTGCTCACCAGCTTTGATTTTACGGAGCATCCGATGATCACCCTTCTCCTCTTCATCCTCGGCGTCGCCCTGCTGGCGGTCGGCGGCGAGCTGCTGGTGCGGGGCGCCTCGGGCCTGGCCCGGCGCCTCGGCATCCCGCCCCTCATCGTGGGACTGACGGTGGTCGCCTTCGGCACCAGCGCGCCCGAGGCCGCCGTGAGCCTCTTCGCCTCGCTGGCCGGCCAGGCCGACATCGCCCTGGGCAACGTGGTGGGGAGCAACATCCTGAACGTCCTGCTCATCCTCGGCGTCTCGGCCGCCATCGTACCGCTGCTGGTCAACCGGCAGCTCCTGACGCTCGATGTGCCGGTGATGGTGGGCGCGTCGGCGCTGGTGTGGCTGCTCACGTTCGACGGCGCCCTGGGGCGGCTGGAAGGCGCCGTCCTGGTGCTCCTGCTGCTCGGCTACACCACGGTGCTGGTGATCCTGAGCCAGCGGGCCCGAACCGCCGCGGCCAAGGCCAACGAGGCTGCGCCGCCGGCAGCGACCCAGCCGGTCTGGCTGCTGCTGGTGTTCGTGGTGGGCGGCCTGGTGCTGCTGATTCTGGGCTCGCGCTGGTTCGTCGACGGCGCCGTGGTATTCGCCCGGCTCATCGGCGTCAGCGAGCTGGTCATCGGCCTCACCATCGTCGCCCTGGGCACCTCGCTCCCCGAGGTGGCCTCCAGCATCATCGCCGCCATCCGCAACGAACGCGACATCGCCATCGGCAACATCGTGGGGAGCAACATCTTTAACATTTTGTTCGTGCTGGGGCTCTCCGCCGCCGTGTCGCCCGCCGGCGTCGCCGTGGCGCCGGCCGCGGCCCGGTTCGACATCCCGGTGATGGTGGTCGTGGCGCTGGTCTGCCTCCCCATCTTCTTCACCGGCCGGGAGCTGAGCCGCTGGGAGGGCTGGCTCTTCCTCGGCTACTACGTCGCGTACACCGCCTACCTGATCCTGAACTCCTCGGGCCACGACGCCCTGCCCTGGCTCAGCGCGGCGCTGTTCTACTTCGCCCTCCCCCTGACCGCCCTGGTGCTCGCTGTGCAACTGGCGCGGTCGGCCAGGAAGAGTGAACGGTGAACAGTAAACAGTGAACGGTGAGAAGATAGGAGATAGGAATTGGGATTTGGGAGTTCGTGCTCGTAATTCGTAATCGTAATTCGTAATCGTAATTCGTAATCGTGATCGTAATCGTAATCGCGGCTCGCGGTTCGGGGTTCGGGGCTCGGGGTTCGCGGCTCGCGGTTCGGGGCTCGGGATTCGGATTACGTTCCCAACCCTCAACCCTCAACCATCAACCCATAACCCTCAATATTCTTTGTGTCCTTCGTGCCTTCGTGGTGAATGATTCGGACTTCGGTTTTCGTGCTCGTAATTCGTAATCGTAATTCGTAATCGTGATCGTAATCGTAATCGCGGTTCGGGGCTCGGGGCTCGGGGTTCGCGGATAGTTAATCGTTGATGGTTGATCGTTGAGCGTTCGACAGGCACCCGGCCCGAAAGGGCCGGACCGGATTAGCCAGGGGCGCAGCCCCTGGTCAGGCGCCTCCACCCCGCGCGGTTGTTTTCCTCACCCCGAGCCCCAGCGGGGCGACATCGGGGCCGCGGAAACTCCAGCTCACCCTCCGAATTCGTAATCGTGATCGTAATCGTGATCGTGATCGTAATCGTAATCGGACCTGGGACCTGGGTTCTGAGACCTTGGCTCGCGGCTCGGGGCTCGCGGTTCGGGTCTCGGGATTCGGGTTTCGTTTCCAACCCTCAACCCTCAACCCTCAACTGTCCCCATCCTGCAAACTTGAGAACCTGTGAACCTGCGAACGTTCTCAATCCACCCATTCACCCATTCACCCATTGCCCCCTCTCCCATCGGTTGCGGCCGACATTCCCATTGACAGGGCTCCGGCCATCCAGTAGCATAGCCTGGACGTGCCGTCCCGTCGGCACGGAGCACTCCGGGCCGAGGCGGCCCGCTCACGAAGACGAAAGGCATGAACGGCCCCGATCCCCTGATCATCCCCCGCGCACAGCATCCGATCTCCCGACGGAATATCAGCCAGAACGTGCTCAAGGTGCTGGCGCACCTGCGCCGCAACGGCCACACGGCCTACATCGTGGGCGGCGGGGTCCGCGACCTGCTGCTGGGGCGTCGGCCCAAGGACATGGACGTGGTCACCGATGCCACGCCCGCCCGGATCAAGAAGATCTTCCGCAACTGCCGGCTGGTGGGCCGCCGGTTTCGGCTGGCCCACGTCCATTTCCGCGACGAGATCGTGGAGGTGGCCACCTTCCGCTCGCCCGTCGACGACGCAGACGACGCGCCGGCCGAGGCGCACTCCGGCCCGGAGGAGCTGCCGCCGCGGCTGGCCGGCATCGTCAAGAGCGAGGACGGCCAGATCCTGCGCGACAACGTGTTCGGCACGCCGGAGCAGGACGCCCGGCGGCGCGACTTCACCCTCAACGCCCTCTTCTACAACATCGACGACTTCGCCATCATCGACTACGTCGGCGGCTACCAGGACATCCAGGACCGCCGCATCCGCTCCATCGGCGACCCGAACCAGCGCTTCATCGAGGACCCCGTCCGGATGATCCGCGCGGTGCGCTTCGCCGCCGCGCTGGGCTTCACCCTCGACGCCGAGACGCACGCCGCGCTGCTGGCCCATCGCGGCCTCATCGTCAAGGCGTCGTCGGAGCGGATGTTCGAGGAGGTCCGCAAGCTGCTGCTGCTCGGCTCGGCCCGCCCCATCTTCGAGCTGCTCCACGCGACGGGGCTCTTCACCCTCGTCTTCCCGGTGGCGCAGGGCGCCCTCCCCGAAGGAGAAGGGGGCTGGTATTACGAGCATCTGCGCCGCGTGCTGGACTGGGTGGACGCCCGCGTGGCCGCCGGCGAGACGGTGGACCTGGCCCTGCTGTTCGCCCTCATGTTCGGCCCGCTCATCGAGCGGCGGGCCGGCGAGCTCCAGGGCGACGAGCCCATGAGCGCCGTGACGGCCTACAAGCAGACCGTCGGCGAGTTCGTGGCCGAGATGGCCCCCAGCGTCCGGATCCCCAACGTCGTCGGACTGGGGATCCGGGACATCCTGAGCAACCAGTGGCGCTTCCACCGGAACCAGGGCCGCCGGGCCGCTCGACTGCTGCGGATGCCGGTGTTCGCCGACGCCTGGACCTACTTCCGGCTCATCCACGGGAGCACGGGCCGCGGCCCGGAGCTGTGCGCGTGGTGGGAGTCGTTCCTGCAGGGTCAGGCGATGCCGAGCGGCGCACCGGCAGACGCCGGATTCGCGCCGCCGGCCAGGCGCCGCCGCCGGCGGCGGCGCCGGCCGGGCCGCCGCGGGCCGGGCGAGGGTTCGGCCGCGCCGCCGGACGGAGGGCCCGCCGAAGGCTGGACGGGATCGGGCCTGAGTTTCTAGTCCATCACGGGGAGTGCCGAACATGAGGACGATCATCAACGCGCACCAGTTTCTGAGCCTGTCCGCGTCGATCAACTACCAGCTGTCGGCCTCGCCCATCAACTGGCGGGCCGTCCTGGCCCTGGCCGTGGGCAACCGCCTTGACGAGGCGGAAAACGAGATGATCCTGGAGGCGCTCCACTACCTGGGCGAGGCGTACGGGCAGACGAAGCGGCGCCTGGGGCCGTACGCCATCATCCATCCCATCCGCGCCATGGCCCTGCTCAGCCGCGCGGTGGAGAAGTTCACCCTCCTCGACCTGCTCACCATCCTCTTCCACGACAAGCAGGAGGACATCACGGCGGACCGCTACCCGGCGGACGCCTGGCGGTCGCTGGAAGCGCATTACGCCGCCCTCATCCGCCGGCTCAAGCCCGAGGACGAGTGGTTCCTCAACGAGCGGCTGGAAGTGCTGGCGATCCAGCCCGGCGAGAAATACTACAACTACCTGGGCCGGATGCTGGAGCGCGCCCACAAGACGCCGGAGCTGGTCCGGATCAAGCTGGCCGACCGGCTGGACAACACGCTGGACCTGCGCATGGACCTGTACAGCGACAAGGCCGACATCGAGTGCTACGAGATGATCTTCGCGCTGCTGTTCACCGAGACGCGCGCCCGCTTCTGCGTGCGGCCGCCCCACCCGGTGCCGGGGAAGATCAACGGCGCCCGCCGGCTGTACCAGATGTTCAAGAACGCGGTGTTCCTCTCGCTGCTCCGCGACGCCGGGCTGGACCGCATCGACACGGCCTGCGAGCGCCTGTTCGCCACCATCGCCCGGACCAGCCTGTCGGAGGCGCAGCGCATTCTGCAGCACATCTTCATGTACCACCTGCAGGAGATGCAGGACCAGCGGGCGATCCTGCTGGACGTGATGACGTACTGCCAGCAGGGCGCCGTCACGCGGGTCACGCCCACCAGCGCGGCCCACCGGCTGGACGGCCTGTTCAAGTACCGCTTCGACCACGAAAACAAGGAGACCCGCAACCGCAGCCTGGACGAGCTCTACCAGGACAAGCCCCTCATGGCCGAATCGGCGCTGGCGTTCATGGCGGTGTTCTCCAGCTTCCTGATGGACCCCGATTTCAAGATCCGGGGCATTGACGCGGCGGGCATCCACCCCGACTCGGCCGGTCCGAGCGCCTGATCGTCGCTGTTCACTCAAAGTTGAGGGTTCGTGCTCGTAATCGTAATTCGTAATCGTGATCGTAATCGTAATTCGTAATCGTAATCGTGATCGTAATCGAAATTCATAATCGTTATCGAACCGTTTGAATGTTTGAACGTTCACAGGTTCTCAACAGTTGATCGTTGATGGTTGATCGTTGAGCGTCCGGCACGCGCCCGGCCCTTTCGGGCCGGGATCGTGGCGCGATGGCTGATTGATCCGACCCCGTCACCGTCGATGACGCGCCGATCACGATTTCAATTACGAGCACGATTAAGAGCACGAACCCTCATAATTCTTTGTGTCCTTCGTGCCTTCATGGTGAATGATTCGGACTTCGGAAATCGGACATCGGATTGCGTGCTCGTAATTCGTAATCGCACTCGTAATCGTGATCGTAATCGGACCTGGGACCTGGGTTCTGGGCCCTAAGGTCCGAATTCCAGTTCCCAGCACCCAGGTCCCAGGTCCCGGATCCCATCTTCCATCAACCGCACGAATGGACTCGTATCTAAACAGCCAATAAAATATATGCAATAACCAATAATCCGAAATGACCAATGACCATTCTTCAATGAAAAATGATCAATGAATCCCTATTCCCATTCACCCATTCACCTATTCACCTATTCACCTATTCACCATCCTCCTATCCCTGGCCATGCCTCTCACTTGGGCATACAATGGATTAGTAATTTCATCGCCGGAGCGAGGCTATGGACCGACGGGAGCGTTGTGTGCTCTTCGACTGGGGCGACACCCTGATGGTGGATTTCCCCGGCTGCCGCGGGCCGATGATCGGTTGGCCGAAACTGGAAGCGCTGCCGGGAGCGGCCGAGGCGCTGGCCGCCCTGCAGCCGGCGTGGACGCTGGCCCTGGCCACCAATGCCGCCGATTCGGACGAGGCACAGATCCGGGCCGCCCTGCGCCGGGTGGATCTGGAACGATGGCTTGACCGCGTCTACTGCTACCGGCGGATCGGCCATCCCAAACCGAGCGCGGCGTTTTTCGAGTCCGTCCTGCGCGATCTCGGCCTAACGGCGCAGCACGTCGTCATGGTGGGCGACGATTTCGCCAAGGACGTGCAGGGGGCGCGGCGGGCGGGCCTGCGCGCCGTGTGGCTCAACCGGCGCACCGGCGAGCGGCCGGAAGGGGAAGGCGTCCGGACCATCCTGGATCTGGGGGAATTGCCGGACGTTCTGGAGAATTGGGATCGGTGAAATCGGTATCCGTGCACGTACTTCGCAATCGTGCTCGTAATCGTGATCGTCATCGTAATCGTGATCGTAATCGGACCTGGGACCTGGGTTCTGGGTCCTTGGCTCGAGGCTCGAGACTCGAGGCTCGAGGCTCGTTTCCATTCTGACATGCGTGCCGCTGATCGGGTGTTTGAACGTTCGCGGGTTCGAAACAGTTGATCGTTGATGGTTGATCGTTGAGTGTTCGGCATGCACCCGGCCCGAAAGGGCCGGACGGCATTAGCCAGGGGCGCAGCCCCTGATGCGAGATCCATCGACGCAGGCGCCTGTTTTCCCCACCCCGAGCCCCTCCGGGGCGACATCGGGGCGTTCGGAAAACCCGGCGTTTCAACGAGAGCTCGATCGATCGGCGCCCCACGATTCACGCTGCCTGCCTGTCGCCCCGCTGGGGCGACCACGCGACAAACCGCCGCCCACCAGGGGCTGCGCCCCTGGCTAATCCAGTCCGGCCCCGGCGGGCCGGGATCGTGGCGCGATGGCTGATTGATCCGATCCCGTCACCGTCGATGACACGCCGATCACGATTTCAATTACGAGCACGAACCCTCAACCCTCAACCCTCAACTTTGCGGGGAGAACGCGATCTCGATGAGCACGATTTCCGGGCGGTTGCCCACGCGGACGGGCGGGCCCCACGTGCCGAAGCCGCACGACACGTAAACCTGCGTGCCGCCGATCCGCCCGTACCCGTAGCTGATGGGGTAGATCGACCGGGTGATCAGGCTGAGCGGCCAGAGCTGGCCGTGGTGGGTGTGCCCCGACACCTGCAGGTCCACCCCGTGCCGCGTCGCGTCGTCCAGCCGGAACGGCTGGTGATCCATGAGGATCACGGGCCGGGCGCGGTCGACGGCGCGGAGCACCTCGGCCAGCGGCTTGCGCTCGGCGCCGGTGAAGCGGCCCTTCATGCGGTCCTCGCGGCCGGCCAGCCAGATCCCGCCCGGCAGCGCCACCGCCTCGTCGCGCAGCACCCGGATGCCGTGCGCCTCCAGGTACCGCACCGCCGGCTCGGCGCCGCCGATGTACTCGTGGTTGCCAGTGCAGGCGTAAACCCCCAGCGGCGCGCGCAGCGCCAGCAGTTGCCGGCCCAGATCCTGGCGGATGACGGGCTCGAGGTCTTCGTCGACGATGTCGCCGGGCAGGAGGATGAGGTCGGGTTTCAGTCCGGTCACGGTGGTCACCAGGTCGTCCACGAGGGAGTTGCCCACGAGGATGCCCAGGTGAATGTCCGACGCCAGGGCGATCCGCAGGCTCGTCCGTCCCTCCACCGCCTTGGGGATCGTCACGGCCAGGCGGCGCACCTGCGGGTTGCGCGCGTTCCAGAACCCCAGGCTCACGACGAGCGCGGTCACGGCGAGCGTCGCGCCCAGCGCGATCAGCCGGGCGCGGGGCAGGTTTGCGGTCACCGCCGCCGGAAAGATGTGGAACCAGCGGTGCAGCAGTCGCAGCAGGTCCACCAACACCGCGCCAAGGGTGAAATACAGCATCAGCGCCAGCCAGAAGGAGCCCACCCAGACCAGCACGGTGGCCGTGCCGACCCACCCGATCCGCTCCAGTATGCGGCCGGCGATGAAAGCCAGCGTGCCGGACGGGAACACCACCGCAAAGACGATCCGCCACGGCGAACCGGCGGGGATGGCTTGCCAACCGCGCCGGAAGAGATAGAACAGGAGCAGGAAGACAAGACAGATGATGATAAAAACGATGATCATGGCGGTGTGGCACTCAGCCTGGCAGCGGGATCCGGCGCGGCGGCAAGATCCGCCGAGCCATCGGAAAAGGTCATTGTAGGCAGGCCGGAGCCGGCGATCAACGGTTATCTAGCCGCAACGCGCCGGCGGGTCTTGACAGGATCGGCCGGTTGGCTTATGAATGGAGGCCGACGCCCCGGACGGGGCCTGATCGGCGGAGGAGGCAACCATGAAACACATTGCGCGATGCGCGATTCTGACGGCGGTGCTGGCGCTGCTGGCCGGCGCGGCGGCCGCCCAGGCGGTCGCCGGGCCCATGGTGAAGCTGGCGCGGTTCGTCGTCTGCGCCGGCGTGGAGAACCGCGAACCCGTGGGCGCCGCGGACACATTCCCCGCGGCCACGGAGAAGGTGTTCGTCTTCGTGGAACTGAAGGAGATCGCCGCGGACACCGAGGTGGCGGTCGTCTGGTATCACAACGACAGCGAGGCGGGCCGCACCACCCTGGCGGTGCGGCCGGGCGCCCGCTGGCGTACCCACGCCTACAAGACGCTCCACAACCGCACCGGCGCCTGGCGCGTCGAGCTGCTCGACGCGGGCGGCGCCAAGCTGGGCGATGCTTCGTTCACGGTGGAATAACGACGCGTTGCGGGACCGCGGGAAAAAACGGGGCGGACCCGGTGTCCGCCCCGAAGCCATGGGTAGGGAGGTAGGTCCCCGGCGGGCGGCCGCGCCGTCCGCCGGGGCGGCGATGCTTATTTGTCGCCGGTGGCGTATTTGATGCCCTTGCTCTTGGCCTGCTCGGTGACGATGGTGCGCACCTGCTCGTCGAAGCCGCCCTTGCCCGCCGCCTTGCGCATCTCCTCGTTGATGTACTCCTGGCGCTTCTTCACCAGTTCGGCGATCCGGGCCTGGACCTTCTGGCGCTCCTCGGCCTTGGCTTTGAGGTAGGCCGCCTGCTGCTCCTTGGTGAGATTTTTCATCTCGGCGGGGAGTTCGTCCGCCTTCACCTCCTCGAGCTTGACCCGGTTGTCCTTCAGGTCGTCCACCAGGTCGCCGCCCCCCTGGACGGCCTTGCCGGTGCTGGCGTTGTAGGCCAGGCGGTCGGCGGCGGCGGGCGCGGCGGCGGCCTCGGCGGCCACCTGCTTGGCCATGACCTCGCCCCGCTTCCGTTCGCTGCCGTAGGGAACCAGGGTGCGGCCGACTTCGGCGTTGAGCTTCGCCAGTTCGGCGTCCATGGGCGTGCTCACCACCTGCATGTCGCCCGACTGGCCGATGGCCACGAACTTCCCTTCGGCGCGGCCGGCGATGTCCTGCCAGACAGGGGTGGTCTCGCCGTGATTGCCGCACTGGACGGTGTTGATGATCAGGTCCTTCTTGACGGCGGCTTCGCAGGTTTTCGGGAACTTGACATCATCGGGGTAGTCCATGTGGGGCGGGCAGTCGCCCACCAGGAAGATGATCTTGAGCACGCCGCGGTCGGGGCTCCAGGCCACCTTGGCCACGGCCTCGTGCAGGGCCTGGTTCACCGACTCGGGGGTGTCGCCCCCGCCGCCGGCCTCGAACTTCTGGAGGTTGGCGTAGACGGCGTCGATATCCTCGCTCAGGTCGTAGAAGCGGGTAACGTACTCGTCGCCCCGGTCGCGGTAGCCGATGAGGGCGATCTTGAGCCTGGGCGTCGGTTTGGCTGACACCATCTGGTTGGCGATGGACCAGATCTTGAGCTTGGCCCCCTCGATGAGGCCGCCCATGGAGCCGGTGGTGTCCAGCACGAAGCAGACCTCGATCCGGGGCGCCCCCGCGGCGGCGGCGGGCTTGTCGGCCTGGACGGCGGCCGCGGACGGGGCGGCCGCAGCCGCCAGGAGCAGCGCCAGGACCAGGAGGGTGGGACGGGCGGTGCGGGTGTTCATGTTCGTCTCCTTATCATTCATGATGTCGGTTGCGGTTCATTCGACGATCTCGTAGACCGTGTCGCCGAGGGCGACCTGGACGTTGCGGCCCACCGACAGCCACTGCGGCATGCTGGGGTGCTTGCCCATCAGGTCGAAGTACTCGGCGGAGTTGAACTTGACCTGGACGCGCCGGGCGCCGGGCTTGGCCTGGACGTTGGCGTCGATCCACTGGCTGCCGTTCTGGAAGAAGTTGCGGCCGGCGATGAAGCGGTTGGCCTGGGCGCTGATCGCCTGGTCCACCCGCGCGCTTTCGGGCGCGGCGGCTCCGGCGTAGCCTTTGCTGGCGTGAACGTTGGCTTCCACCGGGGCGGAGACGACCTCGGCCTGCTTCAGGGTGCTGTTCGACTGGACGCCGCCCACCACGCCGGCGCCGCTGGACTCGTCCTTCATCTCCTTGTAGCGGCGGCGGGTTTCGGTGACCAGTTTCTCGTCCCCGTCGATGACCTGCAAGGTGCGGCTGGTCACCGGGACGTTGCGCCGGCTCTCGTCCTCGACGATGAGGTAGGCGGTGTAGGGGGTGACGATGCCGTAGAGGCGGGCCAGGCGGGTGACCTCGTCGCGCAGCTCGGCGCTCTCGCCGTGCAGGCGGATCTGGTCCAGCAGGAAGCCCACCCGGCGGGTGGCCCACAGGCGCGGGATGAAGCCGTGCGCCGCATCGCGGGCGGGAAACTCGGCCGCGTAGGTGAAGGTGCGGGGATGGCCGTTGACGGAGCCGCTCAGCTTCACCGTGGCGGCGCCGCTGTCGGTGTAGCGGCCGAACAGCACCAACTGCTCGCCCTTGAACAGATCGGGCAGCGCGGTGGGATAGGTTTTGGCGATCTTCACCGGGCCGGACACTTCCAGCCTCGGATTGGCCAGCACGGGCATGCTGATCTTGGCGTAGAAGTTCGACACCTTGACCTCGATGTCCTCGCTGGGCAGCACGTACTGGCTGGCGGCGCGGGTTTCCTCAGCCAGGCGGTCCAGGAGTTTGGTGTTGATGTCGGTGCCGATGCCAAAGCAAAACACCCGCACCGCCCGGCCGCCGGCGGCCGCGCGGGCCCGGTCCAGGATCTGCTTCTCGTCGGTGCTGCCGATGGTGGGCTTGCCGTCGGTGAGGAACACCACCACGTACGGTCGGTCGGGCGAGCCGGCGCCCGGCGCCGGCGCGAGCGCCGCGGCCAGGGCGTCCTCGATGGCGGTGCCGCCGATGGGCTTGAGCTCCTTCACGAAGGCGGCGGCCTTGGCGAGATGGTCCGCGTCCGCCGGGGCCAGCCGGCTGAAGAGCGGCTCGGCTTCGGTGGCGAAGCGGACGATCTCGAAGCGGTCACCGGCGTTGAGGTTCTGCAGGCAGAACTGGAGCGCCCGCTTGGCCTGGTCCAGCTTGCCGCCGTCGGCCATGGAGCCGGAGGTGTCCAGGACGAACACCACGTCCTTCTGGACAATCTGTTCGCCGGCGAGCCGGACAGAGGGCGACGCCAGGAGCAGGAAGTAGCCGCCGTCGGCGTCATCGCCGTTCCGGCTGGCGAGGAGGCTGAGGCCCACGTCTCCGTCGGGCCGGGTGGAGTAGAAGAGCTGGAAGTCGGTGTCGGGCCGCGCGTTGCTGGTCTCGAAGCCGGCTACGGCGTGGCGGGCGTCGGGGCGGCGCACCTCGACGGGGTGGCTGGGCGAGTAGACCGACTGCAGGTCGTGGGTGCTGCTCAACGCCACCTTGACGGAGACGCTGCCCACGGGCTGGGCGGAGAACTTCTCGGTGTTCAGCGGATAGACGTACTCCACCAGTCCGCTCTCCTGACGCAGCACCTGGGTGTAGCTCAGGCGCACGCGCTTTTCGCTGCGCGGCTCGATGGGGAATATGCGCACCTTGAACAGCCCCTGGCCGGCGTACTCCATCAGGGCCGGGTCGCGCATGCGCCGGACGATATCCTCGTAGATCTGCCGCGCCTTGGCGGCGTCGAGCAGTTCCGCCTCGGTCATCTTGCCGTCGATGTCCATGGCGAAGCGGTCGATCTGGGCGCCCGCGGGGATCGGGAAGATGTACGTCCCCTCCAGCCGGGCGGAGGTGGGATTGTAGAACGACTGGTCCACCTCGGTCACGGCCACCTGGTCGGTGATCGTGACGGTGACGTGGTGGTACTTGACGGCCAGCGGCGCGAACGCGTACGGCTGGCCCGGGCCCGGGTGGGGGTGCGGGGCGATGATGAGCCCGTCGGCCCAGGCGAAACTGGCCGCCAGTGCGGCGATGCAGATGATCAGGGCGAGGTGGGGAATGCGTCTCATCGGGATCCTCCTGGTGGCGGTGGCGCCGTTCGGTATCTATTTGACCCGTCCCGCGGGGAAACGGATCGTCGGCGCGGTCACTTTAGAGACGGCGGCGGCGCGGCCGGCTTGCAATATTTTTGCGGACAGGGCGCCGGCGGCGCGGATCATGGCGGTTAAGATGCTGCGGCGGGTGAATTTGGCGGCGCTGGCAGGGGCGGGGCGTCAGGGACCCGGGGCACTCAGCCGGCCGCGGCGAAAGGGTGTTTCGAGCGCCGCTTCCTCGGCTGGCGCCGGCCAGGGCCGGGCCTTGGCCGCGGCGGCGGGGACGTCCATCCCGAGCCAGGCGGAGAGCGTGGCCAGGACGAGTTCCCGGTCGTCCAGTCCACTGATGCGGATGCCGTGGTCCGCTCCCGGCTGGATGATCTTCAGCGCGACCGCCTCGCCGGTGAGCTCCACGGCGCAGGCGGTCCAGGGGTCCCAGCCCCCGTAGATGTAGAGGATGCGATCCCCCTCGGTCTGGAGCCAGCCCAGGATGTCCGTCATGGCTTCCGGCCGGTAGGGGAGCGGCGTGTCCATGGGGGCGAAGACACTGTAGTCGGGGTCCGGAACGTAGACGAGCAGGTCGTCGAGGTGCTCGTGCAGGTAGCGGCAGTAGCCGGTCTCGGTCAGGAACTGGTAGAAGGCCGGTTCGAAGTAGGCGATGCCCTGGTCGGAGTAGTAATCGAAGCCCACCGTTTCGGCCAGGTGCGCGAACATCGTCGCCGCGGAGGCACCCGGGCCGGGGATGGTGTTGCAGTCGCTGGGGCCGTACTGCCAGAAGGCGAACGGGTGTTCCATGACCGCGTGCTCCACGGCCGCGTTGAAGCCGATCCGGTGGTAGGTCCGTCCGGTCTGGGCGGCCCAGGTGCTCAGCCGCGCGGCGATGGCGGAGCGGTTCTGCAGCGCCCGCCGCTGGAAGGCCCATATCCGGTCGCGGCATTCGACGGTGCCGAGCCCCTGGATCATGTCCGTCGGCCGCGGGTCTTCCAACGCCAGCATGAGCGGCGCCACGTACGCCACCGTCACGTCGACGTCCCGGGGGTGGAAGCGGCGATGGAACAGGGCGGTCATGCCCCCCTTGCTGCCGCCCGTGTTCACCCATCGGCCGGGGTAAAGGTCCTGGAACAGGGCGGCGAGGCGGTGGTGATCCGCGGCGGCCTGGACGATGTTCAGTTTCTCCCAGTCCAGGTCCGCCGGCGCCGCCCCGTCGAAGAACCGGTGGGGGACGACCAGCTCGTTGGCGTCCAGCAGCCCGCACAGCTCGGTGACCAGGTTGCGGCCGATGCCGTAACCCCCGAGGTACATGACCATGGGCCGGTCCTCACCCAGGTGGTTCAGCCAGATGCGCTGGATGAAGGTCTCGCCGCCGGGGTCCTGGTGATCCAGCGGCTGGGTGACCCGGATCTCGTAGGCGGCCGGATACGGCGCCGGCGGCGTCACCGGGGTCACCACCACCCCCGGCAGCGCCATGAGGCGCTCCAGGAAAGGTCTCGTTTCCCGGTGGGGGGCGGCTTCGGTGAAGAGCAGCCGCGCCAGGCCCTGCCCGGACATGTGGATGCCGGTGACGGCGCCGTCGGCCCAGGCCACGATCCGATCGATCCCGGCCCCGACGAGGTGCGGAAAGATGAACTCGAGCAGGCGCACATAGGGGGTGTCGGGCGGGATGTCCACGAGCACCCGGTCGATCTCGGCGCCGCCCCGGTATGCTTTCAGGATGGCGGAGACCGGTTCCCCGGCGGCGTTGTACAGGGCCAGGCCGGTCCAGTCGAGTCCGCCGGCGGCATAGGTCGGGAAGGAGAACACCCACTCCCCGGCCGGCGCCTGCGTGAGGAGGAATTCCGCTGTGCCGCCGTCGGCGGTGGCGACGTAGGCCAGCCGGGCGAGCAGCCCGGCGGGGCAGCCGGTGAGGCAGCCGCTGTCGGCGGGCGGGTCGGCGTAGGCCGTGAGGTCGATGGCGCGGCTTTCGCCCGGCGCCACGGTGACGGGCTCGACGGCCACCGGCTGCCCCTGGTGGAAGAGGCGGAGCGTGACGGCGGCGGGTGCGCCGTCCGGATTGTCCAGCACCAGCCAGTTGGCCCAGGTGTCGGCGCTGCCGGCCGTGACGTGGGGCAGGGGGCGGGTTTCGCCGCCGCCGCTTCCGCCCGCGGCGGGGGTGAAGAGCAGGCGGGCCAGATCATGGCCGGAGATATGCAGGCCGCACACGGGCACGTCGGACCGCACTTCGATCCGTGCGACGCCGGGGAGGGAAAGACCGGGGAAGAAGTCGGCGAGCATCTGCACCAGGAGGTCGCGCCCGCCGATCACGTGCTCAACGACACCCAGGCTGGCGCCGGACGGGGCGTAGGCCTCCAGCGCGACCGCGGCGGGCGCCTCGCCCGGGTTCATCACCGCCAGCCCGGTCCAGTTGACGATGCCATCCGCATAGTGGGGGAGCAGGAATTGGAGCCGCGTCCCGGCGTCCTCCCCGAGGGCGAACTCGGCGATGCCGCCCTCGACACTGTGGCGGAACGCCAGCTTGACGACGATGTTGGGCTCGTCGTGGGTAACCGTGCCGCAGCTCCCCTCGGTCAGCGGGATGTAGGCGGCCTGCCCGGCGGCCACTGCGTGGGACTGGGGCGCGCCGGCCTCTCCGCTGGAGTACAGCGAGACCGTGACGGCGGTGTCGGTGAAACCGGTGTTGTCCACCACCAGAGCGGTCTCCCACCCATACGCAGCGGTGACGTAGGGGATGGGCACGGTGCGGGCGGCCGGGATGGTCCACGCGCACAGGCACAGGCAGATCCAGCCGAATAGCGTCCGCATGACGGAGCCTCCCCATGGGGCATCTGGGTTTGGATATTGTACGAGCGATGCCGCTGCAATGTTAACCGGTCGGCGCCGGCGAGCCGTCCGTCAACAGCCGCCTTGCATTCCCCGCAGGCATCTCGTAAGATGAACGCCGTCCCATCCCATGTGGATCCCCATGGGAATGCAGCCGGGCGGAGTGACGCGGGTGGAATCCACGGATCCTCAGCGACAGGCGGCCAATCGCGAAAAGCGCCTCGTGGCCCTGAGCTCGGTGCTTGCGGCCGTCTTCCTCACCGGGATCAAGCTGGGCGTGGGCCTCTGGACCAACAGCCTCGGCATCCTGTCGGAGGCGGCCCACTCGGGCCTGGACCTGGTGGCGGCGGCGGTGACGCTCTGGGCGGTCCGCGTGTCGGGCCATCCGGCCGACCGGGACCACACCTACGGCCACGGCAAGGTGGAGAACCTGTCGGCGCTGTTCGAGACGCTGCTCCTGCTCCTCACCTGCACCTGGATCATCTATGAGGCCTTCCGCCGGCTGTTCAGCCCGGAGCCGGTGGTGGTGGACGCCAGCATCTGGGCGTTCCTGGTGGTCATCGTGTCCATCGTGGTGGACGTGTCGCGGTCCCGGGCCCTGCGGCGGGTGGCGGAGAAGCACGGGAGCCAGGCGCTGGAGGCCGACGCGCTCCATTTTTCCACCGACATCTACTCGTCGCTGGTGGTTCTGGTGGGCCTGGCCGGCGTGCGCGCCGCCGCCGCATTCCACCTGCCGGTCCTCGAGAAGATGGATGCCCTGGCGGCGCTCGGCGTGGCGGTGATCGTGGTGTGGGTGAGCATCCAGCTCGGGCTGCGGTCGGTGCGCGACCTGCTGGATGCCGTGCCCCGCGACCTGCCCGAACGGATGGCCGGCCTGATCCGGAGCGTGCCCGGCGTGGCGCGGGTGACCCAGTTGCGCGTGCGGCGGAGCGGGCCGGACCTGTTCGCCGACGTGACGGTGGCGGCCGCGCCGGGGCTGCCGCTGGAGCGCGTCCATGCCATCGCCGATGCGGTGGAGACGGCGATCCGGGACGCCCATCCCCGGGCGGACGTCGTCGTCCACGTGGAACCCGACGCCGCGGGGACCGAGGGGCTGGTGGCCGCGGTGCGCCTCCAGGCCGCCCGTCTGGGCCTGGCCGCCCACGCGGTGCGGTTCTACGAGCGGGACGCCCGGCGGTCGGTGGAACTGCACCTGGAGGTGGACGAGGGGCTGAGCCTGGACGAGGCCCACGGCCAGGCCGACCGGTTCGAACAGGCCCTGCGGCGGGAGCTGCCTGAAATCGCCGACGTGGTGACCCATCTGGAACCGGTGGGCGACGGCTCGGCGGCCTGCCGGGCGGAAGCCATTCCCGCCGGCCGCATCCACGACGCGATCGCCGAGTTCCTGGCCGGCGAGGCCATCGCGGCGCAACCGCACGATCTGCAGGTCCAGCGGCTGGCTGAGGGACTGTCGATCTCGCTGCACTGCGCCCTCGACCCGGGGACCGGCATCCGCGACGCCCACGACCTGACCGAGCGCATGGAGCGCTTCCTGAAGGCGCGCGTGCCCGGCGTGGCCCGGGTGGTTGTCCACACCGAGCCGCGGGACGCGTGAAACTTGCGGCGATTTGCGCTATCCTGACAGGCACAAGGAGGATGCGCCATGGCCCATGACGACAACGAGCCGGCTGTGCCCCGGCCCCTGCAGCAGATGGCCGAGTCGTTCGACGACAGCGACCGCGAGTACATCGCCCGGAAGCTGCCGGGGAAACTCGAGCAGCTCGAGCGGGCCCACCGCGACGTGGGCTACATCAACCGGCTGCTGCGCCGGGCGCGGCTCTTCTTCGACCTGCTGTTCGACAAGTCGTTCAAGACGAGCTGGAAAGTGTACGCCGTGACCGGCGGGGCGCTGCTCTATTTTCTCAACCCGCTCGACGTCATCCCGGACGTGATCATCGGGATCGGCTGGCTCGATGACGCCTACGTGCTGGGCTGGGTGATGAAAATCTACAACGACGAGATCGAGCGCTACATCGCCTTCCGCGGCCTGTCGGATCATGAGTACCGGTGACCGGTCGCGGCTCACTCACCACCAGGCACAGAGAACACAAAGAATTTAGGGTTGGGGGATCGGGCATCGGATCCCGGCTCCAGGATCCAGATCCCTGTTCCCAGGTCCCAGGTTCCAGAACCCAGGTCCGATACCCAATGTCCGATTTCCGAAGTCCGACTTCCGACGTTCGCATGCCGGGAACGAGCCTCGAGTCTCGAGCCTCGATTACGATCACGATTACGATTACGATCACGATTACGATTACGATCACGATTACGAATTACGAGCACGATATCCGAGTCCGATGTTTCCTGTTCTCCGCCCTGACAATGATCGCGTAATCTTCAACTTTTTTCCGATCGGCGTCATCTAACACCCCAGACAATGTTTGCTACCCATTTACGGCCGGTGACGCCTCCCGTCTGCCGGCTTTTTTCTTCTGATATAATCGGCCGAATGATCCAGGCAGGAGCAAACCCATGAGCGGATTTTTCAATGCGGCGACCGCCGGCGCGGCACGGCTGGGCCGACTGGCCGCCGCAGCCTGCTGCGCGACGCTCTGCGCCGGCGCCATCGGCGGCGCCGGTCCCGCGGACGACTGGCGGCACAAGGTGGACCCGGAGGTGGCGGCGCCGGGCGAGGCGCCGCGGGAGTTCCTGGTGGTTTTAGGGGAGCAGGCCGACCTGTCCGGCGCCCGCCGGCTGGCCACCCACGCGCAGAAGACGGTGTGGGTGCACCGCCGGCTCCGCGAGACCGCGGCGCGCACCCAGGCCCCGGTGGTGGAGGCGCTCCGCGCTGCGGGGGCCGAGGTGCAGCCGTTCTGGATCGCCAACTTCGTCTGGGCCCGCGGCGGTCGCCACGCGGTGGAGGCGGCGGCCGCGCGCCCCGACGTGGCGCTGGTTGAGGCCAACCCGCCGGTGGCGCCGGCGCTGCCGATTCCGGAAACACGGCACGCGGACAAGAGCGTCGACATCCCGTGGGGAATCCTGAAGACGCGCGCGCCCGAAGCGTGGGCAGCCGGCGCTCGCGGACAGGGCGCCGTCGTGGCGGGCGCCGACACCGGCTATGACTGGGACCACCCGGCGCTCATCCGCCAATATCGCGGCTGGGATGGCGCCGCCGCGACGCACGACCACAACTGGCACGACGCGGTGCACGCGGCGGGCAGCTCCTGCGGCGCCGACGCACCCGAACCGTGCGACGACAACGGCCACGGCACCCACACCATGGGCACCATGGCGGGCGACGACGGC
>JAKQOW010000115.1 GCA_029565065.1 Acidobacteriota bacterium | reverse complement strand
GTCGAACAGCTCGGCGCGCACCGTGGCGGGGGCCACGCCCAGGTTGCAGAAGGTCACGCCGGTGAAATAGCCGTCGTTGGGCATGATCTCGTTGTAGTGCAGCTCGCCCGCCAGCGGCGCGTCGCCGCCGCCCTTGGCCGGCGCGGCGGCCGGTCCCCGGGTGAGCGGCCCCGCGGTGGTGAACGCCGGCAGGCCGGCCAGTCCGGGCGATTCGAAATGTCCGAACAGCTCGAAGCCGATGAGCGGCTGGTCCGACGCGGCCTGGACCATGCGGAGCTGGCCGGGATCGGCCACTTCCGGGAACGCCTGGTCGATGAGGCGGACGTACTTGCTCCGCGGCGCGAGAGTCTCGGTGTGAACGGCCAGACTGTTACCGTTCTCGTTGTACGCGGTGACGGTGACATGGGCGTCGGCGTCACCGGTGTTGATGAACGCCAGGCCGGTGTACCAGCCGTAGGTCAGCGCCACATAGGGGTAGACCAGGTCCGCGGCGGACGCCGCCAGCATGGGCATCACCACGATGGACTGGCCGTCGCGGGTCCCGAACTCCAGTACGCCCGCCAGGCTGGAGCCGCTGGTGACGGTCACCCAGAGATCCTGGGCCAGCGTCGCCGGGGCAAAGACGATGTCCACATCCGCCTGCCAGACGTTACCCGGCGGCAGCGACGCGATGCCCACCTCCTCCACCTGGGTGCCGGCCGCGCTGAACGCCGTCAGGGTGATCGGGTTGTCCGCTTCGCCGGTATTGAGCAGGGTCAGCCGCGTCCACCAGGTCTCGGTGCTGGCCACGTGGGCGGCGTATAGGGTCTGCTCCAGCGGCAGCCAGAAACCGCCGGCCAGCTTATAACCGTCGCCGACGGACATCCCCACCACCGGCTGGCCGGCGGTGCCTTCCAGGAAGTAGTCCCCGCCGGAACTGGCGCCGCCGCCCCCGGCCACCGTCCACCAGTCAATGGCGTATGTGTCGGCCCGAACCGCTTTTTGTTTTGGCGGGCCCGCCGCAGCGACGGCCACGGTCGCCAACGCTTGCGCGAGCAGCAGGACGAGCGCGCACGGGCAGCGGTGCCGGTTCATGTCACTTCCCCTTCGCGGCGGTCGCGCAGCCCTGGGTCTTGAAGGCGTCACGCGCTTCCAGCGCCGCGAGTCGCGCCGCCAGAGCGCGGTTCTCGGATTCAAGGGACTTGATCCGGCTGTTCAGGGCCTGGATGGCCGCCAGGGCCACGCCGTCGGCGTCCACGGTGGCGATGCCGTCGCCCGCGCCCACCCCGAACGCCGCCCGGAAGTCCTCCGCCACCGGCCCGATGTGCTGCACCGCGTCGTCTTCGGCGATGTAGTTCCACCGCAGCACCGGCAGCGCCGCCACCTGCTCCAGCACCGCCGCCGCGTCCACCGCGGCGAAGTTCTCCTTTGACGCCCGCCGGCTGCCGTTGGTCCAGGCGCCGCCGGTGGTCAGGTACGCCCCGTTGGACACGTCAATCAAGTGGGAACCGGTTTGATAAACCTGGAACCAGTAGCCGCTGTTGACGCTCATCAGGATCCCGCCCGCGAACCGCAGCCGCATTTGGTTGTCCCGGGTTGAAGTGAAATCCGAGACAGTCGAGTCGGCCAGGACAAAGCTGCCGGTATGATTGGCTTTGGCATAGCTGCCAGCGGCAAAACTGTAGTGGCCGCCGGCGGCGTTGTGCGTGCCGCCGGCGACAGTGGCGCTGTCGCCCACGGCGCTGTTGTACAGTCCGCCGCCGATGGTGGACCAATCGCCGCTGACCGTGTTGAGAATGCCGCCGCCGATCACGTCATACATTCCTGATGTCTCGTTGTCACTCCCGCCACCGATGAACGAAACGGTGGATGCATCGTTACTGGCGCCTCCAGCCACGACAGCGTGGGCTCCGTTGGCTGTGTTTCCGCTTCCCCCACCGATGACAGTGCCGGTCCCGGTGGCGGTGTTGTTCTTGCCGCCGGCGATCGTGGCCTCGGGCCCGCTGGCGACATTCGCCAGGCCGCCGCTCACCGCATCGTTGTTATTGTTCACCTGGTTGCTCTGGCCGCCGCTGATGGTGCTCCAGTCGCCGCTCGCCGTGTTGAGGATCCCACCGGTGACGACGGCATATATGCCGGATGCGGCGTTGTCGCTCCCGCCGCCGACAAAAGCGACAGTGTCGGCAGCGTTGTCATTGCCTCCGGCTACAGTCGCATGGTTTCCGGTTGTCGTATTCCCGCTCCCTCCGGCGATGACCGAGCCGGTCCCGCTGGCCACATTATCCCGTCCGCCGCCGATCGTGCCATAGTCGTCTTGGACGATCTGGAGCTGGCTGGAGTCGCCGCCGCCGCCGATGGTGGCGCCCTTGACGCCCGTGCCGACGCCGTTGCCCGAGTGGCCGCCGACCAGGTTGGGCGAGGTGGTGTTCTGCTCCACCCATAGCGCCGGCAACGCCAGGGCGTGGGGCGACGGCCGCAATTCCTGCAACGGGCTCAACGCCGTATAGGCTCCCGTGCTCGCCCCGGGGCGCACCCCGATGGCCAGCCAGCGCGCCTGGCCCGTGATGGCCGCTTCGCCGAAGTCCAAGGCTACGGTAAACAGGCCGCCTGCGACGGTGATGTCGCCGACGTCCACAGTGCCCAGCGCCATGCCGCCGCTGGCGTCGTCATACAGGGTGAACTGGAAGTCGTATGTTCCGTTGGCCGGGCTGCCGCCCACCACGAGCCGCCCCTGGTAGGTGAACGCCGTGCCCAAGTCAGCCCCGGCCGCCGGGGCCGCCAGCGCCAGCCCCAGCAGGACCACTGCGATACCCATACCCATAGGGTAAAGACACGTCGACCTGTTGGTCATGATCATCCTCCTCGGATTAGTGATGCCACTCTAACGCGACGCCACGGGTGAGACAATCCGGAGAAATCAAAGAACAGGTTGGAAAAATTACAGATAATCCACTCCCTCCCGGACGCCGGCCCACCAGCTCAATGAAACGTGCCCAACGGATGCTCAAGGCACCGGCCATCGACCCGATCCACAGGCCGGAAGATCCGCTCCTGAATCCTTGATTCTGATTGAATCAGTGCTGGGGTGGTCTAGAGAATGTGCTGAATGGACTGATAATGATTCGAATTTTACGCCGGAGTGCCGCTGCCAGATGAGCTACTCATCCGGCAGGGTGCCTGCCTGCACCGCATGCAGTCGCGGCGGCTGCGTGCTGCGTGCGTGCGGAGAGCTAACCCCGGATCTGCTCGGCCAGGTAATTCTTGATGCCCATCTGGGCGACCTGGTCCTTCTGGGCCTCCAGGAGGTCGATATGGGCCTCCTCGTCCTTGAGGATCGCCTCGAGCAGCTCGCGGGTGCCATTGTCGGCAAACTGGACACACAACTTGATGCCGTCGTTGTAACTCTTGACGGCGCCGGCCTCGGCCTCCCAGTCGTTGTCCAGCTGCTTCTCGACGTTGGCGCCGATATGGATACTCTTCAGCTCAGAGACAATGGGGAGCCCTTCGAGATACAAAATCCGGGCGATGAGCTTCTCGGCGTGCTTCATCTCGTCGATGGCCCGCTTTTCGGTGACCTCGTGGAGCCGGGCGTAACCCCAGTTGTCGCACATTTCGGAATGGACCATGTACTGGTTGATGGCGGTCAGCTCGTCGGCCAGCAGGTCGTTGAGCTTGGCGATGATTTTGTCGTTACCTTTCATGATGCATTCTCCTGTTTGGGATGACGCATTCAGAATAGGCAGAATGCGGTGAAAAGTCAACGCGGTTGATGGCCGCTTCGGGCAGGAATCGATCCGTCTCAGATGACGAGTTGAATCGTGGGCTGGGCCAGCATGCTGTAACGGGTCACTTCCAGTTTCCAACTCCTCTGGCTGGTTGTCTGGATGGATTCGTTCAAGTGCTTCAGATCATGCTGGACGGCCAATTCCGTGCGGCGGTCCAGATTGATGAACCGCGACTGACGTGCCCGTTTCGACCATTCCGGGCGTTGAAGAGACAGCAACTTACGGAACTCGTCCAGAGGATCGCCCCGGGCTCGATACAGTCGGTTCAAATAATCCTGCAGCCGGGTTGCCGGCTGATCCGTCTGATTGTGGAACAACCGGTAGGCGCTGCACCACGGCCACTCCCACGGCGGAACTGGTCGCACCCGCCGACGCCAGGTGTTGGCCTCGACATACCACAGCAGGATCTCCAGCGCCAGGAGTTGGTTCCGGCTCATCCAGGCGGTATCACTGAACCGGCCGTTCCAGACCGTACCGGTGCGCCGGTGACGCCGATTGAACCGATGACTGAACTGGTTAAGCACGCGGAACATGAACTCCGACAGTGTGTGACCTTCGATATCCGGAGGTGTCTCCAGGACATGGTGCAGATGGTTGTCCTGAAGGCAAAAACTCACGACACCGTAGTTCATTTCGCGGGCGGTTTCAGCCAGAACCGACAGATACATTTCCTTGTCCACCTTATCCAGGAGCAGCATGGCGGAATCATGGCATTTCAGCGTGATATGAACGATGGCGTTCGGAATATGCAGGCGACGCCGACGTCCCATTCGGACTCCTTGAATACTGTCTTTATATCTACTAACGTTTGACCATGTAAGTGTCCGAAAAAAAGTGGTGTTTATCGCTAAAATGACAGCCCTGTTGAATACGAAGGGTGTTCAGAAACCGGGTATGCGCAGGCAATATTCAGTTAGCCCAATCATAGCTTTACCTGAAAGCACGGCTCGCATTATCATGCATTCACGGAATCTGACAACGTGCCAGCCTTTGTCACAGACAGATCTGGGATGCGTATAGTCCCTGTCTCTGTTACGGTTGACAGAGACACGCACGGTGCCAGGCTATGTCACAGTAGTGGTACCTGGCTGCGCCAGAGGGAATAGGTGCCAGGCTATGTCACAACTGTGCGGTGGAGCGCCACCCGGGAAATCGAGGTGAATGTCAACCGGGAGAACAACTGGGAGAACGAGATCCATGACGGGCGAATCCAGGTCAGACAAATCCAGGACAGATGGATCCAGGAGAAACAAATGCATACGAGACGAATGCATGAGAGACAAATCGATGAGTGACGAATCAATGAAAGACGAATCCAGGGATGATCTGATCGACGTGAATGCCCTGTTCTTGGGGCCGAAGTCGGAGAACCGGGACTTCTTCATGCAGATGCTCCGCTTCATAATGAACGATCACGCCGACTGGCGGATCTGCTACCAGCCCGATGACTCGCCGGCCTTCAGCGAAGCCCAACGGAGCGAACCCCGCTTCCAGGCCACGCTGCAGCGTACGCAGCAGGCGCTCGTGGAGTTGGCCGGCCGGCTGCAACTCAGCTCGGTGCCCTGGTTCTCGCCCCGCTATCTCGGCCACATGAACGCCGACACCCTCATGGCCGCCAATCTCGCCTACATGCTGACCCTGCTCTACAATCCCAACAACTGCGCCTACGAGGGGTCGCCGGCGACCACCGCCATGGAGATCGAGGTGGGCCGCCAGCTCGCCCGCCTGCTGGGCTACCATCCCGACCGCGCCTGGGGCCACGTCACGTCCGGCGGCACGGTGGCCAATTACGAGGGGCTCTGGGTCGCCCGGAATCTCAAGTCGGTGCCGCTGGCCGTCCGGGAGGCGGTTCCCGAACTGGTGACCGGCCGGACCGAGTGGCAGTTGCTGAATTTCTCCGCCGAGCAGAGCCTGGATCTCCTGGACCGGGTCAAAGCCGCCGGGCAAATGGACGCGGTGCGCGCCCGATCGGCCCGCGGCACCGGTGTCACCGCCGGCAAGCTGGGCAAAATCCTGGTACCCCAGACCAAGCACTACTCCTGGACCAAGGCGGCCGACATCCTCGGTCTGGGTCAGGACAACCTGGTGTTCATCCGCGTGGACGACCGCTTCCGCCTCGACGTCCAGCACCTGCGGGAGACCATCCTCCGCCTGGCGGCCGAACACACGCCGATCCTCGCCGTGGTCGCCGTCGTGGGCACCACCGAGGAGGGCGCCATCGACCCCGTCCACGAGGTGATCCGCCTCCGGCAGGAGCTCGCGGCGCAGGGGATCTGGTTCTATCTTCACGTGGACGCGGCCTACGGCGGATACGCCCGGGCCATGATCCTGGGCGCCGACGACCAGCCCATCGACCTGGCCGAACTGCCCGCCGCGTTCCGGCGCCATCACGTCTTTTCGGAGCCCCTGGACTGGCCTGATCCCGACATCTACGCCGCCTTCCGCGCCATGGCCGAGGCCGATTCCATCACCATCGATCCCCACAAGATGGGGTACATCCCATACGCCGCCGGGGCTGTGGTGCTCAAGGACCGCCGGGTGCTGGAGCTGATCTCCTACTTCGCCGCCTACGTCTTCGAAAAGAGCGAAGACAACCCGATGCTGCTGGGCAGCTACATCATGGAGGGCTCCAAGTCGGGAGCCGCCGTCGCCTCAGTCTGGACCGCCCACCAACTCGTGCCGCTCAACATCACCGGTTACGGACGCATCATCGGCTCCAGCATCGAGGGCGCCCATCGTTTCCACGACGCCCTTCGCACCACGCCGCCCTATGATTTCCACAGCCGACGCTTCCGGGTGCACCCGCTGGTCCGGCCGGATTTCAACATGGTGGATTTCGCCTTCCACGAGGAGGGGAACCCGAGCCTGGCCGCCATGAACGAGCTCAACGTGCGGCTCTGGGAAAAATGCTCGTACAAGTCGGGCCGCATGTATTCGGAGGATTTCATCACCTCCAAGACGGCGCTCAGCCGGGAGGAGTACGGCGAATCACCCTGCAGGTTCGTCCGGTCGTTGGGGATTCCGGAGGCGGAATGGGACCGGTTGGGAAGTGTCTACGTGTTGCGATCCTGCGTGCTGACCCCCTACCTGGTCCACCAGACCAGCTTTGTGGAATATTGGGGCAACTTCCTGCGGTCCATGAGCCGGGCGTTGCAGGCGGTGGTCTAAGCCGGGGTGGACCTCCGCGCCGGCATCGGCTAAGATACACTCTGACCACCGGGGGTGCCCCGGACGCACGGGCGCCAGCAGCGCCCCGCCTCCGGATCCCGGTGTCACCCTCAGCCCGAACAGGAGAGATCGCCATGAAACGTCTGGCCGCCATCAGCCTGCTGGTAGTGATCGGTCTGATTGTAGTCACCGCCCAGGTGTCCAAAACGCCGTTCACGATCGCCGACCTGTACCGGATCCAATCCGTCGCCGATCCCCAGATATCGCCTGACGGCCGCCGGGTCGCCTTCACCGTCACGACGTCCGACCTGGTCAAGGGCACCACCAACGCCGATGTCCACGTTATCAACCTGGACGGCACCAGCCTGCGCCGGCTCACCGCCTCGGATAAATCGGACAGCACCCCCCGCTGGTCGCCCGACGGCAAGACGCTGCTGTTCGTCTCCACCCGCAGCGACGGCGCCCAGCTCTGGCTGCTCCCTGCCGACGGCGGCGAGCCGCGCCAGCTGACCCGGCTCTCCACCGGCGCCGCCGACCCGGTCTGGACGCCCGACGGCCAATCGGTCATCTTCACCTCCGAGATCTTCCCCGAGTGCGGCGCCGACGACGCCTGCAACAAACGGATCCAGGACGGCCTGGACAAGGGCCCTCTCAAGGCCCGACTGGCCGACGACCTCATGCACCGCCACTGGGCCAGCGACCGCTACGGCAAGCGCCAGCACACCCTGAAGGTGGATGTCGCCACGGGCGCGGTCACCGATCTGACCCCCGGCGGCTTCGATACGCCCACGCTGACCCCCGGCGTCAACCGCAGCTACGCATTCTCACCCGACGGACTCGAATTGTGCGTCGTCTCCAAACGCGATCCGGACGAAGCCACCTCGACCAACAACGACCTGTGGCTGTACCCGATGGCCAACGGGGCGCTGCGCTGCATCACCGCCAAGAATCCGGCCTTCGACGGCGATCCGCTCTATTCGCCCGACGGTCGTTACATCGCCTACCGGTTCCAGACGCAGCCCGGCTTCGAGGCCGACCGTTTCCGGCTGGCCGTCTACGACCGCCGGACCGACGAAGCCCGCGTCCTGACCGACGCCTTCGACAACTGGGTGGACGACTTTTGCTGGACGCCCGACTCCGCCGCCCTGCTCTTCACCGCCCAGGTGCGGGGCCGCTACCCGGTGTACCGGGTGCCGGCCGCGGGCGGTCCCATCATCGAGGTGATGCCCGGCACCGAGGCCAAGGGACTGCGCTCCCTGCGCCTCACCCCTGACGGAAACACGCTGGTATTCATCCGCTCATCGGTGGGCGAACCGGCCGAGATGTATGCCTGGAACCTCGGTGACCGAAAGCTGCGGGCGCTCACCGCCTTCAACCGCGGGGTGGCGGAGGCGGTGGACATCCGCCCGGCCGAGGAAATCGAGGTGCCCGGCGCCGCCGGCCATCCGCTTCAGATCTTCATCGTCAAGCCCCACGGTTTCGATCCGGCGAAGAAGTACCCGCTGATCCTGAACGTCCACGGCGGACCGCAGATGATGTGGGCCGACTCCTTCCGCGGCGACTGGCAGGTGTACCCCGGCGCCGGTTACGTGGTGGCATTCCCCAACCCCCATGGCTCAACCGGCTTCGGCCAGGCTTACACCGACGCCATCTCCCGCGACTGGGGGGGCAAGGTGATCGACGACGTGATGATGGCCGCCGACGCGCTGGCCAAGCTGCCCTACGTGGACGCCGACCGGATGGGCGTCATGGGCTGGAGCTGGGGCGGGTACGCCGTGATGTGGCTGGAAGGCCACACCGACCGCTTCCAGGCCGCGGTCGCCATGATGGGCGTCTACGACCTGCGGAGCATGCACGGCGCCACCGAGGAGCTCTGGTTCCCGGAATGGGACATGGGCGGCACGCCGTGGGAGTCGGACCTGTACGAAAAATTCTCGCCTTCAAATCACGTGGCGAAATTCAAGACGCCGTGCCTCGTGATCACCGGCGAGCGCGACTACCGGGTCCCCTACACCCAGAGCCTGCATTTTTTCACCGACCTGCAGCGGATGCAGGTGCCGTCCCGGCTCATCGTGTTCGAAAACGACGGCCACTGGCCGAATGCCGTCAAGAGCATGCCGTTTTACTACAACGCCCATCTGGACTGGTTCCACAAGTATCTGGGCGGTGCTCCGGCGCCGTACGACATGATCAAGATGTGGCGGAACCAGGCGTACGAGCCCGCGGACGAGGGCCGGTGAGCGGCCGCAACCCTGGTCGGCTGATCCGCCAGCCGGTCGTATAAACCGGCAGCGCCGGGTTGGCCGCCGCCGCGGCCCGGACGCCCGCTGCCGCTCGAGGTGAACTCATTTGATCCCGATCCGTCGGCTGAACCATGACCGCATGCGGCGCAAGCCGGACGGCGAGGATCGCCCCCACCACTTCCGGCCCCGCTCGTGCGGACACCAACGCCGGTGGCGGACGATCGGCCTGCTGCTCCTGCTGGCCCTGGCTGACGCGGCCGTCCTGGCCGAACCGCCGACGGCGGCGGCAGGCGCCACCCGGGCGGCGCCCGCCAGCAAGAGCGTCGGCGTGGGCGGCTGGGTGGTGGTCTCGCAATATCGGCAGAAGGTCCTGTACCGCAGCGGATATGACTACGGCGTGTCGCTGATGCGGGAAGGCGGCCGCTATCGAATGTGGTGGTGCGGCGGCGAACTGGCCTCCGGCGTCCCGGACCGCATCCTGACGGCCGAATCGAACGACGGCATCAGTTGGTCGGCGCCGGTCATTGCCCTACTACCCGCGCCCCTGGCCCTGGTGGCCGATCCTTCCGTGATCCGGTTCGACGGCTGGTACTGGATGTACTTCACCGGCACCACCCAGGCCGACGGGACGGACAACGACATCTACCTGGCCGTCTCCGTCGACGGCGTGAGCTGGTCCATGCACCCCTCTGACGACGCGCCGGTGCCGGTCATCGCCAGCCTGATGTCGAACCCCGGCGGATACGGCGCCGGACAACCGAGCGCGCTGCACCTGGACGGACAGTTCGTGCTGTACTTCCTGGACCAGGACGATCCGGGCGGGCTTTACCGGGCGGTCTCGGCGGACGGCGTCACTTTTTCCGAGCGGGAATGGGTGATGGCAGTCAACGACGTGGACGTCAAGCACAATCCCGACCGCGGGTATTACCTGATGGTCCGGCACGGCCAGTTCGACGGGGTGTACTCCCGCGCCTGCCTCCATCTGTCCGCAGACGGCCTGACGTTCACGCCGGTGGACAACGAAGCATACATCCACGGACCCGGCATCGGCGAGGGATTCCAGCTGGCCTCGGGGATCGGCAGCGACTCGGTGGGCCGCATCGGTGACCGCTCCAGGGTCATCTACGCCGCCGGCACCGCCGAAGCGGCCGACACGTGGGACCTGTACCTGTCGGAGCTGTATCTCTTCCCGGACCAGGCGGGCAATGTCTACCGGTTTTATGGTCCGGCCACCAAGGCCGGCGACCATTTCTTCGCCGCAGCGCCCGCCTCACCGGCCGGCTACGAATTCGAGCGCGTCGCCTGGCAGTCGCCCGCCGCCGATGCGCCGGGCGCCCGGCCGCTCTTCCGCCTGTACAGCCCCGGCCTGGAGGATCACTTCTACACCATCAGCGCGCTGGAGAAGGCCCAGGCCATGGTTCTGGGATACATCGACGAGGGCACCTGCCGCCACCTGCTTGCCGCCTGTTCCCCGGGCGCCATCCCGGTCTTCCGCCTCTACCATTCCAAAGGGGACCATCACTACACCACCGACCGGGCGGAAGTCGGGACAGCCATCCTGCAGTTCGGGTACATCTCCGAGGGGATCGCCGGATACGCCTACCCGCCCGTCACGCTGCCGGGGGATCTGACCGGCGAGGGGGAAGTCAACCGCGCCGACTTGTCCCGTCTGCGCCAGGTGCTGGCGGGCGGACTGTGGGACCAGCCCTGGCCGGGCGGCGAGATGGACGGCGACGGCCGGCTGACCGTCGTGGATCTGCTGAGACTCGAATTGTTGGTTAACGAGTGATTTCGCCGGATCGTGCCGGCGGACGCGGCGCCGCGGTTAAAAGGGGCCGCGGGCCGGCGGTGGGTTATTTCCCGCGGAATTGGACCAGGTAGGCCTTGATCAGCTCGTCGAGGTTGCCGTCGAGCACCGAGTCCACATTGCCGATCTCCACCTTGGTGCGGTGATCCTTGACCAGGCGGTACGGCTGGAGGGTGTAAGAGCGGATCTGGCTGCCCCAGGCGATGTCCTTCTTGGCGTTCTCGCGCTCGGCGATCTCGGCGCGCTTCTTCTCCAGCTCCAGCTCGAACAGGCGCGCGCGCAGCACCTTCATGGCCACTTCCTTGTTGCGGATCTGGCTGCGCTCGTTCTGGCACTGCACCACGATGCCGGTGGGGAAATGGGTGATCCGCACCGCCGAGTAGGTGGTGTTCACGCCCTGCCCGCCGGGGCCGGAGGCGCAGAAAGTGTCCACCCGGATGTCCTTCTCCTCGATAGCCACGTCGATGTCGTCGCTGATCTCGGGATACACGAACACGGACGCGAACGAGGTATGCCGCCGGGCGGCCGAGTCGAAGGGGGAGATGCGGACCAGCCGGTGGACGCCGCTCTCGGCCTTCAGGAAGCCGAAGGCGTACTCTCCCTCGGCCAGGAAGGTGGCCGACTTGATCCCGGCCTCCTCGCCGGGCTGGGTGTCGATCATGCGCGTGCTGAAGCCCTTCTTTTCGGCATAGCGCAGGTACATGCGGAGCAGCATCTCCGCCCAGTCCTGGCTCTCGGTCCCGCCGGCGCCGGAGTGGATGGTCAGGAACGCGTTCTTGTCGTCGAAGTCACCGCTGAGGATGGTGCGGAGCTCCGCCTCCTGGGTCTGCAGGCCCAGCTTGGCCATGAGATCCTGCAGGTCGGCGGCCACGTCCTCGCCCTCTTCGGCCAGCTCCACCAGGGCGCCGGCGTCGGCGGCCATGGCCTCCAGTCCCTCGACCAGCTTGATGTTGTTTTTCAGATGGCGGGTGCGGCGGAAGACGTCCTGGGCCCGGTTCTGGTCGTTCCAGAAATCGGGCGCCGCCGCCTGGGTTTCCAGCTCCTGCAATTCACGGGCGCAGGCGTCGAAGTCAAAGATACCCCCGGACGTCCCGGATGCGGCCCACAATTCCGCTCAGCTCAGCCTTGATCTCGTCCAGTGCGATGCTCATCGGATCGTTTCCTGCGCCAGGGGATTCCCGCGCCGAGGACCGTGACGGCCACACAGAGCCAGGCGAACGCGTCGCCGATCACCACGTAGGGGCTCCGTTGGGACAGGGGGTGCACTTGCCCGGTCAGCGTGCCTCGCGCGAAGGGCGGGATTTGCGCCGTGACCCGCCCGAAGGGGTCGATTATAACACTGATTCCCGAGTTTGCAACCCGGACCACCCAGCGGCGGTTCTCCACCGCCCGCAGCAGGCTGTGCTGGACGTGTTGCCAGGGGGCGGCGGTGCGGCCGAACCAGGCGTCGTTGGTGACGTTGACCTGCAGCCGGGCGCCCGCCGCGGTAAGCGCGCGCAGGTACTCGGGAAAGATCGCCTCGTAGCAGACCGAGACGCCCACCGGCACACCGGCCGCCGTTAGCGGCACCGGTCCCACGCCCGGGGCGAAGTCGCTGATCTCCTGGCTCATGGCCCGGGCGAAGAAGAACAGGTTCTGGAACGGGACGTGTTCGGCGAACGGCACCAGCCGCGACTTGTCGTACGCCCCGCCCGGGCGCCCGTCCGGCCCCACGGCATACACCGCGTTGAAGTAAGTCCGGCCGCTGAAGCGGATGCCGTTGAACAAGAGGGTGACCCGGTGGGCCGCCGCCATGCCGGTCATGAGCTGGCGGTAGGCGGGATCGCGGTCGAACGCATAGGGCGTGGGGCTTTCGGGAAACACCACGAGGCGGGTGACCGGCGCCGCCGCCATCACGTCGGCCAGCATCCGGGGATAATCGACTCGGTGCACGGCCGCCACCTGCTCCCGGGTGTCCTCGTCGCGGATGTTCGGCTGGATGCCGGCCACCGCCAGCGGCTCGCCCGCCGTCGCCGGGAAGGTCGCGTAGCGGAGCTCGGCGTAGAGGAAGCAGTAGAACAGCGCCATCCCCACCAGCGCCGCCCAGTACAGCTTGAGCTTGCGCGGGACGTCGGGCACCATCGCCAGCAGCAGGACCGTGTTGATCGCCACCACCAGAAAGGAGACACCGTAGACGCCGGTGGTGTCGGCGATCTGAATCAGGAAACCGAAGTAGGCCTGGCTGGTTCCCAGGTTCCCCCACGGGAAGCCGGTGAGCGCCAAGTAATTGCGGGCGTATTCCTGCGCCGTCCAGATAAACGGGGCCAGCAGCGCCGCCTTCCAACCCCATTGGCGGAACATCCGCCACTGCACCCAGGCGAAGGCGCCGACGAACAGGGCCAGCACGCCGGCCATGAGGACGAACACCCCGCCCGCCAGCACGGGGTGGACGCCGCCGTAGGCCATCATCGCCCGCGGCACCCAGTACAGCAGCCCGAGGAAGAACAGGGCGCCGGCGGTGAAGCCGGACAGGAACGCCGCCCGGCCGCGGGCGCAGCGACCCAGATGGTAGAGCAGCGGGACCAGCGCCACCCAGGCCAGCGGCCAGACGTCGAAACGGGGAAACGCCAGGATGAGGAACAGCGCCGTGCCCAGGGGGTAACGCGCGTAATCCAACCAGCGTTCGGGGCTCGCCGGCGGCACGGCGGCGGGAATCGGCGATTCGGTCGGCGGCGGCGGCGGTTGGGTATCGGTCATGGATGGCATCCTGTGGAGCGGTTGACCGGACGCGTCAGGCGCCGCCGGGATCGGGGCGGAAGAGCTGTTCGGCCAGATAGGAGCTCCGCACCAGCGGACCGGCGAAGACGCCCTGGAAGCCCAGGGCCATCGCGTCACGCTCATAGAGGCGGAACTCGTCGGGATGGACGTACCGGACCACCGGCAGGTTGCCGCGACGAGGCTGCATGTACTGGCCGATGGTCACGACCATCACGCCGGCGGCGCGCAGGTCGCCCAGCACCGCCATCACTTCGTCCCGCTCCTCGCCCAGGCCCACCATCAGGCCGCTCTTGACCGGGATGGCCGGCCGCCGGTCCGCGGCCTGCCGGAGCACCGCCAGCGACCGGGCGTAGTCGGCCTGGGGGCGGACCGCCGGATAGAGCCGCGGCACGGTCTCCACGTTGTGGTTGAAAACGTCGGGCGCCGCTTCGAGCACGGTCTGCGCCGCCGCGGCGTCACCCTGGAAGTCGGGGACCAGCACCTCGATCCGGAGACCCGGCCGCGCCGCCCGGACGGCGCGGATCACCGCGGCGAAGTGGCCGGCGCCGCCGTCGGGGAGGTCGTCGCGCGTAACCGAGGTGATGACCAGGTAGTGCAGGTCCAGTTCCGCCGCCGCGCGGGCGATCGCCGCCGGCTCGGCCGGGTCGGGGGGGTGCGGCGGGCGGTGGTCCACCGCGCAGAAGCCGCAGCCGCGGGTGCAACAGTCGCCGAGAATCAGAAAGGTGGCGGTGTGGCGGGAGAAGCACTCGCCGCGGTTGGGGCAGCGCGCCTCCTCACAGACGGTGTTCAGGCCGTGCCGGCGCAAGACCTGCCGGGTGCCGTGGGTGGCGGCGCCGTGCACGCTGACATTGCGAAGCCAATCCGGCAGGCGCGGCCGCTCCATCGTCACTCCGTCACTTTCCGGGGAAAGGCCTCGAAGCCGTCCTTCTTCAGGCGAGCCACCAGCTCGCGGGCGTGGGCCTGGTCCTTGAACTTGCCCACCTGGACGCGGTGCATGCCGTCGCTGCTGCCGGCGTCGGCGATCTTGACGAAGGCGTCGTAACCCTTGCCCTTGAGCCGGTCAACCATCTGGCGGGCCTCGGCCAGATCCCGGGTGGCCATGGCCTGGACGACGAAGTATGTCGTTCCCGCGACGGCGGGCGCGGCCGGTGGCGCGGACGGCGGGACCGGTTTGGCCGGCGCCGGCGTTGTCGTCGGCGCCGGCTTCGGGCCGGCCGCAGCCGGCGCGGTGGTCGGTGTCGCGACAGCGGCCGGCTGGGTGGCCGGCTGAGCCGTCGGCGGAACGCCGGCCCGGGTCGTGTCGTCACGCGGCGGCGGCAGCGTGATCTCCTCGATGGCCGGACTGGGTTCCGCGCTGACCGGCGCCGGGGCCTTCTCGCCTGCTCCCGCCGGCTGGCCAGCCAGGGCGGATTCGTCCGCCGGTTCGGTGAAGGAGCGGCCCACCATGAGCCCGATGGTGAACACGACCACCAGCACCACGACGAAGAAGGCGAACATCAGGACGATGTCCCGGTTGTTCAGGACCACCGTCTTTTCCTTGGAGTTGTCCTTGTCACGCATGCGCATTCCCCATCGCTGAAATGCCGCGCCGCCGCCGACGCGGATCCGACACCGCCGGCTGCCCGAATTTATACCACATTCCGGGCCGGCCCACCAAGGGCCGGCGCGCTAACGATCCTTCATCAGGTGGCCCAAAAGCTCCATGGGCAGCGGGAAGACGATGGTCGTGTTTTTCTCGACACCGATCTCGGTCAACGTCTGGAGGTAGCGCAGCAGAATCGCAACCTTCTGCTTCTCCAGTTCCGCCGCCGCGTTGGCCAGGGTCTTGGACGCCTGGAATTCGCCGTCGGCGTGGATGATCTTGGCCCGCTTCTCGCGCTCGGCCTCGGCCTGCTTGGCCATGGCGCGCTGCATTTCCTGCGGCAGGTCCACCGACTTGACCTCGACCTTCGACACCTTGACCCCCCACGGGTCCGTATCCCGGTCCAGGATCTCCTGGAGGCGGATGTTCAGCGCCTCGCGCTTGCTCAACAGGTCGTCCAACTCCACCTCACCCAGGACCGACCGAAGGTGGGTTTGGGCCAGCTGAGAGGTGGCGTACAGGTAGTTTTCCACATCGATCACCGCCTTGACCGCTTCGAGCACCCGGTAGTAGACCACCGCGTTGACCTTCACCGAAACGTTGTCCTTCGTGATGACGTCCTGCGGCGGGACGTCGAGGGTGATGGTGCGCAGGTCCACCTTGACCATCTTGTCGATGGGGGCGAACACCAGGATCAGGCCCGGCCCCTTGGCGCCCGGCAGTACCTTGCCGAGCCGGAAGATCACCGCGCGCTCGTACTCCCGGATGACCTTGATCCAGTTCAGGAAGAACAGGAGCAGGAAAACGACGGCAACGGTCGTGAACGTCATTCCCGGTATCATGACTGACCTCCTTGGGTCGAATTCTTGTCTCTCGGCTCCACATACAGAACCAGCCCCTCGGCCCGGGCCACCACCACCGGCGTGTCCGCCGGGATGGCGGCGCCGGATGCTGACACTGCGTTCCAGTACTCACCCCGGACATGCACCCGCCCCGCCGGAGCCAGCTCCGTCACGCTCCGTCCCGTGACGCCCGCCATGCCCTCCTGGCCGGTGGCGGACCGGCGGCGCATCGCCCGAATGACCAGGCGGCTCAGCAGCAGCAGCAGCACCCCCACCGGCACCGCCACGCCCAGCACCACCGACCAGGCCACGCCGAAGTTGGGATCGGGGCTGTCCACCAGCATCAGGAAACCCAGTACCAGGCTGACGATGCCGGCGATGCCCAAAACGCCGAAGCCCTGCACCTTGATCTCGGCGATGAACAATCCCACCGCCACGATGATCAGCAGCACGCCGACGTAATTCAACGGCAGCAACGAGAAGCCCAGCAGGGCCAGGAGCAGGCAGATACCGCCCACCACCCCCGGCGCGTAAAAGCCGGGATGGGAGAACTCGAAGAAGAGGCCGAGGATGCCCACCAGGGCCAGAATGATGGCCACATTGGGATCGGATACGAACGCCAGCACCCTCTGGCGCAGCGACATCTCCACCGTGCGCACCGCCTGGCCGGTCAGCTTCAGGAGCACCTCGCGGCCGTTGAACTTGCGCACCGTGCGGCCGTCGAGCAGCTGCAGCAGCTCCTTCTCGTCCTTCGCCACCAGGTCGATCAGCTTCGCGTCCAGCGCCTCCGCGGCGGTGTAGGACGCGTTCTGCTTCACGGCGGCCACCGCCGCCTCCTCGTTGCGGCCCCGCTGGCGCACGATGCCGCGCAGGTAGGCCAGGATGTCGTTCTGGATCTTCTCGAAGATCGGCTTGGTCTTCTCGTCCTCCGGGATGGGCATCACGCCGCCGAAGGCCATGACGGGGTGGGCGGCGCCGGAGTTGGTCCCCGGCGCCATGGCCGCCACGTCGGCTGCCACCAGGATGAAGAAGCCGGCCGAGGCGGCATGGGCGCCGCTCGGGGTGACGAAGGCCGCCACCGGCGTCCGGCCGTTGAGAATGGCGCGGATGATGGCCTTCATCGAGTCGCCGAGCCCGCCGGGCGTGTCCATTTCCAGCACGATGAGCGCGGCATTCTGCTGATCGGCTTCCTGCATGGCCGCGACGATGAACTCGGCGCGGACCGGGTCCACCGCCCCGTCCAGCACGATCCGGACCACCTCGCCCCGTGCGGCGCCGCCGATGCCAAGCAGGGCCAGGGTCATGGCCAGAAGACGCAATGTGTTCATCACGGGTTGTTCCTTGAGCGAATCGGAAGTTGGCCGGATTATAGCGCAGGTCGGCCGCCGGCCGCAACTCCGGCCGCTGGCCGGCCGGGGCGAAAACGCCGCGGCGGATGCAGACGGCAAATCCACGGAGGTAACCATTTCCCGGACGTCCGCCGCCCCGCCGCGGCTACTTATCATGATAGCACAGCGCCGTGACGCCCGCGCCATGATCCGCGACCCGGGTGATCATGATTGACGCTCACAAACCACTCCCTATATAATAGTTTTTTTATACTTTGGCCGGAGGCAACGATGTCCCAATCCCTCGAGAGCCATGCCAAGGACTGCGAAGAGATTCTGGCCCACATCGACTCGATTTTCCAGGCGTTCGCCCAGCGCGACCGCGAGGCGCTCGCCCGCACCCACCTGCCTAACTGGAAGGGTTTCATCGCCCGATCCCGCCAGGTGATCCGCGACCGTGACCAGTATCTCCATGACGTGGAGCGGGTGATCGAACACCAGCACTACTCCACCTGGGAATTGTCCGACGTGGACTTCGCGTTCTACGGCGACACCGCCATCGTCTGCTACATCGCCCGGGTCTGCGGCGACCTCCCCCAGAACAAGACCTTCGAATACAAGATGCGGATCATGGACATCTACCAGCACCTGCCCGAGGGCTGGAACCTGGCGGCGTCCAGCGTCAGCGTTCATCCCGACGAGATCGACCGGCACCTCAGCACCCTGGCGCTCATGACGCACCAGTACTGAGGGCCGCCAGTCCAGGTCCGCCGGATTCCGCCGCCCGCAATCCGGTCGGCCGTCCGCCTGAATACGAGGTGACCATGAGCCACGACACCACCCAGCACAAGATCGCCGCCCTGCGGGAAAAAATCGCCCGGATCCAGGCGGGCGGCGGCCCCGCCCGGATCGACAAGCAGCATGCCGTCGGCAAGCTGACGGCCCGCGAACGGCTGGCCGTTCTGTTCGAACCGGACTCCTTCGTGGAAACGAAAACGTTCATCGCCCATCGCTGCGTTCAGTTCGGCATGGAGCAGCAGGAGATCCCGTGCGACGGCGTCGTCACCGGCTCGGGCACCATCAATGGCCGGATGGTGTTCGCGTTTTCCCAGGACTTCACCTGCTCGGGCGGATCCGTGGGCGAGATGCACGCGCACAAAATCGTCAGCATCATGACGGACGCGCTCAAATGCGGGGCGCCCATCATCGGCATCAACGACAGCGGCGGCGCCCGCATTCAGGAGGGCGTGGACGCGCTGAGCGGCTACGGCCGGATCTTCTACACCAACACCCTGCTCAGCGGCGTCGTCCCGCAGATCTCCATCATCGCCGGCGCCTGCGCCGGCGGAGCCGCCTACAGCCCGGCCATGACCGACTTCGTCATCATGGTGCGCGGCACCAGTCAGATGTTCATCGCCGGCCCCAACGTCATCAAGGCGGCCACCGGCGAGACGATCACCCCGGAGGCCCTCGGCGGGGCCGACGCCCACGCCCGGATCAGCGGGAACATCCACTTCACCGCCGCCGACGACCGGGAGGCGTTCGCCATCGCCGCCCGGCTGCTGAGCTTCCTCCCCAACAACAACCTGCAGGATCCGCCCAGCATTCCCATCGACGACCTCGTGGTCGCGGACGATCCCCGGTTCAACGAGCTGGTCCCGGATGACCCCCGCGAACCGTACGACATGCGCACCGTCATCACCGGCCTGGTGGACGGCGGCGACTTCATGGAAATCCAGGCGGATTACGCGCCCAACCTGATCATCGGCCTGGCGCGGCTGGGCGGGATGACCGTGGGCGTGCTGGCCAACCAGCCCATGGTGCTGGCCGGCGTGCTCGACATCAACGCCAGCGACAAGGGCGCCCGCTTCATCCGCTTCTGCAACACCTTCAACATCCCGCTGGTCAACCTGGTGGACGTGCCCGGCTTCCTCCCCGGCGTCGGCCAGGAGCACGGCGGGATCATCCGCCACGGCGCCAAGCTGCTGTTCAGCTACTCGTCGGCCACCGTGCCCAAGCTGACGGTGATCGTCCGCAAGGCGTACGGCGGCGCATACCTGGCTATGTGCAGCAAGGACCTGGGCGCCGACCGGGTCTACGCCTGGCCCAGCGCCGAGATCGCCGTCATGGGCGCCGAAGGCGCGGTCGAGGTCGTCTTCCGCAAGGAGATCCAGGAGGCCGCCGACCCGAAAGCGGCGTTCCGGGACATGGTGGACCTGTACCGGCGCGAGTTCGCCAATCCGTACGTGGCCGCCGGCCGCGGCTTCATCGACAACGTGATCGAGCCGCGCGACACGCGGCGGCTGCTCATCCTGGCGCTCCACGCGCTCCGCGCCAAGCGGGAGACCCGCCCGCCCAAGAAGCACGGCAACATCCCGCTGTAGAGGCGCCCATGAGCGACATCGTCTTCGGGCTGATGCTGACACTGATCGGGATGGGCATTGTCTTTCTGACGCTGTTCATCCTGCAGATGGTGATCGTGCTGATGGGCGCGACCGACCGCTGGGCTTCCCGCCGGCCGGCGACGGCCGTCGCCACCCCGCCGGCCGCTGCCGCCGCCGACGCCATCCCGGCGGATGTGGTGGCCGCCATCGCCGCGGCGGTGACCGTGGCCCTGCGCGAGCCGGTTCGGATCCACCACATTCACATCCACCAGGATGAAACCCAGGCTGCCTGGTCCCGCATCGGACGACTGGATATCATGCGCTCCCACTCGACGGGCAGCGCCAAGTTCTGACCCGCACCGCATACTGGAGATTGGCCATGAAACAGCTCCGCGTCACTGTCAACGGCAAGAGTTACGACGTCCAGGTGGAAATCCTGCAGGACGACGAGGGGCATTACCCCGGCGCGCCCCACGCCGCGCCGCCCGCGCCCGTGCCCGCGCCCGCCGCCGTGCCGGTCTACAGCCCGCCGCCGGCCGTCGCCGCAGCCCGGCCCGCCGCCGGCCACGGTTCGCTCTGCGCGCCCATCGTGGGCACCGTAACCAAGGTGCTCGTGGAAGCCGGCGCCGAGGTCAAGACCAACCAGAAGCTCATCGTGCTGGACGCCATGAAGATGGACACCTACATCAACGCGCCGCGCGACGGCGTCATCGAGAGCGTGGACTGCAAGGTGGGCGACGCCGTCCAGGTGGGCCAGCGGCTGGTCACCTTCCGCTAGGAGCCGGGCATGCTGGAGCATCTCCTGCGCTACCTGGACGGCACCGGGTTCAAGGCGTTCACCTGGGAAAATGCGGTGATGATGGCTGTGGCGCTCGTGGTCATCTACCTTGCGGTGCGCTGGGAGTTCGAGCCGCTGCTCCTGCTGCCCATCGGCTTCGGCGCACTCATCGCCAACATCCCGGGCTCGCCGCTGATGATGCCGCCCCACGGCGAAGAGATCGGCGGCCTGTTCTGGTACCTCTACCATGGGGTGAGCTGGGAGCTCTTCCCGCCGATCATCTTCCTGGGCGTCGGGGCACTCACCGACTTCGGCCCCCTCATCGCCAACCCCCGCACCATCCTGCTCGGGGCCGCGGCCCAGTTCGGGATCTTCGCCACCCTGCTCGGCGCCATCGCCCTCGGGTTCGTGCCCAAGGAAGCCGCGTCCATCGGCATCATCGGGGGTGCCGACGGCCCCACCGCGATCTTCACCGCCACGAAGCTGGCGCCCCACCTGCTCGGCCCCATCGCCGTCGCCGCCTACTCCTACATGGCCCTGGTGCCACTCATCCAACCGCCCATCATGCGGCTGCTCACCACGCGGAAGGAGCGCCAGATCGTCATGCAGAACCTCCGGCCGGTGAGCCGGCGCGAGAAGATCCTGTTCCCCATCGTGGTCACGATCCTCTGCAACATCTTCGTGCCGCCCACCGCGGCCCTCGTGGGCATGCTGATGTTCGGCAACCTGATCCGCGAGGTGGGCATCGTGGAGCGGATGGTCCGCACCGCCCAGAACGAGCTCATCAACATCGTCACCATCTTCCTCGGCCTGTGCGTCGGCTGCAGCATGGACCGCACCTTTCTCCGGCCCCAGACGATCAAGATCATCTGCCTCGGCGCGGTGGCCTTCGCCTTCGCCACGGCCGCCGGCGTTATGGTCGCCAAGTTCATGAATCTGTTCTCGGCGAACAAGATCAATCCGCTCATCGGCTCGGCGGGCGTCTCGGCCGTGCCCATGGCCGCGCGGGTGTCCCACAACGTCGGCCAGGAGGCCAATCCGCAAAACTACCTGCTGATGCACGCCATGGGCCCCAACGTGGCCGGCGTCATCGGCACGGCGGTGGCTGCGGGGATCCTCATCTCGATCCTGGGCTGACATCCCTCCCCGCCGGGACCGCCCGGGCGGGCTTCATCCAAACGACGGCGTCATGGCGGCCGCGACCGTCGCGCCACGCGTCGGCGTCGTTCCGGACGAATCCGTGCCACCGTCATCGCCGGTGCATCAGGGGGTCGGTTGCGGCTGCTCCTGAAGCTCCTGCATCTGCTTGCGGGCGCCCGCGTCCTTGGGATACCCCGCCAGGTACGCCTGGAAGTGCCGCACCGCCGCCGCGCGGTCGCCGGCCTTGGCGCAGAGGCGGCCGAGCGCGCCGTGGCTCCGGCACGCCGCGTCGCTCGCGGGTGATTCGGCGATACACAACTCCAGGAAGCGCGCCGCGGCGGCATCCTTGCCCTTGTAAGCCAGGATTCGGCCAATGAACATCGGCGTAAGCGCCTCGAACAGGTAACGGTCCGCCTGGCGGGTTTTCAACTCCTGATAGACGGCGACGGCGGCTTCGACGCCCTTATCCTTCAGCGCGGCGTGGATCTGCCCGTAGGGTCGAGCCTTATCCGTCATGTCCGGCCGCCCCTCCCGGAGCGCGAAATACCATGACTGGATCATGGTGTCGCGCGTGACGTAGCTACTCTCGAACGAGGCAAAATCCGCCAGCGCGTCGGCCGACTGGATGGCGGCCATGTCCCTGCCGGCGGCCATTTCCCGCCGGACGATGGCGCCGGTCGCCGCCATCATCCTCTGGAAAGCGCGGCCCTGGGCATGGCTGCAGTCGTCGGCGTGGCCGGGGACGAGCCGCACGTCTTCGGGCAGCAGGTCGAGTACCCGGGCGGTGACCTCCGGATACCGTCGGATGTCGCCCGACTCGCCGTCGACGGACGGGAAGTGGCCGCCCATGCAGAGGGCGCCGACGTAGGCCACTTTCGACCGGGTGAACCACACGACCACGTCACTGTCGTCGTGGGCGCCCGGAAAGGCGGCGAGGCGGATCTCCTCGCCGTTGAAATGCAGGGTGAGGGTGTCGGAGAAGGTCACGGCAGGCAGGGCTTCGCGGGGCAGGTCCAGAAAGGAGTACAAGCCGCTTTCGAAGCGCGTCCGCATGTTCCGGTGGGCAATGATCACCGCCTCCTTCCCGAGGGCGGCGTTTCCGCCCAGGTGTTCCACGTGGGAGTGGGTGCTGACGATGATCCGGGGCAGGCCCTTGCCGAAGGCCGCCACCGCCCGGGAGAGCGCATCGACGGAGTCCTCGTCTCCCGTATCCACCAGCAGGACGCCGTCGGCCCCCACCGAGGCGAGCACCTTGACGGGATAGCCGCCGCCGTCGATGGCGAGCTCGTACAGCCCGTCGGCCAACGGGGTCACCTGATAGGCCCGCGGCGGCTCTTCTGCCTGAAGCGGGGTCCCGGCCCATAGACAACAAGCGATAAGGACGATCGATCGGATCCACATGGTCGCCTCCCTCGGGCGGAGCGCGCCGCCCGTTCGCAGCGCGGCCTGGCAATCCCGGCCGGTGGTTAGAGGGTATACGAGGGAACGGCGCGCGGTGTTGACGCCGCCCGTCTCCGGACTGGCCGCCCCATCCCTGTCGTTGCTCTGTTCGTCACCGCCGGGCCGTCCGCGCGTGGCTGAAAAATGACTTGATTTTGCCCGCTGCTCTGGCCACCATAATATTTTGACAATTTTCTCGACATTTCCCGGGAGGAAGCCTCATGCGTCAGACCGCGGGGATCGTGATCGTTCTGCTGCTGGCCGGATTCGGCCTGTCCGTTGAGCCGGTGATGCCGCGCCACCCGGCGCCGTCGCCGGACGGTGCGACCATCGCCTTCTCCTGGCAGGGGGACATCTGGCTCGCGCCCGCCGCCGGCGGCGCCGCCCGGCGCCTCACCGCCAACCCGGGCTACGACGGGCGACCCGTCTGGCTTCCCGGCGGCACCGGGCTGGCCTTCACCTCGAACCGCGACGGCGGCGACGACGCTTACCACCTGGACCTGGCAACCGGCGCCACACGCCGCCTGACCCATCATGAGGCCGCCGACGCCGTCATGGGCGGCCTCGGCGCCGATGTGGTGTTCACCTCGGCCCGCCACGACGCCTTCGACCGGATGCCGGCCGTCTACCGCATCCCCGCCGCCGGCGGCACCGAGGCGCTGCTGGCGCGGGTGCTGGCGCTGGAGGCGGTGCCGTCGCCCGACGGCCGCCGGCTGGCCCTGGTGCGGGGCGGCACGCCGGCCCAGCGGCGCCACTACCGCGGCGCCGCCAGCCGGGACCTGTGGCTGCTGGAGCTCAACGGTCAGAAACTGGAGCGGCTCACCGACACGCCGTGGGACGAGGACGGCGTCTCCTGGGCCGGCAACGACGCCCTGGTGTTCCGCTCCGACAACGGCGGACCCGACCGCAACCTGTTCCGGCTGGACCTGGCCAGCCGCGCGCAGGTCCCGCTCACCCGGCACGCCGGCGCCGACGTGCGCGCCCCGCGCTGCTCGGCCGACGGCCGGCTGGTGGCCTATGAGTTCTGGGACGCCCTGTACACCGTCGCGACCGAAGGCGGCGCCGAGCCGCGCCGGCTGACGCTGGACATGCCCGCCGATTCGCTGCTCCCCGCCGTGGAGCGGAAAACGTACACCGCCGACGCCGAGGAGATCGCGCCGTCGCCCGACGGCAAGCAGGTGGCCCTCGTCGTGGCCGGCGACGTCTTCGTCGTGGCCCGCTGGCCCAAAGACGCCGCGTCCGTCGCGCCGGCCCCCACGGTGCGCGTGACCGCCACGCCCGCCCGCGAACGCCACGTCGCCTGGAGCCCCGACGGCAAGGGGCTGGTCTACGTCTCCGACCGGGACGGGCAGCTGGACCTCTACGCCGCCCGGCCCGCCGGCCGCGACGACGGGGCCTTCGTCAAGGCAGGCGCATTCGTCGAGACGCGCCTCACCCAGTCGCCGACGGACGAGTTCCGCCCGAAATACTCGCCCGACGGTAAGCAATTGGCCTATCTCGCCGACCGGGGCACCCTCACCGTCACCGCAGCCGACGGCAGCGGCGCCCGCGCCCTGCTGGCGCACTGGGCGGAGCTGGAGTTCGCCTGGTCGCCCGACTCCCGCTGGCTCGCCGTCTCCCGCGAGGACCAGGCCGCCAACAGCGACATCCTGATCCTGCCCGCGGCCGGCGGCGACGCGGCGAACATCTCGCAGCACCCCGGGATCGATACGACCCCGGTGTGGTCGCCCGACGGACGGCGACTGTACTGGCTCTCCAAGCGCCACGCGTCCACCCTCGACGTGTGGGCGGTCTACCTGCGGCGGGCCGACCACGAGCGCTCCCCCGAGGAATGGCAGCTCCTGTTCGACGAGGAGGCCGGCAAGAAGGCCAAGCCCGAGGACAAGGGCAAACCGGCCGGTGACGACGCGGCCGCCAAGGCGAAGGAACCGCCGGTGCCACCGGTGGAGATCGACTTCGCGGAGATTCACGAGCGCGCGCGGCTGCTCGACGCCTTGCCGGGCGACGAGGGCGACCTGGCCGTGTCTCCCGACGGGCGCACCGTCGTGTTCAGTGCCGCACTGGACGGCGAGCGCGACCTGTACAAGCTGCGCTGGGACGGCAAGGAACTCAAGCGCCTGACCACCGGCGACACGCGGCCCGCGCAACCCGCCTTCAGCAAGGACGGCAAGCAGATGCTGTACCGGACCAGCCGGGGCACGGTGGGCGTTACCGACCTCGAGGGTAAACCCGGCGACCCGGTCGCCTTCACCGCCCGCCACGAGGTGGAGCGGGCGGCCCTGCGCCTCCAGGTCTACGAGGAGGCCTGGCGCGAGCTGGAGCGGGGCTTCTACGACCCGGCCTTCCACGGCGCCGACTGGGCCGCGCTCAGGGACCGCTACCGGCCGCTGGCGCTGGGGGCCTCCACCCGCGAGGACTTCGAGGAGGTGCAGAACCTGCTGGGCGGCGAGCTCAACGCCTCGCACATGCGGTTCACCGCCGCCGGCGCGCCGCGCCCCATCCCCACCGGCGAACTGGGCCTCCGGGTGGAGCCGGCCGCCGACGGGACGTCGGTCACGGTGGTGGAGGTGCTGGCAGGTTCGCCCGCGGCCCGCGCCGACGCCGGTCTCCGGGTCGGCGACCGGATCCTGGCGGTGAACGGCCGCCGCCTGGCCGCGGGGGACAACTTCTTCGCGCAGCTCGCCGACACGGTGCGGCAGCGGACGGTGCTGCGCGTCGCCGGCGCCGACGGCGAGCGCGACACGGAGCTCCGGCCGGCCCCCTTCGCCCAGCGACGCCAGGACCGCTACCGCGCCTGGGTCAAGGAGCGGCGGGCGCTGGTGGAGCGCTGGTCCGGCGGCAAGCTGGGCTACATCCACATCCAGGGCATGGACGCGCCGTCGCTCGAGGAGTTCGAGCGCGACCTCTTCGCCGCCGCCCACGGCAAGCAGGGGCTGCTGATCGACGTCCGCAACAACGGCGGCGGCTGGACCACCGACTATCTCATGGCCATGCTCAGCGTCCGCCGCCACGCCTGGACGGTACCGCGCGGCGCCGACCCGGCGGTGAAGGCCTACCCCGATGCCGAGCGGCTCCTGCTGTCGGCCTGGACGCGGCCGGCGCTGACGCTCTGCGACCAGGACAGCTACTCCAACGCCGAGATCTTCTCGTGGGCCTTCAAGACCACGGGCCGCGGCTCCGTCGTGGGCATGCCCACTTTCGGCGCGGTGATCTCCACCGGCGGCGCCCGGCTCACCGACGGCTCCTTCGTCCGGCTGCCTGGCCGCGGCTGGTACGTCGCCGGCTCCGGCATCAACCAGGAGAACAACGGCTGCGTGCCGGACGTGATCGTCGTCCAGCCGCCGGAGCAGGACTTCGCCGCCGATGCCGACGCCCAGCTCGCTCGCGCGGTGGAGGTGCTGCTGGCCCAGCTCCCGGCGTCGCCCGACCAACTGCCCTGGTGACGATGCGGTGCGGGCATCCCGCTTGCAGCACCTCGCGGCCTCCGGCCGCGAGTTCCGGCTGCACGACGGCGGTGATGCGGTGTTGGTCTGGAGTGCGCAAACACGTCTGCGCTCTGGATTCCCGCGGAGCGGGCCCCGCGAAAACGGGAGGGCGCGCGGTCCCGGGGTGTTTTCCTCGCGCCCTGCAGAGCGCGAGCCGCTCTCTCGGCACGGTTGAACGATTCGCCCACGGTTCCGATTCTCGTCGCGGTGAGGACCTATTGGACCCCCGCCACTTCCTGCCGAGTTTCACGGCGCCCGTCCGGCGGACGGGCGCTACTGCGCCGCAGGCCGCGGCCCGGCGAACAGTAGGCCGCGCCCGCCGGGCGCGGCCCGATCCCTCGGCACGGTTGAACGATTCGCCCACGGTTCCGATTCTCGTCGCGGCGAGGACCTGTCGGACTCCCGCCACTTCCTGCCGAGTTTCACGGCGCCCGTCCGGCGGACGGGCGCTACTGCGCAGCGTACAGTAGGCCGCGCCGGCGGCCGCGGAGTGTAGCCCGGGCCGCGAGGCCCGGGTGGGCGGAACCCGCACGGCGTGGAAGAGCCGCGCGAGCGGCGGCAGAAATTGATGGGGAATAATGACCGATGATTCAAGCTTTTCTGATATATATATCGAACAGATTTTAACGCA
>JAKQOW010000100.1 GCA_029565065.1 Acidobacteriota bacterium | reverse complement strand
AACGCCTCTTTCCATTCCGCCGCCTTTGCCGTACCATCTCGCTTGGGCATGGTGCTCCTCCTGCTTGGATATGGGGTTCTTCGCCGAACACCCTGGAGATACCATGCCCTTTTCTTTTTGCAGAACCTTTTTTACACAACCCGGCAGAACCTGCAATCAGAGGTACCGGGCAGTAATGAATGGTACTTCACAGTAACAAATAATACAAAAAAGTGTGTTGACAACGCCATATCCAGGTGCGTATGTTTGCCGTTCAAGCATCCGCCAGGCAGGGAACGACTTCTTCGTTGGGTACGACGGGTCGTGGATCGTGGGCATGCATGCGGGTGCGGTCACCTGAGGGTTTTGAGGAGGCATCATGGTGGTTTTCCACCCCGCGTCGTCGCATCCATCCGCCTGGGCCGGTTCTCTCCGACGCACCACGGCCGGCGTCATGTGGCTGATCCTGGTTCTGGCGGTTGCCGCCCCGGCTCAGACCACACCCCCCGCCAGGCGCTGGAAAAACTACGTCAAGGGGCCGGGGGTGACCGCCATCACAAATGCCACCGCCGGCCCTTCGGTCTACACCCTGCTCATGAACTGCCCGGCGGCCGTGCAAACCGACCAGAACGAAATCACCGTCCCCATGGCCTTCTCGTACAGCGGGAGCGGCACTCCAACCGCCATCAGCTACCAATGGTCGGTGAACGGTGCCACTGCCGGATACTGTCAGGGAAGCGTGACCCCGTCACCGGGATCTCCCCAGTGGTATGCCTGCAACATCACCCTGGCGGCGCCGCCATCACCGAGCGATCCGCCCATCACCTACGTGATCGGGGTCGCCGTCGAGTTCAATGGCTCCGGCAACGTTCAGACCGCCCAGAGCTATATCACGGTCGAGCGAACAGGTGACGTCATCACTGAATGCACCTTCGACCTGCTCTGGGTTAGAAAAACCATCAGTCGCACTCAGATTGCCGACGGATACAGGGACGACTGGGGGGAGTTCCAGCCGGACACCCCATTGCCCATGTTGATCCTGGATCCGACGGACAAGTTCCAGTTTCGGGTGGGCACGGCGTCCGGTTGCACGGGCATCCCCTCCGACCACCGGACGGTGAACTGGGAGCTATGGCGGGTCGGGGATGCCGCTCCCCTGATCGATGCCTCGAGCAGCGAGCTGGATTATGCCGCCCCCTTTGAGTTTCCGGAAGCGACCTTCCCGTATACCTACCATGGCTACACCACCGGAACCCTCGATCTGAGCGACCTCGTCCATTCGCTTCCCGAGGGTCAGTACTACTTGTATCTTTACACCGATATCATCGAACGACCGTATTATGGCAAATACCGCTACTCGCTGCAGTGGTCCTTCCAGGTGGCGGCGCCGTACCTGAGGTTCATTGAGACTGACCTGACTTACTGCTTCAATCAGGGAGACGGCTGGCGAAGCATCTCGTTCGATTTCGATCGCCACAACGTCACGGACTACAACCGCCCTGAACCTGAGTATCCCCAACTGGGTGGCCATGTGTTCCGAGCCACGAACCCACAGTTCACCGGCGAGGTGGATCTGGCTGAGACGGGTTCCAACCTGCAGATCTATGACCGGCAGGTATCCATCGAAAACAGTCCCTACACTGCCGGCACTTACTATTATCGGTTTAAGGGCCGGGCCGAGTATGCCGACGGGACCACCGCCGCCGTCACGTCCGACAACCATGTTCGGGTGCGATATTACCCGAATCCACACCAATTGAGCCTCACCGGCAACGCCTGCGCCGTGAGCGGCCTGCCGTACAAACTCGTCGTGGGGTGCCAGAATTGGAGTTCGCTCAACCAGATGTACCTCGACGAGAGCACCGATCCGTCGTTCGCCACCTTCACCGCCACCCCCGTGTACAGCCAGGGCAACACCATCTGGCAGACCAAGAGCGTCACCCAGGACAGCACCTATTATTACCGCGCCCGGGTGGACAACTTCTGCTCGGATGACCTCGCACTCGATTTCAAGTCGGGGGCGCTGGCCGTGACCGTTCACGCTGAGGACACCATCGCGCCCACCGTAAATTTCAAGTCGACCCAAACCCTGGACTACCAGTCCATTCGCCTGACCATGACCGGCGCCGACTGCGGCCGGCTGGCCGAGTTCCACATCTACCGGGACACCAACCCTGAATTTGTGGTGGGCGAAGACAAACGAATCGCCCTGTGCGCCCCCGCAGTGGGCGCGGACACCACGTACGTGGACGACGGCCTGCTCAACGGCGTGACCTACTACTACCGGGTGGTGGCCGTGGACACCGCCGGCAACGTCAGCACGCCGTCCGGGGAACGGTCGGCCACCACCTACGCCGACGCCACGCCGCCGGTATTCCCGGCCGGGGCGACCGTCGTCCTGAGCTACCACCAGCCGACCGACGAGTTCAGCGTCATCGCCTCGAACCAGGTGCTGCTGGTGAATTTCCCCGAGGCGGCGGAACCGGACTCCGCGGTGGCCTGTTACCACATCGGGCTCAAGGACGAGACCGCCGGCGGGGCGCCGGATTACCGCTGGACGCAGGGCGCGGCCGGCCGGTTCGTCCTCCCCAACGCCAACCTGGTGGCCGGGCACACCTACCGCCTCTGCGTCACGGCCACCAACACGTCCATGGCGGTGACCCCGGTGCCCATCACCAGCGCCACCTTCCAATACGTGTCCGGATTGGTCTACTCCGCGGAATCCGACGACTTCACGGATCCGGGCCCCCTTGACAGCGGCGTGCTGGAAAAGGAGTACGACCCGGCCTACCAGTCCATCACCCATGACGCGGCGACCGACTCCGTGATCATCGCCCCCGGCTCCGGACTGGCCGGGTTGAAGCGCAAGCTTCGTCCCGCGCCCAAGTTCACGTTCGAGGCGGTCCTCCGGCCGTTAGCCGCCTATGACAGCGACAGTTGGTTCGAGGTGCGCCTGGAGGGCCTCCAGGGCTATTACGTGCTGCGGTTCACGTACGAGGCGAACGAGATCTGCTGGCACTCCTTCCGGAAATATGTCAACGGCTGCCTGGTCGCCAGCGGAGCCACCAGCGCTCAGATCGTCCAGGGCCAGGACTACCTGTTCTTCGTCGAGCATGAGTTCATCGACAACGGCGCCAACCCGGACATCTCCCGACTGTACGTGAGCGCGTTCGGTGCCGACTTCATCCTGGACGATTCCGCCGGCCATGCCATCGACATCTACCAGGTCCGCCTCCTGGCCTATCAGCAGAACCTGGCGTGGGATTACTTCTACCACCAGGGCGGTTCCGTGGACCCGGTCCCCCTGGACGACACGCCGCCGTCCCAGCCGGTGGTGGTCGTGGGCGAGGGCAAGGGGTATCTGGAGGCGTGGGATCCGAATACCGGCCTGGCCACCCCCGTCATCTATTACACGTCCACCGATCCCCAGTCCCTCCTCGCCCAGTACCAGTACGCCGTGGGGACCACGCCCGGCGGCAGCAACACCCGGCCGTGGACCACGGGGACCATCACGCCGCCCGGCGGGACGATCAACGCGAGTTTCACCGCGGCCGACGGCCAGACCTACTACGTGTCGGTCCGGGTGAAAAACGACAAGGGGCTGTGGAGCAGCGTCGGCACCAGCGCCGGGGTTCTGGCCGACAAGTTCGCCAAGCAGAACGACTTCTTCGACGCCTTCGACACGGACTTCCACGGCCGGCCGTACTACGGCGCGACGTCCCAAGTCATCGAGTACCGGGCGGTGGAAAAGGACGTCCATGTCACCTACAGCGACTTCCGCAACCCGGCCTTCTTCTCGAACCGGTACGCCTACGCCGGCCCCAGCCAGACGGGCAGCTTCCGGGTCCTGCTCAACTTCCACGACGCGCCGCTGCGACCCGACAACCACGTCTTCGAGATCTATCTGGGCGCCAACCTTGGCGAAAATGGCTATGTCGGCACCACCTACTACAAGATCAAGCTGTCCGGGTACTACCTGTACATGGAGTACTACTACGCCGGCGTGCGGAAGGCCACCAAGGCCATCCGGCTCACCGTCCCCAAGGAGCAGTGGGGCTATCTGCAGTTCACGTTCAAGCCCAACGGCTACAAGATCCAGGGGCTGGGCCTGAACGAGCCCCCCTGGTCCAAGAGCACTTCGTTCCCGGTCAGCGTGAACAGCTTCTGCTTCAAGTTCACGAACATCAACCTGGACCTCGACAACCTCGGCCTGACCAAGAACACGTTCGGGTTCTAGGAGGAGACGACCATGCAATCACACCCTGCCATCCGAATCACCGTCCTGCTCGTGGGCCTGCTGGCCGGCGGCCCGTTCCTGGCCGCCCAGGACGAGGCCGGCCGCGGCGTGTTCGACACCGTGCTCACCGCCTACGGCCAGCGCGCGGCGGTCCAGTCGCTGACCAGCTATCGGCTGACCGGGACGATCCGGTACTTCTACGACGACGAGGTGTCGGACGCCGGGATCGAGATCCTCTACAAGAAGCCGGACAAGTTCAAGCAGGTGGTCACCCTGGCCGGCGAGACCGTCACCCTCGGCCGCAACGCCGCCGAGTGGTGGGACGCCGAAGGGGTGGACCGGCTCACCGTCCGCCGCCGCCACCTGGAGCGGCGGGAGGTCGTCCGGCACCAGCGCCGCCTGGAGCTGGAACTGTGCAACCTGCTGGCGTACCCGCCCGGGCAACTGGCGGCCCAGCTCCTGCCCGACCCCGTCGCGTGGGACGGCCGCGAGTACTGGGTGCTCAAGATCTGGCAGAAGCACGACGCGTCGCGCTGGCTCAAGCTGATGGTGGATCCCGCCACCCGCCTCATCCGCCGGGCGGACACCTACCTCGAGGACGCGGCCACCGACACCTACGAGGAGTTCGGTTGCGAGTTCCTGGATTACGCCCCCCAGGGCAAGGTCCAGTTCCCCCGCCGCATCCGCCAGTACCAGGACGGCCGGCTGGTCTCCGAGATCCAGGTGAAGACCGTCGCCTTCAACATCCAGATCGCGGCCAGCGAGTTCAAACCGGAGTAAGGAGGATCCCGCCATGTTCAATCGGTGCTCAATCACGATCGTCTGCCTGGTGGCCGTGGCCAATGGCGTGATGTGCGGCCAGCAGGCCGCCGGCCTCCGTGAATTGCGGGACTGTCTCGATGCCCTGGCGGGAGAGGCGGTGGACACCACGGCGCCGCAACGCGCGTTCGGCATTCTATTGCCCGGGCAACAGGAAGTGGCGCTCACGGTGGAATTGGCGGGCGACCAGTTGGTGGCCCTGGACGCAACGACCTTCTGGATACGGCGCGGAGCCGACGGCCGCGGCCTGGAGTTGGACAGTATCGACGGCAAACATCATAAAGCGATCACCGCCGCGGAGCTGCACAGTTATCGCCCCATCCTGTCGCTCGATCCGGGATGGGTCGTGTGCCGGTTGCTCCGGGAACCGGATCGCTACGAGTACCTCGTGGACGAAAAGCGTCAGCGGGCGACCTTTAGCCGGAGGGAATGGGTCCCGCTGGCCGATCCGTCGGAACGGTTGTACGGCCAGTTTGAGGAGGTAGTCGAAGTGGACACGCAGGGCCACACCATCCTGAGTTACCGGGCGACCGCCTGGAATGAGGACCGCCAACCGGTCCGCGATGTCCACAACACCTATCACTACCACCGGGCCCCCAGCCCGGAATGGATTCAGGTGACGCAAAGCGACACCGCGGGCCGGCGGGGCGTGCAGGTCTTTCAGGTGGTGTACTGAGCGACTGGACGGCGCGTTCGATTACGACACGTGAGGGTCAGGAGAACAATGATGAGGGGATCTTCCATGGTGCGCACGATCAGCTATCTGGTCATCGGATGCTGGCTGGTTTGCCTCTGGACCGGCATGGTGATCGCGCAGGACTCGCAGTATGAGTTCGGCGTCGTTCCATTCTTCAAGAACTATCCGGAGTTCAAGCGCGGCTTCGATCCGTACGCCGACCTCAGCGGCACGGTGCAGGAGAACGTCGATCAATACAGCGGCAAGCTCAGCCTGACCTTCCAGTTGCCGGGGATTCCCTGGAGCGAGACGACGGCGTTCGCGCCGGTCTTGCGGTATACGAGCAACGTCTGGAGCTATCGGCAATCATACGGGGACCAGTTCCTGGTCGGCGGCCTCAACAAGATGGGCGAACCGCCGCCCCAGGTTCCGCCGTTCGATTACGAGCGGCCCCAGGTTAAATTTCCGGATTATTGGGGCAACGACGCCTGGGTCCGGTTCAGCCCCATCGGGCGACCCCACGCGATGCCGGGCTGGACGCTGGCGGTGGGTGGGGTGTACACCGAATTTGTGAAATCAGCCGAGGAAATCGGTTCTACTGGCGAGACCAACCATTACCGCACCTGGGTGGAGAAGAAGGTCTTCGTATCCCCCGACGGGACGCCGCACGTGATGCTGGATGTGGAAACCCACGGCCGCCCGTTCATGACCGGCGCCTTTTTTACCGCCTTACCCGATGACCCGGCGTTTTGCAATCCGGAGTACGATCCCCTCAGTCATGCCCGCGAGTGTCTGCCGCGCAGCCGGTGGAACGATCCGACGCTTGTCACCGGTGTCTGGCAGGCCATCGATGGGAGTCATTACTATTACTTGGAGAACCAGCACAAGGTCTATGCGGCGGATGGCACCTGCTATGAATTGGTGTCCGATCCGAATGATCGATTCTATGGCATGATCAGCCGGATCATCGATCCGCGCGGCAACGCCATCACCATCACCGTCCAGGGTCCGGGGGAACACGTGACCGGCGTCCGGACCTACCGGTATGCGAGTAACACCGGCGCCTGGTTGGAGCTCCGCTTCGACCAGGTGGTGGAAAACCATTTTGCCCCCTTCGATCCGTTCGATCCCCACATCGACTACCAGCTCGACATCCTGCTGTTGAAGCAGATCACCTGGTCAGGGGTGAATGGCAACCCCCTCACCTACACCTTCACCCGGTCACAACTCATCGACCATCTGCGGCTCGACGACCCTTCGATTCCGGCCACCATGACCTTTGCCGATGTATTTGCCACACCCAATGGTGATGGCATCCTCTCCTGTTATGGCAATTTTCTGGATCTGGATATAAGCAACTGGGTGTTCTGCAGCCGGGATCAGCCGGCCAGCGGGTCCGAAGTGACGAACAAGCGGATTCACGTCCTGACCGGGATCATTCTCCCCGACGGCCGGCGGTTCCAGTTCCAATACAACCGGGCCGGCAAGTTGTCCCATGTGCTGTACCCGGATGGGGGCTACCGGCACTATCGGTACGGCAACACCCGGGAACCAAGCACGCCAGTGGAAGTCAATTGTCCGCCGATGGGGTGGCATGGGCGCGAAGCCGGATCTTCACCCTTCGGTGGCGTCAGCCTGGTGTACCAGTCTGAGGCCGTCGGCGCTACGGAGCAGCTCGAGCGGGCTTATGCCTACTGCGGGTATTGGACCGACAACGGCATCCCGCAGCCGGGCGAAACCATCACCTGGTATGCCGACGGCAGCGCCCAACTGCACCGTTTCGCGGCGCCGGAGATCTGGGAGGATCGGCGCAAGCTCCTTCAGTTTGGCTATTCCGCCTGGACCACCGGCAAGTTGGAGCGGGTGCAGTACTACACCCAGGGTCCTACCGCGCTCGATGACCCGACACTCCGCCGGTTTCTGTGGATCAGCCAGGAAGGCGACCCGCATCCCATGGCCACCTCCGAATACATGCAACTGAAAACCGACCTGAACATCGGCGGCGGCACCGCGCCCCGGGCGCTCCTGCGGGAGGAAGAGTCCTATTGGACCAATTACTCTGCCGGGTGGGAATGGTCGCCGCCCGAAGGGTATTGTCCCAACTGCCTGCCGGGAGACCGGCAGATCGCGCTGTCGGTATACTTCCAGGATCTCATCCCCGGCCCTGGCCAGAGCTGGGCGGGCAGTCCGTTCGTGAATTACTACCGTCCGGAATGGAATACCGTCCTTGCCCGCAAAGTGGAGAAGACCTACGAAGGAGGCGGAGCCCCCGTTGTCCACCGGACCGACTATGAATACGGGGATGCAATTGCCTGGGGCTGGACCGCGGTCCATGCGGTCCAGACCGGTCAGAAGGAATTCGACACGGTGGGCGGGACGACGCCGTACCGACGGTCCGCGACCGAATACCAGCACTTCTGGCCGCATCCCGACTCGATACCAACGGGCATGCCGGCCCGCGTGCTTGGACTGGCCACCCGCAGCCAGGTGTATGACGCCAGTGAACAAGTGATCAGCGAGAGCTTCACCAACTATGTGGTGGATCCGGTGGCGACGGCGAACACCTTGATGGGACTTCAGCCGAGGCGGACTCTGTCGCTGATTCAGAGCTCGCCGGAACGGTGGTCGGAAACGGAGATGGAGTATGAGATGCGGACTGTCGGCAGTTCCTCCGCTGTCCGCCTCGTCACGGTGAAACCGAAGGATAGTGGCGCCGTCCGCAACACCGTCCGGTTCGACTACGACCCGGCCAGCGGCCTGCTGCGCAACCTGCGCGCCTACACCGGCGACGAGAGCGTGCTCAAGCTCTATATGTGCCTGGACCACGACCCGTTCACCGGGCTGCTGCGCCGGCGCATGGACCGCAATGGCGATCGGGACGGCGATTGTCAGTTCGACGCCGGCGACGACTACATCGAGTTCAGCTACGACGCCTTCAACCGAATGTCGGGCGTGGAACGGTGGCACGGCGGCAAGGCGGAGGTCCTGTCGGCCTATCTGTATCCCGACACCACGCCGTTCGTCGTGCAGCGGTGCGACTACCTGGACGAACAAACGCGGCGCTGGACCCGGGTGCGCAACGACGCCCTGGGCCGCGCCGCCGAGACCTGGACCACCCTGACCGGCGACCAGGCGGCCTATTCGGTGAAAACCTTCGACGTGCTGGGGCGCGTGGTGACGGAATCCAACCCGGTCGCAGTGACCGTGAATCCCGTCACCGGTACCTGGAACACGGACGGCTCCGCCTACGTGACCTCGTCCGCCTATGACGCCCTGGGGCGGGTGGTGGCCCAGACCGCGCCTGGCGGATTCACCGTCAGCACCGCCTTCGGCCTCGGCACCGCCCGGGACATCGTCACCGGTGCGGCCACGATCCCCGCGACCACCGAGCGGGTGACCGAACAGGTCGGCGGTGAAGCCCGCTGGCGGCAGCTCTACCGCGACGCCTTCGGCCGGATCGTCCAGGTGGACGAGTGCCTGCCCGACGGCGGCGCCGGCGAGTGGCGCACGCTGTACGGCTACGACGCCGCCGACCGGCTGCGGCAGGTGGACAAACGCGCCGCCGACGGCGCCACCGGGCAGCGGCGGGTCTTCGACTACAACGCCGCCGGCTGGCTCACCGCGGTGCAACTGCCGGAGTACGCCGACCAGAAGATGCGCTACGCCTATGACGACTTGGGCAACGTCACCGCCAAGGAGCTGGTGAGCGCGATGTACGGCTCCTCGCTGGGCTATGCCGAAACGCTGGCCTACGACGCGCTGTCGCGGCTGACGGCGCGCACCGTGACGCTGCTCGGGACCACTACGTGGCACACCTTCACCTACGACGGCGGCGCCGTGGCCGCCCCGCCGGCCGGGCACCCGGGCGACTTCGCCTGGGGGCGCCTGACCCACGACCGGACGACGTACGGGCTGGACCCCGGCGCGGTGGCGGTGGAGCGGTTCGTCCGCTACAACTGGCAGGGGCTGCCGGAGGAG
>JAKQOW010000099.1 GCA_029565065.1 Acidobacteriota bacterium | reverse complement strand
TACGCCCGACAGGACTCGAACCTGTGACCTGCGGTTTAGGAAACCGCCGCTCTATCCTACTGAGCTACGGGCGCGAACGGTTCCGGTCGTGGGGCCGGTTGGATGGCGGGCCGGCGGGGCGTTCGACGGCGTTGGGGGTTTCCTGGTCGCCTGGTTGTCTGGTCGTCGAACGGGGCCGCCGGCTTGGCGCCTGGCAGGTGGACTATATCGCGCCGGCCCTTCGGCGGCAACGGGCAGTCGGGGCCGTTCTTGCCGGCTGGTGGGCGGGTCAGAGGATTTGGACGGTGAAGTCGTCCTCGGCCGGCGGGGTGTTTGTCAGGGCGGCGACCACGTTGCGGGCGGTGCTCGGCGCCGCACCGTCGCGATACCGCGTCAGCATCGTGATCCCCGTGTCCGCGACCAGCCCGAACGCCGCGTCGCCGTTGTCCGTAGCCACCCCGCGGAGGATCACCGTCCCCATCGACGGACCCGCCACCACCGAGTTCGCGAACACCCCAGCCGCCCGCGAGATCATCAACATCCGGATCGCCGGCGTCTGGATCCCCGCCAGCGGTGCGGCGAAGTACTCCGCCGCCGTCGCGCCCGCGCCGGGCATCCCGGCTACGCCGTCCAGCACGCACGCGTACACGCCGCTGTCTCGCATCGAGCCGATCATCGCCGTCCCGATCCCCCCGCGAGTGCGAACCAGGCCGCCATTCATCTCGCCCATCACGTAGAACACGTTGACGGACGAGCCGGCCCTGTTCTGGCCCGTCAGCGCCAGGTTCCCCGTGAAGTCGCCGCGGCTCATGAACATGCTCACGTTCTGTGCGGTGAACTGCCCCACCGCCCATGCCGGAGCGATGATCGACCCCGCCCCGCCCGCCAGCACGATCGAAGCCGAACTCACCGTCCCCGCCGACGACAGCAGGTTCAGCGAGTTGCCGGCCGCGTTGGCGCCCGTCAGGTTCACGTCGGCGCCGAACGCCCCGCGGGTGGTCAGCAACGAGCCGACGTACAGCGCCTGGATCGACCCGCCCGTCCACGAGCGGGCGTAGATCACGCCCGCCGCGGCCGCCAGGTTGAGCACCGATCCAACCACGTCGCCCATCGCGTAGAACACGTTCACGCTGTTGCCGCGCGCGTCCGCGCCGGTGAGGTTCACGTCGGCGGCGAAGTCGCCGCGGCACATGATCGTGCCCGCCCAGGGGGCGGTCAGGGTGTCCGGCGCAGCGTCGCTGTCCAGCCAGGACGAGGCCAGGAACGTGGAGATCGGCATGGCCGACTGGATGTTGGCGTCGGCGACGTTGGCGAACAGCAGCATCGTCGTGGCCGTCGCGCTGGTGGCCGGTCCGATCGTGACCGTTCCCGAGAGGTTGGTCGTCTGGGCGACGACCCGCCCCAGCGGGTCGGGGCAGTCCAGGCCGTTCATGCTCGTGCGGCCGCTGACCAGCAGCATGGATCGCTGGGTGGTCCCCGCCAGGACGATCCGCTCGATGTCGGCGTCGTCGTTGGAGGCGAAGTACACCACGCCGGCGCCCGTGCCGACCAGGATCACGCTCACCCGGCTGCCGTCGGCGTCGTTGAAGCTCGCCCGCCCGTACCGGTCCAGCGCCAGCGGACGGGCGATCAGGATCCTCGCCTGCTGGGCCGGCGAGGCGTCCTGCCCGCCGTCGGCCGTCCCGCCGTCGTCGCGGGCCGTCACCGTCAGCGTCACCCAGCCGGCGACCGTGTCCGCCGGCGTGTACGACAGCGTCCCGTCGGCGTCGAGGGCCGGCTGGACGGCGAAGAACGACGGATCGCTCACGGTCACCGTGAACGCAACCTGCTGGCCGGCCTCGTTGGCCGGCCCGGCCGAGATATCGGTAATCCAGCCGGTCACCACCTGGGCCCCGGCGTCGCGGCTGACCCAGAAGTCGTCCCCGATGACGAAGGACGGCGCGTCGTTGACCGGATCCACGGTGATGCTCACCGTCGCCGGATCGGAGTCTTCCGAGCCGTCATTGGCCTTGAAGGTGAAGCCGTCGGGCCCGTTGTAGTCCGCCTCCGGCGTGTAGACGAACGCCCCGTCCGCCTGCATGATTACGCTGCCGTGGGCCGGCGGGTCCACCACCGCGAAGGTCAGCGGGTCGCCGTCCACGTCGCCTCCGCTGGCGCTGTCGGCGTAGGGCGTGTCCTCAAGCGTCGAGAAGAACGACGCGTCGGCCGTCGAGGCGACGTTGACCGGATTGACCGTGATCGTGATCGTCTCCTGGTCCGCCAGGGGCGGGCTGCCGTCGTCGACCACGCTGAACGTCACGCGGTAGGAACCCTGGCAGCTCTGCCCGGGCGTCCAGGTGAACACGCCGGTGGCCGGGTCGAAGCTCGCCCCTGCCGGCAGGTGCTCGACGCCAAGGGTCAACGCGTTGGGCGGCAGGTCGCCCGGGTCGCTCGCGCTGACGATAAAGTTCAGCGCCTGGCCCTCGTCCACGCTCCGATCGCCAATGGGCGACAACACCGGCGCGGCGTTGACGGCGACGACGGTAATGCTCACCGTCGCCGGGTCGGAGTCGGCCGAGCCGTCATTGGCCCGGAAGGTGAAGCTGTCGGGTCCGCTGTAGCTCGTCATGGGCGTGTAGACGTATGAACCGTTCGCCTGCATGACGACCATGCCGTAGGCGGGCTGGGCGACAACCGAGAAGCTCAACGAGTCGCCGTCCACGTCGCTGCCGCTGACCTGCCCAGCCTTCGCCACGTCCTTGCTGGCAGCCAGGACCCCCAAATGAGCGACCGGGGCGTCGTTGACCGGATTGACCGTGACGCTCACCGTGGCCGGGTCGGAGTCCTCTGAACCGTCGTTGGCCTTGAAGGTGAAGCTGTCGGGACCGTTGTAGTTCGCGCCGGGCGTATAGCCGTAAGAACCGTTCACCTGCATCACGACGCTGCCGTGACTTGGCTGCGTCACGACCGCGAACGTCAACGGACTGTTCTCGACGTCGGACCCGGTGACGGTCCCGTTGAGAGTCGTGTCTTCGTCCGTCGTCCGCAACTCGGCATTGGCGGCCGGGGCGTCGTTGACGGCCGTCACGGTCAGGCTCACCGTGGCCGGGCCGGAGTCCACCGAGCCGTCGTTGGCCTTGAAGGTGAAGCTGTCGGGCCCGTTGTAGTCCTCATCCGGCGTGTAGACGAACGAGCCGTCCGTCTGCATCACCACGCCGCCGTGAGTGGGCTGGGTGACAACGGAGAAGGTCAGCGGGTCGCTCTCGGTGTCGCTGCCGCTGACCTGGCCGGCCTTGGCCCTGTCCTCATTGGTCGCCAGCGACGACGCGTTGGCCGTCGGGGCGTCGTTGACCGGATTGACCGTGACGCTCACCGTGGCCGGGTCGGAGTCCACCGAGCCGTCGTTGGCCTTGAAGGTGAAGCCGTCGGGCCCGTTGTAGTCGTCAGCCGGCGTGTAGACGAACGATCCGTCCGTCTGCATCACCACTTGCCCGTGGGCCGGGTGGGCGACAACAGAGAAGGTCAGCGGGTCGCTCTCGGTGTCGCCGCCGCTGACCTGGCCGGCCTTGGCCGTGTCCTCATTGGTCGCCAGTGACGACGCGTTGGCCGTCGGGGCGTCGTTGACCGGATTGACCGTGACGCTCACCGTGGCCGGGTCGGAGTCCACCGAGCCGTCGTTGGCCTTGAAGGTGAAGCTGTCGGGCCCGTTGTAGTCGTCAGCCGGCGTGTAGACGAACGAGCCGTCCGTCTGCATCACCACGCCGCCGTGGGCCGGGTGGGCGACTACGGAGAAGGTCAGCGGGTCGCTCTCTGTATCGCCGCCGCTGACCTGGCCGGCCTTGGCCGTGTCCTCATTGGTCGCCAGTGACGACGCGTTGGCCGTCGGGGCGTCGTTGACCGGATTGACGGTGACGCTCACCGTGGCCGGGTCGGAGTCCTCTGAGCCGTCGTTGGCCTTGAAGGTAAAGCTGTCGGGCCCGTTGTAGTCGTCAGCCGGCGTGTAGATGAACGACCCGTCCGTCTGCATCACCACTTGCCCGTGGGCGGCTTGGTCCACCACCGCGAAGGTCAGTGGGTCCTCGTCCACGTCGCCGCCGCTGACGCTGCCGACGTAGGGCGTGTCCTCACTGGTCGAGAAGGACGACGCGTTGGCCGTCGGGGCGGTGTTGAAATAACCCAGGTCCGTCGTGCCGGGGCTGGGCAGGCCCGCCGTCCAGCTCGCCGCGTCGTCGCCCCAGGCGTCCGCGAACGTCCGCTGCAGGGCCGACCCGCCCCCCGCAGCCTCCACCGGCCAGGGGGCCTGCGCCGAGTAGGCCACCTGGTCCTCCTGCACCGCCGGCCAGTACGTCGGGTCCTCCAGCGGAGGCTGGTCGCAACCCATCAGGCGGACCGTCTCGCCCCCGTCCGCCAGCCGGCCCGACCACCCGCCCACCAGCACCACCGACGCGCCGATCCCGAAGGCCGAGCCGAACGCCGCCACGCGAGCGGCGTTGTCCGGATTGGACGGGTTGAACGAGAGCACCACCAGGCAGCCGCCAGGCGCCAGCGCCGTGCCGTCCTCGAAGGCGTAGTCCACCCCGCCCGCCAGCGCCCAGTGAGAGAGGTCCAGCGCCTCGTCAGCCGGGTTGAAGACCTCCACGAACTCCAGGTCCTCCAGCAGGGGGTCCGCGTCGCTGCCCGGCGGGAAGTAGTGAATCTCGCTGATCACCGCGCTGCCCACCCGCGGAGGGGCGTTGGCGCCGCCCAGCGTCGGCTCGCTCAGGGGCAGCAGATCGCCCGAGCCGTTGGGCCAGCGACCCGTCGTCACCCCGTTCAGCGTCGCACCCAGCTCCACGTGGTCCACGAACCGCGTCAGCACGCCCCCCGCCGCCGCCATCAACCACACGTCGTCGCCGTACGTGCCGTCCAGCAGGAAGTCATCCTCGCCCAGCCCCCCCAGCGGGCAGAAGTCGTACTCGTCGAACACCGCGTACTGCCCCGGCGCCAGCACCGTGCCGTCGGGAATGCGGAACTTGAGATAGTCGCCGCTGGAGTCGCTGAGGTACCACCCGCCCAGGTCCACCGCCGCCGCCGAGGCGTTGTACAACTCGACGCTGTCCACGTCCGGCAGGTCGGTGTGGGTGAGGACCTCGTTGATCACGATGTCCACGATCGGCCCGGACCCCGCCGCCCCCGGCGAGCCGCCAAACTCCACGCTCGACCGCCAGGTGGAAGAATCGTCGTAGTCCCC
>JAKQOW010000094.1 GCA_029565065.1 Acidobacteriota bacterium | reverse complement strand
CGTGCATCGCGGCGAGCCGCGCAAGGCGCTCCGCAGCATCCGCGACGGCGCGCGCAAGATCGCCGGCGGCGTCAGCGTACTCGTATTCCCCGAGGGTCAACGCAATCCCGAAGGCGTGATCCTGCCCTTCAAGAAGGGGGTCCTGCTCATCGCCATCTACGCCCAGGCGCCCGTGGTGCCCATCGCCATCGCCGGCAGCCGGTTCCTGCTCCCCAAGACCTCAATGCGCATCCAACCGGGCGACATCCACATGACCGTGCTGCCGCCCATCGAGACGGCGGGCCTCACCGCCCGCGACGCGGAAGACCTGGCCGAGCGCGTCCGCACCGCGATGCTCTCGGTATACACCCAGCCCGAGCCGGCGCAACATGGCGCCTGAACCCCTCCGCCCCTACGAGCCTTCGGGTGTCGACCCCGTCCTGTTCGGGACCGCCAGCCGAATCGTGGAGACGCTGCACGCGGCCGGTTTCACCGCCTATTTCGCCGGCGGCTGCATCCGCGACCTGCTGCTCGGCCGCCCCGTCCAGGATGTCGACATCGCCACCGACGCCGTCCCGGCTGAGATCCAGCGCCTCTTCCCCGACCACCGCGCCGTGGGCGCCCAGTTCGGCGTCATCCTGGTGAAGCTGGAGGGCATCCCGTTCGAGGTCGCCACGTTCCGCGCCGACCTGGCCTACCGCGACGGGCGACATCCCGAAGGGATCCGTTTCAGCACACCCGAAGAGGACGCCCGCCGCCGTGACTTCACCGTCAACGGCCTGTTCTACGATCCCCGCCGGCGGGTCATCATCGACTACGTCGGCGGCGAAGCCGACCTGGCGGCCCGGTGCATCCGGACGATCGGCGCGCCGGACGACCGCTTCAGCGAAGATCACCTCCGGCTCATGCGGGCCGTCCGGTTCGCCGCCGGCCTGGAGTTCACCATCGACGCGGCCACGTGGCAGTCCCTGCGGCGGCTGGCGCCCTCCATCCTCCGGGTGGCGCCCGAACGCATCCGGGAGGAACTCCTCAAGGGCCTCACCCGCCGGGGCGCCGACACCGCGCTCGACCTGCTGGAACGTTCCGGACTGCTCGCCGCCATCCTGCCGGAAGCGAGCGCCATGGTGGGCATCCCCCAGCCGGAAACCTATCACCCCGAAGGCGACGTGTTCACCCACGTGCGGGCGATGTTCGCCGCCGCAGATTACCCCCTGCCGGACGCCCTGGCCATGGGAATCCTGCTCCACGACATCGCCAAGCCCCCCACGTTCCGCATCCGGGACCGGATCCGATTCCACGGCCACGTCGAGCTGGGCGTCGTCATGAGCCGGCGGATCATGGAGCGGCTGCGTTTCTCGCGGGAGGAGACCGAGCGGGTCTGCGCGCTGGTGGCGTCGCACCTGCAGTTCATGCACGTCCAGGAAATGCGCCCCAGTCGGCTGAAGCGGTTCCTGCGGATGGACGATTTCGATCTCCACCTGGAGCTCCACCGCCTGGACTGCCTGGGCTCCCACCGCCTGCTGGATCATCACACCTTCTGCCGCGAGCAGCTCGCCGCCCTGGGGACGGCGGCCATCAGCCCCCCGCCGCTCCTCTCCGGCCGCGACCTCATCGAGCTGGGCTTTCAGCCGGGCCCCCTGTTCAAGACCATCCTGCACGAGGTCGAAACCCTCCAACTCGAGGATCGGCTCACGACGCGCGAGGCGGCGCTGGAGCACGTCCGCCGGCGGTACCTCGCCGCCGGCCTCTGATCGTCCGCGGCGCGACCCTGTTGCGCCGCCGATGATTTATGCTATAGTGATGGCGCCGGACCGACAATCAGCCGCAAGGACAACCGCCAGGGATTGCGCCATGGACATTCAGATCCTCGGAACCTATCCGGGCGAACTCTCGCAGCGCTTCATTCTCACCACCTACATCATCAACGGCGAGCTCGCCATCGACGCTGGCGCCATCGGGCTGGGCCTGACCGTGGCGGAGCAGAAACGCATCCAGAACATCCTCATCACGCACACCCACATCGACCACCTGGCCACCCTGCCGATCTTCATTGACAACCGCTGGTCCGACTCCACCCCGCCGCCCGTGATCCATGCCACGGCGCACAACCTGGCCATGGTCAGGAAGCACCTGTTCAACAACGTCCTGTGGCCCGAGCTGCAGAACATCTCCGACCATTTTTTCACGCTGCACGACGTGGAACCTTACCGGACGGTGGAACTGGACCATTTCAACTTTTACCTGTTTCCCGTCAACCACCCCGTCCCCACCTACGGCATCCTGCTGGAGGAGAAGGCCACGCGCAGCCAGGTGCTGTTCACGTCCGACACCACCATTTGCGACGTGATCTGGATCGAGGCCAACCGCAGCCCGCGCCTCAAGGCCATCTTCAGCGAAATCTCGTTTCCCGACGCCTACCTGGACCTGGCCCAGTCGGCGGGGCATCTCACGCCGAAGCTCCTCGAGCGGGAGCTCCGGAAGCTCAAGAAGCCCGTGCCGATCTACCTCACCCACTACAAGAACCAGCACGTGGAACAGATCGAGCGGGAGATCGCCGGATTGAGCGGTCCACGCATGCGCATCGCCCGCGCGGGGGAGATGATCCACATTGAGTGAAAACGTTTACCTGGAACTCCGGGACAAGTCACAGTCCCGCCGGTTTCCCCTGACCAGCGAGTCGAACACCGTCGGCCGGGCGCCCGACTGCGACGTCGTGCTGGCCTTCCCCCAGGTGTCCCGGTACCACGCCCGGATCTACCGGCAGGGGGAGCAGTTCCTGATCGAGGACAACAAGAGCGTTAACGGCACGTTCGTCAACGACCAGCAGGTCACCAGCCACCTGTTGCGCCACGGCGACCGGATCAAGCTGGGCACGGTGGTGGTGACGTTCTGCAACCCGCTGGTCTCGCGCGTCAACCTGTCCGACGAGTATGAGACCGACGCGAACATGACCATCGCCTTCCCCATCTCCCGCTTCTCGCTCTCCGAAGGCAAGACCACCCCCCAGCTCCAGCGCGATCCCCAGCAGATGATCCAGGTGATCTTCAACTCCACCAAGGCGCTGATCGGTTCCAACAGCCTGGACAGCGTGCTCTCCGGCGTCATGGACCTGGTGTTCGAGTACCTGAAGGCGGACCGCGGCTTCCTCATGCTCCAGGACGAGACGAACGAGCTCGTGCCCTATGTGATCAAGCTGCGCCATCCCTCCGCGTCACGCTCGGAAAAGGACATCAGCTTCTCCCGGACCATCGTCAGCAAGGTGTTCACCGAGGGGGTGGCGATCCTCACCGCCAACGCGATGCGGGACAGCCGCTTCGGCGCCCAGGAAAGCATCATGATGCAGCAGATCCGCTCCTGCATGTGCGTGCCGCTCTGGGACGAGCGAAAGATCATCGGCATCATCTACGTCGATTGCCTCTTCTTCGAAAACTTTTTCCAGGAGCGCGACCTGGACCTGCTCTCCACCATCGCCATCATCTCGGCCATCGCCATCGACCAATACCGCCTCAACCAGGAGATCGACCGGCAGAAGCGGATCCGCGAGCGCCTGGAGCGCTACCACTCGCCGTCGGTGGTCAACCGGATCATCCACTCGGGCGGCGATGTCATGATGAAGACCGAGGAACGCGAGATCACCGTGCTGTTCTCCGACCTGGTGGGCTTCACCTCCATGGCCGAGAAGCTGGAGCCGTCCGAGGTGGCCCGCATCCTGAACTGCTTCTTCACCGCCGTGACCGAGGTGATCTTCCAGAACGAGGGCACGCTGGACAAGTACATCGGCGATGCCGTGATGGCCGTGTTCGGTGTCCCCTTCGCCCAGCCGGACCACGCCGAACGCGCCGTGAAGACGTCCATCGAGATGTACCGGGCGCTGGACGACATCAACGCGTCCGGCATGCTGCCGGCGCCCCTGCGGATGCGCATCGCCGTGAACAGTGGCCGCGTGGTCGCCGGCGACATCGGCTCGGAAAAGCGCGTGGACTACACCGTGCTCGGCAGCACGGTCAACATCGCCTCGCGCATCGAGTCGTCGGTGGCCCAGGCGGACGAGATCGTGATCGGCGACATGACGAAACAGCTGATCGGCGACAAGTTCCCCACCGAGGACATGGGCACCGTCGCCCTGCGCGGCCTCAGCGTCCCCCTGACGGTCCACCGCGTCATCAGAAAGTGATCCGCATCAGGATTGCTCGCCGCCGGCCGCAGACCGGGAAAGCTATTTCATCCGTCCATCCAGGCTTCCGGCCATCCGGTGATGCGATCATCGGGCCCCTAGCCCCTATCCCTACTCCCTGGTCACTGCAACCTGTTCCTCCGATACCGCTCACCCTTGAACTCGATCGACTCCGGGTAATCCAGCGGTTCCACCGTTCACCATTCCCTGTTTACTGTTCACTGGAAACGCCACGCGGCGGACCGGAGTCCGCCGCGTGGACGACCAACCATTTAATTCCGAATTCCGTTTCGGCTATTGATCCGTCGCCGGCGCGCCCGCCGGGTCGGGGTAGCGGAAGAGCTTGTCCTCGAAGTTCCGGAGCACCAGCTCGTCGCCGTCCCGGCCCTCGACGTAATCCGGCAACAGGGGAATTTTCCCGCCGCCGCCGGGGGCGTCGATCACGTAGGTGGGCACCGCATAGCCGGTCGTATGTCCGCGCAGGCCGCGGATGATCTCCAGCCCCTTGGCCACCGGCGTCCGGAAGTGCCGCGAACCCTGGATCGGGTCGCACTGGTACAGGTAGTAAGGCCGCACCCGCGCCTTCAGCAGGCCGTGCACCAGGCGCTTCATGGTGTCCACGTTGTCGTTGATGCCGGCCAACAGCACCGTCTGGCTGCCCAGCGGGATGCCCGCGTCCGCCAGGCGCTCGCAGGCCTGGACGGCTTCGGGCGTCAGCTCGTCGGGATGGGTGCAGTGGATGCTGATGAACAGCGGGTGATGCTGGCGCAGCATGCGCACCAGGCTGGGCGTGACGCGATGGGGCAGCACCACCGGCACCTTGGTGCCGATGCGCACGAATTCCACATGCGGGATCTGCCGCAGCCGGGTGAGCAGCCAGTTGAGCTGCTCGTTGGACAGGGTCAGCGGATCGCCGCCCGACAGCAGCACATCGCGGATGGCCGGATTGGCGGCGATATAATCGATCGCCTTCTGCCAGCGGGTCCTGGAGCACCCTGCGCCATGGCTGCTGTGGCCCACCATGCGAGAGCGGGTGCAGTATCGGCAAAACGCGGCGCAGAAGCCGGTGGTCAGGAAGAGCACGCGGTCAGGGTAGCGATGGACCAGGCCGGGAACGGGGCTGTCGTGATCCTCGCCCAGCGGATCGGCCGCTTCGCCCGGCGAAACGGTGAGTTCGTCGCTGACCGGGATGACGCTGCGCCGGATCGGCTGCTGCGCGTCCATGGGATCCAGTAGACTGGCGTAATACGGGGTGATCCGCAGCGGCAGCGAGCCGTTCAGGCTCAGAATCGCATCTCGCTCCTCCGGGGACAGGGCCACGATCCGCTCCAACTGGGCCATGGTCCGGATGCTGTGTCGCACCTGCCAGCGCCAGTCGCTCCATTCGTCGGGGGTCGCCTCGGGGAAGTGGCGCTCCAGGAACGCCAACGACCGCTCGCTGGGCGCGATGGCATAGCCGCGGCCCTTCGACCGCAGGGTCTTCTTGGCGACGACCGGAGGCCTCGTCAAGCGAAATGGGATGACGTGCGGGGCGTGGGAATCCATGAAATCGGCTTCGGCGTGGCCGATCTCCGTACTGGGAGGTTCCTCTTCCTCACTGATCCAAATGTCGCGTTTCATCTATCTCCTTCGCACCTGATCAGAACTGTCCGTTCAAGTTGCTGATCTTAAATATTCGGCTTTGAAACATCTCTAAAACAGCAAAAAATCAGCCGAAAAACGACTCAGTTACTTTATAGCAATTGACGTGCCAATTATTTAATCGATTGATATTAAAGAATATATCTATATATGGTTAAAAATAGCAGTCCCCTGACTTCATGTTTTGGCCCTTATAAAGCCTATACTTAGACATTTTCAAACAGTTATATTATTGATTATAAAGAGTATAAACGATGCTTTCGGAACTTTCAGTACCGATAAATATAGTATCGGAACTCACAGTTCCTTTTTTGATTTAGCAAGGGGAATGTACTTGAAGTCTTCTTTACGGATGCCGTAGCGGGCCATCAGTTTATGCAGCTGCCGCACGCTGATGCCCGTCGCCTTGGCCGTTTCGGCAATCTTGCCGCGATGAAGCGTCAGCATCTCTTTCAGGTAACGCCGCTCCACGCTTTCCACGGTGCGGTGGCGAATTTCGGCCAGGGTCAGGGAGGTGTCCATCTCGATCCGCGTGCCGGAATCCCCCGACGCGAACAGCTCGCTGGGGAAACTCTCCGGCGTCAGCATGGACGAAGTCTCCAGGATGTACGCCCGTTCCACGAGGTTTTCGAGCTCACGGATGTTGCCCGGCCACGTGTAGCGGGTGAACGCCTCCATGACCAGCGGGTGGATACCCACGATATCCTTCAGGTGGTGGCGATTCAGCCGATCGAGAAACACCTCGGTCAGGACCGGGATGTCCTCGAGACGGGTGCGGAGCGGCGGCAGCTCGATGGGGAAGACGTTGAGGCGGTAGTACAGGTCCCGCCGGAAGCTGCCGTCGTCGCACATCTTGCCCAGATCCTCGTTCGTGGCGGCGAGGATGCGGACGTCCACCTCGATGACGTCCTCGCCGCCCACTCGCTGGAAGGTCCGGTCCTGAAGGATCTGCAGCAGCTTGATCTGCATCGACGGGCTGATGGTGGAGATCTCGTCCAGAAAGATGGTGCCCCCCTGGGAGATCTCGAACTTGCCGAGTTTGCGGCGGATGGCGCCGGTGAACGCGCCCTTCTCGTGACCGAACAGCTCGCTTTCCAGCAGGGTGTCGGGAATCGCGCCGCAGTGGATGGCGATGAACTGATTGTCGCGCCGGGTGCTGTGCTGGTGGATCAGCTTGGCCACAACCCCCTTCCCCGTCCCCGTCTCGCCGGTGAGCAGCACGGTGGTCTTGGTGGTCGAGACGGCCCGCACCTTGCCGAAGACCTCCTTCATCACCGGGCTGTTGGTGCGGATCAGCTCCAGCGAGTCCTCCTGCCAGAAACTGTCCCGCAGGTACTGGAGCTCGTAGTGAATCTTCAGAGCCTCCTGCAGGCTCTCCTTGACGTAACGCAGCTCGTCGGGGTGGATGGGATAGGTGATGTAGTTGCTGGCGCCCTGCTTCACCGCCATCACCGCGTCGCGGATCATCGCCGGCTGGCTCATGACGATGAGTTCCGACATCGGATACGCTTGCCAGAACGGCTGCAGCACCGCCTTGTAATCGAAATAGCCGTTCACCGGCCGACCGTCCCGCAGCAGCAGGAGGTCGATGAGGATGAACTCGTACCGCTTCTTCCGTTGCGCGTCGAGGCAGGCTTCCTTGTTCGGTTGGACTTCCACCTTGTATTCCGCCCGCAGGCACTCGGTGATGGTCTTGCAGGCGTCCGCGTCGGTGGCGATCACCAGGATGGCTTTCATGAGGCCCTCGCGCTCCCGCCGTCAGTAGTACAGCCGGACAGCCGGTGCGGCTGCGGCGGAATCAGGCAGGCATCGTGCGGGGGACGGGTGGCCGGAGACTTTGGTCGGCGTCCGGGCAGGTTGAAGGTGTGAGGCGTCGGCACTCATGGTGATGGCGGAAACGATTCCTTGCGTCCTCCTCGTTCAGCAGGGTTGATTGTACATCACTCCGCGGAGTGGCAACAGAAAAAATCGCCAGGCAGATTCTCGCGGCGGCAAGCGCCTGCCGGATCGTCCACGTCGGCGCGCGGGACGCGCACGCGCATCAGTCGAGTCGCTGCGCCCGCGGCGTGATCGGAAACACCTTGACCGGTTTCGTGGCCGGCGGCTCCGCCGCGCGGTCGATTGCCTCGATCATCCGCACGGTAACCTGCACCGCCTGCCGCACGCCCTCCAGCTCCCACTCCGGACGGAATTCGTCCTCGACCGTGTGGTAGCGGAGCCGGAAGTACTCCGCCTGGTGATTGACGCCCGACGGGTAGTCGGTGCCGGGCATCAGCATGATGGCCGGGATGTCCCGCAGCGCGAAGGGAAACTGGTCGGAACGGAAGAAGAAGCCCTGCTCCTCCAGGAAGGAGCGTGTCATAACCAGCCCTTCCGCCGCGAGCACGTCGCGCAGCAACTCGCCCAGGGTGGAGTGTTCGGCGCCGATGCCGTGGAAATCGCGGGCCGCCTCGCGCACCGGCACCGACTCCAGGTTCAGGTTGGCCACGATGGCGGCGGTGTCCGCGTGGTCGATGTAATAGCGCGTCCCCAGCAGGCCGGCCTCTTCCGCCTGACACGCCAGGAAGGTGATCGTGTGGTCGAGCGGCTCACCCCGCTCGGCCAGTCGCCTGGCCACCAGCACCATGGTCGCGACCGCCGAGCCGTTGTCCACCGCGCCGTTGTAAATGCGGTCGCCGTTGCCGGACTGGGCCATGCCGAGATGGTCGATGTGCGCGCTGACCACGATGCGCCGGCCGGTTCGGCCTGGGATTTCGCCGATGATGTTGCTGGTCTGGAACTGGCGGAAGCTGTTCCGGCCGGTGAGCGTGAACCGGCCACGCAGCGGCACCGGCTGGAAGTCCGCGTTCAGCGACCGTTGGCAGAGCGTGTCCAGATCGAGTCCTTCACGGTTCATGATCTGTCGCAACGCCGCCTCGGTGATCCAGCCCCGCAGGCGCAGGTTGTTTTCGAGGTCCGCCGGCAGGCAGATCTCCTCGCCGCCCCAGGAGTGGCGGACCACATCCCAGCCGTAGCCGGCTGTCGCGTCGGTGTGGACCAACAGCACGCCGGCGGCGCCGCGCCGGGCCGCCTCCTCGACCTTGTAGCGCCACCGGCCGAAGTAGGTCATCCGCCGTCCGTTGAATTTGGCGGGCTCGAACAGGCCGGGATCGTTGACGCGGACGAAGAGCAGCTTGCCCCGGACGTCCGTAGCCTTGTAATCGTCCCAGTCATAACCGGGCGCGCGGATGCCGAAGCCGATGAAGACCGCCTCGGCGTCAAACCGGAACTGCGCCTCATCGCGCAGGTACGCCAGCATGTAATCACGGCCCTGTTCCAGGGCGACGCCGCTGCACCGGGCCTCCGTGTTTTGGGTTCGGAATCCCTTCAGCGCGAAGGGCTGGCGGTACTCGGGCCCGATGCCGGGTCGCAGCCCCAGCAATTGGAACAAGCTCTCGATATACGCCTCCGCCAGCTCGCCGCCGCGCGTGCCGGGCGCCCGGCCTTCCAGCAGGTCGGAAGCCAGAAACTGGATCACCGCCCGCATCTCGTCGCACGACATCCGGTGCTCCGGCGCCGGCTCCGCGGTGCCGGCGAGTCCGGGCAGCGTCAGGACCACGAGCATCACGATCAAGAGAACAGGACTTGCGTGTCGCACCAGTAGATCCTCCCGACAGAATTGCCGGAGGCCGCCGGTTCGCGGCTCCGAATCGCCATCTTATCACGGGGATCGGCCGGGCTCAAACGATACGGGCAGACAGCGACGGCGGTGACTCGAGTTCCGGAAACGGGCTGTGCCACTGCCAGCCGGTTTTGCCCGTCTGGCGGAATCGCTCCAGCCGCCGGATGGTGATCTCGGCGAAGACCGGATCGAGGTCGAAGGTGTACACCCGCCGGCCGGTCAGTTCGCCGGCCAGCAGCGTGGTGCCCGCGTGGGCGAACCCGTCGGCCACCAGGTCGTCGGGCCGGCTGCTCGACTCGATGATCCGGCAAATCGCCTTGAGCGGCTTCTGGGCGTAACAGCCGGGCACGTTCTCCTCCAGCCGGTAGAACACCTGCTGGATGTCCACCCAGACGTTGCCGGCCCGGAGAGTCGGCGACAGTCCACGTTCCAGGTTGTGGGTCCGCCGGCCGCCGCTGTTCTTGTAATAGCCGCCGAGCGTCTTCGGAACATCCGTGTACACCACCTGGAAGAACGGCCGGCCGCGGGCGTAGTGGAGCAGTTCCTGACGCACCCACATCCAGTTGGCGCGGGTGCCGTAGCCGCGCTGGTTGCGCAGGGTGATGAAATTGCGGGGGACGAATCCGGACTGCTGCCGCATCAGGAGCATGAAATCGGGCAACGGCTGGAAGCCGTCGCGCCAGTCGGCGCCCAGCCAGACGTACAGATGCGCGTCATCGGCCGCTATGGCGGCCGCCTGCTCCACCCACCGCCGGCTGAACTCGAGGTAAGCGGCCAGCGACCGCTTGCCCAACGCCCCACTGCGGCGGCCGCTGAGCTTCAGATTGTACGGCGGATCGGCGATGACCAGGCGGGCCCGTCCGTCCCCCATGATCCGGGCCACGTCGGCGCCGCACGCGGCGTCCAGCACGCCGACGCGGTGGCCGCGCACCGGATCCTCCCAGACGCCGCCGGGCGCCAGGCGGCACAGCGGCCGGATGCGGCGGCGCAGCGCGGCATCGGTGTCGAGGCGCCGCAGGCGTTCGGTCGTTCGCTGGTTGTCGGGCGCTTCATGGGGCATGGTGTTAGCCGTCGGGCGGTCCGTCGATCCGCGCGGCAACCGCCGCGGTCACTGGCACTTGATGACGATGAAGCTGACGTCGTCGGCCGGCTGGCCGAACGCCAGCAGATGCTCGCGCAGCGCGGTGCCGATTTCCAGCGCCGTGCCATGCTTCACCTCGCGGAGCCGCGCCTCCAGGTGCGCCGGGAAATACGGTTCACCGGCGGCGTTCTCGTGATCGGCCAGGCCGTCCGAATACAGGAGCAGGATGTCCTGGTGACCCAGCAGGCTGATCTCGTTCACGGTGTACTGGTCCTTGTGCCCCAGCAGACTGGAGTGGCGGCGGACATCCACGTCATCCCGCAGCGGCACGGTGCCGATGGGCGGGAAGCTGATGAGGCGGTCTTCGGAAATCTCGACGAACCGGTCGAACTCGAAGCTGAAGATCTTCGGCGGCGGATGCGCCGCGGAGATGAACCGGAACCGGCCCTGCTCGTTGATCTCCCCGTAGATCATCGTGAGAAACTTGCCCACGGCCGACGACTGGTAAAACCGCTTGTTGATGTACTCGAACAGGCGCACCGTGATGGTGCCGCTGATCTCGAGTTCGTACTGCACACCCAGCAGAAACGCCTGGTGGAGCATCGCCGTGAGGAGCGCGTCGGTGATCCGGTGGCCGGCGACATCGGCGAGCAGGATGCCCGCCTGGCGGTAGTTCTCCTCCAGCCGGCGCGCCACGCGCCAGCGGCGGGCGGCCTGGGCGCGGCGGATCCGCGCGGCCAGGTCGAACCGTTTCTTGAAATCGATGTAGATGATGTGATCGCCGCCGATGGGTCCCGAGCACGGGATGACCTCACCGTGGATGTCAATGCCTTCCAGGGCGGGAACCTCGCCGGGCAGGGGCTTGAGCTGGGCGGCGAGGTCCTGGAAGTTCTCCATCTCGTCGAACAGCGCCTGGATCGCTTCAGGCGGCAGCTTGGGCGGCGGACACATGGCAGTCTTCCTCGCGACGGGGTACCGGACGTCAGACCATCAGGCGGATGGGATTCTCCATCAGCTCCTTGAGCTCCTTCAGAAACGCGGCGCCGACGGCGCCGTCGATGACCCGGTGGTCGCACGACAGTGTCAGCTTCATCAGCGGGCGGACGACGAGCGCGTCGCCCGGGCCGGCCACCGGTTGGCGCCGGATCTCGCCCACCGCCAGGATGGCCGATCCGGGCGGGTTGATGATGGCCGTGAATTCCTCGATGCCGAACGCCCCCAGGTTGCTGATGGAGAACGTGGCGCCGGTGTACTCCTCCGGCGCCAGTCGGCCGGCGCGCGCCCGTCCCACCAGCTCCTGCAGTTCCTGGTCGATCGCCAGCAGGCCCTTGGCGCCGCAGTCGCGCACCACCGGCGTGATCAGTCCGTCGGGCTGGGCGACCGCGAGGCCGATGTCGGCCCGCGGGTGGAGGGTGATGGCGTCCTGGCCCCAGGTGGCGTTCACCATGGGATGACGCCGGAGCGCCTCGGCCGCAAAGCGCATCAGAAAGGTGTTGAGCGACAGCTTGGTTCCATCCGGATGCCGCAGCGCCTCGCGGGCCTCCAGGATCAGGGCCATGTCCACGGAAAGTTTCAGGTAATAGTGCGGCGCGCCGAATTTCGATTCGGCGAGCCGGCGAGCGATCACGCGCCGCTTCTGCGTCACGGGCACCGCCTGGCCGGCTGCCGGCGACGCGGCGGCCGGCGTGGACGGTCGCACGGAGGCGCCGCCCCCGGCCAGCGCCTGCTCCACATCCCGCTTGATGATCCGGCCGCCCGGACCCGTGCCGTTCACAGCGCGCAGGTCAAGCCCCGAATCGGCGGCCAGCTTCCGCGCCAGGGGTGACGCCTTCACCCGCCCGCCGGGCGCCTGGGGCAGCGGCGCGGTCACCGGCGGCGCCGCGGCAATGGCCGGAACCGGCGTTCCGGCGGACGCGTCCGCCGCGGCCGGCGGCAGCGGCGGCTCAGCCGGCAGCGCCTCGATCGCTTCGCCCGGTTGGCCCACCACCGCGATGGCGTCGCCTACGCGGGCCTCGCCGCCCTGGGGCACGAGAATCTTGAGCAGGGCGCCGCCGGTCGTCGACTCGTACTCCATGGTGGCCTTGTCGGTCTCCACCTCACAGACCACCTCGCCTTCAGCCACCGCATCCCCTTCCCGCTTCAGCCAGCGGACGATGGTGCCGCGCTCCATGGTGGGGGACAGCGCCAGCATCAGCAGTTTCTCGGCCATGTGGTGCACTCCTCTGGTTTCACCGGCCCGGCTTGCCGGCCGGCCGTTCAGGATTCGCGATACATCACCCGCTTCACCGCGCGGACGATCTTTTCCACGGACGGCTGGACCGCGAGTTCCAGGCGGTGGTTGTACGGCATGGGCACGTCCTCCGAGGCGACGCACTCCACCGGCGCATCCAGGTCGTCGAAACAGTTCCGGGACACCAGCCAGGCCAGATGGGAGCCGACGCTGGCCACCGGCCAGGCCTCGTCCACCACGACACAGCGATGGGTCCGGCGCACCGACTCGCAGACCACCGCGTCGTCCAGCGGCCGCAGCGACCGGAGGTCCACCACCTCCGCGTCGATCCCCTCGGCCGCCAGAGCGTCGGCCGCCTCGAGCGCGACCCGCATGGGTTTGGAGAAACTCACCACGGTGACGTCGTGTCCGGGGCGCCGCACCACGCCCTGGCCGAGGGGCACGAGGTACTCCCCGTCGGGCACCTCGCCGGTCCAGGCGTACATCAGCTCCGCCTCCAGGAAGATCACCGGATTGTCGTCCCGGATCGCGCTTTTGAGGAGCCCCTTGGCATCATACGGCGTGGACGGGGCCGCCACCTTCAATCCCGGCACGTGGGCGAAGAAGCTCTGCAGCGCCTGCGAGTGCTGGGCCGCCAGGTACTCGGCCGGGCCGTTGGGCCCGCGGAACACGATGGGCACGGGAATCTGGCCACCCGACATGTAGAGCATCTTGGCGGCGTTGTTGATCACCTGGTCGATGGCCATCAGGGCGAAATTGAAGGTCATGAACTCGACGATAGGCCGCAGCCCCGTCATGGCCGCTCCCACGCCGAGGCCGGCGAATCCTTCCTCGGCGATGGGGGTGTCCACCACCCGCCGGGAACCATACTTGTCCCACAGCCCCTGGCTGACCTTGTAGGCGCCGTTGTACTCGGCCACTTCCTCGCCGATGAGGCAGACGCGGTCGTCCCGGGCCATCTCCTCGTCCATGGCCTGGCGGATCGCTTCGCGGACCGTGATGATGGGCATAGCGCGCTCTCCCTTACACCAGCACGTCGTTGTACAAATCGGACAGCGGCGGCTCCGGGCTCTGGTCGGCGAACGCGGCCGCCGCCTCGCTGACCGCCTTGCACTCCGCGTCCAGCGCCTCGTAGGCGGCCGGCTCGAGCCAGCCCGCCTGCTCCAGCCGCGCCTTCAGGATCAGGATCGGATCCTGCTCCTTGTACGCCTGGAGTTCCTCCTTGGTCCGGTACTTGGCCGGGTCGCTCATGGAGTGCCCGCGGTAGCGGTACGTGCGCGCTTCGAGGAAGGCGGGCTCCCCGTCGGCACGGGCGCGCTCGGCGGCTTCCCGGACGGCGTCGTAGACGGCGAGCACGTCCATACCGTCCACCAGCCGCCCCTCGATGCCGTAGGCGCACCCCATCGCGTGCAGGTCGTGGACGGCGGACACGCGCCGGAAATCCGTGCCCATGCCGTACTGGTTGTTTTCGCAGATGAAGATCACCGGGAGCTTCCAGATCTTGGCCATGTTGAGGCTCTCGTGGAATGCGCCCTGGTGAATGGCGCCGTCGCCGAAGAAGCAGAGGACTACGCCGCCCTCATCCCGATAGCGGATCTTGAAGGCGACGCCGGCGGCCAGCGGGATCTGCCCGCCGACGATGCCGTGCCCGCCGAGAAAATGGCGCGGTGCGTCGAACAGATGCATGGAGCCACCCTTGCCCTTGGAACAGCCCGTGGCCTTGCCGTAGAGCTCGGCCATCAGCGCTCCGGGGTCCATGCCGCACGCCAACGCGTGGCCGTGGTCGCGGTAGGCGGTGATGACGTAATCGCGGGCCAGGTCCAGCGCCGCCACCGCGCCGGTGGCGACGGCCTCCTGCCCGATGTAGAGGTGACAGAAGCCGCCGATCTTGCGCAGGCCGTACATCTGGCCGGCCTTCTCCTCGAACCGCCGCATGAGCACCATGTCGCGCAGCAGCTTCGCGGTCAACTCCCGCCCGTATGCCTTGAGATCCGCATTTTTTGCCATCGCGTCACTCCGCCAGCGGCACGACGAACCGGACGCCCTTCATGGGCAGGTAGTACGCCGCTTCCGCCAGCACGGTTTCCAGCACCACGAAGGCCGAGGTGTCGGCCGGCTGTTTCCAGAAGGCGGTCAGTCGCCGACCCATGGTTTCGAGCACTTCGTTGCGCAGCGAGGGGTTGTCCACCGCGTACATTCGGCCCCGCAGGTTGATGACGCGGTGGATGGCCCGAGTCTGGATGATCCATTCCACGTCAGGGTGATTTTCCAGGTGGGCGACCTTCGGCGCGTCGGGCGCCGAGACGGTGTACAACGAGCCGGCCCGGCCTCGCAGGAGGGCCGGCACCATCCACCGGACGTGCGGACGCCCGTCGGCGTCCACCGTGGCCAGTAGCCCCACCTTTGCCTCCTCGATCAGCTCGGCCAGCAGCCGCATCAGTTCCTGTTTGTCCATCGGCCTCACCTTTGCATGTTATCGCTTGCCGTCACGCGTCGACGCCGGGTCGCCGCGCCGCCGCGCTATCCGCCGCCGCCAGGCCGCCCAGCGCGGTTTCCTTGTATTTTGCCGACATGTCCTGCCCCACCTGCTTCATGGTGGCGACCACCTGGTCGAAGCTGATCCGGTGCGCGCCGCTGCTGAGCAGCGCCAAATTGGCGGAGTTGAGCGCGGTGACCGCGCCCACGGCGTTCCGCTCGATGCACGGGATCTGCACCAACCCCTGCACCGGATCGCAGGTCAGCCCGAGGTGGTGCTCCAGCGCCATCTCCGCCGCCGACTCGACCTGGAGCACCGTGCCGCCCAGCAGGTGGCAGGCCGCCGCGGCGGCCATGGCGCTCGCCGTGCCCACCTCGCCCTGGCACCCCACCTCGGCGCCGGCGATGGACGCATTGGCGGCAACGACGCCGCCCACCAGGGCCGCCACGAGGAGCGCGTCGTAGATCGCCTCGTCCGCCAGGCGGAACCGCTCCTGCAGCATCCGCAGCACCGCCGGGACGACCCCGGCGGAACCGCAGGTGGGCGCGGTGACCACCCGTCCGCCGGCGGCGTTCTGCTCCGCTACGGCGATGGCGTAAACAGCCGCCAGGGTGACTTCCTGCGGCAGCACACGCCAGTGGCGGATGTTGCGCTGGAAGCTGGTGAACATCTCCGCAGCCCGCCGCGGCAGCTTCAGCCGGCCGGGGAGCACGCCCTCGGCCTGGAGGCCGGCGTCGATGGCGCCGGTCATGGCCGCCCACAGCCGCGCCAGTCGCGCGTCGACGGCCGCCGTGTCCAGGCCGCCGAACGCCCGCTCGCGCTCGCGGACATACGCCGCCAGGCCGATGCCCTGCTCCAGACAATCGTCGATGACGCGGCTCAGGGAGGGATGCGCTGTCACCGGCGCCTGCGGCGCCGTCTCCGCGGATCCGCCGCCCGCGATGCGACCGCCGCCGATCGATCGGTACTCGGACTCGGCCAGCACGCGGCCGTCCGCATCCAGCAGCTCGAAGCGCAGGGTGTTCGGGTGCGGCAGGTCCCGGCGCTGGACGTCGAAGATGACGTCATCCTCCGGGCGGAAACCGATTACCGCTCCGCTCGTCTGAATGCGCCCGTGCTGGCGGATTTCCTGCGCGATGGCGCGCAGGTCGGCCGGCGGCTCGGTGTCCAGCTCACAGCCGGCCAGCCCCGCCGTCACGGCCAGATCGGTCAGATGGCCGCGGCCGGTGAGGGCGAGGCTCCCGAACAGGTGCACCCGGACGCGGGCGCCGACGGCCGGGCGCGCCGCCTCCAGGCGGCGGCGGAAATCCCGCGCGGCCAGAAACGGCCCCAGGGTGTGCGACGAGCTGGGCCCCACGGCCAATTTCAAGATGGCGAATGTTCCGACGATGTCCATTTCCGTTGTTCCTTTCCGACCGATCGCCGCGTCCGCCGGGTTCCGGCCCACCTGGCGCCGCATCTATTATTTAGAAACCCGAAACCGGTTACGGATTCCATCCTGCTTACTGAACCGCCCGCCCGCCGGCCCCTCCCCGCGGGAAGACTATTCGACTCGGCAGGATTCTAGACGCTTTCGCAGAAAAGTTCAACATTGTCCGCCCGTTCGGGATGTGTTTCAATAGGCCGCGCGCAGATGCGCAGGAGTGCGGTGACCATGTACGGCAGCATGCAGCTCGGCCCGGTGACGGTTCGCCCCAACGTGATTCTGGCCCCGATGGCCGGGATCGCCGACCGGCCGTTCCGGCGGCTGATCCGTCAGCTCGGCGGCTGCGGCCTCACGGTCTCCGAGCTGCTGAGCGTCGAAGCAATCGTGCGCCGCCAACGCCGCACCCTGGAGATGATGGCCGCCGATCCGGTGGAGCGCCCCTTCGCCATCCAGATCTACGGCTCGCGGCCCGAGGCGATGGCGGACGCGGCGCTCCAGGCGGTCGCGGCGGGCGCCGACATCGTCGACATCAACGCGGGTTGCCCGGCGCGCAAGGTGCTCCGGAACCATGGCGGCGCCTTCCTGCTGCAGGACCCGCCGCTGCTGGCGCGGATCCTGACGGCGGTCCGCCGGGCGGTGTCCGTCCCCGTGACCGTGAAGATCCGCTCCGGTTACGACGCCAATACGATCAACTTCCTCGAGATCGGCCGCCTGGCCGAGGGCAGCGGCGTGGACGCCATCACCCTCCACCCGCGCACGCGGACCATGCGCTTCTCCGGCCGCTCGGACTGGGACCACATCCGCCAGCTCAAGGCGGCGTGCCGCGTCCCGGTCATCGGCAACGGCGACATCCTGGTTCCGGCCGACGCCGCGGCCATGTTCGCCACGACCGGCTGCGACGCTGTGATGGTGGGCCGGGGCGTTGCCCGCAACCCGTGGCTCCTCCGGCAGACCGCCGACTTCCTCGAGACGGGCGCGTTCGCGCCCACCGAGCCGGAAGCGCTGCTGCGTCTCTGCGTCGCGGTATGCCGCGAAACCGTTGCCGCCGGACCGCCCGCCCGGATCATGGGGGAGTTGAAGAAATTTTGCTCGTGGTGGGTGCACGGCATCCCGTCGGCGGCGGCGCACCGGCAGCGGATCTACGCCCAGACCGAGCCACAAGCGCTGCTGGATTACCTGGCCGCCCTGGCCAGCGACGGCAGCATCCGCTCCTGAAACTCCCGTGCCTCCCGGTATTGCGGAAACTGGCGCTCCAGGCGCCGGAACGCCGGATGGTGAAAACAGCGCCGTCCGCCGCGAGTCACCGGCGGGACGACAAGGTGCAGCAGTTCGTGGTAGATCAGGTACTCGATGTAGTACCGCGGCACCTGCGGGCTGTCCAGCAGCCGGCTCACCCGGATGATCCCCGCCTCGGGGTGGCAGTCCGCCAGCCGGCGGAATGACCGGCGCGGCGTCCACGCCACGCCGACCACCGGCGCCTGTCCGTCGAAGAACCGCGCGTTGACCGAGCGGCACGCCGCCGCCAGGTCCACGTGACGGCCGTCCGCGGATCCGGCCGGCGGCGGCGGCGGGGCGGCCATCCGATGGTCCCGCAGGAAGGCGGCGAGCGCGCGCACATCCGCCGGGTCCGGCGCCTGCCGGTCCAGCCGATCCCACACGCACCGCACCGCGGCGGCGAACACGCCGGACGGCGCGGCCGCCAGCCGGCTGTGGACGCTCACGCGGCAGAGCCCGCCCCGCCGCACGACCCGGACGACGGTGCTCCGGTAGTCCGCAATCCGCACCTCGACGCGCGCGGGCGCACGGCGCCGCCGGGCGGCTTCCCGCGCGAGCGCAGCTTTGTTGGCTGGGGAGAGGAGGGAGTCCGGCCAGCTATCGGCCGTTGTGAATTTTCTGGTGGTTGCGAAACCGCTCGAATTTCGTGAATTCCCCAATTTTCTTGCTCAGGGTGTTGCGGTTGATGCCCAGCATGTCGGCCGACTTGGAGATGTTGTAGCGAGTCTGCGCCAGCACCTGCATGATGTATTCCATGTCCATCTGGACGAGCGCATCCTTGTAGCTGATGCCATGTTTGACGCATCCGCCGACGTACGATTCGAGGTCGGCGCGCAGGGTGTTTTTAACTGCTTTCATATTCCCGTTCCCAGCCGTCGTCATTCAGCGAAACGGCGCCCAGTATACCACAGCGTCTGGCGCCAAGCAAATATTGTCAACAGGTCGTCATGGAGTTTTCGGGGAATCGGTCGCGGCATCGTCCGCCGCCGGGCGGTACCCCGGCATCTCGTCGAGCCAGCCGCGATAGATGCTCTGATAGGTGGCTTCGAATTCCTGGCGCAGCTGCGCCGGCACCAGCAGGACCGCGGCGCGGGCGGTCATGAGCAGGTACGGCGCCAGCCGGGATGCCCGCAGGCGCGCCACCTGCCAGCCGCATGCGGTCATCGCCAGCACGATCACCGCGCAGACCAGCCAGCCGCGCAGCAGTCCGAACAGCCCGCCCAGCAACCGGTCGATCCACTTCAGGTGGGTGAATTTCAGGATGCGGTCCACGATGAACATGATCAGCCCGGCCGCCAACAGGATGCCGAAGAACACCACCAGAAACCCGAGGGCGGACCGCAGCTCGGACTCACCCATCCAGGGAGCCAGCAGCTGCGCCCCCTGCCGGTACAGTTGCCCCGCGACGATCACGCCGATGACGAGGGCCGCGATCGAGACCAGCTCCTTGAACAGCCCCTTGAACATGGCCAGGGCCACCGAACCCACGAGCACCAGTATGAACAGCAAGTCAAGGAGATTCACAGCCTGTCCTTTTACCTCCGCCGGGGCGGCGCACGCCCGCGACACGGCGCGTCGGTTCAGCGCTTGGCCAGCAGGTCCCTGCCCGTCAGCCGCCGGAAGGCTTCCAGGTACTTCTCCGAGGTCTTCTGGATCACCGGTTCCGGCAGCGGCGGCGCCGGCGGCTGGCGATCCCAGTCGAGTCCCAGCAGATAGTCGCGGACGTACTGCTTGTCGAACGACGGCTGCGGCCGTCCCGGTTTGTACCCGTCGGCCGGCCAGAACCGGCTGGAGTCGGGGGTGAGCACCTCGTCCACCAGGACGAGCTGGCCGTCGATCTCGCCGAACTCGAACTTGGTGTCGGCGATGATGATCCCCTGCCCTTCGGCGTAGGCGGCCGCCTGCTGGTACAGCGCCAGTGACAGCGCCCGCACCCGCTCGGCCTTCTCTGCGCCGACGATGCCGCACATGTCGTCGAAGGAGATGTTCTCGTCGTGGCCGAACACGGACTTGGTCGACGGCGTGAAAATGGGTTGCGGCAGCCGATCACTCTCGCTCAGCCGGCCGGGCAGCGGCAGGCCGCAGATGGTGCCGTCCATGCGGTATTCGTTCCAGCCGGAGCCGGCCAGATAGCCGCGGACGATGCACTCCACCGGCAGCACGTTGGCCCGCCGCACCAGCATGGATCGACCCCGCAGCATTCCGGCGTGCGGCTGAAGCGCGGGCGGCATCTCGGCCACCCGCCCGCACACGAGGTGGTTGGGCAGCAGGTCCTTGAACTTGAGGAACCAGAATATCGAGATCTGATTGAGGACGATCCCCTTATAAGGAATTCCCACCGGCAGGACGCAGTCGAAGGCGGAGATCCGGTCGGTTGTCACGATCAACAGCCGCTCGTCCACCGCGAACATCTCGCGCACCTTGCCGCTGCCAATCCGCTCGAAGCCCGGCAGATCCGCCTGGAGCAGCGTGGGAAAGGAATCGTTGGCCATGGTCGGTCCACCTCGCGCAGAAATTTGTTCACGGATTGTCGCCGGATTTTCCCGCCGTAGCAAGGATTTTATCGAGGCAGGCCGCGGACTGTTCGGCCATCTGCGCCACCGTGAACCGCGCCAGCAGCCGCGCGCGGCCGGCCGCGCCAAACGCCCGAGCCTGCTCTGGTTCGCCGGCGAGTTGGTCCAGGAGTCGGGCCAGAGCGTCGGGATCGTCCGGCGGGCAGAGCCGGCCGGTGATGCCGTCGGCCACCACTTCCGGAATGCCGCCTGTCGCGGCGGCGGCCACCGGCAAACCGGCCGCCATCGCCAGCAGGGCGGCGCGTCCGAAGCCCTCGGCCCGTGACGGGAGCACCACGGCATCGAGGCATTTGACCACGGCGGCGACATCGGTCCGGAATCCGAGGAACCGGGCGGAATCGGCCAGGCCGAGCACCTCGGCCTGCCGCTGCAGCGCCTCCGCCTCGGCGCCCGTGCCGGCCACCAGCAGGGCGGAGTCGGGAAACTGTCGCCGGTGCCGGGCCAGCGCGTCGAGCAGCACGTCCACGCCCTTCTCCCGGGTCAGCGCGGCCAGGCAGCCGAACGTGCATCCGGCGCGTCGCGGGAACTCTTCGCGCGCCGGGGTCACCGCGTCGAAGGCGGCCACATCGAGCCCCTCGGGCACGACGGTGATTTTTGCCGGCGGGATGCCGGAGTCGCGGAGCGCCGCCGCCACCGCCGCGGAGATGGCGATGAAATGGTCCGCCTGCCGGTACTTCCATCGGGACAGGCGGTGGCCCCGGAGCGGGAACACCACCCGCCGGGCGACCACGTGCCGCACCGGCCGCCGCCGCCACCGGGCCGCCAGGACGCCGGCCGTGACCGGCTTGGGCGTGTTGTACAGGATGACGCCGGGCGCAACCTCATCCAGCCAGCGCGTGAAACACCGGCAGACACGGGGCGACAGTTCCGCGCCCGGCGAGAACGGCCACACCGGCCAGCCCCGCTCCCGGGCGCGGCGCTCCAGCTCGCCGCCGACCGCGCACGCCAGCGCGAACGGGCGCCCGGCTGCCGCCCACGCAGCCGCCAGGCTGAACAGTGACTCCTGGCCGCCGCGCCAAGCCGGCTCGTCGTCCACCAGCAGGACCGGAGGATCACTCTGCTTCGGCGGGCGATCCATGGCTCGTCCCCAACTCGTACAGCCGGGCGTAGCGGAAGAACGTGGACACCAGCGACATCCCCGCCACGACGACGCCCGGCCCGCCATCCAAAAAACCCCGCTTGAACACGTAGCTCTTGGCGAACGCCGCCAGGGGCGCGCCCAGCACCTTCGCCGCCGACGCCCGCCGCCCCCGCTCCCACAGGTCCTGGGCGGCCAGCCGCGAGTAGGCGTCCATCTTGCGGAGGTAATCGCCGAGATCCTCGTACGGGTAGTGCCGGATGGGAGACGCAAACGTTCCCACCGACCCCGCCACCCGGACCGACTCGTGCACCCGCCGCGGTGTCCAGCGGCCCGCGTCCTTGCGGAACAGGCGGAGCTGGTGGTCGGGGTACCAGTCGGAATGGCGGATCCAGCGCCCCATGAACCAGGCCAGGCGGGGCAGCCGGTAACCCGCGGGATCGCCGCCGGTCTCGGGTTGCTCCCGCCAGCGGGTGATCTCCGCGATCAACTCCGGCGCGCACTCCTCGTCGGCGTCCAGCGAGAACACCCACGGCGACGCCGCCTGGTCCAGGGCGTGGTTCTTCTGGTCAACGAAGCCGGTCCAGGCGCGGCGGCACACGCGGGCGCCGGCCGCTTCGGCCGCCGCCACGGTGCCGTCGGTACTGCCGGAATCCACCACCACGATCTCGTCCGCCCAGGCCAGGCTGGCCAGCGCCCGCGGCAGGCTCCGCTCCTCATCGCAGGCGATGACGATGGCCGACACGCGCCTCATGCGCCGCCCCCCTCGCCGCCGGTCCAGGCGCGGATCCGGCCGGCCGCGGCGGCGACGTCGCAGGCGGCCCAGTCGGGCTCCCACACCGCCTGCCCCGAAGGCTGTTCCAGCACCCACGCGGTGCGTCCGGCCGGCGGCGGCCCGGACGGCGGCTCGGCCTTGCGGAACAGGCGCAGGTCCGCCCGCCGGTTCGCCCACTCACCGGGGACGGCCGCGGCGCCCGCCGTCCAGTAGAGGAACGCCGACGCGTAGCCCGCCAGGCGCTCGCATTCCGGCTCCGGCAGATCCTCGTCGAGAACGAACGCCAGCCCCACGCCGCCGGCGGACAGCTCGGCAGAAAAGAAATCGAGCTCCTCGTGAAACGGATCCCGCACCAGCAGGGCGTCCAATCCGATCGTGTGGCCCTCCTGGGCGTAGGGGATCACCCCGAAGCGGCAGACATCCAGATAGTGAATCGCCAGCACCACCGGCAGCGCCAGCCGCTGCTTCAGAAAATAGATGAACTGGAGGAGGTCCCACTCGCGCTCCAGGCTCCAGTCGTCGGCCCGCACCGGCCAGTCGGCCAGGACCGGCCGGCCGGGGTAGATCAAGCCCACGGCGGTCAGCGGGCCGGCCGCGACGAGCCGCTCCAGGAACTGGTGCAATCCGCGGCGGTGCTCATGCAGGTAAGGGAAAAACGGAAGCACCGGGTTCTCGTCCCGATAGCCGTGTTCCGCGATGGCTTCTTTCAGGCGCATGGATGGAACCGTGTCAGGAGATTCGGTGGCGCTTCAACCGGCGCGCGGTCTCGGCTTCGGTCAGCCCGAGGGCCGCCGCCAGGCCCGGCAGGTCTGCGGGATGTCGCGCGCGCAGACGCGCCAGCGCCTCACGCTCCAGCGCGGCCTGCTCGCGCTGCAGCCAGGCGTCCAACCCGATCCGATCCAGCCCGTCGAGAGACGCCTGCACCGGCCCGGCCGCGCTCCGGCCGGGACCGGGGAACAGGTCGTCCGGATCGAGGCGGCCGTCGTCGTCCACGATGACCGCCCGCTCCACCAGGTTCTTGAGCTCGCGGACGTTGCCGGGCCAGGCGTATCGCTCGAGAGCCTGCACCGCCGCCGCGTCCAGGGCGGGCAGAGGCCGTCCGAATCGCGCGGCCGCCTCGCGGAGAAAATGCTCGGCCAGCGGCTGGATGTCTTCGGGCCGCTCCCGCAGCGGCGGAATTCTCACCGTGAACTGCCCGATCCGGAAAAACAGGTCCCGGCGGAACCGACCCTCGGCCATTTCCGCCTCCAGGTCGCGGTTGGTGGCCACGACGATCCGCACGTCGACGGTCACCTGGAAGGTGCCGCCGATGGGGCTGATCCGCTTCTCCTCGAGCGCCTTGAGCAGCTTGGCTTGCACACCGACCGGCATGTCGCCGATTTCATCCAGAAAGAGCGTGCCGCCGACGGCCAGCTCGAATTTGCCCTTCATCGCCGACTCCGCGCCGGTGTAAGCCCCCTTCACATGGCCGAACAGCTCGTTCTCGATGAGCGTCTCGGGGATGGCGGCGCAGTTGACCTCGACGAACGGCCCCGCCGACTGCGGCGAGAGCAGGTGGATCGTTCGGGCGAACAGCTCCTTGCCGGTCCCGCTCTCGCCCAGCAGCAAGATGGTGGCCCCCGTGGCGGCCATCCGCTGGAGCTGCCGGGCCACGGCTTCCATCGCCGGGTTGCGGCTGATCAGCAGCGGCAGCTTGCGGGCCTCGCGGAACTCCTCGCGGTACAGCAGAACCTCGTCCTCCAGGCGGCGAAACTCGATGCCGCGCTGGATCAGCGCGTAGAGCTGCGCCAGGTTGAGGGGCTTCTGGATGAAATCCACCGCCCCGTACTTGATGGCCTGGACCGATTCCTCGATGGAGCCGTAGGCGGTCATCAGGATGACCGGCTGGGTGGGCTCCGCCTGCCGGACCGTCCGGAGGAGTTCCATGCCCGAACCGTCCGGCAGCTTCAGATCGAGGACGATCATGTGGTAGCGGGCGCCGTGGAACCGGGCCAACCCCTCCTGGAGGCCGCCGGCGGCGTCCACCTCGTAGCCCTTCCCCGTCAGATATTCCGTCAGCATCTGGCGCAGCGCCGTGCGGTCCTCGACCACCAGCACCCGGCTCGCGCCGGGCGCCGGCGGGTCACTGCCCGGCCGGTTTTTGAGGGGAGGATGTTCGTCGGCTCGGTTCATGGGGCGTGTTCATTCGCCGGTTCGAATCAGCCAGGGGATGTGACATGGCTGACGGATCGTCTGCCCCGCCCCATCTCCAGATACGTCCACCCGGGCCGACGGGGTTATTTCTTGGCCGGCTGGGTCGGCGGGGGCTGGGCCATGCCCTCATCCTCCGCCTTGCGGATCACGCCGGCCGGAACCGATTTGCGGCGAGCTTCTTCCTTGAGCTCGCCCAGTTCGGCCTCCGCTTTCTTATACCCGGCCTCCAGGTCATCCAGGCGCTGTCTGGCCTTGTCCCATTGTGGTTTGAGCACCGAGTTGGCGTAATGGCCGCTGGACTCGTTCATGTAGGCGTTGCGGGCGTCGGTCAGGTTAAGCTGGGCCACGTCCCGCTGGCGGCGGAGGTCCTGGAGCTCGCGGCACTTGGTGACGATCCGGCCTTGATACTCCTCGTTGACCTGGTCCTGGGTGGGTGCGGGTTCGACGGCTTCGCCTTCAGCCGGCGTCTGGTCGGCGGGCGGCTGCGGCAAGCCGGAAGTGGACACGTTCCCCTTGCTGGATCGCAAATCCTGGTTGGTGTAAACCTTGGCCGGCTTCTTGCTTTCGCGGTCTTTTCGGTTTTGCTTGGCCAGATCCACAATGCTCTGGGCCGAGAGCGGCGCGGCCAGGGCGAGCACCACAATCCAGAAAGCCAGTTTTTTCATGGCAATACTCCCGACGACTTTGGTGTGTGTATTGTACGTCAAATTGCGGTGCAGGGCAAGATGTTGACACCGGCCTGTCAACATTTTGCCATTCCCGCCCCCTGCCCGCGCCGCGGTCAGCGGCTGAGCGGCAGCGCGGGGATATGGCCGGCCAGAAAATGGTCCAGAATGGTCTGGTCCACGACGTCCACGCGGCCGGAGGTGTCCAGATCGGCCCACTCCGGCGCCACCGCGAAGTCGGCGATGTTCGCCGCCAGGTATTCGGCCAGCAGGACCAGGTCGGCCCCCGTGACCGCTCCGTCTCCGTCCAGGTCGCCGTAGCGGGATCCGCCCGGCTCCACGCCGAAGAAGTCGAGGTACATCTCAAGCAGGTGCCGCCGGGTGTTGTTCCCCGCGCCGTCCACCAGGCCGCCGAACTCGAAGGCACTGGCGATGGTCCGGTACGCACCGGCATCGCGGGCCACGGCGATGGTCGTTTCGGTATAGTTGGGCGGGTCGTTCTTGATGTTCTTGAAGATCGGCATGCCGACACCCTGCTGGCGGACGATCACGTCGATGAAGCAGTTGTCCTGCCCGTAGTCGAACGCCAGCCCCGTGGTGACGGGCGCCGCGGACGACAGCCCGCGGATGTGCCACAAGTCGGCCGCCCCGCCGTCGCTGCTCTGGCTGTAGTTGATCCCGAACGCGGCGCAGAAGTTGAATCCGCCGTTGTTCTTCGGGTCCTGGTACCAGACGTCACCGCCTTCCATGTACACCCGGCCGCCGGCGTTCAGGTAGTCCACCAGGTGCTGCCCCTCAGCGGTGTTGAAGACGTGGGCGTGCTGGAAGAGGCAGTTGACCCCCACGGCGATGATGACCAGCGGATAGTCGCCGTAGTCGATCTCAGCCAGGGTGGTATGGTCGTGGAGGCTCACTTCCTGGTACGCGTACGAGTACCCCAGCTCCGTGAGCAGCGCCCGGATGCCCGTCGCGGAGCTGTTGGGATCGGGTCCGGTGTCGGTCTGGTCGCGGTCCAGATTCAGGACGAGGACATCCGCCGGCAGCACCCAGGCCGACAGCGCGGCCGCCAGCAACGCTCCAATCAGCAAGAGCCGCAGATGCACGGTGTCTGACCTCCCCTGCCGCCGGTGTCCGCAATCAGGATCAACGACCCGGATTCACGGGCGCCGCAGCGGCTTTTTCCACCTTCACCCCGGCCGGCGGCGGTCTCAGAATCTTGGCCTTGTCGGCCTTCTCCAGGGCGTCCTGCATGCGCTGGTCCGCCCGGTTCACCGTCTGGGTGGCGCCGTCCATATCCGTCTGCAAGGCGCTCACTTCTTTCCGGAGGCGGGCGCGCTCCCGCGGCGTCCGGGCGCTGTTCAGCTTCTTATGCAAGTCGGTCCAGCGCGCCGACAGCCTGGCCAGTTCGTCGTTGCCGAGCTGGCAGTCCTTGCGAGCGGCGTAATACGCAGTTCGGATGGCCTGGCCTTCCGTGCCCAGGTCGGCGATGAACATCTCGTCCGGCGTCGCCGCGCCGGGCTTTGCGGCCGTCTTGGCGGCCTTCGGTTGCGCCGAAGTGGTGATATTGCCCTTGCCGCGGTATTGCTTGAGCGACTCGTCGTTGTAGGTGCGCGGTTTCGTCCCCTTGGACGGAGCTTGCTGGGTGTTCGGGTTGTCGGCCGCCGCCAGCGTCCCGAGCGCCAGCACAAGCAGGGCTTCCGTCAAAAAGCAGGTCAGTTTCATGAGCAGTCTCCGTAAGACTTACGCGGCCGGCCGGCGTCCGGGCGGCGCGGCGGCGGACAGAAAACGGCCGGAAGGCTGCGGACTCCTTCCGGCCGGGTTGGCGGACTATTTGAATTCGCGCCAGTAGTTCATCCGGACTTCCACGCCGGCCGTGGGATTCATGTCGTAGGTGATGTTGCCGGCCGCGGCGTCGAACTTCTCGAACTTGTCGTGGCTCTGGCTGTAGCCCCAGCCCCAC
>JAKQOW010000090.1 GCA_029565065.1 Acidobacteriota bacterium | reverse complement strand
GGTGATCACGCGGAACCGCCCGCGGCCGACGGCGCGGACCACGCGGCGGGCGATCGCGTCGGCGGTGGTCCGGGAACGCCGGAGCAGCACCTCGGCCATCCGCCGCTGGCGCGCGTCGGTGGAGGTGAAGCCCTCCATGATATTGGACCGGAAGTAGGTGGGGCAGACCACCGTCACGCCCACCCGGTGGTGCGCCAGCTCCACCCGCAGGGTTTCGGACAGGGCGATCACCGCGGCCTTGGACGTGTTGTAGCCGGCCATTTCGGGATACGTGGCGAACCCGGCGGCGGAGGCGACGTTGACGATGTGGCCGCCGCCCTGCGCCTTGAAGACGGGGATGAAGGTGCGGCAGCCGTGGATCACGCTTCGGAGGTTGACGGCCAGGATGCGGTCCCACTCCGCGAGGGGGATCTGCTCGAAGTGGCCGGCGGCCACACTGCCGACGTTGTTCACCAGGATGTCGAGCCCGCCCCAGGCGTCGCCGACGGCGCGCGCCGCCGCCGCCAGGTCTTCGGGACGGCAGACGTCGCAGGGGATCTCCAGCGCCTCGCCGCCGGCCGCCCGGACCCGTCGCGCCGTTTCCTTCGCCCGTCCGGCGTCGATTTCGGCGACGGCGACCCGCCAGCCCAGGCGGGCGAACTCCAGGGCCAGGGCCCGGCCGAGCCCGGAGCCGGCGCCGGTGATCAGGACGCGCCTGCAGGGAAACCGCTTCATGTTCTGGCTGCTCCTTGGACGGCCGCAGCGGACGCAGTGTGCGGGCGGCCGATTTGTCCGTTCGCACCCGATCGGACCGCCGGCCCGCGCGACGGCCCCGTCCCGCCCCCATTATCCGGCCCCTCCCCTCCGTTTTCAACCGCGCGCTGTCAGATCGCGCACGAGTCTTCGGCCGGCCAGGCAGTGCTGCCAGCCGGGCCGCCGGATAAAGTCGGGAGGCCGCCAGGCCGAGTCAGCGGAGTGAGTCAGCAGAGAGTCAGCTCGAAAATGCAGCGCGTGCCGCCGGCGAGCTTGGTTTCCTTCAGGCGGGCCTGGACCGGTCGGCCGAAGATGGCCTCGAAGCTCTCCTTCTGGTACCCGACGGAGCAGTTGCACCAGACGGACGGCGTCCGCTTCGGGTCCACCAGCGGGCAGCCGCACGGCCCGGCCGCCACCGCGACGGTGACGACGCCCTTCTCCCGGTCCCAGGTGAACTCGGTGCCCCACGCTTGCCGGGCCGCGGCGAAGTAGCCCTCCGGGTTTCCCTTGAAGCGGACCCCGAGCTGGCCCAGTCGGGCGCACTCGCGGCCGGTCTGCTCCAGGATCCCCGCGCAGGTCTCGGCGGGCGTGCCGGCGACCATGGCGCCGAGGAGCTTCGCCAGTTGGTAGCGGGCAAAGAGCAGTCGCTGATCCTCCTGCGGAGTATCGGCCGCATGCACCAAACCGGGCGAACCGATGAGGTTCAATGCGCAGCCGCACACGCCCAGTCCACACGCGCGCATCAGAAATTCCTTGCGATCCATGGGGTCTCCTTGCGGGAAGTTGACGTCTGCCGCCGAATACTGTTGCTCCGTGGTGTACGTCCGGCGCCGGAGAAAGTTTGTCTCACCCATGTCAGGTACCTCGCGACCTCCGGCCAGGCACCTCGCGGTCTCCGGCCGCGAGTTCGCCTTGCCCGACCGCGGCGATACGGCACCGGTTATGAGTGCGCTAACACGTCTGCGCTCTGGTCTCCCGCGGAGGGGACGCCGGGATCTGGCTTTCCGCGACTGACCGTTCGCCCTGATTGTACCCCGCGCGCGTCCCGCGCACCCGGACCTGTCGATTCGGGCTACACGCCGCCGCCGCATTCGCGGCGGGATTGTGCCGCGGGCCGCGTTCGGCGAACGCGGCCTACGACAATGGCCGCGCCCCGGAGCGGGCGCGGGGAGCCGTCACTACAGATAGCGTTCATCATACGGCGTGCCGGCAGCGTCCAGGAAGCGGCGATATTCTTCCTGGAAGGTCTCCCGGCGGTGGTGTTCATCCTGATGTTCGATGTAGTGCCGGACCGCCTCCCGCCGACTCCACCATCCGCACCGCCTCTGCCATTCGCGGCGCGACCGGCCTCCCGGCGTTCTCCTCGCGCCCCGTCAGGGCGCGGTTCCGCAAGGAATGATCGGCTTTCCAGGGGCTGCGGCCCGCCCTGCCGGGCGCGGCCTTGACCCTGGCTAATATCTTCGCCTCCCTTCGGGAGGCGGGGCGTAATGGACGAGAAGCATGGTCGCCTCCGTCAACGGCCTCCATGGCACACCGATGGGCTATAATGCCCCCATGGACTCGTGCGGCCACATCCTGGGGCGGGCGGTGACGGGGGGCGGGGGCAACCTGCCGAGCGCGCTGGCGCTGGCGGTGAGCCGGGCGACGAACCGTCTGGGCGGCGCCGGGTATTACCACGACGTGCTGGGGAACCCGGTGACCATGCCGGCTGCCGACGGCGCCGGGACCGTGAGCATGTCCTACCTCGACCAGGGGCACATCGGCACGCTCACCGACGCGAAAGTGTAGTTCTCCGACCTTAATAATTAATGTCACTGTGACGCGGGCTGTCTGGCGGGGACGGGTGAACGCTGTAACGTGTTGATAAATGGCGCGCCCGGCAGGGCTCGAACCTGCAACCCCCGGCTTAGAAGGCCC
>JAKQOW010000088.1 GCA_029565065.1 Acidobacteriota bacterium | reverse complement strand
CCGCCGACACCCCGAACGGCAACGCCGGTATCGCGGCGACCATCAACACCTTCGAGGCCGCGGGCGAGGCCCTCGGTCCCGGCTACGGCGCGATGAACGTCTGGACCTACTCTGCCGTCCGGATGCTCTACCTCGTGGAGTACGCCAGCTGGGGGTCTCAGGAAAAGGTCGGTCTTGGCGTCGTCTCGAAAGCCAGCGGCACCGGGTTCGCCGGCGAAGTGACCGGGTTCAACTCCGTTGACAGTAATGTGAATGAATGGGGCACCGGCACCGGTACGGGTTCTGCTGGATACACCCCCGCCTCCTACCGGACGATGACCGACCTCTGGGGCAACTCGTGGGAATGGGTGACCGGCTACACCTCGACCAACACCGAGTACCAGATCACCCACCGGAACGGCACCGGGTCGCTCAGCACCCACCCCCTCACGGCCGGGAGTTACGAGTCCTCTGAGGCCACGCCGCTGGGCGCTGATGGCTACGTGTATGGCTATTGGACCTCCCTGTTCCACGAAGATCTGCTCCAGTACCAGTTCATCGCCAACAGCGTGACCGGGGGGAGCCAGAGTACCTATGGCACGGATTACCAGTACAGTCACAATCCGGGCACCCGTGTTCTCCTGGCGGGGGGCGGTTGGGTTGAGGGGCGTGGTGCGGGGCTCGGTTATCTCTCTTCGAGTAGCACGGCCTCGTTTTCCTTTCGGCGCAATGGCGCGCGCCTCGAGTTCACGGGCGCGGCAACGCTGAACGGCGCCGCGCCAGCGGCGCAGTACACGCAGAACGCCAGCGCGGGGAACGCGCCGTTCGCGGTCGCGTTCACGGACACCTCGACCGGCACCCCGGGCTGGTGGCGCTGGGACTTCGGGGACGGCAACACCTCGACTGATCAGAACCCGACCCACACCTACACCGAGCCCGGCACCTACGAGGTCACGTTGCCGGTGGAAAGGTCGGTGAACGCGACATCCAGCGGGGCGTTGCCCTCGGTGGTGTTGGTGCTGAAAGATGCTGCAGGCGGGGCTTCCACGGTCACGGTCTCAATGGTGGAGGTGTTCTCGCCGTAGATCGTGTACGCCGTCAGGGTGACGTTGTAGGTGCCCGGCTCGGTGTAGGTATAGGTCGGGCTCTGATCAGTCGAGGTGTTGCCGTCCCCGAAGTCCCAGCGCCACCAGCCCGGGCCGCCGGTCGAGGTGTCCGTGAACGCGACCG
>JAKQOW010000085.1 GCA_029565065.1 Acidobacteriota bacterium | reverse complement strand
CGACATCGCCTGCGGCTGCTTCGGCTCGGCGGAGACCTCCCGGGTGGGCCTCGGACTGCTCCTCCGAGACCTGGCGCTGTTCGTGCCCGCCGTGCTGGTCTTCCTGAAGTTTCGCGCCCAGGACGCGGCCGCCGCTCCGGCCGCGCCCGCCGCTGCGCCCGAGGCGGCTCCCGCCGCATGAGGCCCTCGCCAAGACGCCGAGCACCCAAAGGACTATTTTCATTCAGAATGTCCGTTTGAACGCCGCGAGATCACCGGCGGTGAACGGGAGTCGCGTCATCGCGCCTTCGCGGGCACACGGAGCACGGGGGCGCCTCGCGCGGTGTCGGCGAAAGTCCTCAAGGGGCGCGCTGTCCCCCGGCCTCGCTGCGGTGGACGAGGACGGACACGGACCGGATATTCACATATCAGTGATCGACTCAAGCCACGGGAACGCGGCCAGCCAGCCGGCGGGGACGGGGGCGGTGAATCCGGCGGGCCGGCTCGTGCGCGGATGGGGCAGCTCCAGGCGCCGGGCATGCAGGCCGAACACCGCCGGGTGCGCGGCGCCGCCGTACAGGACGTCGCCCACGATGGGCGCGCCGATCCACGCCAGGTGCACCCGGATCTGGTGGGAGCGGCCGGTGCGGGGCGTCACCGCCAGGAGCGCCATGCCGTCGGGTCCCCCGGCCAGGCGGCGGAATTCGGTGAGCGATGCCTTGCCCCGCTCGCGGCTCACCTTGTACTGGTTGCGGCGGTCCACCCGGCGGGCGATGGCCGCCTCGATCCGGCCCTCGGGCCGGGCCGGGGCGGGGTGGACCAGCGCCAGGTACGTCTTCCGGATGCCGCTCCGGCGGAACAGCTCGTACACGGCTTTTTCGGTCGGCTCGTTTTTGGCGAACAGCAGCACGCCCGAGGTGGGCTGGTCCAGGCGGTGGAGCACCGCGGGGCGGTGCGCGACGCCGGCGCGGGCCAGGTGCTCGGCGACGCCGAGCTGGACGCTCCCCTCCTGGCCCGTGGCCGACAGCGCCACCGGCGTGCCCGACGGCTTGTCCACCACCAGCAGGTCGTCGTCTTCGAACAGGATGGCGGACGGCTCCAGGCGGAAGGTGCGGAACGGCTGGTCCGGGTCCACGCACACCTTGAGGCGGCCGCCGGCCGGGGCGGGTGAGGCGGTCACCTGGCGGCGCCGCCCGTCGAGGTAACAGCCGCCGGCGGCGATGATCCGCTGGGCCAGCTTGCGGGAGAGCTCCGGCCACAGGTCGGCGATGAGGCGATCCAGCCTCGCGCCGGCGCGCTCCGCGGCGATGACCGCCGTGAATGTGCGCACACCCATCGTCTTCGCCTCCCGGCGCCGCGGGCTGCGGCGGTCCCTAGTTTCCGGTCTCCTTCAGGATCCGGTCCACGAGCGCCCGCCCCTCGGGCGTGTCGGGGATGATGCCCGAAGGGGGGAGCCGCCGCAGCATCTCGACCCAGTTCTTCTCCCGGGCGAAGACCTCGCGGAAAATGGGGAGCGCGCCCTCGAACCGGTTGTTCGTGGCCAGAGTCACGGCGGTCCAGAAGCGCATCTCCACGTTGTCGGGCTGCAGCCGGGAGGCGGCGGCGTAGTGCTCCATGGCGGCGGCCAGGTCGTTCTTCTCCACGGCCAGGTCGCCGGCGTTCATCCGCTCATAGGCGCGGTGCACCGCCAGCAGGCGCTTGAGCTCGGGCACCGGGTCGGAGTGGTCTTCGACCCGCAGATCCACCAGCCGGTCGGCCCACGGCCGGCCGGTGGACTGGCCCCGCACCACCAGGATCGCCGCCGCCTGCCGGCCGCGAATGTCGCCACCGGCCGCCTCGGCGGCTTCGAGCGCCGCCATCAGCCGCTCCGCCAGCGGTCCCGACGACGCCTCGAACGCCCGCCGCATGGCCGGCACCACCGCGTCGTTGAGCATCATGTTGGCCTGGACGGAGAACTGGGCGCCGGCGAGGTGCCCGGCGCAAGCGACGCAGCGGGCGCCGGTGTGGGTGGCCACCCGCCCCTGGCTGTCGACGAAGGCGATCTGCCGCACCGCCTCGGCCGGATCGGCTGCGATGAGCGCCTTGAGGGCGTCGGGAGCCGACAGGCCGGTGCGCATCAGCTCCAGGCCCCGCGGGCCGTAGGCCGGCTCCACGAACGACTGGGTGGCCACGGCGCCCACGCCCGCCTCGGCCCAGGCGACGATGGTGCCCACGCCGAACCAGTGCGACTGGACGGCCACGCCCATCTCGCCGGTGCGCGGATCGCGGGCGACGATGGAGTAGGTGTGCGCCAGCGGGCCGGCGGCCGGCGGCGCCGCCGGAGTCCAGAGGGCCAGTCCGAGCACCCCGATCAGGGTGATGAGCAGCAGGTATTTCGCCATGGACGGATCTCCTGTCGGTTGATTCGAATGTGACAACTCCATGATAGCGGTGCGCCGCCGCGCCCGCAAGAGTCTCGGTCGGCAATGTGGCTCGCGACGGCACGACGGTTTGGAGTGCGGCGGCACGACGCCGCTCTGGATTAACGCGGAGGGCGACGGCAGGATCGAGGGGTTTGGACGCCCGCTTCGCGGGAAACCAGAGCGCGGACGTGTCTGCGCACTCCAGAGCGTCTCTGGACCGAATTCCCGAAGCCGAGGTCCCAGGCCACAGGTCCGAGGTCCGATATTCCTTGATCGAGAACGAGCCCCGAGCCTCGAGCCCCGAGCCTCGAGCCCCGAGCTCCGAACCCCGAACCCCGAGCCCCGATTACGATCACGATTACGCATTACGATTACGAGCACGATTACGATTACGAATCACGAGGACGAGGGGGCGGGGGAGAGAGCCACGCGGGTCAGGGCGGCGTGCAGGGCGTCCTGGAGCGCGGCCGTCGACAGCGCGTATCCGGCGGCGGCGAGCGAGGTGACGAAGTCGCGGTGGGCGCGGTCGCGGCGATAGTCGGGCTGACGGGCGGGCGGCCGCAGGTAGCGTTCCATGAGCTCGGGCGACTCGGCGACGTTGAGCACGGCGTGGTAGAGCACCCGCTGGCGGTTGCGGTAGATCGAGGAACCGAGGATCTTCCGATCGCCCAGGGCGATGTCGGAGATGCCGCGCCGGGAGAGTCCCGCGACGCCGAGATCGGCCAGGGCGTGGATGACGGCGTCGTTGTACTGCTCGAAGTAGCGCCGCGAGGCCAGTTGCTCCGCCGCGCGGTGCACCGCGGAGACGGCCAGGGTGCGCGGCGAGAGCACCACCGCCTCGCCCCCCGAGGGGCGCTGGACCACCGCCACGCCGTCGGCGGCCGCCCGGTCGAGGAACACCGATGCGGCGGGGCTGTTGCCGCGGCCGATGACCACGCAGACGGCCGCCGGCCGCCACACGAGGCACCGGTACCCGGCGCCGTCGGCATCGAGCAGCTCGCGGTCGGGGAAGTCGTAGGGGGCCGGTTCTTCGGTGATCATGGCGGCGCGACCGATGAAGAAAGTTGAGGGTTGAGGGTTGAGGGTTGAGAGTTGGGGACAATCCGTTGTGAGAATAGCTGATCCATAATCCAATCGTGAATCGATGAATTCAAGCTGAGGTATTTCATCATACCCACCTCAACTCTCAACTCTCAACTCTACACTACTACCTATTCACCCATTCACCCATTCACCATGAACTTCGATTACGATGACGATTACGATTTCGATTACGAATTACGATTACGAGCACGAACCATCAACTATCAACCATCAACTATCAACCATCAATTATTCATGGAGCGGACGGCCCAGCGCCGCCAGGCCCGCCTCGAGGAACACCTCCGACACGGTGGGGTGGGCGTGCGCGATGCGGGCCACGTCATGGATGGTTCCCTCCGCCTGGATGATTGCGGCGGCCTCGGCGATCATGTCGGTGGCGTGGGCGGCGACGATCTGCACGCCCAGCACCTCGCCGTAGCGCTGCTCCGAGAGCAGGCGGACGAAGCCCTCGGCGTTCCCCTCGGCCAGCGCCTTGGCGTTGGCCGCCAGCGGGTACTCGTGGACCCGGTAGTCGATCCTGCGGGCCTGGATCTCGGGCTCGGTGAGCCCCACCTGGGCGATCTCGGGGAAGGTGTAGATGTTGAGCGGGAAGCGGCGCGCCTCCAACTTCCACCGCACGCCCTGGATCACGTTGACGGCGTGCAGCCCCTGGGCCGACGCGGCGTGGGCGGTGGCGTTGCGCCCGTTCACGTCGCCCACGGCGAAAAGGTTCGGATGGCCCGCCTGGAGGTAGTCGTCGGTGAAGACGAAGCCGTCGTCGAGGGTGAGATCGAACTCCACCTTGGGGATGACCGCGCGGCGCCGTGTGGCGTTGAGCACCCGCTCGCACAGGATCCGCTCCTCGCCCACGAGGATGCCGCCGTCGGTGCCGCCGGTGGGGACGGCCTCGAGCAGGACCCGCACGCCCTGGTGGCGCAGCCGGTTAAGAGCGTAGGTCGACAGGTACGGATCCGCCATGGGCAGCAGCGTCGCCGCCGGCGAGACCAGCGTCACCACGCTGCCGGCCATCTTGAGGAGCAGCGCCAGCTCCATGGCGCTGGGCCCCTGGCCCACCACGGCAACGCTGGCGGGGAGCGCGCGCAGGGCGAACAGCCCGTCGATCTCCAGGGCCAGCTCCGGCGGCACCGCCGCCGACAGCGGCGCGGGCCGGGAGCCGGTGGCCAGGATCACGTGGCCGGCCTCGATCACCCGCCGGCCCACCCGGACCGTCGCGGGCGCGAGGAACTCGGCCTCGCCGCGGATGGTCTCCACGCCGTACCGGCCGAGGTAGGCCTCGATGTTGCCGGCCAGCCGCTGGACCACCCGGCTGGCGCGGTCCCGGGCGGCGCCCCAGTTGAGTCGGAGCTTCGATTCGTCGACGCCGTCAATGCCGAACTGCCGGGCCTGGCGGGCCCGCTCCAGGAGCCGGGCGCTCTCGAGCATGGCCTTGGTGGGGATGCAGCCCCAGTTCAGGCACATGCCGCCGACGTGGTCCTTCTCCACCAGGGCGGTCTTGAGGCCCACCTGGCCGGCGCGGATGGCCGCCACGTAGCCGGCGGGTCCCGCGCCCACGATCAACAGGTCATAATCCGGCGTTGCTTTGCGTTCCATGCTTTTCGCTCCTCGCTTCTTGCTCACCGATCCGCCTATTCCCCCAACAACATCCCCACCGGCTCCCGCAGCGACGCCATCACGTCGTTGAGGAAGCGCGTGGTGGCGCCGCCGTCCACGATCCGATGGTCCACCGACAGCGACAGCGGCATGACGCGGCCCACGGCGAGCTGGCCGTCCTTGACCACCGGCCGCTCCACGATGCGGCCGATGCCGAGGATGGCCGCCTGCGGATAATTGATCACCGGCACGCCGAACAGCCCGCCGATGGCGCCGTAGTTGGTCACGGTGAAGGTGCCGTCCTTGAAGTCGTCCAGGGTCAGCTTGCGCTCGCGGGCCCGGACGGCGAACTCCTGAATCCGCGCCGCCAGCTCCAGGATGCTGAGCCGGTCGGCGTGCCGGATCACCGGGACCACCAGGCCGTCGTCGGTGTCCACGGCGATGCCGATGTTCACGTCGAGCTTGTAGACCATCCGGTTGTTCTCGAGGTCGAGCTGGGAGTTCAGGCTCCGGTGGCGCTTCAGCGCCCCGGCGACGGCCTTGAGCACGAACGGCAGGTAGGTCAGGCTCACCCCCCGGGCCTGGAGGCGGTCCTTGTGGTCCCGCCGCAGCGCCACGAGCTCCGAGACCTCCACCTCGTCGATCACCGTCATGTGGGCGGCGGTCCCCTTGGACACGGCCATGTTGCGGGCGATGGCCTTCCGGATCATGGAGAGCGGCTCGTATTCCACGCGCGGCACGTCCGGCGCCGGCGCGGCCGCCGGGGCGGGCGCCGGCGCGGCGGTGCGGAGCCGGTCGTAGTGCGCCTGGATGTCGGACTTCATCACCCGGCCGCCGGGGCCGGTGCCCGCCACCTGGTCGATGTCGACGCCGAGCTCCCGGGCCATGGCCCGCGACACCGGCGTGGCCAGCGCTTTGCGGCGCGGCGATGTCTCCGGCGCGGCGGGCGCGGCGGGGAGCCCCTCGCTGCCGGCGGGGAGCACGGCGGCGTCGCCGGCCACCTCGATGGTGCCCACGACGCCGAAGCCCACCTCGTCCACCGGCTCCTGGGTCTTGGGTTTCGGCTTTTCGGCGGCGATGGCCTGGGCCTCGGCGCCGGTGACGCCCTCGATTTCGAGCTCGATCAGCGCATCGCCCACGTTGATGATCTCGCCCACGGCGCCGAAGCGGTCCACCACGGCGCCGTCGCGCGGGGCGGGGATGTCGGCCACCACCTTGTCGGTCTCCACCTGGACCACCGGGTCGCCCATGGCCACCCGCTGGCCCTTCTCGACGTGCCACTTCAGGATCTTGCCCTCGTGGACGCCCTCGCCGATGTCGGGGAACTTGAAGATGTAACGCATGACGCTGTCCTCCAGGCTGCCGGGTGGCGGCTCAGTAGTCGACCACTTTTTTCAGCTCGTAGTAGATCCGCTCGGGGGAGTGGAAGTAGAAATGCTCGCCCCGCGCGTACGGCGGCGCCGTGTCGAAGCCGGCCAGCCGGGCCGGCGGCGCGGCCAGGTTGAGGAACGCCTCCTCGTTGACGATGGTGACGAGCTCGGCGGCCACGCCGCAGGTGGCGGGCCCCTCGGTCACGGCGAGGAAGCGGCCGGTCTTGCGCACGGAGGCCGCGATGGTCGCGCGGTCGACGGGGTAGATAGTGCGCAGGTCGATCAGCTCCGCCGAGATCCCGTCCTGCTTGGCCAGGGCCAGCGCCTTCTGCGTCTCGCGCACGTTGGCGCCGTAGGTGACCACCGTGATGTCGGTCCCCTCGGCGAGCACCTTGGCCTTGCCGATGGGCAGGGTGTACTTCTGGAGCGGCACCTCCTGCTTCACGGCGCGGTAAATGCGCTTCGGCTCCATGAAGATGACGGGATCGTCCGACTCGATGGCGGCGATGAGCAGGCCCTTGGCGTCGTAGGGGGTCGAGGGGATGACGACTTTCAGCCCCGGCGTGTGCGCCAGCAGCGCCTCCGGGCTCTCGGAGTGCTGCTCCAGCGCGCGGATGTTGCCGCCGTACGGGAACCGGACCACCAGGCGCATGGGATACTTGCCGCGGGTGCGGTTGCGCATGCGGGCCACGTGGCAGACGAGCTGGTTGAAGGCCGGGTAGAGGAAGCCGCAGAACTGGATCTCGACCACGGGGCGGAGTCCGGCGGCGGCCATCCCGACGGCCGTGCCCATGATGCCCGACTCGGCCAGGGGGCTGTCGAAGACGCGGGCCTCGCCATGCCGGGCCTGCAGCCCCTCGGTGGCGCGGAAGACGCCGCCCTCGAGGCCCACGTCCTCGCCGTAGACGACGATCGCCGGGTCCTCGGCCAGCTTGAGGTCCAGGGCGTGGTTGACCGCCTGGACGAGGGTCATGACCTGGGTGCTCATCGGTGCGACTCCTTCCAGTTCTCGAACTTCTGGTACGCGACCAGCTGGTGCTTGAGGTCATCGGGCATCTCGGCGTAGTGGTGCACGAAGACGTCCTCGAGGGGGTACGGTTCGTTCTCCTGGGCGAGGAACTGGACATCGATGTCCTTGCGGTACTGGGCGACGAGCGCCTCCTCGTCCTCGGCCCGCCACAGGCCCCGGTCGGCCAGGTGCGCCCGCAGCCGCTTCACCGGCTCGCGCTCGGCCCACCGGGCCTCCTCCTCGGAGGAGCGGTAGCGGCCGGGGTCGTCCGAGGTGGTGTGGGCGCCCAGGCGATAGGTCACCGCCTCGATGAGCACCGGGCCGTTCCCGGCGCGGGCGTGCTCCGCCGCCGCGGCGGCCGCGGCGTAGACGGCGAAGAAGTCGTTGCCATCCACCTGGATGCCGGCGATGCCGTAGCCCAGCGCCTTGACGGCGATGGAGGGCGCCGCGGTCTGCTTCGACAGGTGGCAGGAGATAGCGTACTGGTTGTTCTGGCACACGAACACCACCGGCGCCCGCCAGACCCCGGCGAAGTTGAGCGCCTCGTGGAAATCGCCCTGCGAGGTGCCGCCCTCGCCGAAGAAGGTGAACGCGGCGCCGGGCTTGCCCTGGTACTTGAGGGCGTAGCCGATGCCGGCAGCGTGCAGGAGCTGCGAGGCGATGGGCACCGACCACGGCAGCATGTTTTTAGCCTCGGGCAGGTGGCAACCCTGCTCGTGGCCGCCGAAATAGAGGAAGATGTCCTTCATCCGGGCGCCCTTGGCCAGCCAGGCCCCCAGCTCGCGGTAGGCCGGCGCCAGCCAGTCCTCGTCGCGCATCACCATGCCCACGGCGACGCTGATGGCTTCCTGGCCGTAGTTGGGCGGATAGGTGTACATGCGGCCCTGGCGCTGGTACGACACGGCCATGGCGTCGGCGGTGCGGACGTAGAGCATCCGCCGCAGCGCCTCGACGGCCTGCTCGTCGGCCAGCGCCGGCATCCACTCGGGGTGGATGATCCGGCCCTCATCGTCCATGATCTGCAGCCGCCCGCCGGCGGCGGGACTGAACGCCTCGAACAGTGGGTGGGACATGCGACACTCCCTGCGCGGATTGGGCTCCCGGGGCGGCGCCGGTGCGACCGGATGCGGCCGGAAGCCGGATTCCATTAATAATTCGGATGCGAAACCGCCGTCCCGACCGGCGCGACCCCACGCCGCGGACCGGGACGGACGTCTGGTGAGATGCCGCCGGCCGGCGGGGCGATTCACTCCGGCGGGAGAAGTTTGCCGCCGGGAGGCGCCAAACTGTTTGACACGGCGGCCGGGTCCGGGTGTATCCTCGGCGACTGGCCGCCGGCGCCGCCGGCGGCGAGAGGGAACATGAACGCAAACGACATCCAGGCCCTGCTCGACTGGTACCGCGCCTCGCAGCGCGACCTGCCGTGGCGCCGCACCCGGAACATTTACCGGATCTGGGTCTCGGAGGTCATGCTCCAGCAGACGCAGGTGGTCACAGCCGCGCCCTATTACCGGCGGTTCCTGGCGCGCTTCCCCACGGTGGCGGCGCTTGCGGCGGCGCCGCTCGACGACGTGCTCAAGGCTTGGGAGGGACTCGGGTACTACGGCCGCGCCCGCAACCTGCACGCAGCCGCGCGGCAGGTCGTGACGGCGCACGGCGGCCGCGTCCCGCGCACACCCGCAGTGTTCCGCCGCCTGCCGGGCGTGGGCGACTACATCGCCGCCGCGGTGCTCAGCATCGCCGCCGGGGAACCGCTGCCGGTGGTGGACGGCAACGTGCTGCGGGTGTGGGCCCGCTGGTGCTGCCTCCGCGAGGACGTCCGGACGGCCCGCGTCCGCAACCGGATCCGCCGCGAGCTGGCCGCCGTGATCCCGGCGGCGGCACCCGGCGATTTCAACCAGGCGCTCATGGAACTGGGCGCCCGGGTGTGCGTGCCGCGCGCGCCGCGATGCGCCGAGTGTCCGCTGGCCCACCGGTGCGCGGCCCGGCGGGCGGGTGTGGCCGCGGCGCTGCCCGTGCCTCCACCGCGGCGGGCGGTGCCGCTCCAGCGCGCCGTGGTGGCCGTGATCGTCCGGCGGGGACGGGTGTTCATCCAGCAGCGCCCCGCCGACGGCTTCCTCGGCGGCCTCTGGGAATTCCCCGGCGGCAAGATCGAGCCGGGCGAGACGCCCGAGGCGGCGCTGGTGCGCGAGTGCCGCGAAGAGATCGGCACGGCGCCGGCGGCGATCGCACCGCTGGCGGAGGTGCGGCACGCGTACAGCCACTTCCGGGCGCACCTGCACGTGTTCGTCTGCCGGCTGGGGCGCGGCGCGGCGCCCCGCGTGGCGGCGGCCGGCCGCTGGGTCACGGCGGCGGAACTGGACGACTACGCCTTCCCCGGGGCCAACCGAAAGTTCTTCCCGCAGCTGCGGGAATGGCTCCGGTCTGAATCCCACCCCGGGGGCGGATGAATCTTAGAGTCATAGCGCCGCCTGCGGGGCGGCGCGGTTTTGGGGGTGGCCATGAATGAAAAGCAATCGTCGGCGGAGCCGGAGCCGGGCGCGCCGGCCGACCTCAACGCGGTGGTCGAGGCGCTGAGCCGGCCCGACTCGTACGCGCCGCTGCTCCACGAGAGCGCCTACCACGTGCCCATGCCGTCGCTGGATGCCCTGGCCGAGATGATGGCCTGCCTGCGCGCGGCGCTGTTCCCCGGCTATTTCGGCCACACCGACATCCATCCGGGGAACATGCCCTTCTACATGGGCACGCTGCTGGACCGGGCCCGGGCCATCCTGGCCGAGCAGGTGAAACGGGGCCTCTGCTTCGCCTGCGTCGGGCTCACCCGTCAGCAGTGCGTCGCCTGCGAGCGCCGCTCCGACGAAGTGGCCGCCGCGTTGCTCGGCGCGCTGCCGGAACTGCGCCGGCTGCTGGCCACCGACGTCGCCGCGGCCTTCGACGGCGATCCCGCGGCGCTGAGTCCCGGCGAGGTCATCAGCTGCTACCCGAGTCTCCACGCGGTGACGAACTACCGGGTGGCCCACGCGCTGCACCGCCTCGGCGTGCCGCTCATCCCGCGGATCCTCACCGAGCGCGCCCACTCCGACACCGGCATCGACATCCACCCCGGCGCCGAGATCGGCGAACGCTTCTTCATCGACCACGGCACCGGCGTGGTCATCGGCGAGACGTGCGTCATCGGGCGCAACGTCCGCCTGTACCAAGGAGTGACCCTGGGCGCCAAGAGCTTCCCGCTGGACGCGGACGGCAAGCCCATCAAGGGAGTCCCGCGCCACCCCATCGTCGAGGACGATGTGATCATCTACTCCGGCGCCACGGTGCTGGGGCGGATCACCATCGGCCGCGGCTCGGTGATCGGCGGCAACGTCTGGCTCACCCACAGCGTCCCGCCCCGCAGCCGTGTCCAGCAGGGCCGGTTGCAGGAGTCCAGTTACGAAAACGGCGGCGGCATCTGACCGCCGCGCCAGGAGGCAAATGACCATGGCGATCGCATCCACCCGACGGCACCGTCCCCTCATCGCCGGCAGCATGCTGGAGCTGGTGGGCAACACGCCGCTGGTGCGCCTGCCGAAGCTCTCGGTCGGGCTGCCCGGCGAGGTGGTGGCCAAGCTGGAGTTCTTCAATCCCTGTGCCAGCGTCAAGGACCGCCTCGGCCTGGCCCTCATCGAGGCGGCCGAGGCCGAGGGGCGGCTGCGCCCCGGCATGACCGTCGTCGAGCCCACGAGCGGCAACACGGGCATCGGGCTGGCGTTTGTCGCCGCGGTCAAGGGTTACCACGTGATCCTCACCATGCCCGAGACCATGAGCGTGGAGCGCCGCAAGCTGCTCGCCGCCTTCGGCGCGGAAATCCGCCTCACCCCCGGCGTCGCCGGCATGCGCGGGGCGGTGGCCGCGGCTGAAACACTGGCGGCGGAAAACCCGGACTACTTCCTGCCCCAGCAGTTCATCAATCCCGCCAACGCGGCCATGCACCGCCGGACCACCGCCCTGGAAATCTGGGAGGATACCGGCGGCCGGGTGGACGTCTTCGTCGCCGGCGTGGGCACGGGCGGCACCGTCACCGGCGTGGGCGAGGTGCTCAAGGAGCTGAAACCGTCGGTCCGGATCGTGGCCGTGGAGCCGGCTGAGTCGCCGGTGCTGTCGGGCGGGCAGCCGGCGCCTCACCCCATCCAGGGGATCGGGGCCGGCTTCGTGCCCGAGGTGCTGAACCGCGCGGTCATCGACGAGATCGCCGCCGTGGACGCCGCGGAGGCCAAAGCCGTCACCCTGCGCCTGGCCCGCGAGGAGGGGATCCTGGCCGGCATCTCCAGCGGGGCCATCGTGGCGGCGGCCCTGCGGGTGGCCGGCCGGCCGGAGAGCGCCGGCCGGATGATCGTGGCGGTGGTCTGCGACACCGGCGAGCGGTACCTGTCGACGACGCTGTTCGAGTAAGGTTCGGGACGATCCGCCGGTTTTTGCTACGAGGCTAGAGGCTCGAGACTCGAGGCTCGTTCCCGATCATCGGATATCGGACTTCGAATTTCGTGCTCGTAATTCGTAATCGTCATCGTAATCGTAATTCGTAATCGTAATCGCAGTCGTGCGCGCAATCGTCATCGCGGCTAGAGGCTCGAGACTCGAGGCTCGTTCCCGATCATCGGACATCGGACTTCGAATTTCGTGCTCGTAATTCGTAATCGTCATCGTAATCGTAATTCGTAATCGTAATCGCAGTCGTGCGCGCAATCGTCATCGCGGCTAGAGGCTCGAGACTCGTTCCCGATCATCGGATATCGGACCTGGGACCTGGGTTCTGGATCCTGGATCCTGGGTCACAGAACCCATCTCCTGGTTCCCATTCACCTATTCACCCATTCACCTTGAACCTCAATCACGATTACGAGCACGATTACGAAATACGATCACGATGACGATTACGAGCACGAAGGATCTGTAACGAGCCCCGAGCCCCGAGCCTCGAGCCCCGAGCCCCGAGCCCCGAGCCCCGAGCCCCGGGTCCCGATGTCCGAATTCCGATTGACACCAATCCGTTTTGCCGTAATCTGAGGCTTCGCGACGGAGCAGGGAAGAACCCATGAACTGGATCGCCATCATCGGGATCGCCTTCGGACTGGCCATGGACGCCTTCGCCGTGGCGCTGGCCGCGAGCGCCGCGCTGCGGGAGGTTTCGCCCCGGCAGTGCTTCCGGTTGTCCTTCCACTTCGGGTTGTTTCAGTTCCTGATGCCGGTCATCGGCTGGGGGCTGGGGTCCACTCTGGCGGGCCATGTGTCCGCGTTCGATCACTGGGTGGCCTTCGCCCTGCTGGCGGCCGTGGGCGGCAAGATGGTCTGGGAGTCGTTCGCTGGCGAGGACGCCGCGCGGTATCGCTCCGATCCCACCCGGGGCTGGTCGCTGGTGGCGTTGTCGGTGGCCACGAGCATCGACGCGCTGGCCGTGGGGATCAGCTTCTCCATGCTCGGGGTGCATGTGCTCTATCCCAGCCTGGTCATCGGTGTGGTGGCCGCCGTCATGACGTTCGCCGGGATGCGCTGCGGCGGCGCGCTGGGCGCGCGCTTCGGCCGCTGGATGGAGCTGGCCGGCGGCCTGGTGCTGCTGGCCATCGGGCTGAAAATCCTCGCCGAACATGGCGTGTTCTGAGACCGGCGTTCCGATCCCATGCCGGCCGCGAAACCGGCGCCGCTTGCACTCGCGAACGCACCGGTCGGCGGACCTCGCTGTCGCCGTTTATTTCCAGTCCGAATGGTTGTAGAATGCCCGCTGGCAGGGCCGCCGTTTACGGTGTGGCCGGAACGATTCCGGGCCGGACGGATGCCGGAGCGCGCCGGTTCACGGGTCCGCGCAGCCGCGAGGGCCCGGCCGGCGGTCGCGCCATTGCAACGGTCACCCGACCCGGAGGACGGAATAGGATGGTGGACTTCCTCTTTTCCAAGAAGAAGCGGGACGAGCGGAAGCAGGCCGAGGAACTGCTGGCGCGCGGCGATGCCGACGCCGCGGTGAAGATCTTCCGCCAGCTCGGTCACACCGCCGGCCTGCGGGCGGCGGCCGAGCACTACCTCGCCCACAACAATGTCAAGAAGGCGGCGCAGCTCTACGAGGAAACGGCAAGCACCGAGGGGCTGCACCGGGTCGCCGGCCTGTGGCTGGAGCGTGGCAACTTCGGTGAGACCGAGCGCATCCTCAAACTCATCCACCGCGAGGTGCCGGCGGCGGAGTACCTCCGCCTGGCGCGGACCTTTCTGGAACGCGGCGACCTGGCCGCCGCCGAGAAGGCGTTCGCCGCCGCGGGCCATGAAGCCGGGCTGGGCGAGCTGGCCGAACGGTATCTGGACAAGCATGACCTGGGCAACGCCGTGCGGCTCCTCCGGCGGCTCGGCGACCGGGACGGGCTGGCCCGCTGCGCCCGCGCCTATCTGGACACCGGTGATTTCAGCCGGGCGGAGAAGCTGTTCGCGGAGCTCGGCGACGAAGCCGGGCGGCGCGACGCGGCGGCGCGGCGCGCGGCTGCGGCGTCACCCACCGCCGCCGGCCTGCGGCCCGACGAACGGCCCGATCCCGAGGACCCTAACTTCAAGCCCTGACCCGGCGCCGCGCCGGCGGCCGCAACCGCCGGACGAGGTCAGCGGATGGACACCATGGCCGCTGCATCCCCACTCCGCGAGATCCGGTCGGTCACCGTCAAGTCGGTGCTCAGCCGGTCGGGCATCTCCGGAATCGACTACTCGCTGAATCCGTACCTCGGCTGCCTGTTCGGCTGCCGCTACTGCTACGCCGATTTCGTGGCCCGCTACCGCGGCCGCACCGAGCCGTGGGGAACCTTCGTGGACATCAAGAGCAATGCGCCCGAGGTGCTGCGGCGGGAGCTTGGGCGCCGCGCGCCCGGCCGGGTGTCGCTGAGCCTGGTGACCGATCCGTACCAGGGCGTGGAGCGCGAGGCGCGGATCACCCGCCGCTGTCTCGAGACGCTGGCCGAGGCGCCGGCATTCACGGTGAGTATCCTGACCCGCTCGCCCCTGGTGACCCGGGATGCGGACCTCTTCGGCCGGATGCCGGACATCGAGGTCGGGATGTCGGTGCCCACCGGCGACGACGCCATCCGCCGCATCACCGAGCCCCGAGCGCCGGCCATCGAGGCGCGCCTGGCCGCGCTGCGCCGGCTGAAGGCGGCGGGCGTCCGCACCTATGCCTTCGTGGGGCCCCTGCTGCCCATGGACCCGCGCGACCTGGCCCGGCGACTGCTCGGGGCGGTGGACTGGGTCCTGCTGGACCGCCTGAATTACTCGTGGAAAATCCGGGACCTGCTGCAACGGCCGGGGTGGTCGCGCGTGCTCGCGTCCGACTGGCTGGCCGAGGTGCGCGGCGCGTTCGCCGAAGAGCTGGAGCCGGCCGGCGTCGCGTGCCACTACGTGGGCCGTGAGGCACCGCCTGCGGGGGCAGGTGGAGGACGGCGGTGACGCGCGCCCTCCGCTCTCTCTGGATCTGGTTCGTCACCGCCGCCTGCCTGGTGATCGGCTGGCCGACCATGCTGATCGTCCGGCTGACGGAACGGGACCCCGCCCGCTACCGCACCGGATGGACCTTCCGCCGCATCGGTCACGTCATCGGCCGCAGCAACCCGACCTGGCGGTTGCACCTCGGCGGGACGGAGCACATCGGGGATCCTCGCCGGCCGTACGTGGTGGTGAGCAACCACCAGTCGCTGGCGGACATCCCGCTGATCAGCCACGTCCCCATGGAGATGAAGTGGATGGCCAAGGCGTCGCTGTTCCGGCTGCCCCTCCTCGGCTGGATGATGCGCCTGGCCGGCGACATCCCCGTGGACCGCGCCGACCGACGCTCCGGCGCCCGGGCGCTGCTCGCGGCCGGGCGCACCCTGGCCAACCGCTGCTCGGTGATCTTCTTTCCGGAGGGCACCCGTTCCCGTGACGGCCGGATCGGGGCGTTCAACGAGGGTGCCTTCCTGCTGGCCATCAAGGCCGGCGTGCCCATCCTGCCCATCGCCGTCGACGGCTCCAGCGACTGCCTGCCCAAGCACAGCTGGATGTTCGGCGACGTGCAGGACATCCGCCTCCAGCTGCTGCCGCCGGTGCCGACCACCGGCCTCGCGACCCGAGACGCCGGGGCGTTGCGCGACCGGGTGCGCGCCGCCATCGTGGCCCAGGTGGCCGCCTGGCGCGGCGTCCCGCCGGCGGACGTGGACGGGGGGCGCGCCGGCACCCCGCATAAATCCGCCGATCAGCGCAATGAGAAGCCGGCATAAATTCCAGATCAACAATTGATTGAATCGGTCCTCTCCACCACACGGCGGAAATTTCCGGCAGATCCGGGAAGGGGAGGCGGCGCTTCCGTTTGATCAGGTGAGAGCGCCCGGGAAGGAGGTGGCCGTGCTTTGCCAGGTGATCAGCGCCGCGCTGTATGGCCTCGATGCCCATCCGGTCACGGTGGAGGTGGATATCTGTCCGGGGCCGAAGTCGCGGATGATGACCGTGGGGCTGCCCGACGCGGCCGTGAAGGAGAGCCGCGAGCGTGTGCTGGCGGCCGTCAAAAATTCGGGCTTCCTCGAACCCGAGGACAACATCACCGTGAATCTGGCGCCCGCCGACCTGCGCAAGGAGGGCTCGGCGTTCGACCTGCCCATCGCCGTGGGGATCATGGGCTCCATGGATGACATCAAGGACCGCGGACGACTGACCCGCTGCATGCTGAGCGGGGAGCTGTCGCTGGACGGCACCATCCGGCCCATCCGGGGGGCGCTCTCCATCGCCGTGGCCGCCCGCGACGCCGGCGTGCCCGACCTGATCCTGCCGGTGCAGAACGCGCGCGAGGCCGCGGTGGTGGAAGGCGTGCGGGTGTTCGGCGTGAACCACCTGAAGGACGTGGCGGCGTTCATCGCGGACGACTCCGGGTTCACGCCCGCCGCGGTGGACTGGCAGCGGATCCTGGCCGAGACCAGCACCTACCGGGTGGACTTCGCCGACGTGCGCGGTCAGCCCCAGGCCAAGCGCGCCCTCGAGGTGGCCTCGGCGGGCGGCCACAACACCCTCATGATCGGGCCGCCCGGCTCCGGCAAGACGATGCTCGCCCGGCGGATCCCCACCATCCTGCCGGCCATGACCTTCGCCGAAGCCATCGAGACGACGAAGGTGCACTCGGTGGCGGGCACGCTGTCGCGGGACGACGGGCTGGTGGGGCGCCGGCCGTTTCGGGCCCCCCACCACACCATCTCCCACGCGGGCCTCATCGGCGGCGGGATGATCCCGCGGCCGGGCGAGGCCAGCCTGGCCCACAACGGCGTCCTCTTCCTGGACGAGCTGCCGGAGTTCCAGCGCCGCGTGCTGGAGGTGCTGCGCCAGCCCATGGAGGACGGGATGGTGACCATCGCCCGGGCCACCATGAGCCTGACCTTTCCGGCCCGGTTCATGCTCGTGGCGGCGATGAACCCGTGCCCCTGCGGCTTCTACGGCACCGAGAAATGCCAGTGCCATCTCTCCCAGGTGCACACGTACATGCAGCGCATCTCCGGCCCGCTGATGGACCGCTTCGACATCCAGGTGCATGTGCCCGCCGTCTCTTTCCGCGATCTGCGCGGCCGCGGGGCGGGCGAGCCGTCGGCGGCGGTCCGCGAGCGGGTCTGCGCCGCGCGGGAGCGCCAGATGGCGCGCTTCGCCGGGGAGGGGATCTATTGCAACGCCGGCATGAGCTCGGCGCAGATCCGCCGGCACTGCCCGCTGGACGAGGCGGGCGAGCGGCTGCTGGAGCAGGCGATCCAGTCCATGGGCTTCTCGGCGCGCGCCCACGACCGAATCCTGAAGGTGGCCCGGACCATCGCCGATCTGGCCGGGGCGGAGGCGATCACCGCGGAGTGCGTCTCCGAGGCCATCCAGTATCGGAACCTGGACCGCGTGTTCCACTCGGAGATCCTGCTCACCCGGTCCAACGCCGGGCACGGGATTTTCTGAGCGGCGGCCGCGGCACGGGAGGCGCGCATGGCGGGAGCGGCGAAACAGGGCAGGACGGCCGGACCGGACGGCGCCGGCGGCGGCGATGGGCACCGGGCCCGGCTCCGGGAGCGGTTTCTCGCCGGCGGTCCCGTCGCGCTCGCCGACTACGAACTCCTGGAGCTCCTGCTGCAATTCGCCGTGTCGCGCAAGGACACCAAACCCACCGCCCGGGAGCTGCTGCGCCGATGCGGCACGCTGGCCGGCGTCTTCCTGCAGCCCCGCGGCGAAACAGCCGCCATTCCGGGCCTGGGGCCGTCGTCGCGCCTGTTGCTTGCGCTGGTGCGCGCCGTGATGACCCGGGCGCTGGCCGTGGAGCTGCAGTCCGGCTGCCGCATCAGCGCCCCCGAGGACGTTGCGGATTTCGTCCGTCTGGAGCTGGGCCCGCAGCCCCGGGAGTGTGTGCTGGCCATTTTCCTCAACGCCGGCAACGAGCTGGTGCACCACGACCGGCTCGCCGAAGGCACGGTCAACCAGGCGCCGGTCTATCCGCGCGAGGTGGCCCGGCTGGCGCTGCTCCATGGCGCCACCGGCGTGATCCTGGCTCACAACCATCCCGGCGGCCAGTGTGTGCCGTCCCGCGACGACCTGGAATTGACCCGCACGCTGGGCGACGTGTTGGCCAAACTTGACGTCCGCCTGCTGGATCACCTCATCGTCACGCCGGCGGCGGTGTACAGCATCACCGCCGGCCGGGAGGTCTGCGGCGGCGCCAGCGGTGGGGAAGCCGGTTCTGTCCCGACGGTTTCTGCACCACGGGTCGGAAAATGTCACGATAAAAAGTCATACGAGTAAAGCATTTGACGCCTTGCCCGATGCCGGGTTACAATGTGCCTGCCTGATTGGCTATGGCAGGGGGTTTGGGCGTGTCGCGTTGGCATCTCATGCTGATCCTCATCCTGGTGCTGGGCGCAGGTCTTATCACGATCTACGGCAATCTCCGTCTGCACCAGTACCCGCTCCTTCCCTTCACCACCGAATGGCAGGGTGACATGCTGGTGGTCACCGAGGTTCCAGCGGGTTCTCCGTTCCAGGAGGGTGACCGGTTCGTCAGCGTGGATGGCCTCGCCGTGGCCGGCATCGGGCATCTGTTCGCTCTCAACGACATCGTCCGGGCGGGATCCTGGCACAACATCCGGGTGGAGCGCGACGGCCGGCAGGTCCAGATCGACCTGATCCCCGATCCGGTGTTCCCCGATTTTCTGCCGTGGGTGGCCCTGGTGGTCAGCCTGGCGGTGCTGGTCATCGCCCTGGGCACCTTCCTGATCAAGCCGGGCTCGCCCTCGATCCTGAACTTTGTGGTTTCCCAAGCCGGCCTGGCGGTGCTCATCGGGACCCTGCAGCCGACGGATTACGCCACCAGCCTGATCTACTGGTTCTTCTTCTTCATCACCCCGGTGCTGTTCTTCCGCCTGCTGGCCGTTCTGCCGGAGGAGGCGGCGCTCCGCCAGCAGTTGCACCCTCGAGTGCAGCAGATGGTGGGGCTGGGTTTGGTGCTGGCGATCGTGGCCATGCTGGTGATCAACATCCGTTACGTGCATCCTGAAACCTACCGCGCCTACCTTGGCGTCATCCGGGTGGCCTGGTGGATCATGATCGGCCTGAACGGCGCGGCGATCGTCGCCCTGCTGGCCTACGGGCTGACGGTGCCCATGCGCTGGGTCCGTTCGCTGCGTGCGCGCCGCAAGCTGCAGTGGTTTTTGTGGGGGATGGTCGCGGGCATCGGTCCGTTCCTGATCGCCAGCTACATCCCGTTCCAGGTGCTGCGCCTGTTCGACCTGCCGGTGCAGCGGATCATGCTGACCGTGACTACGCCGTTCATGATCCTGGTGCCGCTGTCCACGGCCGTGGCCATCCTGCGGTACCAGCTCCTGGACATCGATTTTCTCATCTGGCGCAGCGTCCGTTTCATCGCCGCCCTCCTGGCGGTGATGCTGGGCGGAACCCTGGCGACCATGATCATCCTGCGGTGGATCTGGCCAGCGGGTTGGTCGCCGCTGTACGTCTACCTCATCATCCCGGTGTTGGTCATCCTGACGTTCCCGTACTCCGAACGGCTGATGGCCCGCTTCATCACCCAGCGCTACAAGGAATTCGACTACGACCTGCTCGAGACGGTGGAAAAGTACTCCGCCCAGCTCTGCGACACCGTCTCCCGCGAACAGATCATGAACCTGACCGCCCGCCTGGCCCTGCGGCTGCTGGCTCCCGAATGGCTGCTGTTCGTCTTCCGCGACCGCGACGGGCGGACCGTGCCCACCCACTGGGTCAACATTCCCGACAGTTTCCTCACGCTGCTGAACCAGAAGCGGTTCGACGACGTGTTCGGGCCCGGCGACTCCGACGGCACCACGACGCTAGCGATCAATCCGGTGGTGGCGGACTTCCGGCTGGCGGTGCCCATCCACGCTGCCGGGTGCTCCCGGGGGCTCCTGATGCTGGGGCGCAAGAAGGGCGAAGGCGACTACACCGTCAAAGACCAGCGGTTCCTGAACATCCTGGCCGACCAGGTGGGCATCGCTCTGCGCAGCATCAACGAGATGGACAACCTGGCCAAAGAGATCCAGGCCAGCGGCCAGGAGAGCCTGAAGTCGTTCTGGGACCGCCTGCAGTCGCTGCGCGTCGAGAAGGACCAGCTGGAAAAAATGGCCATGACCGATCCGCTGACCGGCTGCGGCAACCGGCGGTTCTTCTACAACGCCCTGCAGCGGGAGTGCCACCGGGCGATCCGGTTCGGCGAGACCTTCGGGCTGGCCATGATGGACCTGGACCACTTCAAACAGGTCAACGACGCCTACGGCCACGCCGCCGGCGACCACGTCCTGCAGGAAGTGGCTGAGGTGACCCGCAAGGCGGTCCGGAACACGGACATCCTGTGCCGCTTCGGCGGTGAGGAGTTCGTGCTGATCCTCGCCTACGTGGACAAGGAAAGCCTCTACATCGTCTCCGAGAAGATCCGGCAGGCGATCGAGGCGACGACCTTCGCCTATGGCAATTTCAGGCTGCGGATCGCGGTCAGCATCGGCTCCACCATCGTCTCCGGGCAGCACGGCGTGGTGGACTCCGAACAGGTGGTCAACCGGGCCGACCGCGCCATGTACTTCGCCAAGTACCACGGCCGCAACCAGAGTGTCCTGTACGAGGACCTGCCCCAGGAGTGGAAGTTCATCGAGAGCTGACCGCCCGCCGCCTCCGCCGGGCGCTTGCCTCCGCCGGCGCCTTCGGTTACAATCGCTTTCAGTCAACAGCTTCATCCATCGGAGTGGGCGTGCGCGCGAACGGGAACACCGGCCGGACCGCCGGCGGGGCCCGTCACCGGAAAGCGGGAGGCCCGAGCGCGACAAGGAGGGGCATCATGAGACGGATCACCGCAATCCTCGGCTGGATCGCCATCGGGTGGCTGGCCGCCGGGGCGGGCGACGTCCGCGCGCAGGCGATCGTCATCGATCACGCCTGCACGGACCTGTCGGCCATTCCGGAGAGCGTCATCAACACGGTCAAGAGCCAGCGCAAGGTCCACTACGCGCACACGTCGCACGGCTCCCAGATCAACACCGGTCTGGCGCTGCTTGAGACCACGCTCTACGACGTGGAGGTGGGCTGGTGCGAGCTGCCGGATGCCAGCGGGGCGCTCTGCATCTTCGACGGCCAGGAGACGGGCGATTACATCACCCCGGACCTGTACTGGCAGACCGCCGACGGCCTGAACCTCACCCGCGACGTGCTGGACCACAACGCCGCGCTCAACGCCTCCATGTGGGCGTGGTGCACCCAGCTCGACTACTACAGCTCGGCGGATGTCCAGGATTATCTGGATGCGATGAGCCAGCTCGAAAGCGAGTACCCGGGCGTCCGGTTCGTCTACTTCACCGGCAACGCCCAGGCCACCGGCGCCGATGGGTACAACCGTTACCAGCGCAACCAGCAGATCCGCCATTACTGCCAGAACTTCGGCAAGGTGTTGTTCGACTTTGCCGACCTGGACAGCTGGTGGTTCAACCCGGCCACCGACGCCTGGGAGCAGGCGACCTACAGCTACGGCGGCCTGACCATTCCGGTGGAGCATCCCGAATTCCACGGCGACGAGGCGGGACACACCACCTACGACAGCTGCCGCCAGAAGGGGCGGGCGTACTGGTGGCTGATGGCCCGGCTCAGCGGCTGGTCCGGCGCGGGCGAATGCACCCCCGCGCCGAGCGGCCTGCAGGCGGTGCCCGACCCCGCCCTTCACCGGATCGCCTTGTCCTGGCAGGATAACTCGTCAAATGAGGACGGTTTCATCGTGCAGCGCCAGGTCAACAGCGGCGCCTGGAACAACACCTATCACCCCGTGGGCGCCGGCGTCACGGCGTGGACCGACACCGGGCTGTCCGACGGCGCTTACAACTACCGGGTGGTGGCGCACCGGAACGACGACGGCACCGGGTCGCCGTGCAACTCCGCGCCGTCCAACGAGGCCGGGGCGACGCTCAGCAGCTCGCCGCCGGCTGCGCCGTCGGGTCTCACGGCCGCCAGCGGCGCGGCGGGCATCCGGCTGGGCTGGGCGGACAACTCGGACGACGAGGATCTCTTCCGGATCGAGCGGGCCGTCGACGGCGGCGATTTCGCCTCGTTGGCGGAGCCGGCGGCCGATGTCACCGAGTACCTGGACGACGGCGTCACGGAGGGAACCACCTACAGCTACCGGGTGCAGGCCGTCAACGCGTTCGGCGCGTCCGCCTGGTCCAACACGGCCGTCGAGACCCACCTCGCCCTGGGCGATATCAACGGCGACGGGGTCGTGAACGTCGTCGACGCGCTGGTCCTGCAGCATGTGCTGATCGGCAACATCCCGCCCGGGCTCGCTCCCTGCGTGTGCCCCGGTTGCGGCGACTGGAACGGCAACGGCGTCCTGGACGTCCGGGACCTGTCGGGGCTGGTGGACGCGCTCGCCGAAAGTCGCCGAACCGGCGGCGTGATCTGCGCAGGGCACGTGCCGGAGTTGGTCACCGATCAGAGCATCCGGCAGACGCCGGTGCTGGCCGAGCCGGCCGCCCGCGACTCCTTCATCGACCCGGTCTTCGACACCTGCGTCGTCCGGCTCACCGACCGCTTGGCCGACCCCGACCCGGGCGACACGTCGGCGGGGCTGGTCCCCGAATACGCCCGGGTGCAGGCCTTCAACGCCGACGAGACGCGGATCCTGATCCGGGGGACCGACGGCACCGCCTACCTGTACGACGCGGCCACCCTGCAGCCGCAGGGGCTGGTCTGGTACCCGGGGACCGAACCGCGCTGGGACGCCGACGATCCGGACCGGCTCTACGCCATCGATGAAACCCGCCTCGTGGCGTGCGACGTCGCCACGGGGGAGTGCCAGACCGTGCGCGACTTCGCCGCCGACCTGCCGGCGTTCAACCTGGCCACGGTCTGGACCCGCTGGGAGGGGAGCGCATCGGCCGACGGCCGCTACTGGGCGTTCATGGCCGAGAACACCGACTGGATGGCGGTGGCCCTGCTGGTGTACGACCTGCAGGCAAACCAGCTCGTGGCCGTGCGGAACCTGCCCGGCGATCGCGACGTTGACAACGTCACCATGAGCCCGTCGGGCAACTACGTGGTCGCGCTGTTCGACGTGTACTGCGACCTCGGCGAACTGGGCACCGGCGATGCCCCGTGCGGCGTCATGGTGTACGACCGCGACCTCCAGAACGCCCGCGGCCTCCACCGGCAGAGCCCTCACGGCGATGTCGCACTGGACGTCCTCGGCCGGGAGGTGATGATCCTCCAGGACCCGGACACCGACGCCATCGCCATGATCGACCTGGCCACGGGCGCCTGCACGCCGCTCTGGGCCATCGATTTCAGCCACTCCCCGCAGGGATTCCATTTCAGCGGCCGGGCGTTCCAGCGACCGGGCTGGGCCGTGGTGTCCACCTACGCCGGCGATCATCCGACTGACTCCACCTGGATGGACGACCAGGTGTTCCTGGTGGAGCTGCAGGCCGGCGGCCGGGTGGTGCGCCTGGCCCACAACCACACCCTCTATGTGGACCAGGAGCACGATTACTGGGCCGAGCCGCACGCCACCGTCAACCGGGACCTCACCCGGATCCTGTTCGGCTCCAACTGGGGCCGCAGCGGCACCAGCCAGGTGGACACCTACCTGATCGAGCTGCCGGCGGACTGGGCCGCCCTGTTGAAATAGCCGCCTCCTGCCGCCCGCCCGCTTCTGCTACAATACGTTCGGCGCCGCCGCCTGCGGCGGGCCCGGGAGGTTCCGGACATGGAGTGCCGCGTCGGCTGCGGGGCCTGCTGCATCGCCCCGTCCATCAGCTCACCGATTCCGGGGATGCCCGGCGGCAAGCCCGCCGGCGTGCGCTGCGTCCAATTGACCTCCGACAACCGCTGTCGCCTCTGGGGAGATCCGGAGCGGCCGGCGGTCTGCGTCAGCCTCCAGGCGACGCCCGAGATGTGCGGCGGCGGCGCAGCCGAGGCGCTGGCCTGGCTGGCCCGGCTGGAGCGGCTGACCGCGCCGGTGGCCGCCGCCGATCCATCAGCACAGGAGACATCATGACCGACGAGCGTTTTCCACGGGAGGAACTGGCGGTGCGGCTGGAACGGTTCCAGTCCGCCCTGGCCGGCGCCGGGCTGGACGGCGCCATCGTGCTGCAGCGGGCCGACCTGGTCTGGCTCACCGACGCCGCCTTCCAGGGCGCGCTGCTCGTGCCGGCGGCGGGTGCGCCGCGGCTCTTCGTCTGGCGCGGCCGCGGCCGGATCGGGGGCGGGTGCCCGTGGGAGCCCGAGCCGGTGGCCGGCATGGGCAAGCTGCCGGCGGCGATTGCGGCCGCCGGCCTGGCCGGTTGGCGGCGGGTGGGCTTTGAGGAGGACGTGCTCCCGGTGGCCTGGTACCGGCGGCTCGTGGCCGGTGTCTGGCCCGCGGCCGAACACGCTGACATCGCCCCGGCGCTGCGCCGCCTGCGCAGCATCAAGTCGCCGCGGGAGCTGGAGCGCGTCCGCGCCAGCGGCCGGGTGCTGGCCGGCGGATTCGCGGCGCTGCGCTCGATCCTGCGCGAGGGGATGCCCGAGTACGAGGCCCAGGCGCGCCTGGACCTGGCCATGCGGCTGGCGGGCGACCAGGCGGCCGGGCGCACCCGCGGCTTCAACGCCGAGGCGCGGGGCGTCGTGGCGTGCGGCGCGTCGGCGGCGGTGGACACCGCCTTCGACGGGCCCATCGGCCAGCCGGGCCGCTACTACCTGGCGCCCATGGGGGCGGGCAGCGGCGTGATCCGCGCCGGCGCGCCGGTGATCGCCGACTCCACCGCCGGTTACGCCGGCTACATGACCGACATGACCCGCACCTACCACATCGGGCCGCTGGACCGGCGCTTCGTCGAGGCGCACGATTTTTGCGTCCACATCCTGGCTGAAGTCACCCGGCGCCTGGTGCCCGGCGCGGTGCCCGAAGAGTTGTATCAATGGGCCGTCGACGAGGCGGCGGCCGCCGGCTACGCGGAACATTTCATGAACCGGGGCGAGAACAAGGTCCGCTTCCTGGGCCACGGCATCGGGCTGGAGATGGACGAGGTGCCCATCCTGGCCCGGCGCTTCACCGAGCCGCTGGCGGCGGGGATGGTGTTCGCCGTGGAGCCCAAGATCATCTTCGACGACGGCGGCGTGGGCGTCGAGGACACCATCGTCGTCGGCGCCGGCGGCGGCGAGGTGGTGACACCCCTGGAACTCGGCCTGATCCAAGTCGGTTGAGACGCGACGGAGCGGAGACCATGCCGTACCTGGTGGACGGCAACAACCTGATGGGCCGCGCGGCGGTGCGCGGGCTGGGTGGTCCCACCGACCGCCGCGGCGTGGTAGCTGCGCTGGCGGCGCTCGCCGCCGGGCGCGGCGGGCGGTTCACCGTGGTGTTCGACGGCGCGCCGGACGCGCACTTTGCCGGCGACGTCGCGCTCGGCCCCGTCCGGGTGGAGTTCGCCGCCCCCCGCTCCGCCGATGACCGGATCCTGGCCCGGGTGCGCGCCGCCCGCAACCCCCGCGACCTGACCGTGGTGACCGATGACCGTGCGCTCGCGGCGGACGCGCGCGGTTTGGGGGCGCGGGTGGCCGGCGTGAACGAGTTTCTGGACCGCCTGGCCTCCGGCGGAGGGCGCCCCGCCGGCGCCAAGGGCGACGCCGGCCCGGTGGACGTGGCCTTCTGGGAGGATTATTTCAGCGGCCGCACCGACGACGACTGATCGCCCGCGTGCTCGTGCTCGTCATCGTCATCGTAATCGTAATCGTAATTCGTAATCGTTCTCGTACTCGTAATCGAGGCTCGAGACTCGAGACTCGAGGCTCGTTCCCGTAACGCGGACATCGGAAATCGGACATCGGACTTCGGGCAGCCTGGATTCACCGCCGAGGCGCAGAGGACGCAGAGTCTCTTTGTGTTCTGATCCCTGATCGTCAGCCGTCTCCCGTCTCTCCTCTCCCGTCTCCCGATTCACCCATTCACCGATTCACCGTCCTGCTTTCCTTGGCACGAGCCATCGGTTGGCACCGCGGAGGTGCCGCGTGCGGGAGGGAGCGGCGGGAAGGGGCCCTCGCGGCATCTCTCCCCGAGTGCCGCACCACTCCGTCGGTGTCCGTCAGCGGCCGCCGGTCCCTAAGACAACATCGAAACCCTCGGGGCCGGGATTCAATGGAACTCTGCTTCCAGCCTTATTCCAGCTCCAAGTTGACACAATGATCTGGTGAGTTGTATTAATGAAATCGGGGTTCACCATGTTATCGATTATGGCTGAGCGGTCACGCCGGCGAGGGGAACGCCGTGGGGATGCCAGGATTTCAAAAGGCCGAAACTGAGACTGGATTCGATTCTCGAATGCCCCGCTTTTTAATGGTGGTTGTTCCTCGTTTCAATGTACGGAGAAATCATCAAAAGTAGTGAAAATGAGTAAAAGAAAATCGATCCCCGCAAAGATAAGGCTGGAAGTCTTCAAGCGGGATCGATATACGTGCCAGCTCTGTGGTAAATCGCCGGCGAAGTACCCGGAGGTTGATCTGGATGTCGTTGAACTAGAGATTGATCATTATCAACCGATTTCCAAAGACGGCAACAATAGCCTAGCTAATCTGCAGACGCTCTGCCGGCAATGTAACCGGGGAAAAGGAAATGACGAAAGTTTCAACATCACCATTAAGGATAAAATTGAGGATCTTCTAAACAAAATCAATCCGAAGATATTGCAGGCTTTACAATCTAACAAAAAAGTTCGGATCGTTGCCAATGAAGTTGACTATCATGAGTTGGCACGTCTGATCGGCGTGTCAGAGCAATACAGGGTGGAGGTCATTCCCAACACCCTGATCGGTTACCGGGCAGGCTTCAGCCTGGGCATCTATACAATCGATGATAATGGCGGCGCAAAGGTCAACTTCTTCCTGGAATTAAAATAACAAAGTTAAAAATATGCTTTTCGCACAAAACCACTCTCAAACAACGGATCACTGAAATCGACGCAGCGAGGAATTGTCTTGCCCGACAAGGAAGCCACCGCACGCATCAAGATCAACAAGCTGCTCGAGGCGGCCGGCTGGCGCTTCTTCCCCGAGGACGGCGCTCCGGCCAACATCTGCCTCGAACTCAACGTGTCCGTCAAGTCCCACGAGCTGGACGCCCTGGGCGACGATTTCGAAAAGACGTCCAACGGTTTCGTCGACTTTCTCCTGCTCGACTCCAAGGGCTTTCCCCTGATCGTGCTCGAGGCCAAGGCGGAAGGGAAGAATCCGCTGGTGGGCAAGGAGCAGGCCCGCAAGTACGCCCGCTCGCTGAACTGCCGCTTCGTCATGCTGTCCAACGGCAACCTGCACTACTTTTGGGACCTGGAACGGGGCAATCCGTACCTCATCACCTCGTTCCCCACGCCCGATTCGGCCACAAGCTACGGGAAGGTCACGCCCAATCCGGCGCGACTTTGCGAAGAGACCGTCGCCGAGGACTACATCGTTCTCACTCAGCGCCCCGCTTACCGCTCCGACGCAGGCTGGAAGAGCCCCGAGGAGCGCCCAGCCTACATCCAGGCCAACAAGCTGCGCTTCCTGCGCCCGTACCAGTTGCGGGCCATCCACCAGTTGCAGGCCGCCGTGCAGGCGGGGAAGGACCGCTTCCTGTTCGAGATGGCCACCGGCACCGGCAAGACCCTCACCGCCGCCGCCGTGGTCAAGCTCTTCCTGCGCACCGGCAACGCCCGCCGGGTGCTCTTCCTCGTGGACCGGCTGGAGCTCGAGGAGCAGGCCCGGAAGGCGTTCACCGCCCTGCTGTCCGCCGACTTCCACACGGTCATCTACAAGGAGAACCGCGACGACTGGCGCCGCGCCGAGATCGTGGTCACCACGGTGCAGTCGCTGCTCTTCAACAACAAGTACCAGCGGCTCTTCTCGCCCACCGATTTCGACCTGGTGATCTCAGACGAGGCGCACCGCTCCATCGGCGGCAACGCCCGCGCCGTGTTCGACTACTTCATCGGCTACAAGCTGGGCCTCACCGCCACCCCCCGCGACTACCTGCGCCGGTTCGAAGGCCGGGATGCCTCAACCCGCGATCCGCGTGAGGCCGAACGCCGCCTCCTCCTCGACACCTACCGCACCTTCGGCTGCGAGAGCGGCCAGCCCACCTTCCGCTACTCGCTCCTCGACGGGGTGAAGGACGGCTACCTGATCAACCCCACCGTCGTGGACGCCCGCACCGAGGTCACCACCGAGTTGCTCTCCGAGGAGGGCTTCATCGTCTCATTCACCGACGACGCCGGTGAGGACCAGCAGGAGGCGTTCAGGCAGCGGGAGTTCGAGAAGCGCTTCTTCTCGGAGGCCACCAATCAGCTCTTCTGCAAAACGTTTTTGGAGCATGCGCTGCGCGACCCCGTGAGCGGCGAGATCGGCAAGTCCATCGTATACGCCGTGAGCCAGAACCACGCGGCCAAACTGGCGCAACTCTTCAATCAGTTTGCCGACCGGATGTTCCCCGACCGGTACCAGTCCGATTTCGCCGTGCAGGTCACCTCCGCGGTGCCCGACGCCCAGCAGTTCGCCATCAACTTCGCCAACAACAACCTGCTCGGCTCGGGCAACTTCCTCCCCGGCTACAAGACGAGCAAGGCGCGGATCTGCGTCACTGTGGGCATGATGACCACCGGCTACGACTGCACCGACATCCTGAACCTGGGGCTGTTCCGGCCCATCTTCTCCCCCACCGACTTCATCCAGATCAAGGGTCGCGGCACGCGTACCCACGACTTCCGGGAGCAGCTCTTCGACGACGCCGTCCGCGCCGGCGTGGCCCGGCCGCTGAAGACCGCCTTCAAGCTCTTCGACTTCTTCGCCACGTGCGAGTACTTCGAGACCGAGTTCAACTACGACGAGGTGCTGCCGCTGCCGCGCGCCACGGGCAAGCCGACGAACGGCGGCGGCGATGACGGCCCCGTGTACCGTCCGGACACCTATGAACACCTCGGCGCCGACATCTTGTCCTCGGTGAAACAGGAGGTGATCGGTCTCGAGGGGATGAAGATCGACCGCATGTTCTTCGAGCGATTCGAAGAGGCGGTGCGGGAAAACGACTTCATCGTCCGGTCGGTGGAGTCCGGGCAGTGGGACCGGGTCATCGATTACGTGAACCGCGAGGTGTTCCACAAGCCCGAGGAGTACTACACCCTCGACAAGCTCCGCCAGGCGGCCGCCGTGGACCGCCGCCTCACCCTGCGCGAGATCCTGGAGAAGATCTTCGGCCTCATCCCGCGCTTCAAATCAAAGGACGAGCTGCTGGAGGAGGAGTTCACCAAGTTCGTCGCCGATCACACGCCCGCCGAGGCGCAGGCCATCCCCGCCATCAAGCACTTCTTCAAGGCCTACGCCACCAGCGACCGGGTGCGCCACATCATCGAGTCGCGGCAGTTCACGGATCTGGCCACCAACCCGGCGTTCTCCACCCGCGACTTCAAAGCCGTCCCGCCGGAGTATCGCACGCTGGTCCCGGAGTACATCAAGGACTACGTGCCCCTGAACCAGTTCATCGCATGAGATGCGACAGGGATGGACAGGATATTCAGGATCAGCATTTGAAATAAGGCGAACTGAGGACACATCATGTTGGATTCCGAAACACGACGGCGCATCGACACGGCGCGGGACATCCTGGTGGGCAAGGTGCCCGATCCCAAGAGCCAGGTGGAGCAGATCACCATCGCCCTGATCTACAAGTTCATGGACGACATGGACGCCGAGGCCGAGGAACTGGGCGGCCAACGCAAGTTCTTCGCCGGTGACTTTGCCCGCTACGGCTGGTCTCGGCTCATGCGCGCGGGACTGGGCGGCCATGAAACATTGAACCTCTACGCCGAGGCAATCACGCGGATGCCGGAAAATCCAGGCATCCCGCCGCTCTTCCGTGACATCTTCAAGAACGCCTTTCTTCCATACCGCGATCCAGAGACCCTGCGCGCCTTTCTCAAGATCATCGACGAGTTTCAGTACGACCACTCCGAGCGCCTGGGCGACGCCTTCGAGTACCTGCTCTCGGTGCTGGGCAGTCAGGGCGACGCCGGTCAGTTTCGCACCCCGCGCCACATCATCGATTTCATCGTCGCCATCGTAGACCCAAAGAAGACCGACACCGTGCTCGATCCGGCCTGCGGCACCGCCGGATTTCTGATCTCCTCATACAAGCACATCCTGAAGGCCAACGCCGACGCCCGGGGGCAGAGCACCCTCACCCCGGACGAGAAGGGCCGCCTGGCCCGCAACTTCAAAGGATACGACATCTCCCCGGACATGGTGCGGCTGTCGCTGGTGAACATGTACCTGCACGGCTTCACCGACCCGCACATTCACGAGTACGACACCCTCACCTCGCTGGACAAGTGGAACGAGCACGCCGACGTGATCCTGGCCAATCCGCCGTTCATGTCGCCGAAGGGCGGCATCCGGCCGCACAATCGCTTCTCGGTGCAGAGCAAGCGCAGCGAGGTCCTGTTTGTGGACTACATCGCCGAGCACCTCACGCCCAATGGCCGCGCCGGCGTCATCGTGCCCGAGGGCATCATTTTCCAGAGCCAGACGGCCTACAAGCAGTTGCGGCGGATGCTGGTGGAGGACTGCCTGGTCGCCGTCGTCTCCCTGCCGGCAGGCGTCTTCAATCCATACTCCGGCGTCAAGACCTCGATCCTGATCCTGGACAAGGCGCTGGCGAAGCAGTCCAACACGATAGCTTTTTTCAAAATTGAGAATGACGGCTTCGGCCTCGGCGCCCAGCGCCGCCCCATCGACAAGAACGACCTGCCCCAGGCCCGCGCCGAGATCGCCGAATACCTGCGCCGCCTGCGGGCGCGCGAATCGCTGGAGGCGTTCGAGCCGACGCTCGGGTTGATCGTGGCGAAGGAGAAGGTCGCGGCGAGCGGGGTTTACAACCTGAGCGGGGAGCGGTATCGGGAGGCAAGCGTCAGTGCGTCCAAGTTTCCGGCGGTCGAGCTTGGCGAGTTATGTGAGCTTGTACGTGGCGTTGTCTATGCGAAGGAAGACGAGATCCCCGATGGCGGTGTCCAAGTGCTTCGCGCCAACAATATCAATAAGGACCGCTTTGAGCTTGACCTAGAGGACATCAAGCACGTGTCCCCGAAAGCTAAGTTCTCAGATGAGAAGAAGCTCAGGAGAGACGACATCTTCATCTGCCTCGCCAGCGGCAGCAAGGATCACATCGGCAAGGTCGCGTTGGTCAGGGAAGACACGGATTTTTACTTTGGCGGGTTCATGGGAGCCATCCGCGTTAGGCCGGGCCGGCTTCATCCCAGTTATTTGCTGAAGCAGCTTACAACTGGGCACTTCAATGACTTCCTCCGTGAGCAGATTGCCGGAGCCAACATCAACAACCTCAGCGGCGCGCTGCTTTACCGCTTCAAAATCCCACTCCCCCCGCTGGAGGTGCAGAAGGAGATCGTGGCGGAGATCGAGGGCTACCAGAAGGTCATCGACGGCGCCCGCGCCGTCGTCGACAACTACCGCCCCAACATCCCCATCGATCCCAAGTGGCAGATGGTGCAATTGGGAGAAACATGCGACATCTTTAATGGATCGACACCTTCGCGGAAAAAGGCTTGTTATTGGGATAATGGCACCATTCCGTGGTTCACTGTCGATGATATTAGAAAGAAGGGAAGAGTTATCCGCGAGACTATCCAGTCGGTCTCGGAAAGGGCATTGATCGAGACCAGTCTCAAGTTACTTCCTGCTAATTCAGTTCTTTTGTGTTGTACAGCGTCGGTCGGAGAATACGCATTCACAGAGATCGAGCTCACTACCAATCAGCAATTCAACGGTCTCGTCGTTAATAAAGACTACTCAGACAGATTGTTTCCGAAGTTCCTCTTTCATCTTTCGGCGCAATTCAAAGACGAGCTTCTGCGCTTATCAGGAAAAACATCTTTCAACTTCGTTTCCTGCGGTACATTGAAAACGATAAAAATCCCCCTCCCCCCGCTCGACACGCAGCGCTCCATAGTCGCCGAGATCGAAGCTGAGCAGGCGCTAATAAACTCCAGCCGCGAACTGATCGCCCGCATGGAGAAAAAGATTCAAGCCACCATTTCACGTGTTTGGGAAATTGACCATTGAGCCTGAATTCACTCTACGCCACGAGCTCAACATGACCATCTCAGATAGAACAAGAAAGTTGCTTTGGGGCAGATCGGGGAACCGGTGTGCTATTTGCCATAACCAACTAATTGTCGATGCTAATAAATCCGATGATGAATCTGTGGTTGCCGACGAGTGCCATATCATCTCTCCACAGCCAAACGGCCCTCGTTACGATCTTCAATTTCCCGCTGAAGGATTTGATTCTTACGATAATTTGATTTTGCTGTGCCGGACCCACCACAAGATGATCGACGACCAGACCACCCGCTACACACCAGAGAAATTGCGTCAGATAAAAGCACAACACGAACAGAGGGTCTCTGAAAAGTTATCGGAACAAGGTTCACCGAAACCCGTCCGAATTCGTCGGTGCACTGAGAACATTCCGCGATATTTGACGAGACTAACGACCGGCAAGGAGTTGTTGGACCTGGTTACAAATGCCATGGGTTATTCGTTCGATCATGATCCCTTAAGCTCTCAAAATGAGGTCGATCTCGTCAGTAGCTTTCTACAAGAAGTGCAAGATTGTGGCGAATGCAGCACTGAGATGGAAGCTGGTGCTCGCGTCCAAACCGCCTATCATCTCACGGAATTCATTCATGAACTTGAGGGGAACGGCTTCTTCGTCTTCGGCGTGCGCGAGGTTCAAATACTTGAGGGCGGCACGCCCCCTGAACCATCAGATTGGCCAATCGCAATCGTGCAGGTTCTACGAAAAGACAATGAGGCGATCATTCACACCTCCAATTTATAAAAATGTAAATTCGTCTGAAATCCACAAAAACGAGGTGAGTTGAGTGATGAACCGCCTTTTAGTACTAGAAAAACTGAAGGAACTTATAAAAAACAAATCGATCATCGAAAAACTTGGACCGAAATCTGAACAGGGAATTAGCTGGCTTGAAGAAGCTCGTGCTTACACAACCTTGGTAGACCAACAGCTGGGTGATGAATTGTCACACTATACGATGCTTATTTGCCTACCATTATCTGCGAATAGCCTGGGACCAATATGGGTCAACACGCAAGGTGTTATAAGAACGGCGATAGTGAAATTAGAACAAGAGAATCCTGCTCAGGGTGAAAAAATCTATGGTCCGGGAGATGCCTATGACATCTACCGCGATCTGTCTCAAATACTGGCTGAAGCGAAAACAGACATCTTCATAGTAGACCCTTACGCAGATCATGAGGTCTTCGATTTGTACTTTCAGAAGATAGGAGAAGGAGTGCGGATTCGTCTTTTATTGAGAAAGCTATCTGAAAATCTCCGTTCTTTATCAGAGAAAATCAGAGCTAAACCTGGAGTTCAATTCGAAGTTCGGTCATCAGATCGGATCCATGACAGAGTGATATTTATTGATACTCATGATTGTTGGGTAATAGGGCAATCTATCAAGGATGCTGGAATGAATAAACCTACTTATTTATTACCAGTAGTATCCGTTCAGGACATGGCTGCCCTATATGAAGACGCGTGGCAGAATGGCTCTCTCTCTTAATGAGGAGATCTCCCCCGGTCGCGGTACCTCCAATGAGCCTGCCGGCGGCCGCGGACCACGAACGAGATTGCAGTTCAACGGGATCATCTGCGACGTGCGATGGAATGGTGTCGCGGGTCCCTCGGATTTTGCGGGGAGGGCTTTCGCGCCGCTCCCTCCCGGTCGCGGTACCTCCGACTTGCCGATCCGGGTGATCGTGCCAGGAAAGATAGGAGATAGGAGCATGGAGAAATTGCAATAGAGGCTCGATACTCGAGGCTCGTTCCCGTCCTGTGAGATCGTGCTCGCCCTCGTTGTGTTTATCGAGTCGAACGGGTGGTCAAGATCCCTCAGCAAGCCCCCGGTACTTGCCGTCAGTCTTCGATCCGTTCGAACACCGCCGTGCTGGTCACCGTCCGGCCATCGGGGAGATGGCTGAGGTAGGTGACGGTGAGGGAGCGGCCGTCCGGGGCGAGCACCGCCGTCTCGTTGACCACCACCCGGCCCGCCTTCTTCGCCACGCCCTCGATGGCGCCCGTGCCGGTGAGCCGGTACGCCACCGTGTCGGCAAAGGGGGTGCCTGTCACCGGGTAGTCTTTGCCGTCGAACCGGGCGGCGACGGTGATGAAGAGCCGCTCACCCCGGTCGTTGACGATCTCCTGTTCCATCCTGACATTCTGGCCCCGGACGATGATCCGGACCACCTGGCTCTGCGGCGCCGGCACGTTGAGCCGGGAGAGGGCCGGATTCAGTTTCCATGTTCCGCGAAAGCCCTCCCCGCCGCTCCGGCACGCGGTGACGGCCAGGGGCACGAACATAAGCAGGATGGTTATGACAATGACGTCGGTTCGGCACATGGGGACCTCCGGGGAGAGCGGTTCACATGGATCGCGCATGTCTGTACACGTAGTTTCTGTCCGCGGATTGTAAGGGGAAACAGCACGGGACGCAAGCCCGCGGCTTGGGACGCCGGCGGCATCCGGTCTGAGTGATACGGATTTGAGGGAACGGTGAATCGGTGAATGGGTGAATCGGGAGACGGGAGAGGAGAGACGGGAGACGGCTGACGATCAGGGATCAGAACACAAAGAGACTCTGCGTCCTCTGCGCCTCGGCGGTGAATCCAGGCTGCCCGAAGTCCGAAGTCCGATGTCCGATGATCAGAAACGAGTCTCGAGCCTCGAGCCTCGAGTCTCGATTACGATCACGATCACGACCACGATTACGATTACGAATTACGAGCACGCCTCCTCACTCCTCACTCCTAACTTCCTCATGCTACAATCAGGTTACAGTCAAATGAACTCTGACCAACCGGACGGGCCGTGAGGCGAGACACCATGGCGGACACCACCCCACTCATTCTGATCGCCGATGACCAGGCCGACGTGCGCGAGGCGCTCCGGCTGCTCCTCAAGAGCGAGGGGCTCCGGTCGGAGGCCGCCGCCTCGCCTGCGGCCGTGGTGCAGGCAGTGGCGGAGCGCGAGTTCGACACCGTGCTCATGGACCTGAACTACACCCGCGACACCACCTCGGGGCAGGAGGGCCTGGACCTGCTGGCCCGCCTCCAGGCGGCCGACGCCGCCCTGCCGGTGGTGGTCATGACCGCCTGGGCCAGCGTCGACCTGGCGGTGGCGGCCATGCAGCGGGGCGCCCGCGACTTCGTCACCAAGCCGTGGGACAACGAGCGGCTGCTCGCCATCCTGCGCAACCAGGTGGCGCTGCGGCGGGCGCTGCGCCACGGGGCGCGGCTGGAGGCGGAGAACCGGCTCCTGCGCGGCGCGACGCCGACGCTCATCATCGGCGACTCGCCCCCCATGCGGGCGGCGCTGGAGCTCGCGCGGCGCGTGGGGCCGGCCGACGCCCACGTGCTCATCACCGGCGAGAACGGCACCGGCAAGGGGTTGGTGGCCCGGCTGCTGCACGAGCTGTCGCCGCGCGCCGCCCGGCCCCTGGTCACCGTGAACATCGGCGGGCTGGCCGAGGGCGTGTTCGAGGCGGAGCTCTTCGGCCACGTCCGCGGCGCGTTCACCGACGCCCGCACCGACCGGGTGGGGCGCTTCGAGCTGGCCCACGGCGGCACCCTCTTTCTCGACGAGATCGCCAACATTCCGCCGGCGCTCCAGGCCAAACTGCTGCGCGTGCTGGAAAGCGGCGAGTTCGAACGCGTCGGTTCGTCGCGCACCCAGGTGGCCGACGTGCGCGTGCTGTCGGCCACCAACGCCGACCTGCCCGCCGAGGTGGCCGCCGGCCGGTTCCGCCAGGACCTGTTCTTCCGCCTCAACACCGTGGAGATCCGCCTGCCGCCTCTGCGCGAGCGCCGCGAGGACATCCCCGTGCTGGCGGCGCATTTTCTCGGACGGCACGGGCGGCGGTACCGCAAGGAATTCGACGGCTTCACCGACGACGCGCTCCAGACGCTGCTCCAGTACCCCTGGCCGGGGAACGTGCGCGAGCTGGACCACGTCGTGGAGCGGGCCGTCCTGCTCGGCGGGGGGCGCCGGATCGCCGCCGCCGACCTCGCCTGCCGCCCCGCGCCCGCCGGACCGGCGCCCGACGAGCTGAGCCTCGAGACCATGGAGCGCCTGCTGATCCAGAAGGCGCTGGAACGGTGCGGCGGCAATGCGGAGGCGGCGGCCGCGGCGCTCGGCCTGAGCCGGAGCGCCATGTACCGCCGCCTGCAGAAGCACCGGCTCACCTGAGCCGGGTCCGGCCATTCACCGGGGAAGCGCAGCATGAACGATCCAGCCGAATCGCAACCTGTCGCGCGCGCCGCTTTCGAGCGCCGCCTGCTGGCCGGCATCCTGCTCGCGGGCCTGCCGGGGGCGGCGGCCGCATGGGCGCTGCTGGGCTTCGTGAACTGGGCGCCGCCGCTCCGCTGGGGCGCAGCGGCGCTCGTGCTGGCGCTGTGGCTGGGCGCCGCCTGGCGGTTGCGGGGCCGGCTGGTCCGCCGCCTGGGGACGCTGGCCAATGCGTTGGGGGCGCTCCGGGAAGGGGACTATTCCATCCGCGTCCGCGAGCAGGGGCGCCGCGACGCGTTGGGCGAGCTGGTCCGCGAGGTGAATGCGCTCGGGGAGATGCTGCGGCGCCAGCGCGGGAGCGCCGTCGAAGCCCACGCCCTGCTCCGCGTGGTGCTGGCCGAGGTGGACCTGGCCCTCTTCGCCTTCGACGATGCGGGGCGCCTGCGCCTGACCAACCGGGCCGGCGAGCGGCTGCTGGACCGGCCGCAGACGGAGCTCGTGGGCCGGAGCGCCGCCGAACTGGCGCTGGGCGACCTCCTCGCCGGCGCCAGGCAGCGGCTGGTGGAGTTGCGGCTGCCCGGCGGCGCCGGCCGCTGGGCGCTGCGCCGCACCACCTTCCGCGAGGATGGCCGGCCGTACCATCTCTTGGTGCTGGCCGATCTGAACCGCGCCCTCCGCGAGGAGGAGCGGGCGGCGTGGCAGCGGCTGGTCCGCGTGCTGGGCCACGAGCTGAACAACACGCTGGCGCCCGTGGGATCGCTGGCCGCGAGCCTACGGCGGATCATCGGGCGCGAGCCGCTTCCCGACGACTGGCGGCAGGATGTGGACGACGGCCTCGGCATCATCGCCGCCCGCACCGAGAGCCTGCGGCGCTTTCTCGACGGCTACGCGAAGCTGGCCCGCCTCCCCCAGCCCCGGCCGGCGCCGCTGGACCTGGGCGCCGCCGTCCGGCGGGCGGCGGCGCTGGAGACGCTCCACCCCGTCGAGATCGAACCGGGGCCGGACCTCACCGTCGCGGCCGACGGCGACCAGTTGGAGCAGGTGCTCATCAACCTGCTCCGCAACGCCGTGGAGGCCGTGCGGCCCGCCGGGGGCCGCGTCGCGGTCGGCTGGCGCACCGCCGGCGGCTTCGTCGAGATCCGCGTGGCCGACAACGGGCCGGGGCTGGCCAGCGACGCCAACCTGTTCGTCCCCTTCTTCACCACCAAGCCGGACGGCTCGGGGATCGGCCTCGTGCTCTCGCGGCAGATCGCCGAAGCCCACGGCGGCACGCTGGACCTGGCCAACCGCGCCGACGGCCCCGGCTGCGTGGCCGTGCTGCGCCTGCCCCTCTGATCGGCCGGCGTCCCGCTTTTGAGACCGGCCGATCCCACAATCGGGACGACACGCGCCCGGTCCCCGCTGCGACACCTCCGATCCCGCGTTGGCTGGAAACCGTCATCGGGCCGGACTTTCAGATGAATTCATCCGATCGGTTTCCGGCGAACACCGGTGGCGGATCTCGGGTGACCCGTCTGGCACGCGGCTTGCGAAAGAGGGTGGCGGAGGAAACACCATGGACATCCAACGCCCCAACCGAACATCCCGCCGCTGGCTCCGCTGGGGGCTGTACCTTGCGGGGGCGGCGCTCGTTCTGGCCGCCGTGAGCTTCGGCCTGTCGCGCCTGCGCAAAGCGGCCCCGGCCGTGGACCGCGCCACCGTCTGGGTGGACACGGTGCAGCAGGGCCCCATGCTCCGGCAGGTCCGCGGCGTGGGCACCCTCGTGCCCGAGGAGATCGTCTGGATCCCCGCGGTAACCGCCGGCCGCGTGGACCGGATCCTGGTGCGGCCGGGCACGACGGTGGCCGCCGACACCGTCCTGCTGGAGCTGAGCAACGCCGAGCTGGAGCAGACCGCCGTGGAGGCCGAGATGCAGCTGCGCGCCGCCGAAGCGGAGCTGGCCAACCTGCGGGTCCAGCTCCAGAGCCAGCTCCTGAACCAGCGGGCCGCGGCGGCCTCGGTCCAGGCCGACTACAGCCAGGCCCGCCTCCAGGCCGACGTGAACCAGGAGCTGGCGCGGGAGGGGCTCATCTCCGACCTGCAGCTCAAGCTGTCCCGGGTGCGGGCCGAGGAGCTGACCACCCGGCACGACCTGGAGCAGCAGCGGCTGGCCATGAACGCCGACGCCATGCGCGCCCAGATCGAGACGCAGCAGGCCCGCATCGGCCAGTACCAGGCCAGCTACCGGATCAAGCGCGGCCAGCTCGACGCCCTCCACGTGCGCGCCGGCATCGCCGGCGTCCTCCAGGACGTGCCGGTGGAGGTGGGGCAGCAGGTGGCGCCGGGCGCCAACCTGGCCCGGGTGGCCGATCCCGCCCGACTCAAGGCCGAGATCAAGGTTCCCGAAACTCAGGCCCGCGACATCACCCTGGGCCAGGCGGCCGCCGTCGACACGCGCCACGGCGTCATCGCCGGCCGCGTCGCCCGGATCGACCCGGCGGTGCGGGGCGGCACGGTGGCCGTGGACATCGCCCTGACCGGCGACCTGCCCAAGGGGGCCCGGCCGGACCTGAGCGTGGACGGCACCATCGAAATCGTCCGGCTGGATAACGCGGTGTTCGTGGGCCGGCCCGCCTTCGTCCAGGAAGGAAGCACCATCGGCCTGTTCCGGCTGGAGCCGGACGGCGCGGGCGCCGTGCGCGTGCCGGTCCGGTTCGGCCGCGGCTCCGTGAACACCATCGAGGTGCTGGAGGGGCTGCGCCCGGGCGACCGGGTGATCCTGTCCGACATGTCCGCCTGGTCCGGTGCGGACCGGGTGCAACTGAAATAAATACGCGCGGCGCCGGCAGCCGCGCCGGCGCAGGAGGTACCCATCATGCAGACGAACGCGACGCCCGTGATCCGGCTGGAGGACATCACCAAGGTGTTCTTCACCGACGATGTGGAAACCCACGCCCTGAACGGCATCCAACTGGACATCCATCCGGGCGAGTACGTGTCCATCGCCGGGCCGTCGGGCTGCGGCAAGTCGACGCTGTTGGCCATCATGGGCCTGCTGGACGCCCCTACCGCCGGCGGCTACTGGCTCAGCGGCCAGCCCGTCGCCTCACTCGGCGCCAACGAGCGGGCCGACATCCGGAACCGGGAGATCGGGTTCATCTTCCAGGCCTTCAACCTCATCGGCGACCTGACCATCTTCGAGAACGTGGAGCTGCCCTTGACCTACCGCGGGCTGAAAACGCCCGAGCGCCGCGAGCGGGTACAGGAGGCGCTGGAGCGGGTGGGACTGTCGCACCGCCTGAAGCACTATCCCTCGCAGCTCTCGGGCGGGCAGCAGCAGCGCGCGGCGGTGGCCCGGGCCCTGGCCGGGCGGCCGGCCATCCTGCTCGCCGACGAGCCCACCGGCAACCTCGACTCCCAGAACGGCGGGATGGTCATGGAGCTGCTGCAGCAGCTCAACGCCGAGGGGGCCACCATCTGCATGGTGACCCATGACCCGCGCTACGCCGGCACCGCCGGCCGGATCATCCACCTGCTGGACGGCCGCATCGTCGAGGAGACGGCGGCGGCCCGCTGAGCGGGGCGCGCCCCTCACCCCAGGAGGCATTCCATGGACACGCTGCTTCAGGATATCCGCTACGGGCTGCGGGTGCTGCGCAAGGACCCGGTCTTCGCCGCCGCCGCCCTGCTCACCATCGCGCTCGGCATCGGCGCCAACACGGCGATCTTCAGCATCGTGAACGCCGTGCTGATCCGGCCGCTGCCGTATCCGGCCGCCGAACGCCTCGTCTATGTCAACGAGGCGTTCCCGGAGGCCGGCTTCCCCGTCATGCCCTTTTCGGCCCCCGATTTCAAGATCTTCGCCGACGGCCTGACCGGCTGCGACGCCGTGGCCGTCTTCCAGAACGGCCGCTACGACCTGTCGGGCGGCGGGGCGCCCGAGCGGGTGACGGGGGCGCGGGTGTCTCCGGCGATCTTCGAGTTGCTGGGCGCGCAGGCCGCGCGCGGCCGCACTTTCCGTCCTGATGAAAACGTGCCCGGCAGCGGCGTGGTGGTCATCAGCCACGGGCTCTGGCAGCGGCGCTTCGGCGGCGACCCCGGCATCGTGGGGCGGACGGTCCGCCTGGATCGCCAGGCCGTCGAGGTCGTCGGCGTCATGCCCGCGGAGTTCCGCTTCCCGCTCCCCGGACTGCCGTCCAACAATGAGCCCGCCGAGCTGTGGGTGCCCGTCGCGTTCACCCCCTTCGAGCTCGAGTCCCAGGGGAGCATGTACAACAACAGCGTGATCGCCCGCCTGAAGGCGGGCGTCACGCTCGCGCAGGGCCGGGCCGAAGCCGAGGCGTTGGCCCGGCGGATCGAGGACGGCTACGCCCCGGCGCTGAAGACCGCGCTCGGCGGCGCGCGGCTGCAGATCGCCGTGACGCCGCTCCAGGAGGCGATGGTGGGCGACGTGCGCACGCCGCTCCTGGTCCTGCTCGGCGCGGTGGGGCTGGTGCTCCTCATCGGCTGCGCCAACGTGGCCAACCTGCTGCTGGCGCGGGCGGCGGCCCGGCGCAAGGAGATGGCCATCCGCGGCGCGCTGGGCGCCCGGCCGGCGCGGCTGCTGCGCCAGGTGCTCACCGAGGGGCTGGTGCTGGCGCTGCTCGGCGGCGCCCTGGGGACGCTGCTCGCCGCCTGGGCCATCGACGCGCTGCTGGCGCTCGTGCCGGTGAACCTGCCGCACGCCGGCGCCATCGGCCTCGACGGGGCCGTGCTGGCGTACACGCTCCTCGCCTCGCTCGCCACCGCCGTGCTGTTCGGCCTGGCGCCGGGGCTGGCGGTGGCGCACACGCGGCTGCGCGAGTCGCTCCAGGAGAGCGGCCGCGGCGGCGGCATTTCCCGCGGCCGGCGGCGGCTGCAGGCCGCCTTCGTGGTGGTCCAGTTCGCCCTGGCCCTGGTGCTGCTGGTGGGCGCCGGGCTGCTGCTCCGCAGCTTCATCGGGCTCATGAACACGGATCCCGGCTTCCGCAACGGCAATGCGCTCACCTTCTCGGTGACGCTGCCGCCGGGCACCTACGCCCGCGCGACGCAGCTGCGCGCCTTCTACAGCCAGGCGGTGGAGCGGCTAGGGGCACTGCCCGGCGTCCGCCGCGCCGCCGCGGGCACGGCGGTGCCTCTCGGTCAGCACGAGATCCGGGCGCTCCAGGTGGAGGGGCTCACCGCCGGCTCCGGCGACGCGCCCCCGTCGGTGGCCCACGTCTGGGTCCAGGGAGATTATCTCGGCGCCCTGGGCATTCCGCTGAAGCGCGGCCGCGCCTTCACCGCCGCCGACCGTCAGGGCCAGCTGCCGGTGGCGCTCGTGAGCGAGACCATGGCCCGGCTGTTCTGGCCGGGGCAGGACGCGATCGGCCGGCGCTTCCGCTGGTACACGGGCGCCCCCTGGATGACCGTGGTGGGCGTGGTGGGCGACGTCAAGGACACCGCCATGGACAAGCCTTCCCTGCCGCGGAGCTACTCCCCGTACGAGCAGGAATCGGACGAGGCGCTGGAGGTGCCCGTGGGCGACATGTACCGGGCGCTCCTCTTCGTCGTGGACACGGAGCGCGATCCGGCCGCGCTGATGGGCGAGATCCGCGCCGCCTTCGCGGGCGTGGACCGGGAGCTGGCGCTGGCCAACGTCGGGTTCATGGCCGATCGGGTGGACGAGGCGGTGGCGCCGCAGCGCTTCGCCATGTCGCTCCTGGCCCTGTTCGCCGGGCTGGCCCTGGTGCTGGCCGGCGTCGGGATCTACGGCGTCATGGCCTACTCCGTCACCCAGCGCACCCAGGAGATCGGTGTGCGGATGGCCCTGGGCGCCCGCCAATCGAGAATCCTGCGCCAGATCCTCGGCGAGGCCGGCCTCCTGGTCGCCGTCGGCGCCGGATTGGGCCTGGCGGGCGCGCTCGCCGCCGGCCGGGTGCTGGCGAGCCTCCTGTACGGCGTTGGGTCCACCGATCCGGTCACGTTCGCCGGGGTGCTGGCGCTGCTCGCCGCCGTGGCCCTGTTGGCCGGCTCCGTCCCCGCCTGGCGCGCCTCGCGCGTGGCGCCGCTGGAGGCGCTGCGGTATGAGTAGTTAGGAGAAAGGAGATAGGAGATAGGAATTGAGATCTCGTGCTCGTAATTCGTAATCGTACTCGTAATCGTAATTCGTAATCGTGATCGTGTTCGAGGCTCGAGACTCGAGGCTAGAGGCTCGTTCCTGATCCCTCGTGCTCGTAATTCGTAATCGTACTCGTAATCGTGATCGTGATCGTAATCGTGATCGAGACTCGAGGCTAGAGGCTAGAGGCTCGTTCTCGATCCCTCGTGCTCGTAATTCGTGATCGTATTCGTAATCGTAATTCGTAATCGTGCTCGTAATCGTGCTCGTTGTCATCCTCGCATCCGCGCTCGAAGTTCAGTCGGGATTCTCGCATCCCGCTGTCGCCGGTTTCCGGCGGACGCCCGTCACCGCCGTCACCGCCAGCACCGCCAACGCGGCTAGCGCCGCCAGGAGAACCAGTCGCCGGCCACCGAGTAGAAGGTCCACACGCCCCGCGTTGGCAGGTGGACGAGCAGCAGTTTCGGCTGGCCGGTGGTGATCGCGTCCATCCGTCCGAGGGTGCGGCCGTGGGCGTCGCAGGCGATGGACAGGTCCTCGCCCGTGGCGCGGAACAGGTTGAAGCCGTTCTCGACGGCCCGGAAGACCGCCATGCTTGGCGAAGCGGCGCGGCTCGGACCGAGAGATAGGAATTTTCAGCGACTCCTGTCCGCGATCGTCATCTCTAGAGCCGGGATCCGAGAGCCGAGGTCCGATGTCCGCGTTACGGGAACGAACCTCGAGTCTCGAGCCTCGAGCACGATTACGAGCACGATTACGAGCACGATTACGATCACGATTACGAATTACGATTACGAAATACGAGCACGAACGCGACCATCAACCATCAACCATCAACCATCAACCTTCCCCCCAGGAGCTGACCCATGAAACCGTGGTACGAGGAGCTGTTCGAGAACTACGCCGAGTCGTATGACCGCGAGGTGTTCACCCGGGGCACCGTGGCCGAGTGCGACTTCATCGAAGCGGAGCTGGGGCACGACCGCACCCGCACCATCCTGGACATCGGCTGCGGCACCGGCCGCCATGCCATCGAGCTGGCGCGCCGCGGCTGGACGGTGACGGGGATCGACCTGTCGGCGGACCAGCTCCGCCGCGCCCGGGCCAAGGCCCGCGCCGCCGGCGTGACGGTGCGCTTCGAGCGTCGCGACGCCCGCCGTTTTCGCTTCGCCCGCCCGTTCGGCGCGGCCATCCTGATCTGCGAGGGGGCGTTCCCGCTCATGGAGACCGATGCCGAAAACTTCGAGATCCTGCGCTGCGCCGCGCGGGCGCTCGCGCCCGGCGCCCCCTTCATCCTGACCACGCTGAATGCGCTGTTCCCCCTGTACCACTCGGTCAAGGAGTTCCTCGACCAGCACCCGTCGGGCGTGACCACCCAGGCCGGCACCTTCGACCTGCTCACCTTCCGGGACCGCTCCACCGTCGCGGTCACCGACGACTCCGGCCGGACCAAAACGCTGGCCACCGACGAGCGGTTCTACGCCCCGAGCGAGATCGCCTGGCTGCTAGCGACGGCCGGGTTCACCGACATCGAGATCCGGGGGTGCGACACCGGCGTCTTCGATCGCAACCGGCCCCTCACCCCTGACGATTTCGAGATGCTGGTCATCGCCCGCCGGGCGGCGAGCGGTACAATCTGAATGAACCGGGAGATAGTCATTCAACGGATGGATGGCTTATTTTAAATCCGGAAAAGCCTCAAACAGAAACTCCAGATCGTCCAGGTCTTTGGGCCTGTTGACAGCCTGCTTGTTCCGGATCAGACACGCGGCACCCAGATAATGAACCGGGATCTGCCGATCGCCGATGTCCGTGTGGGCGATCACGCGGGTGTCCCACGCTTCGGAAAACGGGATTGCCGTGATGGTGTTCATCAGATCGATCCGGTTCGGCGGTCGCCCGAATTGGAAGATGATCCCCGGGACCAGTAAATCCGATACCGTCAGAATTCCAGGCACACGCCCATGCCAGAATTCAGAGAGCGCTCGGTATAGCCGCTCGGCATTGTCGGCTGACGCTTCGTAGAAAAAATCGATGTCTCCGGTCAGCCGGGCATGGCCGTGAAAAATGACCGCCTCGCCGCCGACGATCACGTAGCGGACGTCGTGCTGATGGAGCAGCCCGATAAACTCGCGGATATCAGTCGAGAAGTGAGCGGCGTTCATAGGCGATGGGCGCATCGCGGACATCGGGCGATTCCGCTCCGTAGAATCGATCCCGCAGTGCTTTGGCGATGGCCTGACGCTCGGCGGGAGTCAGGCGGATTTCCTGTTCAATCTCCCATGCCCGCGCCTCTTCGAAAGAATGTGCCACATGAACAACGGGATCCACAGTGTTCCTTTAACTGCCAAATTTGCTATATTTTACATTATTCCGTCAGGTGGTTCAAGTCCGGTTGCCACAAACCAAATTCAAGAAAAACAATGGTTATTACGTCTAATATCCGTACCGCGTCGCAGAGGATGACCGGTATCAAGGAGGACTTATGACCAACGGCCCACGCTCTGCACCGCACGTGCCGGCCGGTTGCTTCCGAGTGGTGTCGGCCGCGCTGTTCCTGTTGGTGTCGGCTGCCGGTTTGATCGCCCAGGCGAGCCCCGCTCCCGCGGCTGTCGAGACGGTCCGGCAGAACTACCGGGTGATCGAAGACGGGGTGAGTCGAGGTCTTTTCCGCCAGTGCCGGTTCGAGTTGGGCGGCGGACAGAATCCGACGGAATACACGGTCCATTACCAGGGCGGCGGCGACGCCGATTTCGAGCGGGACCCGTACGCCGCCCCGTTCACGCTGCGGCGGGTGGCGCTGCGCCGGGTGCTGCCGGCGGCGGGGCCGGGCACCGCCGTGTTCTACTATGACGCCGCCGGCGCGCTGAGCTTCGTGCTCGCCCAGGGACCGGACCTCTGCGCCACCGGGCTCGACGACGTCGCCCCGGCCACCGAGATCCGGGCCTATTTCTCCGGCGGCCGGCTGGTGCGGGCGATCTTCAGGAACCTGATGTCGAACCCGGCCGAGCTGACATGGGACGCTGGTGCGCCCGCCTCGCCGGAGCTGCAAGCCAGGGCGGCGGCGGTGGAAGCGGCGTATAGTCGCCGCGCCGTCGAGCTGCGGCAGGCGCTGGATCTGCTGGCCAGGTAGCGGCGCGGTCGCGACCGGCCGTGCGCGAAGCGAATCACCGGAACAATCGGCGGACGACGTCGATGATGTCGTCCAGGTCCGGGCCGCCGCGGTCGACGGGCTCGTCCACAAAACCCCGGCTGCGATCGGACGACCGGCGGGTCTCCAACTCCAGGCGCTCGCGGCGGAGCCGGGCGGATTCCTCGGCGAGGCGCTCTTTCTCCTTGGCCCGGGCCTTCTTCATGCCGCCCGCCCGGATGAACCGGATCACCTTCTGCAGCTCCTGGTAATCGAACCAGGTGCCGTCGGCCTTGCAGCGGTCGATGATGACTCCGGAGCAGCCGGCGAAATTGGTCCGGTGCATCAGCTTGCCGCAGACGGGGCAGGGGATATAGTGCCGGCCGGCCGCCGCCGGCTCCGGCGCCCGGGCCGGGGTCCGGGCCGTGCCCAGCACCGCCTCCTGATCCTCGCGCTCGGCGCAGATGCGCTCGAAGCTGGCGGTGTCGATCCAGAGGCCGCCGCAGGCGGCGCATTCGTCCACATGGGCGGCACCCACCCCGATCCGATGCAGCCCGGCGGTGCAGCGGGGACATGCGCCGACGGACTCCGCGGCGACCTCCCGGCTCGCTGCGGCGCCGCACCAGGGGCAGTGAGCCATGCCCACGAACAGCGAGCCGAAGCACTCCGGGCAGGCCACCGTGGCGAGCGACGAGCCGCAGTAGGCGCAGCGGACACTCGCCGGCGCGGCCTCGGCGCCGCACTGGGGGCAGCTCAGGGTGCCGGGACGCGGGGCGGGAGTTGGGTCGGGCATCGCGTACTCCTCCAGCGGGCGGCCATCCGCCCAGGGTGTCGCTATCAGAGTTTAGCGGCGCGGGGATCGATGTCAAGCCCGATGGCGTTCCGAAACGCCAGCCTCAGTTTCGGAAATTCTCCCCCTCGGTGGACACTTTGCCGGCGATGGCGGCGATGGTGCGGGCGTGGGCGTTGGTGCCGGCGAAGTCCTCAAAGCGGCCGGGCACGAGGCGGGGGTCGGGATCTTTGAAGGCGTCGAGGATGAAAAGTTCGGTGTAGAACAGAAGCTCCTCCAGGTTGAAGTTGGCGGCGCGCACATACATGTTGCAGCTGGGGAGGTCGATGACGTAGTCGCGGCCGTCGAGGCGGCGGAGGCGAACAACATAATCCTCGAGACCCCCCTTGTCCTTTTTGGTGGGGTAGGGGCCCAGGGCGTCGACGGTGAGCCAGATGGAGGAGTGAGACTCTGCGCGGCGGGGGCAGCAGGGAAGGAGCCAGACATCCTCCCAGAAGGTCCGGTCGTCGGATGAATCCCAGACGTGTGGAATGAAGTAGAGCCAGTTCATGGCGCGTTCCCCCTGAAAATCAACGCGCTGTTTGTCCGTCCGGGGAAATATCTCAGAGGGGAATAAAAAATCAGCCGCGGCGGAAATGTCGCTCCACCGCGGCCGATTCATCCGTTGTCCGGAGTGCTTCCGCGGCGACCGGCCGGCCGCCGCGACGGGCCGGCGCCGGACGGGTCCGCCGAGGCCTACTTGTTCAATCCGGAGATCTCGTAAGCTTTCTGGATCCGGTCGAAGACGCTGGCGGTCAGTTCGGCGATGCCGAAGGGCGTCTTCCGGACGGAGTCGATGTGATTCTCCGCGCCCTCGACTTGCTGCTCCGCCGCCTTATAGGTCTCCTTGACCATTCCGCCCTTCACGTAGTCGAGGCGTTTCTTGGCGTCCTTCAGGACCACGTCCTGGAGCAGCTCCACCGTGACCTTGCGATACTCCTTCTCGGCGTCCTTGGCCTTTTCCCGCGCCTCCTTGACTTCGTCCTTTTCGCATTTAAGGCAAGCCTCGGAGAAGGATTTTTCCGCCTCTTTGAATGCCGTCTGCTTGAAGATCTTTCCCCCGAACGCAAGCGCTTCCTGGCGGACGGTCAGCGTGTCCTTGAGCGCAGCTCGGGTCAATCCGGCGGCGTCGTCGGCCGCCTTGAGCGCGGCCATCGCCTTGTCGGCTTTCTGCTTGAGCTTGTCCGGTTTGTCGCCCTTCCTCACGGCCTTCTGATATTCGCTGAACAGCTTGTTGGCGGCGGTGAATTTCTTCGGCGCCAGGATGAACACATCGTCGGCCTTCGCCTGGGCGAACGCCGCTTCGACAGATGGTTTTGCGTCGGCGGGGAGGGAGGTTTGGACCGAGACGGCGGCCGTCAGGGCCAGCAGGCATCCGGCGGTCAGGGTGCATACCAACAGCAATCGTGTCGCG
>JAKQOW010000066.1 GCA_029565065.1 Acidobacteriota bacterium | reverse complement strand
CTTTTTTCGGTGCTTTTTCGGCCTCATTTTTTGACAGAACGTGATAGAGGCTTCCAGCAACAGGGGAGTGGGTATTTTAATTCCGCACAGAGTAAAAACATCCTCCAGGAAGCCTGTCAGCTCACGCGATAATGTAGGAGATCTGCGAAGGAAATAAAGCTGCGTATAGGCAACGTAGAGCAGGGGATCAGAAAGCAGGGATACGGCTTCTGTTCTTTCGGTTGAAACAGATCCATCTGAGATCCTGATATCTTCTGCGATGCGTGAGACGGTCAATTCAAATTTGGTCGCCTGATTCAAGCGTTTTATTATCGGTTTAATAGTCGCGATCGATCGATCGAAGTACTTCTCGTAATCGGCTGCTTCGAGCCCCGTTTGATCCCCTTGATAGTCTCCCTTTAGAAATCCGATCTGCAACCATCGCCTGACCTGACGTTCAGGCAACGTGCTCGATTGTTGAAGCGTTTCGAGAAAGCTCAGAAGCTCGCTGGTCAAGTGCCGAAGCTGATTTCCCCATGTCTGACCAAGGGCGGCGAGACGCTGCTCATAGTGCTCGTCGCTGACGAGTCCAAGGAGCCGAGTGTTTTCCTCTTTCTCCAGGATACCAGCGAGGGCGAGACATACCCGCCGCGACATGGGGCGATCCCGGTTATTGCCCATCCGATAGCGGTCGCGGAACTCAGAAGCATCCAGAAAAATCGAACGAAAGTCGAAAGGATCCACGGTTCCATTCTGCCATAGATTGATATCTGAACTCAAGATTCAGAGATGAAAAAACGCTCTAGAATATCAAAAATTACCCCAAAACAAGGTGTAATGAATGCTTGACGGGGATATATTCGTATGGTATTAAGTGAACAGACACTATTCAAAGGGGGTATGAATGAAATGAGTAGGGCTCAACTGGTTTCCCGCCTGGTCCCACTGGATGACTTCTGCCGGGAAAACCCTCAATTCAGGATGGGAACTTTACGCCGGTTCATCTTCCAAAACCGCCGGAATATCCGTCACTGCTTGGTGCGATTCGGCCGCCGAATCCTGCTGGATGTCGATGCGTTCGAGCGCTGGGTGCTGGAAGGTCGGGAGAACGATCATGGCGAAGAATAGCGATCAGTCGATCGCGGCGAAGCGGGAGGCGCTGCTGGTACTGGAGCGGCAGATTCAGGAGACCCAGGAGGAATGCACCCGGGCGGAGGCGGAGCCGGAGCGGATTCGAGCTGCGATCGAGGAGGCGCGGGAGCAGCGCGGAGAGGCGATCGCGCGGAATTTGGATTTAGGATCCATCACGCGAACGATCAAGAAGCTCAAGGACGACCTCGAGCTGAGCGAGGACACGGTGAAAGGGCTTGGCTTGAAGTTGGCGCGGTTGTATCAGGAGCGCGAAGCGGCGGAAGCCGGGCTGCGCGAAGCAATCGATCAGGGGGAGTTTGAGCGACTGAAAGAGGCTGTGGCGGAGTACAACCGCTTAGCTGGCGAATTGGCTCCGGTGGTGGCTGAGATTTACACCAGACGGGGGCGACTCTTGGAATCACACTTTCAAGGCGGGTGCGATACCAGTGTGCGAGGGGGAGGATGGGATCGATCAGCTTTGGAGAGCATGCCGGTTCTCTTTCTCCGTGGTGATCCGATTCCGCCATACGATTCTCCGGCGTGCTCCCATTTCCGGATGATTTTTCCAGGGCGATTTATTGTCAACGGGCAGTGTTTTTTGAATGGGTATCCGCTCGATCCGATACATGCTACTCACAAGGAGGAGGAAGATGACGATCACACAGTTTAATCAAAGCTCACGGGACCGCGAACAATTTCAAAAGTTGGCGAAGATCCTGAACAGCGCCCGGGCCCAGCTTCAGGCGCTCAACATCCGGACCGACACAATCACGATTCAGAGCGTCCTCTATTTGGCTGCTGGAATCACCAACGGCCCCGCTCAGGTGCCGCCGGAGTGGACGCCGTTCGACATCAGAATCGACAACCAGTCTCAGCCGGGATTTCCAGTCGTGCAACTGCTCTTCTCGGCTGAGAGTCAATCGATCGATTGAAGTCTGAAATTCTATTTCAGGAGGTCTCGTATGGAAGAATGGTTTGAACGAGCTTGTGCGCAAAGAATGCAACTTTCCGCTGAGGAACTCGATGACGTCAAGTATGAAGAGCTGATGCGCTGTGCCCAGGCGGCGGAATTCGCGTATGCGGAGATCCTGGTTCAGCTCCGCGAGATTGCAAACCAACTGGGGAACTTGCGCTGTCAGATCCCAGTGGAGTTTTCCAGAGTCTTCAATCCAACCGTTGCGAATTCAAGAATTCCAGGGGGACGAATCCCGGCAGACTGGAAGCCGATGCGATTCCTGATGGTCTATCAAGCGGCGCACGAAGAAGAGGCTGCAGGAACCGGAACCTCGTCCGTTGGAGACGGACGTTGACAGATCGTTCTGTTCTCAGGGGTGAACGATGGCGGAAATACGACTGGCGAGGGCGGCCCTGGCCTATGCAAGCCTCGGCTGGCCCGTGTTTCCTGTTCGACCATTAGAGAAGACACCACAGATTAAAGCGTGGCGCGAAAAATCCACGGCGGATCCTAAACAGATCCGTTCGTGGTGGAGGAAATTTCCCGAGGCGAATATTGGCATTGTGACCGGGCAGCGCTCTGGTCTCGTGGTGGTCGATATTGATCCGAAAAACGGTGGAGACTTTCACGATTTCCGTTCTGAGTTCGGGAATTTCGAGACACCGATTGCCTGCACACCTTCCGGTGGTCTCCATGTGTATTTCAAACTGCCAATAAATGAAGAGTTGCAAACAAGGCATGATGGCTGCTTAGGGCGGGGAGTGGATTTTCAGGCGGAAGGTGCTTATGTAGTGGCTCCTCCATCGCAGATACAATTGGCGGAAGGCCCGAGAGATTATGCTTGGGATCAACGCCCCCTGCTCCCCCATCATGAGGGTGGTGTTCCCATAGCGCTCTTACCTCCCGCACTCATCATGAGGCTGAGAACCAAAACCACGACCGAGAAAAGAACTCAAACGATGCCCGAGAAAATCATAGAAGGCGGGCGGAATGACTTTCTCGCGCGCGTGGCGGGGTCGCTCCGGCGGAAAGGTCTCCAGGAGGCGGAGATCCTGGCGGCGCTCCGGGAGACGAATCGGATCCGCTGTGTGCCGCCGCTCCCGGAGGAGGAGGTCCAGGTCATCGCGCGCTCGATCGGGCGGTATCCGGCGGAGGATCCGATCCCGGCGGAAACAATCACTGCTTCAAAGGATCCCTGTTCTGGCGAGAGTCTTCATCAGACGATCACTCGCTTGGCTGCTCTGTCCCACGTCGAATATGATCGTGTCAGAAAATCCGAAGCAGAGCGGTTAGGGGTCAATGTGACCGCCTTGGATGCGGATGTCCGCGCGGTCCGGCAGCATGCACAAAAGGGGAACATCGGTGGCTCCTCTGCGGAACCTCGCACAGTGGAACCTTGGCCGGAACCGGTGAATGGAGCAGACTTGTTGGCTGCTCTCGCGAATAGATTCAGGAAACATGTCATTCTACCCGACCATGCAGCGGAGACTTTGGCATTATGGGTACTCCACACACATACTTTTGAGAGTGCAACTTTCTCCCCCCTGCTCCTGCTGACAAGTCCGGAAAAACGCTGTGGAAAAACAACGGTGATTTCACTCCTGCAACGGCTGACTTCCAAACCGATGTCGGTTTCGAATATAACTGCTGCAGCGCTGTTCAGGAGTGTCGAATTGTGGAAACCCACGCTGTTGATTGACGAAGCAGACAGCTTCATGAAGGACAATGAGGAGCTGCGAGGGATTGTAAATTCTGGACACACGAAGAAATCAGCGTATGTGACTCGGGTAGAGGGCGAGAATCATGAGCCCCGTTGTTTCTCAACTTGGTGTCCGAAGGCGATCGCCGGCATTGGCCGGCAGGCGGGCACAATTCATGATCGAAGCATTGAGATCAGAATGCGCCGGCGCCGGCCGGACGAAACAGTCGCAAAACTGAGAGAGCGAACAGACGTGTCGGAGTTTGGAGCTCTGGCTCGCAAGTGTGCTCGATGGGCTCTCGACGCTCTTGAGACTTTAAGCGGGGCTGAGCCGATTGAGCCACCCGGTCTGGATGATCGGCAGGCGGACAATTGGGAACCACTCTTGGCTATTGCTGATCTGGCTGGTGGAGAATGGTCAGCGCGGGCTCGCTCGGCTGCGTTGGCGCTCTCAGGCGTGGAGGAGACGGATGAAGATAATTCGGTCCGTGTGCTGCTCCTGGCCGACATACGCCAGATCTTTGACGAACTCCAAACTGATCGGGTCACTAGCGCGACGTTAATCGAACGATTAGGGGAAATCCAGGAGCACCCCTGGGCGACGTTCGACCATGGGAAGATAATCAATCCTCGCCTACTCGCCAAATTGTTGAAAAGTTTCGAAATAAGTAGCCAGGATATTCGAACTGATGATCAAAAGACACTCAAGGGGTATAAGAAGGCGGATTTTCAAGATGCTTTCGAGCGGTACCTCGAAAAATCGCGAAAAGCAAATATTTATCCGCTACATCCGCTACACGATTCACAACAAATGACTTCCGTGGCGGATTTATCCGCTACTGTAGCGGATCTGTTGCGGAAGAAAAATGAGGCTAACTCCTTTAATAATTGTTATGTAGCGGATAAGGATAGAAAGAGGGGGGAGGAGTATAAGGAAAAAATGGTCTCTCGGCCTGAAGAGTTGCAGGACGAGCTCGCGGCCAAATACCGCGCGCACGTTCGGGAGTGTCTGTTCTGCGCGATTGAGGAGGGCGAGGTCGTCGAGCTGTGTCCCGACGGGAAGGCGCTGTTCGATGCGTATCTCCAGGCGCATGCCGCGTTGGCAAAAGGGCCGCAGCAGACTTCGCAGGAGATTAGTGATAGGCGGATAGGGGACTGTCATTGATTACAGCGGGAAGGTGGCATGCAACTCGAAGGCGGCCCTTTCAAGAGAGGAATAATCGTGCTCTGGATTGAGCGTTCCCCCTGAGAACAACGTAACTTCATTCACTTCGTTGTTCCGGCGCCGGGAATCTCCATCCCGGCGTTTTTTTTCATAAATAAGAGTTTACGATCGATAAATTTCTCCATTTTTTCTCCAATTCAGTATGTTTTCTGATGATTATTTTGGGTTAGATAGGGTCAACAGGGATAGAGGTAAAAGTGTTTTATGTACATGATAAATAAGGGTATTAATCCGCAACCCTTTGATTTGTTGGCGGAAGATAAAAAACCTGTCAACTGGATTGTGGCTCCAGGTGTCGTGGGTTCAAATCCCATTACCCACCCCAATATTCCCTCCACGGGCCTGCGCACGCAGGCCCGTTTTCTTTCCCGCTCCGGATTCAAGCGCTCCCGCCATGCCATGGGTTCGCCTTGCGGCCGGCCGGCGGCGCCTGGTGGTTGCCGCGGACGGGCAGGCATCGGCAGTCTGTCGCACCCCGATTTGAAACTTCCACTCTCCTCGTGGGTTTCACTGGACGAGGCGAGCCGAAGCGGCAAGCCGGCCGCCGGAGAAACCATAGGAGGAAGCATCATGTATCCGCATTCGCAATCCACAACCCGAGGGACCGCAAAGGGGTTCGTCATCATCCTGCTCGCCGGCCTGCTGCTGGCGGCGTCCGCCTGGGCGCTGGCCGGCCCGCGGGGGCCGCGCCACGGCCGCCCCGGCGGTCCCGGTGGCGAGGGGCCGCGCCCGGCGCTCATGGAGCGCGCCCTGGAACGCCTGGATCTGACCGAGGCGCAGCGCGCGCAGGTGGAGCCGATCCTGGCCGGCCTCAAGGCCGGGCTGGAGGACGAGCGCGAGCGCCGGATCGAAGCCCAGGACGCGCTGGTCCAGGCCATCCGGAAGCCATCGGTCGATACGGCGGCGGTCAAGGCGGCCGCCGCGAACATCGCGGCCCTGGAGCGTGAGAGTTACCTGGCCCGCGCCAAGGCCTGGTCCGAGATCTACCCGATTCTCACCGAGCGGCAGGCCGGCGGACTGGACGTGTTGGCCGCCGGGCCGGGACGTCGCGCCGGCGCCGGCACCCGGGATCGGTTCATGGATGGGCCGGGCCATCCACTCGGGCGGGCCTTCGGGCGACTGGACCTAACGGAGGCGCAGGAGGACCAGATCCGGACGAACTTCGAGCAGAAGGCCACCGCCGTCCGGAAGCTCCGCGAGGCGGACCAGGCGGCTCACGAGGAACTGCGCGCCGCCATCATGAAACCGGCGTTTGACGCCGCCGCGGTGGAGGCCGCCGCCGCGAAGCACGCCCAGGCACACGAGGCGCTGGCCCTGGCCCGGGCCGAAACCCACGCCGCCCTCTGGAACATCCTCGACGAGAACCAGCAGGAAATGCTGGAAAAACGCCCGGAGCGCGGTTTCCGGCGGGGCCGCTAGCGTCGCGGCGCACACCATCCGACCGTTCGGCTCACCGCGTGAGCACCCCAAATCGATCATCTGAAAACACCGGACCGCCACGGGGCGGTCCGGTGGTACAATACGATCAATCCCGGTCTGAAAACCATCCAATCAACAGGAGGCTGTCATGAACAAGTGGAAGGCGGCAACCATCGTTTTGTCCGTGGTGTTGGCCGTGGTGTTGGTCGGGTCCATGATCCGGCCGGTGTTTGCGGAGGCGCAGCCCCAGATGAAGTCGGCGCTGGCCAACCTGCGCGCCGCCCTGGTGGACCTGCAGCAGGCCACCCCGGACAAGGGCGGCCACCGGAACAAGGCCATCGACTTCACCCGCAAGGCCATCAACCAGACGGAGGCGGGCATCGCCTACGACGACCGGCACTGAAGATAGTGAACGGTGAGTGGTAAACGGTAAACGGTTCGGACTTCGGACCTGGGACCTGGGTTCTGAGACCGAGGTCCTGAGTGCTTGGCCCTGGATCCTGGGCCCCTGGTCCCAGCCCCCAGCCCCCAGCCCATGGGTTCCAGCCCCCAGGTCCCAGATCCCGGGACCCAAATCCCGATCACCCCTTCAAAATCCTCTTCACTGAAAATCGACAGATGAAAAATGATCAATGACTAATGATGTCCGTGGTGTCCGTCGCTCCTCCGTGGTGATAGCTTCCCGTACTCCGAAAAATCTGCCGCCGGGGGCTGGAATCGTGTATAGTATGGTTTCGTTTTTCCAGCGGAGGTATAAATGACGAAGAAACTGCTCTCCGGCGATGAAGCCATCGCCCGAGGCGCTTGGGAGTATGGCGTCCGGTTCGCCTCGGCCTACCCCGGCACCCCGAGCACCGAGATCCTCGAGGCCGTCGCCCAGTACCGGGAGATCGAGGCGCAGTGGTCCACCAACGAGAAGGTCGCCTTCGAGATCGCCATGGGCGCCTCCATCGGCGGCGCCCGCACCCTCGTGGCCATGAAGCACGTGGGGGTCAACGTCGCGGCCGACCCGCTCATGACGTTCGCCTACACCGGCGTCAACGGCGGGTTCATCCTGGTTTCCGCCGACGATCCGAGCATGCACTCGTCGCAGAACGAGCAGGACAACCGGCGGTTCGCCGCGTTCGCCAGGATCCCCATGCTGGAGCCCAGCGACTCGGCCGAGGCCAAGGATTTCGTCGGCGCGGCGCTGGAGATCAGCGAAACGTTCGACTCGCCGGTCATGCTCCGGATCACCACCCGCACCGCCCACGGCAAGAGCGTGGCGGTGCTCGGCGAACGGCAGGAGCACGCGTTGCGCAACCCCGGCAAGATCGACCGGGAGAAGTTCGTCATGCTCCCCATGTACGCCCGCCGCCGCCGCGTGGTCATCGCCGAGCGCGAGCAGCGCCTGGCGCAGTTTGCCGAAGAGACGCCGCTGAACCGCATCGAGCCCGGCGATCGCCGCGTCGGCTTCGTCACCTCGGGCGGCGCCTACGCCTATGTCAAGGAGGTCTGGCCCGGGGCGTCGTTCCTGAAACTGGGGCTGACCAACCCGATCCCCGCCGGGATGATCCGCCGGTTCGCCGCCTCGGTGGACCGCCTCATCGTGGTGGAGGAGCTGGATCCCTACCTCGAGGAGCAGATCCGGATCCTGGGGCTGCCCGTCGAGGGCAAGTCCATCTTTCCGGCCATCGGCGAGCTGACGCCCGACATCGTCCGCGCTTGCCTGGCCAAGGCCGGCCTGCTGGAAGCGGCCGCCGCGCCGACCCATGCGGCGGTCGACGGCCTGACCCCGCGGCCGCCGGCCATGTGCCCGGGCTGCCCGCACCTTGGGATGTACCTGGCGCTGGGCAAGCTGCGCGACGCCACCATCACCGGCGACATCGGCTGCTACACCCTGGGCGCGCTGCCGCCCGTCAACGCGCTGGACACCTGCATCTGCATGGGCGCGAGCATCGGCACCGCCGTCGGAATCCAGAAGGCCCGGGGCGACGGCAAGAACATCGTCGCCGTGATCGGCGACTCCACGTTCCTCCACTCGGGCATCACCGGGCTGCTGGACGCCATCTACAACAAGAGCACCATCACCATCATCATCAGCAACAACGGGATCACCGCCATGACCGGCGGGCAGGAGCACGCCGCCAGCGGCCACAACCTCCGCGGCGAGCCCACGTACAGCGTCGATCTGGTGGCCCTGTGCAAGGGGCTGGGCGTGGAGCACGTCTTCGCCGCCGACCCCACCGACCACAAGGCGTTCAGCCAGCTGGTCAAGCGGGAGACCCAGGCCGACCACCTGTCGGTGATCGTCTCCAGCCAGCCGTGTGTGCTCTACCCCCAGAAGGTGAAACGCGGCAAGTACGCCGTCGACGCCGAGATCTGCATCGGCTGCGGCGCCTGCCGCAAGTCGGCCTGCCCGGCGCTCCTCAAATCCGACCAGAAGACGGCGAAGGGGCACTTCAAGACGGTGATCGACGGGGAGCTCTGTACCGGCTGCGGCCTGTGCGCATCGGTGTGTCCCGTCAGCGCCATCCAGCCCGTCGCGAAAGGAGTGTGAGCCATGACCACCCCGACCACGAACATCCTGCTGGTGGGCGTCGGCGGACAGGGCATCATCCTGGCCAGCGAAATCATCTCGGAGACCGCGCTCCGGAGCGGCCTCGACGCCAAGAAGAGCGAGGTCCACGGCATGAGCCAGCGCGGCGGTGTCGTGAGCAGCCACGTCCGGTTCGGCCCGGTGGTGCACTCGCCGCTCATCGAGGAGGGGCGCGCCGACGTCATCCTCTCGTTCGAGATCCTGGAGTCGCTGCGCTGGCTGAACTTCCTCGCGCCGGCCGGCGCCGTGCTCGCCAACACCCAGAAGATCGTGCCGCCCATCGCCGCGGCCGGCCTGACCACGTACCTCGCTGACCCGGCCGCCGAGCTGACGGCGCGGGTGCCCGGCGCGGTGCTGGTGCCCGCCGACGCGATCGCCCGGGAGCTGGGGAACACCCGGCTGGTCAACAGCGTGATGCTGGGCGTGCTGTCCACGATGACGCCGCTGGCCGAGGACGCCTGGCGGGCGGTGGTAGCCGAGTTCGTCCCGGCCAAGGCCCGCGACGCCAACCTGGCCGCGTTCGAGCGCGGCCGGGCGCTGCGCGCGCGCTGAGCGGCCGGTCGGCGCCATCGATTCGGCTGTCGACGGGGGAGGGAGCGGTCCGTGTTCGGATTCACGCGGCGCGCCGCCCGGCGCCTGCTGCATGACCCCAAGGCCCTCGGCCGGCTGGGCGAATGGCTGGCCCACCGCCGGCTCGCGGCCGACGGTTTCGACGTGGTGGCCCGCAACTGGCGTGCGCCGTTCGGCGAGGTGGATCTCGTAGCCCGGCGCGACGAGGCGATCCATTTTGTCGAGGTCAAGACGCGGGTGCGCCACGCCCGGTGGCGGCCCGAGGACGCGGTCACCGCGGAGAAGATCGAGCGCTACGGCCGGCTGGCCGCCTACTTCTTGAAAGAGCACGGCCTCCGGGACATCCCGGTCCGCTACCACGTCGTCGCTGTCGTTTTCGATCCCGACGGAAGCCACGAGCTGGAGTTCATCCAGAACGCGTTTAAGCCGTGAAGAGTTAGGAGTTGGGAGATAGGAGTGAACGGTAAACGGTGAACAGTGAACGGTGAATGGTTTGGATTCGTGTTCGTAATTCGTAATCGTGCTCGTAATCGTAATTCGTAATCGTAATCGTGCTCGCTATCGTGATCGAAGCTTGACGCTTGAGACTTGAGGCTCGAAACTCGGAGTTGGTTCCCGTTTTTCGGATATCGGAATTCGGACTTCGTACAACGGCAGTTGATTCACCGCTCCGCCCCTTGCCTTGAGTACTCGATAACCATTCACCCGTTACCCATTACCCGTCACCCTTCAATCTTCAGTCTTCAACCTTTAGTCTGCAATGAATTTCTCCCCATCTTTGTGAAGTCCGGGAACCTGTGACCTATAAACCTACGAATTTTCAAACCTTCAAAAGGCTCGATTACGATCACGATTACGAATTGCGATTACGAATTACGATTACGAGCACGATTACGAATTACGAGCACGAATCCAGTACCGTTGACTGTTCACCGTTCACTGTTCACTGTTTACCGTTCACTCCTATCTCCTATCTCCAAAGAACAGTCACAGGTTGAGTCGGCGGAGAGATAGTCGACAATCGCGGGGGTGACGTCGGGGAGGGCGGCGATGCGCTCCACCAGCGCGGCGGCGCCCGGGCCCCAGGCCAGCAGGGGCACGGGCGCGCGGGTGTGGCCGCGCGTGCCCAGATCCTCGATATTGCCGTGATCGCTGGTGAGCAGCACGGTGGTGCGCTGCCGGTCGATGGACGCCAGCGCCGATTCGAGGAGCTCGTCGAGCAGGCGCAGGATCAGCCGGGCGAATTCCGGCTCGCCGCTGTGGCCGGCGTAATCGGTCATGAAATACTCGTACAGCATGAAGGGACAGCCGGTGGTCAGTCCGGCCAGGATCCGGCCGGCCGCCGCGGCGGTCTGCAGCGGCATGTCGTAGCCCTGTTCCTGCAGGAACAGGTTGGTGAAATCCTGGTACAGCGACCGCCCGGCGCGCTGGTCGGGAAAGGTGCGCAACTGGCGGCCGCCGGCCAGCGCCGCCCACGTGGTGACGGAGAGCCGCCGCAGCCGGTAGTACCGCATGAACTCGGGGCTGAACGTGTTGATGAAGTCGCCGGCGATTCCCCGCCGGGCGAGCTTCAGGAACAGGCTCTCCCGCTCCAGCAGGCGGCGCAGGATCCGGTTGGGAAATCCGTTGATGTGGCGGCCGGCCAACGCGGCGGCGTTGACGCCGGTGAACAGCGTAGCCTGGCCGGTGGCGCTTTGGGGGAGTCCGTCGACGCCCAGGGTGGCGTCAATGGGCCGGGCGGCGAATCCGGGCACCGTCACGGCGCCGCCGGCCAGCCGAGGCACGATCCGGAGGATCCCCAGGGCGGGATCCTGCAGCGGATTCCGCTCCGGGTCGGTGCAGGTGGCGACCCCCAGGCCGTCGATGAAGATCAGCAACAGGCGGGGCGGCTCGGCGTGCGGATGCATCGGGTGTTCAGCCATGGCGCAACATTATCGCAGAAACTGACGGGCTGACAAAGCGCTGCGCTAAAATTCGGAAACTGGGGTACAATGACATCACGGAGACAACTCGCCATGAACGTCCAAATGCGACAGGACGCCCGCCAGGTATTCGCCGCGGCGCTGGCGGCTGCCCAGCCTGCCGCCGCGTTCGCCGCGTGCCTGCGGCTCGACGGGGATCGGCTGGTGGCGGCCGGCCGCTTCAGCCTGGATCTCGGCGGCCAGGACCGCGTGTATGTGCTCGGCATCGGCAAGGCCGCCCCGGCGATGGCCCGGGCGCTCGGGACGCTCGTGGCCCCGCGCCCCCTGGCGGGTTACCTGGTGGCCAAGGCGGGGCAGGGGGAGGCCGTCCCCGGCTGCCAGGTGGTCGAAGCGGCCCACCCCATCCCAGATGCCCGCAGCGTCGCGGCGGTGGAGGGCGCGCTCCGCTGGCTGGACAGCTCGGTGCCGCCCGCCGCGCCGGTGGTGGTGCTGGTGTCGGGCGGGTCGTCCGCCCTGTTCTGCCTGCCGGCCGGGCGCCTCACCATCGCCGACAAGGCGGCGGTAACCGAGCTGCTGCTGCGGTGCGGCGCGGACATCGGCGAGATCAACAGCATCCGGAAGCACCTCTCCGCGGTGAAGGGCGGCCAGTTGGCGCGACGACTCGGACACCGGCCGGCCCTGACTCTGACCCTGTCGGACGTGGTGGGCGACCGGCTTGACATCATCGGTTCCGGGCCCACTGTCGCCGACGCGTCCTCATTCGCCGACGCCTGGCAGGTGTTGGAACGCCACGAGCTGACGCTGAAGGTGCCGGCCGCGGTCCGCCACCACCTCGAAGCCGGACTGGCGGGACAGATCCCCGAAACGGTGCGACCCGACGATCCGATCCTGGTCAACAAGAGCGCCGTGGTGGCGGGCAACAACCTGGCCGCCTGCCACGCGGCCAAGGAGTGCGCCCGCCGGCTCGGCTATCGGCCGCTTCTGATATCCGACCACATCACCGGCGACACCGCCCACTGCGCGACGTTCCACGCGGTGCTGGCGTACGACGTGGTGTACGCCCACCGGCCGGTGGCGCCGCCGGTGTGCCTGATTTCCGGCGGCGAGACCACTGTCCGCCTGCAGGGCGGCGGACTGGGCGGACGCAACATGGAGTTCGTGCTTCACTGCGTCGGGCGCCTGGCGGGGTGCATCGTGCCGGCGGTGGTCCTGTCGGCGGGCACCGACGGCAACGACGGTCCCACCGACGCCGCGGGCGCCCTGGCCGACAATGCGACACTGGCGCGCGCCCGGGCGCTGGGGCTGGACCCCGGCGTGTTCTTGTCCCGCAACGATTCGTACCGGTTTTTCCAACCCCTCAACGACCTCGTGGTCACGGGTCCCACCGGCACCAACGTGATGGACATCCGCGTGGTGCTCATCGGCGAGCCGGTCCGGACGGCCGCCGGGGACCCCGGGGAGATACCCTGATTCCAGCCGCAACACGGAGGCTCCGCCGCTCATGACCAAGATCCTGTACGTCGAGGACAATCCTGACAACTTCCGGCTGGTCAAAACCCTCCTGGAGACGTCGGGCTACGAGGTGGTGGGCGCCGCCGACGGGATCGAAGCCATTGTGCGGGCGCCGCAGGAAATGCCCGACCTGGTGCTGATGGACATCAATATCCCCTCGCTCAGCGGCTACGAGGTGACCACCAAAATCAAGTCGATGAAGGGGCTGGAGGAAGTGCCGGTGGTGGCCCTGACGGCCAAGACGATGAAAGGCGACAAGGACATGGCGCTGGCCGCCGGCTGCGTGGGCTTCATCGCCAAGCCCATCGATCCGTTCACCTTCGTCCAGGACGTGGAAAGCTTTCTCAAAGGCCGCCAGGACAAGATCCCCGTGGTCGAGGAGCAGACCGTGCTGCGCGAGTACAGCCGCACGCTGGTGACGCACCTCGAGGAGAAGGTCACCCAGTTGCAGGAGTACAACCGCAAGCTGCAGGAGTCCGAGGAACGCTACCGGACGCTGATCGAAAACGTCAACATCGGCATCTGGTTCCTGTCGCCCGAGCGGAACACCCTGTTCATGAACCAGCGCATGCGCGACCTGCTGGGAGTGGGCCAGCTGGATCCCGCCTCCCCGGACCGGTTCCTTGACGAGGAGACCGCTGAGGCGTTCCGGAACCACCTGCAGCTCTGCGCAGAGGGCCGCCCTCAGTTGTGGGAGGCGAAGATTCTGACCGTGCGCCGGGTGTCGCGGGAGGCGGTGGTATCCGGCGTGGCCCTGGGGCAGCACCAAGGCGGGACCAGCGGCTATCTGCTGTCCTTTCTCGACGTCACGGAGAAGAAGGCGCTGGAGCGGCAGCTCCAGCAGGTGCACAAGCTCGAGAGTCTGTCGACGCTCACCGCCGGGGTGGCGCACGATTTCAACAACATCCTAACTATCATCCAGAACAACGCCAAGCTCCTGGTGACGCGGAGCGACCTGCCGGAGGAAGACCTCCGCAAGCTGCGCAACATCGAGGGAGCGTCCGACCGCGGCTCGGCTCTCACTTCCCAGTTGCTGGCATTCTCCCGGGAAAAACCCACCAACCTCCAGGTGCTGGCGCCCGTGGAGGTGCTCCAGCGGTTCTGCAACTTCTTCGCCAACTACAAGAAGCCGTCGGTCCAGTTGCGCTACCCCACCTATGCCACGGTGCCCCAGATCGTCGCCGACGCCAACCAGGTGGAGCAGGTCCTGCTGAACCTGGCCACCAACGCCCAGGACGCCATGCCCGGCGGCGGCATGCTGGAGTTCGACCTGCGCGCCGAGAGCCGCACCCGGGAGACGGTGATGAGCGGTTCGGTCGGCGGCGACTACGTCTGCTTCATCGTCCGCGACACCGGCAACGGCATCCCGGCGGAAATCCGCCACCGGATCTTTGAGCCGTTCTTCACCACGAAGCCGCCGGGCAAGGGCACCGGCCTGGGTCTCAGCGCCGTGTTCGGCATCGTCAAGCGCCACGAGGGCTTCATCGAAGTGGATTCCAAGATGGGCGCCGGCACCGAGTTCCGGGTCTATTTCCCGGTGGAAGGGGAGAAGTCGGAGATCCCCGGCGAGGTGGACCTGCGCATCCTGAGCCACGGCCGGTACACCGTGCTCGTGGTCGAGGACGAGGAGATGCTCGGCGATCTGATGTGCGACATGCTCATGGAGCTGGGGATCAAGGTGCATTACGCCGAGAACCTGGCCAAGGCGCGGCAGATCCTGGACAGCAAATCCGCGGAGATCAACTTCATCCTGCTGGATTACCAGCTCCCCGACATGGACGTGGCGGGCATCCTGAAATACCTGCGCACCGCCACGCCGCACATCCGGATCGTGTTCACCAGCGGCTACCGGCTCGAAGAGATCCGGCAGAAGGAGGGGCCCGTGGACATCGACGGCTTCCTCAAGAAGCCGTTCGACCTGCAGTCGCTCACCACGCTGCTGAAACAGATGTTGTGAACGCGCCTCCACGCCGTCGGCCGGCGCCTTCCGACCGGACAGGGAGGCCGATGGGCGGTCCGGACGACCCTGGCTGTTGGCGGCTCAGCGGGGCTGTCGCCGGTCAAACCGGGCGGCCGCCAGACCGATGGGTTTGACCGCCTGGGTGGCCAGATTCACTTCCCAGATGAAATGGACGGGTTCTCCGGCGGCGCCCTTCTGGAACGTGAAATCCAGCACGTGAGTGGAATCATCTCTGACCGTGGCCGTTTGCTCCACGTAGCGGTATTCGTCCGACGCGCCGTTCACCAGTTCGGCAAATGCCGGCCGCTGCGCCATGAGCAGCCGGTAGGCGTCGCTCTGACGGGCAGCCGGCACGGCGGTCGGTTTGACGGCCGGTCGTGCGGGGGCGGCGACGGGTGGCGCGGCCGCGGCGGCCGTCGGCGGGGCGGGGCGGTTGGGGGCGCGCAGGACCTGTGGCGCCGCGGGCGGCGGCGGTGTCGTCGCCGCGGTCTGCGGTGCGCCGCTGCCGATGGTGAAGCCGCCTGGCATGACCGGCTCCCCTTCGTTGGACGCAGGCGCCGCGGAGGGTCGCGCGTTGGCATCCAGCGCCGCCTGGTCGGTGGCGGGACTCGTGCTTGTGCCGATCTGGGCGATCCGGTCGGTCCGGTCGGCCAGGGTGGTCCGCGTGGCCGGGATCAGAATCAGGGCCAAGATGAGCACCAGGCTGCCCATGGCGCCGGCGAGGTAGATGTAGGTCTTACGGGAAAACCGCGTGTCGCGGTCTTCCACCATGATGATGTCGGCCGTGGAAAGGGCCCGGCGGAGCTGCCGCGCCTGACTTCTGAGGTCGGCCGGGCTGGGCGCCGGCTGGCCTTCGGCGGAGGCGGGGGTGTCGGCCGGGGGCCGCGTCTCGTCTGCTTGTGTCACGTCTCGACCTCCTGGTTCCACCATCCCGTGGCTGGCGGAAGAAACACTGGATCCGGGCGCCGGACCGCGCAACCTGCCGGGCGCGAGCATGGCCGCACCGACATGGATGTCGCCACCGGTTCGCAGGTTCACACCGGCAACCGGCCGGTCCGCACCCTATTATACGCAGGTCGCTGATTTTGGTTAAGCGCCCGGACCGTTCCGCGGCGAACCGCGCGGCCGGAGGTGGTTCTGGTGTACAATTGGCGGCGTCGGAATGCCGTTCGCGAGGAATACCCGCCGCATGATCGCCACGCCGCTTGTCGAAGCCGAGTGCCCCGCCGCCGCGCCGGCTCCGGCGGGCACGCCGCGGCCCGCGGTGAGCATCGTCATCCCGAGCTGGAACGGCCGACAATTGCTGGAGCGGTACCTGCCCGCCGTGCTCGCCGAGGCGGACGCCTACCGCCGGCTCACCGGGGCGGCGGCGGAAGTCCTGGTCGTGGACGACGGCAGCACGGACGACACCGCGGCCTACCTGGCCCGCATCGCCGCCGCGGGGGTCCGCGTGGCGGCCCGCCGTGAGAATGGCGGATTCTCCGCGGCCTGCAACACCGGCTTTGCGGCGGCGGCGCACCCGGTGGTGGTGCTCCTCAACAACGACGTGGAACCGGAGGCGGGTTTCCTCCCGCCGCTCCTCGAGCATTTCCGCGATCCGGCCGTCTTCGGCGTGACCTGCCGGGTGTTGCTGCCGGGCACGCGGGTGCTGAGCACCGGCGGCAAGGTGGGGATGTTCCGGCGCGGCTACTGGAGCGCCCAGTTCAACTACGAGCCCGTCGGCGACGGCGCGGGGCCGTGGCCCTCGTTCACGGCCATCGGCGGATTCGCGGCGCTGGACCGCGGGAAGGTGCTCCAGCTCGGCGGCTTTCTGGAGATTTTCAATCCATTCTACTGGGAAGATATCGACCTGTCGTACCGCGCCTGGAAGCGGGGATGGGACATCCGCTACGAGCCGCGCAGCGTGGTCTACCATCAGCCCAGCGCCACCATCGGCCGGGCGTTCGAGCGGCGCCGGATCGACACCATCGCCGCGCGCAACCGATTCCTGTTCCACTGGCTGGAAGTCCGCGATCCCGTGATGCTGGGCCGCCACGCGGGCATGCTGGCGCTGCAGGCGGCGTCGCAATGGGCCGGCCGGCGGCGGGAGTTTTACGGGGCGCTGGCGCAAGCGCTGCGGCGCCTGCCGGAAGTCCGCCGGCTCCGGCGGTCGATCCACCGCGGGGAGGTGCGGTCCGACCGCGAGCTGGTTGCCCGGTTCCGCGACCTGGCCCGCCGACCGGACATCCGCATCATCCGCTCCCACGCCGAGGCGGCGGCTTTGGCCGCCGGCGCACCGGAGTAGTCGACGGGATCCCGCAGTGATGGGCCGAGAATCAGAGCCCGGCGCCGGGAGCCTGGACTTCCGGCGTGGCCTCCGGGATTTCGCTCGTGCTGGCGGGAGGCTTGCCGGCCGGTGGCTCCACCGTCGCCAGCTCCACCTCCAGACCCCCGATGAAGCGGGCGGCGAGGTTGTAGGCCCACGCCATCAGGGCCCCCATCAGGAAGCCCATCACCGCGTAGAAGATCGGGAAGCCGAAGACTGACACGGCGCCGAGGATCAGGAACATCGCGCCTTCTTCCTCGCCCGCGCCCATGGTGACCACCCCCGCGATGCCCATGATCACGCCGTAGAGCACCCCGATGATGACGCCGATCACCAGGAACATGACCCCCTGGATCTTGGCCAAAGACAAAGGTCCGATGCGCTGGATCCGTTGCATATATGCCTCCGTTGACGATCCGATATGATTACAAGTCTGCCGGGTGTGCCGTCCGGCGCCGGTTCTTCTTATCGGGTTCGCCGAGATCCCGCCGTCCGGGGCGGCGGCGTGTAGCCCGGACCGGCAGGTCCGGGTCGGCGGAGTGGCGGAGCAACCCGAGTTCCGCAGGAGCGACGGAGACAGGTGAACGGGCCGAACACTCTCCAATCCGATCGTTATAAATAACAGAGCACGTTCAAATCCGTGCGTTAAAATCTGTTCGATATATATATCAGAAAAGCTTGAATCATCGGTCATTATTCCCCATCAATTTCTGCCGCCGCTCGCGCGGCTCTTCCACGCCGTGCGGGTTCCGCCCACCCGGGCCTCGCGGCCCGGGCTACAC
>JAKQOW010000055.1 GCA_029565065.1 Acidobacteriota bacterium | reverse complement strand
CGCGTGTGGACGTTGTTGAACACAGCCTCTTCCAGGTCCAGACCGGTCTCCAGATCAACCAGGGGGAAACCGGTGGGATCGCCGTCCACACAGACCGTGAAGGTGACGTTCGGATCGCCCGAAGTCGGGTCGGTTGCGATGGCGAACGGCATGCCATACTGGTCCACGGTCTCGACGGTCAGCATCATCGCGTTCGGTGACGCGGACGGCGACAGCTCAACGTTCACGCCGCTGAACTCCGGCGGCGCGACAAAGTATTCGGCGGCGTCCGGGGTTTCCGCCTGATTCCCGGCGTAATCCTGGACAATCAGGATGTAGTAATAGGTGTTCCCGCCTTCCAGCGCGGCGTCCCGGTAGTAGTAGGTGTCGCCTTCGATTTTGAACTTGTCCCCGCCTTCGCCGAATTCCGGAACATAATCCGGAAAATGGCCGGACGGATATTGCACCCAGATGCAGTTCGACGGGCCCGGGATGAACCCGGCTTGCGTGGACCGATACAAGGAGTACGATTTCACGCCCGAGCGATAGCTCGTCGTGGCGTCGTCGAACACCCTCGGCCAGCTCACCACGCAGGCGTTGGATTCGCCGTCCACGCTCACCGCCGGGATGTTGAGCACCGGCGGCGCGTCATCCATATCGTTCGGTCCGGCCTGGGTGACCTTCCAAATCGGCTCGAACATACCCAGCGAGTGCGAATAGTACAGATCGAGGAACCCGTCGTCGTTGAAATCCGCCAGAAACGGGCTCACCAGACCGCTGGGCGGCATGACGTACGGCCAGATCTGCCGGGGGGCGAATTGGTTGTAAACGGATGGGGAACCGTTGTTCCGAAACAGGTTTAACGTCACGCCGGAATCTCCGACTACCAAGTCGAAATCGCCGTCACCGTCCACGTCGCTCCAATGATGCTTGACGGAATCTCCCCCACAGTCGGCGACGGGCAGGCCGGTGGTCAACTTGAGAAAGCCGGCTCCCTTCCCGTCCACCCAGCCGTCATGCTCGCGGTCCCGGTTGATGTAGTAACTCATATCACCCAGTTGCTCGTTGAAGACCAGGTCGCGGTCGCCGTCGCCATCGAAATCCACGAAGGACATGGCCCACACACCATAGATGGCGTTGATGCCCGCGAGAGACGTCGCCGCACTCGTCCCCTCATAAACGACCTGAGACCAGTCGGGGCTCTCCGGTGTGCCGATGTTGCGGCGGTATCCCACGTTGCCGAATTGCGTCCCGAAGAACAGGTCCAGATCGCCGTCCAGGTCAATATCCACAAATGCGCCGCACAGGCGCGTGGGGAGGGACTCCGTTGGCATCGAGTATAAAAGCGTGAACTCAGGCGGGACTTCGGACTCGGTGCCGCTGCTCAGATATATATCCAATAATTGGTATTCGCCTAATACGAGATCAAGGCTGCCGTTATTGTCGACGTCGGCAAACGAAATCTTAGTTCTCGGTGTATTAGGAGATTGTCCGTGAACATCGCCGCTGGAAACGCACAAGATAAATGCCATCAGTATTAATAAGATGGTGAGTTGTCTCATCGACGCCTCCTGCAAATTTTCACTAATAAACTGTAACAAATCTTTCACACTTGAAAGTGATTCCCGTCACCAAAGCCATTTTCTGCTGCGCCGGGTAAGATCCTGCGTGGCGGACAAAAACACCCCACCTGCGCCGCCGATCCCTGAAGATCCCGGGCAAGCACATGATAGCATGGATTTTCCCGATTGCACACCGCTCATCCTCTACTGGTAATCCAACGGGATCACGATCGTGCCCTGCCCTGCCTGAATAACTTCCTGCCACAGGTGGATGCCCTTGCCGGATGTCCACCGCATGTAAGCGGTTCCCGCCGGCACGGTTCCGCCGAACAGTTCGGCCGGATCCAGCCGCTTGATGGTGCGGATGGAGATGGCCCCCGACGACACGGTGCCCAGCGTCGCGCCACCGGCATCGCAAGCCGCGATGGTCACGGCGGTGGTGTTTGATCCGAAGGCGTTGCTGGCGATGAGGCGGGTGCCGTCCAGCCACGGGACAATACCTTGGCGGCGCAGTTCGCGGTCGCCCGCCAGCGGGTAGCCGCAGAGGACGCCCTGCTCGAAGTTGCCATACAGGACGAAGCCCATCACCGGCCGGAGCGGCACGGTTTCGATCTTCAGCCACACGATGGGCCCGTTGGGGGGATTGCTGAAGATCTGATCTACGAGGGCGACGAATTTCTGACGGCGGGTGAGCGTCACGGCATAGTACTGGAAATCGGGGTCCGAAGCGTACGCGTTGATGCCGCTGGCGTTGTAGGCGGTGATCCGCACCTCGGTGTACACCGAATCCGGATTGACGATGGAGATCCCGGTCCACCAGCCGCTCTCGGCGGGAATGTAGGCGGTGCTGAGGGCCGTCTGCCCCTCGACCTGGAGGGGCACCCCCTCGAAGAGGCTCAGGTCGTTGGTGCCGAACAGCTCGAATCCCACGACGTCCCGGCTGGCGTCGATCTCGATCCAGCCGGCCTCCGCCAGAGTTTCGGGCGGGAACGCCGTTCCCAGCATGTTGATGTACCGGCATCCGGGCAGGATATCCAGCTCCAGCGGTTTGCCCACCGCTTCGCCGTCGCTGCGGTACGGCTGCAGGCTGACCTGGGCGGCATTGTTGATGTCGGGATTGGCGATGCTGATTCCGGTCCACCAGGTCGAGTCCACGGCCAGGTGATTGAAGTACATCTTGCGGGCGCCTGCGGCGGCCAGCGGCACGGCGGCCAGGTTGCCGCCGAACGCCGTGTTCGAGAACAGGAAGGCGCCCGAAAGCTGGCGGTCGGATCGGATCCGCAGCCAGCGCCCGTTGTCCGGCGTGATGTCGGGGAAAAAATCCTCCAGCAAACCCATCCGATAGCCACCCCCCTCCAGAGTAGCCAGAGTGGGGGGGAAGTGCTGCTTCTCGTAGCCGCCCTCGGTGCTGCGATAGAAGTGAAAGAACACCTCGGCCGGATCCGCTTCCTGGTTCACCAGGGCCATGCGGGTGGTCCAGCCGTCGGCGTTGGCCAGGTGCGGCATGAAGAACGACAGGCTCTCCCGGCTGATCTCGAGGCCGTAGTTGCGAAAGTTGGTCTGCGGCGCAGCCGGGATCAGCTCCAGATAGAGGTCGCCGTCTTCGTACTGCTTGCCGGCGTGGATGACCCGGTAATTGTCGACGGTCTCCACGGTGCCCACGGGCGTGCCCTGGCTGTCGGTGAGGGTCGCGGTGACGGCCTTGTCCAGCTTCTCCGGGTGAACGGCCACGTCCACGGTCTCGCCCGCCTCGACCGCAAGCCGGAAATAGTCGTAATCGAGCAGCCGCCCGAAAAAGACCGGCTGGCCGAGTGCGGCGGCGGTTGCGCGGGTGTCGTTCGGCTCATGCGCGTCATCGGTGGGCGCGGCCGGCAGGACCGAGTCCGTGAGCAGGCGCGCCTTGTCGTAATCCAGGTACGGATTGGCGGAGTGGTGGCCCACGGGCTCCCACATGAAGTGCGGCCGGCTCGTCGATGTCCAGGTGCCACCGATGATCGTCTCGCCGTCCATCTCCAGATCGTACTCGTAAGTATTCCGCCGCACAGCTGTGGACGTGGAATCCGGGGATTCCATGTCGCGGCCCAGGTACACGACGGTGGTGACCTGCCGGGTGCTGCCCACGTCAGTCCAGGTCATTTCGTAGCGATAGCAGGGAAAATTCCAGACCTGGGGCCCCGGGCTGGTCTCGATAATTATGGGTTTGGCCGGGTTCTTGATGAATTCCACCAGCGTCGTATGGAACAGGACGGGCGTGATGGGTTCCACCAGCGGGTTCTCGGGGAACACGCGGGCGGCGTCCCCCATGTGGGCTTCGGTCAGGAACGCCTTCTTGTCGCCCACCCGGAGATAGATGGCGTTGTATTCGCCGGGAACCGTCGGTTCCGCTTCCAGCACCGAGGCGGCGGCCCACCCATTGCAGTGACCGTACCAGTCGGCCCAGTCGGGGTCCTCCGGATCTTCCGGCGTTCCGTGGTATTGCAGCTCCCAGGTCCAGAGATCCTCCCGGGGGGGCTCGCCCAGGGCCAGGTTGTACTTGTCGAAGGGGGCGAAGAATCCTTCCCAGTCGGTGTAGGGAACACCGTACGGCTTGTTCGCCCGGCCGGTGGCCATGGCGGCATCGACATACGGCCACCAATGGCCGTTCCAGGCCTGGTAGGGAAGTTGGGCGGAATCGGAACCCGCCAGCAGGACGCCCGCACCGATCATCACCATAACAAGCGTCAGAGTAGGCTTATTCCGCATGGGGCATTCCTCGGGGATGCCAGGCGACCAGGCGGGAAGTCCGGCCGGGGGAGCGGCATTCCAGCCACCAGGGCAGGTCGCGATCCCAGGTCATGCTTCGTTCGTCTCCCGGCGCCAGGGAATCGGTGATCCGGTACGTCAGCCAGGGCGTGGACACAGCGTGGCCTTCACCCGCGTCCCGGGCCGCCGGAGTGACGGCTTCGGGAGCACCGGCAGCGATCTCCAACTGCCGCCGCACTGCCTGCCGAGAGGCCAGCGGGGCGTCCCAGCTTACGGTTCGCCGGCTGTCCCACGCGGCTTTGCCGGCGGCGCCGGCGCGGCCGACATAATCCAGCGGGATGATGCCGAAGGGCATCAAGAACACGTCCGTCGGCTCCTCCGCCAGCACCGGAAAGGCGTGCCACGCGTCACGGAAATACTCCCGGACACTCACCGAGCCCAGCCGGCCCGTGTCGGGTTGCAGCCGGAAATCGGCCTCGACCCGAAATTGTCCGTCGTGACTACGCACCCGGACGCGCCACCACTCGCCGTCAACGTCGGCCTCCCGCGCCACCACCTCGAACCACCACCGGGCGGTGATCGTGGCTGCCCCGGGCAGCCGCGGGTGGTAGACCGTCTCCACCTCCCAGGCCGGGCCGGCTGTGGCCGCGGCACATGGAACGGCGCCACCGGCCAGGATCATGCCCAGCATCAGGTGGACAAGCGCTGTATGAATCGAATGTTTCACCAAATCCTCGCGTTGTGGGGTCGGCATTTCTCCAGACGGACGGGTCGGCCAGATATACAGATGCGCCGGGAACTGGAATGGCGTAAGCTAAATACCCGGCGGCGGATCTTTCTTCTGTTTGTCGGCGGACGTCTCGCTCTTCGTCGCCGGCGCCGGCTTCGCCTTGTCGGCGGCGGCACCGGCGGCGGTCTTGAGCTTGTCTTCCGCTACGGGTTTGGTCTTTCCGTCGGCGGCCTGCTGGTCCGGCGCGGCGGCGCTGTCGGTCTTGGCCGTTTCGACCGGTTGTCCGGCCGCCGGCACCACTGCCTCGGGACTGCCGCTCACGGCCTCGGGCAGTGACGGACTCTGACCGTATTTCTGCCGGATCCGGTTGATCGCCTCCCGCTGTTTCTGGAGTTCGGCGTCGGTGCTGTCGCTCCTGGGCGCGGAAGCCGCCTCGGCGGCATGTTCCGCGCTCCGGTCAAACGGCGAGCGGCTGGCATGGACGCAGCGCCACACGTCCTCCTCCAGCAGCCACTGTTGACGGCTCAGGAGGTTGCTCATCTTGCGCCCCATCGCATGAATGTCACACCGAACCTCCACATGGGCCCGCTTGGGATCATTCGGATCAATCTGAATCTTGTCGATGGTGTAGCCGAGTATCCGGGTGTTGTTGCGGCGGATATAATCGACCATCGTCATTTCCTCCCGGCCGGCCCGGGTGAGCATGTCATAACAGATATCCAGTTTCCGTTCCTTCTTGGCGGTCCAGAACGATTCCACCCGGGCCTTCACCCGGGCTTCCGCCGATTCCGGCGCCGAAGCCGGCGGTTGAACGGCGTCCTGGGCCACTGCGCCGATCACCCCCATCGCGAAACATATCCATAACACTCCGCTGGCCAATCGTCTCATGGTCGCCTCATAAAAAACGGGTAGCATTTCACTGGAATGCTACCCGGTAGAATCGAAAAAAGAGGAGGCTCGCGCCTCCTCTTTCCCAGCAGTCTTACTTCTTGGTGCCTTTCTTGGCCCAGCCCGGCGCGCGGCCAGGCGTATCGTTCCAGACCTGGGCGCCGTCCACGTGACGGGCGGTGTAGCCGTAGGCCTGCTCGTAGTCGCCCATCAGAACGAACGCGTCGATCCCGGCCATGGCGCCGTCATCCTTGAAGCCGCCCGCATAGTTGGGCGGGTAATCCATATCAACAACCGTGTAGACAACGAGGCCGCTCATCGCTTCGTCGCCCCAGAGCGTATCGACGCCGGGAACGCTCGGCACGGCGGCCTGGAAAACTGGATCCGTAAGGTTGCGGAGCCACATCTCGTGCGCACCCAGCGGCGGCAGGATGATGGAGTACTCGTCGCCATCCTCTTCCCACATCCAGAAGATGCCGTCTTCAGTGGCCTGGGCGGCGTAGTTGGTCAGCGCCACACCGCACCACCAGTTGACTTCAGGATTGTTGACGGGAGCCAGGAAGGGGAACCACAGGTACAGGTCGTACTCAACCGGCTCGGGATCCGGCTCGAGGCAACCGTAGATGTAGGCAACCGTGAACGGCGGAGTCGCAGCCGGCTTGTAACCGCAGTTGTATCCGGCCGGCACATAGTCCACGGTCACTCTCAGTTCGAATACGTCGTCCGTGTAGAAGTTGAGAAGGCAGCAGGTGTTGATGTTGATCTCTTCGAGGTCCGCCAGGACGCAATATTGACCGTAATCGGGGTCAAAGGTGGTCCAGACAGTATCGAGGGGCAGATTAAACTCGATCTTTGAGCTGCTGATTCGCGTTCCGGGGAAGGGGCCAAGCTGTTCACCAAGCGGACCGAATATCCAGAATTGGCCGAAAGTGGTATCCGGAGGCGCGAGTGGCGGGAAATTCGGGAGCAAGTCCGTGCAGGTGTAGCCATCCTCATTGTAGGCAGTGGATGCCAGCGTGATGGTGATCTTGCCGCCCGGCTCGAAAGCATAGTAACCGGTGGGGCAGTCTTCCCAAATGGAGAACATGTGGCCCTTACCGAACTGGATGTCATAGGACTCGTTGATCCACAGAGTGCCGCCGGCGCAAGGGCCGGGCGTGAAATCCTGGTCCGGAGGAGGCGGGATGGGGCACACATGGACTTCGGGGGCTTCCATGCAGCCGCTGGTCCAGTTTTCGAACACGCACGGTTCACCCTTGCAGGGCCAGTCTAGGACGAGGTCGCAGACTTGGCCCGGTCCGCCCTTCTGGGCCAGAGACGGGTCGGAAGGATCGAAGTTCACGCTGTAGCGGGGTCCCAGCGAGCCATTCGGATCGGAGAAATAGACAGACAGACCCACGCGCCAGAAGTCGTCGTACGCGAATTCGGTAGCGGACGTCGCGAAGTTCAGGCAGAGAATCGTGTCTTCTTGATAGTAAGCGCCGGCGTCGAGCGCGCCGTCGCCGTCGCAATCCCGCTGCACCGCGGCGACACCCTCAAAATTGTTGAAGGGGACGTTGGTGCTGGGAGTGGCACAGGCCGGGGTGCCGATGGTGCACCGCAGACGATCGGTGGCCGACAACTGCAAATCACTCATGTCCCTCAGGAAAAGCAGGTCCACAAAATCCGGCTCGGCCCGGACCACACGAATGGCCGTGTAATCAATGGGCAAAATCGGGGCGCCGGCATCGATTTCCCACGCCACAGGGATCCAGGTGCCGGTGGGGCTGAGGGTGCCCACGTTGTGTGTACCCAGCTTGACGAGCTTGATGTTTTTGGACATCTGGATGCGGACCAGGAAGTACCCTTCGGTATCCGGCCACACATCCGCTTCATCGATGAATTCAGGGGCGGAAAAGATCAGACGGAAGGATCCAGCTCTCTCCAGCGTGCCATCGGGGTTGACCAGCGGGGTCGTGGTTTGGACTGTGATAACAGCCATGGACCAGACGGCCAGCAGAGAGATGATGGAGAGGGTCGCGAACAGCTTCAAATGTTTCATTGAGCAAACCTCCATCGGTTGAGATTAATAAAGTTTTGAAAAAAAACGGTTTGTCGATTTTCTGCGCGTAACATGTCAGAGTATAGAGTGAAAGGAAAGCAAAAAGTTGCTAAGATTTTTTGTCTCCGCCCAGGACTATGGATTGCGGACAGGGCCATATTAGTGAAAACCCCATTGCCTGTCAACAGACTTTTTTGTCGCGTCGGCATATTTCCCCGCTAAATATTCGTTTTTTGTGACAGAATTCACGAAATCTCACGGTATCTCCGCCGTGCTCTGTCTCACGGTGTCCGCAGCCGGTTCAACAGGGCTGCGGCGTTCTCCCGGTCGGGCGCGGGCAGGCCCAGCTCCAGCGCCCGCGTCAGATGTCCGGCGATGCGGTCGGCGGGCGCGTCCTGGCGGGCCAGCAGCATCGCCAGGTTGTACCAGGCCTGGGCGAAATCCGGGCGGATCCGGATCGCCTCCTCGAGGCACCGCCGGCACTCATCGAGCCGGCCCTGCTCGGCGTGAACGGCGGCCAGGTTGGACCAGGCCATGTGGTTCTGCGGATCGTCCGCCACCGCGCGCCGGTACCAGCGGGCGGCATCGTCCCACCGCCCGGTGCGGGCGTACAGGTTCCCCAGGTCGTTGTAGAACATGTCGGCCAGCGCCCCGAACCGGCTGCCGCCGAGAAACAGGTCGATAGCCTTCTGGTACTCGCCGCGGGTCTCGTAGATGTGCCCGAGCTGGCGATAGGTGGTCAGGTACATGGCCAGATCGCGCTGGACGTACTCTCCGCGTCTCCGTTTCTGGACCTGAGCCAGACGACGGCGCTCGGCGGCGGAGAGCTGCTCCCGCTCGAACAGCGGAGGCACCGCCAGAATCCGCTCCAGATAGGTCGCCGCCCGGTCGTTCTCGCCCCGGTCCAGATGGTGTTCGGCCAGCACCCGGTTGGCGCGGACGCAGCGGGGCGCCTTGGCCGCCGTGTCGGCGAACAGCGAGACGTTGTCGCGGTACACGGGGTTGTGGACCAGCAGCACCACCATCAGGAAGGCCGCCGCGCCGGCGCCCGCCGCCCAAGCCAGCCGGCGGTTCCGCCCATGGAGCCACGCCAGTCCGAGGCCGCCCAGGGCGCAGGCGCCGAGCGACGGCAGCAGCAGGTAGTGCTCCGCCAGCAGCTCGTGATGGGGGACGAGATGAGACATGGGCAAGATGGCCACAAAAAACCAGAGGCCCCAGAACGCCGCCTGGCGGCGGCCGGTGGCCGCGAGCCAGACCAGCGCGGCCAGGAGCGCGGCGACGAACACCGCCGCAGCCAGGCCCAGCGGATCCGCCCAGGTGTAGGCGATGGGAAACCCGTCGTACGAATAATCGGCCCGCAGGGTGACCGGCAACACCATCAGCCAGAGGTCGTACACCAGCACCTTCGCCACCGTCAGCAGGTTGGTGGCGAAGCTGCCGCCCCACCAGCCCAGCTTGGCGCTCGGGGCGGTCAGAAACACCTTGTAGAAGGCCAGGCCGGCGCCCAGCGCCGCGATGGGGAGCCAGTACCACCAGCCGCGGCGCAGGGTGCGGCGGACACCCGCGCCCATCCGCCGCCAGGGTCCGCCCTCGGCCGCCGCCGTCTCCTCGACCCACTCGTACAGGAAGATGAGCGCCGGCACCACGATGCCCAGCTCCTTGGCCATGAACGCCAGCAGGAAGCCGGCCAGCACCGCCGCCCACCACCAGGCGCGGCGGGTCCGGCGGAACTGCAGGTAGGCCCAGAACGCCAGCAGGACAAACAGCGCCGACAGCAGATCCCGGCGCCCGGAGATGTAGGTGACCGCGTCCACGTGAACCGGGTGCACCGCAAAGAGCCCCAGGGCCGCCAGCGCCGCGCCGTCGCCCAGGCCCGCCGCGCGGAGCACCCGCCAGGCCGCCACCAGCAGCAGCGCGAACCAGACCAGGTTGGACAGATGAAACACGAACGGGTCCATGCCCCCCAGGGCGTGATCCAGCGCGTAGCTCAACGTGCGCAGCGGGCGGTAGGCGACACCCTGCACGGTCGCCCGGGCGGCCTGCGCCAGCGACTGGACGGCCGGGTTGTTCTTGACCAGCGCGAAATCGTCGAAGACAAAATCGTACTCCAGGCCGGGCGCGTACAGCAGGACGCCCGCCAGGATGATGAAGGCGGCCCACCCGCCCGCGCCGACGGCCGGCCGGGCCGGCGCCGCCGTCGGTTGCGGCGCCGGACGATCCGGCCGCTTCCGGCGGTCGGGCTTACTTCCCTTTCCCGCCGCCATCGCGCGGCACGACCTTGCAGGAGATGTTCAGCCACACGTCTTCGACATCGGTGACGATGTGCAGGTTCCCGTCACACATGTCCGGGGGCAGGCCGTCCTTGAGGGTGAGCTCGATGACCGCGGTCTCGCCCGCCGCCTGAACCACCGTCACGACAAAATAGTCCCGCGACGGCTCCGCGCGCAGCACCTTCAGCGGCTGGCCGTCCCGGCGGGCGACGGTGATCCGGCGCACCGGCGCCCGGTCGCCCTCACGAACCCAGAAGTTGACCCGGCCTGGCGTCAGCCGCAGCGGCGAGGATTTCTGGAAGTAGACCGGCAACTGGAGCAGCGGGAAATCCTGGCTGTTCGATTCCACGAACAGCGTCGCGACGCGGCGGAACTCGGCCCCCGGGGGAAGGCGGAACAGAACCTCCCAATCCTTCCCGGGGAGCGCCCGCCATTCGGCCTGGAGGAAGCCGGCGGGGTCGTACACGCGCTTCGGCTGGATTCCATCCGCGACCCGGAAGGTGATCCGGCCCTGGAAATCGGGCGCCACCGGCCAGTCCAGGGTGAGCGTCCGCGGGCTCCACTCGATGTCCCCCTTCACTGAGGCAGTGACGTACAGCGTGGTTTTCGGCGTGGCCGGATCGTCCGTGGTGAGATCGATGCTCTTCGACACATCCTCCGGCAGGTTGCCCGTGGTGTATTTGATCGACAGGTGGGACTGGCCTCCCGGCGGGACGATCCGGTCGGTCAGGCGGGTCACGGTGCAGCCGCAGTGCGCCTTCACGCTGAGGATGCGCAGGGGGGCGTCGCCGGTGTTCAGGATGACGAATCGGCCCGGCGTGACGGAATTGGGGCGCACGACGCCGAGATCCAGAGTCTGGTTCATCACCTCGAACCGCGGGGTCCCGGCGGCGACGTGAGCCAGGCACAGGCCCCCGATCAGAACCAGTAGCGGCCAGCGGCGCATCAGCGGCCTCCGGTTGGGCCGGCCGGCGCCGGGGTGGCGGCCGCGTCGCCGATCCGGGCGCGCACCGGAACGGCCAGATGCCGGGCGCCCATCCGGACGGTCACCGTGGCGTTGCACAGCCCGGCCGGCGCCTTGGCATCGATGACGATCTTCACCACGTTGGCCGCCTCGCCGTTGCGGACCACCTCGGCCCGGACGAACGGATTGCTGGACTCGGTGGCGGTGATCTGGAAGGCGACGCCCTTGTTGCTCTTGACGATGACGTCGCGGGTGGCTTCAGCGCCCGCCTTCAGTCCGTACATCATGAGCCGGGCCGGAACGACGGCGAACTCCTCCTGGAACTTGATGTAGACTGGAAGCTGGATGACCGGGAAACTTTCGCTGTTGGTCTTGGCCCGGACGGTGGAGTTGAGATAGCCGCGGTGGTCGGCCTTGACCTGCTCCGGCACGAAGGCCACCTTGAGCTCGAAGCGCCCGTCGTCGGTCCGCCGCCAGTCGCAGCGGAGGAACGGATCATCGGCCTTCAGATCGGTCAGCTTGAACGCGTCGGGATCCTTGGCCATGAAGAAGACCGACGCCTCGGCCACCGCGTCAACCGGAATATTGTCGAACCGGATGTAGGACGGGTTGAATTCCAGATCGGTCTTGATCGCCGCCCGGATCGTGAGCACTGATTCCGCCTGTTCCGGATCGTTCGAATACACCAGGATCTTCTTTTCGGACATGCCCGCGGCCCGCCCGGCATGGTAGGTGACCTTGATGACCGACGACTCGCCCGGCGCCAGCAGCTTCTTGCTCGGCGCGACCGCGGTGCAGCCGCAGGTGGACTGCACTTTAGTGATTTCGAGAATGGCATCACCGGTGTTGGTGAAGGCGAACTCGTGGGTGACTTCGTCGTTCGGCTTGAGCTCGCCGAAATTGTGGACGGGCTGCGCGAACACGATCTTGGGCGTCCCCGTGGCCGTCGCCGGCGACTCGCTCTGGCCCAGGGCGCCGGATCCCAGCGCCAGCAGGACGACGAGCCCCGGCATGATGGCACGCAACAGGTTCATGTGGCCTCCTTACTTGATCCCGGACGTGAACGTCGTGGAATCGGTGGAACGGAATACATTATCCATTTTCAGCCGGCGGTTCAACTGAATTCGCATCGGCCGGCCCAGCGGCTTGCGCTGGCCAACGGCCCCGCGATCCGGTATAGTGGATGAACGGAGCCGGCGCCGGCGATTCATGCGATATATAGATGACGGAAGCATCCGGATGGACGAACCGCGATCACCCGATGTAGCACCACCACGCGTCAGCGTCGTCATCCCGTCCTACCGCAGCGGCCGAACGCTGGGGGACGTGCTGGCCGCGCTCCACCACGAACTGGCCGGGGTGGCCCACGAGATCGTCGTGGCGGACGGCGCCGCCCGCGGCGACGCGACCGCCGCCGCCCGGCCCTACCCGACGGTCCGGGTCGTGGAGCGGACGGAGCGGCTCTCCTGCGGGGACGCCCGCAATTCGGGCGCCGCCGCGGCCCGCGGCGACCGGATCCTGTTTCTCGACGCCGACTGCGTCCCCGGGCCGGGCTGGGGTCGCGTGCTGGCGCGGCTGCTCGACGAGGCGCCGGCTGTCATCTCCGGAGTGATGGCCAACGGGACGCCCCGCTCGTGGGCGGGCTCGCTGCAGTACTGGGCGGAGTTCTCGCGGTTCGTCCCCTCCGGCCGGCCCGGCCACCGCCAGTTCCTGCCGTCGTTCCAGCTGCTGATCCCGCGGGAGCACCTCGCCGCCCTCCCGCCCTACGCGTCCGATTTCATCCTCGCCGAAGACATCCTGTTCTCCGCCCACGTCACCCGCGCGGGGCTCCCGGCGCGGTTCGAGCCGGATCTCGTCGCCGCCCACCGCAACAAGGAGCGGCTGCCCGACGTGCTGCGCCACCTGTACCAGCTCGGCTTCGGCAGCGGGCGCACCCGCCGCCTGTACTCCGGCCTCCGGAAGGCGGCCGTGCGCTTCGTGCCGTTCCTCGCGCCGGCCGTGCTGGCCTATTCCTGGGCCGGACTCGCCTGGCGGATGATCACGGCCCGGCCCAATCCGGGCTGGCGGACGCCGGTGCTCCTGGCCCTGGCGGTCCCGGGCCTGGCATGCTGGCACGCCGGATTCTGGGTGGGGCTGTACTTTCCCCGGAAGACCCAGTGGCCGTACCGCCGGCTCATGGGCATTTCCCGCTGACCCCGCCACGGGCGGCCCGCCGGCGTCTCCCCGGGACAGCGATCCCGACGGCCTGACCATTCGCGCTGGATTTACCCGTCGAACCGGTTTATCTTGAGGCCGTGGCCAACAAACGGACCCCCCCGCCCCGTCACCGCATGCTCGATTTCATCGCCGACCCGTTCGGGGGGCGGAAGCGCGACACCAAGGGCGTGCGGCGCGTGGTTTTCGGCCTGAACGCCCGCCTGACGACGCTCCTGACGCTGCTGCTGCTGACGCTGCTGGCGGGCGCGGCCGCGGTGATCTACTGGGCCGAGACTCCGGCCGCGCGGCAGTCGGCGGCGGAGCTGGAGCGGATCGGGCTGCTGCCCGTCCGCTGGCTGTCGCTGTTCGCGGCCGCGGCGGCGATCGCCGGCGGAGCGGGGCTGCTCCTGTTCTCCGGCTACATCCGCGGCGTGGTCCGGCGCCTGCGCCGGGTCCAGGCGGCAGCGCTCGCCATCGGCAACGGCGATTACGACGCGCGCATCGAGCTGGCGGGTCGCGACGAGGTGGGCCAGTTGGCCGACGTCCTGAACAGCATGGCGGCGGAGCTGAAGGAGAAGGACGCGCTCAAGCGGGAAAAGGGGACCATGGAGAAATTCATCTCCCAGTCCACCCGGACGATGATCCAGAAATCGGGCAAGGACGGCGAGGCGGTGAATCTCGGCGAATGCCAGGAGATCGACCTCAGCTTTCTGTTCGCCGACGTCCGCGGCTTCACCGCCTTCGCCGAAGCCCATCACCCCATGGAGGTCATGGCCACCCTCAACGCCTACTTCGACCTGCAGTACCAGGCCATCCGGAGCCACAGCGGCGACGTGGACGACTACGTGGGCGACCAGGTGATGGCCCATTTCGGCGGCAGCGCCCGGGGCGGCCACCGGATGCGGGCGTGCCGCGCGGCGGTGGCCATCCAGGAATCGATCCGCCGGCTCAACCGGGAGCGGCGGAAGAACGGGCTGCCCGTGTTCGAGGTGGGGATCGGCGTGCACTCCGGCCGGGTGGTCACCGGCACCATCGGCGCGTCGAAACGGATGGACTTCGCCTGCGTCGGCGACGCGGTGAACACCGCCGCCCGCCTCTGCGGCGCGGCCGCGCCGGGCGAGATCCTCGTCTCGAAGGCCCATGCGGCCGGCCTCGGCGACGCGGTGCGCCTCGGCCGCGCCGGCACCATCCGGCTCAGGGGGAAGCAGGAGCCGCTGGCGGTTTGCGAGCTGCTCGACGCCGGGGAAGGACGGCGATAGAGGGGTGAATGGGTGAATGGGTCTGAGGATTCGTGTCCGTAATCGTAATTCGTAATCGTAATTCGTAATCGTGATCGTCATCGTAATCGTGCTCGTACTCGCGCCGTTTGAAGGTTTGAATGTTGGAATGTTCGCCGGTTCCAGGTTCGCAAGCTCACAGGTTCTGGGATGGTCGATTGTTGATAGTTGATCGTTGATGGTTGTCGATCTTTTTCCCGTTTCCCGTCTCCCATCCACATCTCCCGTCTCCCATCTCCGTCGCCCGTCTGCCGTCTCCCGATTCACCGATCCACCATTTTCGTGAGGCACCATTGAGCGGCAGGCAAAATGGAGGTGCCGCGAGCGGTACCTCCCGCCTGCCGGCTGCTTGATCTTACTC